>NZ_JFHC01000118.1 GCF_000698595.1 Caballeronia glathei | reverse complement strand
ACTGCCCGACGCGGTCGCCCGAAACCGGCCCACATGGGCCGCTCGCCTTTCTCCAAAACGGACGTTGGCGATCTGCTGCTAGACAATGACCGGAGTGGACCGTCCCCCCTCACATACGGTCCCGGGAGTGTCACATGCCGTGATGCGCCGGCGGTCACTGCGAACTTGGGGCCCTTGCGGTCGGAGACCGATCCCGACCACAGTCGGCAAAGCAGCGCCGCGGCGAACTGTCCGCCTGAGACCAGGCCGACCGTGAATGCGCTGAATCCGAGGTCGCCATGGATATGCAGCGGCAGTGCCGGCAATGCTGCACCCGTGACGAGAAACACGGTGAACACGCAAGCCATCAAGGACAGGAGCGTGCGATCCGTAGGCGAAGGTTGATGCATGGTCCCTGGCATTGTGTTTGTGCCAGGCTAGCCCAGCCGCGTCATCAAGTGGGTTACTGCTTGCCGGCGGAAAGGCTTGCCAGATGCCGGTCCAGGGCTTCGCTTGCGCGGCGGGCATGGTCGGCTCCCACGCGGTCGGCGAGCACCTGGGTGAGCTGGCGCAGTTGGCCGGCCGTCAGGCCCACGTTCATGCTGATCTTCATGTGCGCCTGCAATTGCGGCTCGGCGCCGGGCAGCGCCGACAGCATGCCCACGGTGGCCAGCTCGCGGCTTGGCCAGTCGAGGTTGTCGCGCTCGAAGATGTCGCCGAACAGGTGGGCGCGCAGGTATTCATTGGCCGTGGGCGCGAAGTCGAACAGCGGCCCCTCGACCGGACCGCCCGAGAGCTTGGTCTGGTTGGCGGTGCCCGCAGCTAAAAGCGCATCGCCCTTCGGGATGGGACGGCTGGGCGCGCGGCCCGGCGCGTCCTGGATGCCGCGCTGCTCGCGCGCGTCAAGCACCTTCATCAGCTCGCCCAGCGCATTGAGGCTGCGCGGGAAACCGGCATAGGCGTAGAGTTGTACGAGGATTTCACGGGCGTCGCTGACCGTCATGCCTGCGTCCAGCCCCTGGTTCAGGGCGGCGTTCAACTTGCCAATGATGCCTGCGGCGGCGAAGGCCGCGATGGGCACGATGGCTTGCTGGCGGGCGTCGAGGGTTTCGGAAGCGCTGGGTGCGCCGGCGGATGTTGGATTCATGGACTTGTTCTCCTGGGCATGGGTTACCGGGCTCAATGCAGCCAGGCCCAATACGATGGTCAGTGCGCCAGAGTGAAGGCGCGCGCGGCGGCGCTCAGCGGGCGTTGTATTGCTCATCGGTGACTTTCTCCATCCAGGTAACGTTCTGGCCGTCCACCGTGCCGGTGACGGCCAGGTGGGTCATCGCGGTGTTGGAGCCCCCTCCGTGCCAGTGCTTGACGCCGGGCGGGCACCAGACCACATCGCCGGGCCGGATGACCTGCACCGGCTTGCCCCATTCCTGGGTCAGGCCGACACCGGAGGTCACCACCAGTCGCTGCCCGGCGGGATGCGTGTGCCAGGCCGAGCGCGCGCCGGGCTCGAAAGTCACCAGACCGCCGGACGCATTGATGTTTTTGTCGGCGGGCCAGACCGGATCGATGCGCACGCGCCCGGTGAAGAACTCGGCCGGGCCGGCGGCCGAGGGCTGCTCGCCTGCGCGCGTGATCTGCTGCGCAGCGGCGGACGTGGTGGCCTGCGGCTCGGTAGCCCGTGCCACGGTGGCGTTCAGCGCCGCCGCGCATAGGGAGAGTCGGAGGAGCATGTGCATGGGTTTCCTTTCCTGATGTGAAGTGGCTCAGCCTTGCGGGGGCCCGGCGAGGTACTGCTCGTCGGTGACGTGCTCCATCCATTCGACGTTCTTGCCATCCAGCGCTTCCTGGATGGCGATGTGCGTCATGGCGGTGGTCGGCGAGGCGCCGTGCCAGTGCTTGTGCCCGGGCGGACACCAGATGACATCGCCCGCACGGATTTCGACGATGGGTTCACCCTCGCACTGCGTCCAGCCGCAGCCGGCGGTCACGATCAAGGTCTGTCCCAGCGGGTGGGTATGCCAGGCCGAGCGCGCGCCCGGCTCGAAGGTGACGGCGGCACACGACACGCGAGCCGGTGCGGGCGGGTTGTTCAGCGGGTCGATGCGGACGGTGCCGGTAAACCACTCGGCAGGCCCCCTGACGAACGGCTGCGATCCAGCGCGCTTTAGTTCCATGGTTGATCCTTTCGGTGTTCGGAAAGTGGTTGGGGCTAGGCGCCGTTTCAGCCGCCCGATGACGCGCACCCAGGGCTCAGCCCGGGCATGCGCAGGCTCGGCCAGCGACCTGTCCAACAACGCCAGCGATCGCGAATTCAGATGCCAGGGTTGTCCAACCAAAACTTTAGAGGGGCGTCGATTAGATGGGAAGACTGTAAAATCGGGATACGGTAGTGCACTGGATTCACCAATGGCAAAAGAGGACCTCAACGACCTGCAAGCCTTCGTGGCCGTGGCGCGGGAGCGCAGCTTCACCCGCGCTGCTGCGCAAATGGGGCTGTCCCGATCGGCGCTGAGCCACGCGATGCTCGCCCTGGAAGCGCGGCTGGGCGTGCGGCTGCTGACGCGCACCACCCGTAGCGTTTCCACCACGGAGGCCGGCGCACGGCTGCTGGATGCGGTGGCGCCCCGGCTCGATGAGATCGAGTTGGAGCTTGGATCGCTCACGGCATTGCGCGACAAACCCGCTGGAACGGTGCGCATCACGGCCCACGACCATGCCATCACCACCGTGCTTTGGCCTCGGCTGCTCCCTCTGCTGAAGGACTACCCCGCCGTCCACATCGAGTTCAGTGTGGACTATGCGTTCACGGACATCGCGGCGCACCGCTTCGACGCTGGTGTCCGAGTGGGCGACCGGGTGGACAAGGACATGATCGCCGTGCGCATCGCGCCGGATCTGCGCATGGCCGTGGCGGCGTCTCCTGCCTACCTGGCAGGTAAGCCATTGCCCGCCACCCCGCACGACCTCGCCGGGCACCGCTGCATCAACCTGCGGCTGCCCACCCATGGTGGCCTGTATGCCTGGGATTTCGAGAAGGACGGCGAGGCAATCAACGTGCGCGTGGGCGGCCAGACCACGTTCAACAACACATTCCTGATGCTTCAGGCGGCACTGGACGGCATGGGCTTTGCCTTCGTGCCGCTCAACATCCTGCAGCCGCACATCGACGCCGGCCGGCTGGTGCCGGTACTGGAAGATTGGTGGCCGACGTTTCCGGGCTACCACCTGTACTACGCGAATCGCAGGCAGATTTCGCCGGCACTGGCACTCGTGATCGAAGCCTTGCGATGGCGCGAAGGCCTGGCCAATGCAGCCACGTAGCGCGAACCAGCATCTTACTGTGGCGGCGGTCTCATCAAGGGACTCTCAGAAATCCTTCACCCTTCCTTGAGTAGCGAAAGATAAGGATTGTTGGGGGGAATATCGGCGAATACCGCGGCGGCATCTTCCAGAAGATAGCCATGCAGCCGACGGGATTTTCTTGGGCCAGTGACTTCACAGGTCCAGATGTTCAAGCCGTTGGGGTGCTTGCGGTGTAGCCGACTTCGTGTTGAACGCGCTGGAGCAGGCAGTGCATGAGCGCCGACCAGCCGAAAGTAACCGTTTGGTACATCATTCGGACCGCGGGTCGCAGTACGTTTCAATTCGGTATACGGATCGGCTAGCCGAAGCAGGGATCGAACCGTCAGTCGGCAGCGTCGGAGATTCATACGATAACGCCCTCGCCGAAACGATCAACGGCCTTTACAAGGCAGAAGTTATTCACCGTCGCGCACCATGGCGCAACGTGCAGGCGGTTGAACTCGCCACGCTTGAATGGGTGGATTGGTTTAATCACCGACGCCTGCTTGAGCCGATCGGCAACATCCCACCGGCCGAAGCAGAAGACCGCTACTATGGGCAAATCGCTGGAATGCCGATGGCAGCGTAACTCCAGCAAAACCGTCTCCGAGATTCCCGGTGCGCTTCATTGCTCAGCGAGCCGAGGTCTGTGCGTCCGAACCACGCCGCGAGCGAATGACGCTTCATGGCCGGTCTCGGACGGATGACTTACATCCCCAGCGCCGGACCCAAGCAAGAAAACGCCAGCCATAGCGCCCTCCTGGCAGTGCTACTACTGTGGCGCAGCTGTAGGGCAGTCGCAACTCCGCTGTCGCGATTTTATTGCCTTTGTGGCGCCGCCCGAGGTAAGTCTATGATTTCTATATCCGCCTAGTCGCATTAACTGTGGCGCCCTACGTCTGGGGGGGCACCGACGATTGCAGCTTCGAACATAACGAACTCCACAAAGAATGATTGCGGAGCGACCCCGGCGGGTCGCTAACCCGCGGGTCAATAGATGAACTGATTCCTTTCGAAACGTAACTGGGTCGTCCGATGGCGTGGGTCCACCACCGACCACCGGTCACCGGTCACCGGTCACCCAAACCTAGATCCGCTGCTCCCGGACGCGCGGAAGACCCTCCGCGCGCCGCTCGAGCCCTTTCTGCTGTGTCGGTCGCGTCGGACCGTCGGCGACCACAGGCGGGCGGGCCAGATAAGAGGACTCCGCCGCGTGGCAGTGGCTGCAGGACGAACTACCGGCTGCCGCCAACAGAAGCATGAGAAGGTTTGCCATATTTGAAAAAATAAAAAGCGCCCGGACGGGCGCGTAGAAAAAGAGGAGCGCCCTTGAAGGGGCGACTCCCCACAAGGGTCGATTTGAGCGTCAGTCCGCGAGCGCTTCTACGTCGATAACGGCGTCTGCTTCCGCGACGAGTTCGGGCGTCTGCGAGATGAAGAACTCTCGCTGATACCCACCCTGGCGCAGCACCTCACGCTTCATGCGCATGAACTGCACCTTGCGCTGCGGATCGAGCGGCCCGTCTGACTCATCGCTGAACAGGGTCTGGTACGGCTGACCGGTGTTCTGCGCGAGATACAGGGCAATGCCCCGCGTCAGGCACTCGTTGATCCAGACTTTTTGACCGCCAGACATCACCGCAACCGACTTGCTACTGTCGGCCTCAGCGTCATGAACGACGATCTCGAAGCCCTCTCGCATTTCCCCGCTTGCGAGCGCACGTTGCGTGCGAATTTCGACGGTGAACCGCATGCCGTAGCACGCGAGCAGCAACTCGTTGACCGTATGCGTGAGCGCAGGGCCAGCATCATCGATGGTGAGAGCCACCACACCGTCGTTGCCGAGTCCTTTGGCCAGCAGCTTCCAGTGGGCGATCTCGTCGGAGAGGTGATCCGCGCGCAATTGCGTCGCCGAAAACTTCTCCAACTCCAGCACCAACGCCTCACCTTCGGCTTGCAACACACTCTGCGAACGAATCAGTGCTTCGATTCGTCCGTCGAGCGCCGCCACGGTTTCCCGGTTCGACGCGAGGCTCCGATCCAGTGTCGCGATCGCGGCCGTCACATCGACAGCAGCAAGGCGCGTCAACTCTTCAGCGATCCGCGCGAGCTCCGCCGCCATGCGGGCCTTTTCAGTCTCGTACTTGGAGATACGCCCCGCGGTCTCCTCAGTAATCGACCGAAGGTCCGCTTGTGCGGCTTCAAGTCCTGACGTTGCGGCGTCCAGAAGTGGCTTGCTCGCGGCGAGTTCAGTCGCTGCTTGCAAGGTACGCCGTGCACGAGCGATCGCGTCGTTCACAGTCTTCAACTCGCCGCGCTTCGCAGTGAGCTCGACTGCAACCGGTGCCAGCGCCTCGGCCTGCACTTTCTTCTCACGGTACTTTGCTCGAAGATCCGCCACGGAAATACGCTGCGCGTCGGCCTGTGCCTTGGCCTGAAGTGCTTGCGTGAGCAGCGGGCACTGCGAGTGCATGGCGTGCCCGACACACGGTACCTGCTCAACAACCGCTGCTTGCTTGCTCAGCGTGTCAAAATGCGCGGCCTTAGTCGTACCTTCGCTCATCAGACTCGAAAGCGATACCTGCAGTGCATTGAGCGTGGTCTGCTTTGCCTCAAGCTCGCCAACGACCCGTTGCAGAGATTCGACCTTCGCTTCTTCGCGGGCGATCGCTAACTCAGCTTCCTCGCGCTTTGCTGCCGCGCCCAGAATCGCGTCTTGCCGAGCAAGCGTTGCTTGATGCGTCGTGACAGTCCGGTTTAAGGCGATGACGCGTTGCTGGCTCCGAACGGTTGCAGCTTGCTCGTCGTCAGCGGCGTTTATCATCGCTTTGGTCAGATCATCGCAGCGCACACCGAGTTCGCGCTGCCGCGCTTCGACC
Source organism: Caballeronia glathei (assembly GCF_000698595.1). Taxonomy (GTDB): domain Bacteria; phylum Pseudomonadota; class Gammaproteobacteria; order Burkholderiales; family Burkholderiaceae; genus Caballeronia; species Caballeronia glathei. The sequence goes on along the minus strand of NZ_JFHC01000118.1, from coordinate 8,507 downwards.
GACGTCGACTCGCTTTGCTTCGCAGCAAGCGTGGCCCGCTCCTGAGTCAGCTTATTTGCTTGCTCGAGTGCTCCCTCACGTTGCTCGCGCGCTGTACGCAAGGCAGTGCCCTGCGCAACGACCGACTTCTCGATCTCGGCTTTGCGCTGCCGCTTACCAGCGAGTGTCGCAAGCTCCGACTGGACACTATCGAGCGACTTGCCGAGCACCCTTGCGACGTCGCCTGCTTTTGCAGACAAAGCCTTCAGGTGATCGATGCCGAGCAACTCAGCCAGCAGCGTCTTGATCTCGCCCGCGCCGTAAGACGCGAGCGGACGGCGATTTTGGGCTGAGAACACGCTCGTGAAGAACGTTTCGAGCGAACCGTTGATCGCTTCCACGCAACGGTTGTACGATTCCGCTTTGCCGTCCGACACCGTGCCGTCCGGCAGTGACGCCGGGCGCCACGTACCGTCCACCCCGCGATAGGCCAGGTAGTACTCCGCCTTGCCTGTCTTGCCGGGTTTGCGGAACGTGAACGAGGAGCGGTAACGAATGCCATCGTGCTCCCACTCGAGTTCCTTCAGCGCACTGGTGCCGCAGATGTGGTCCCAGTACGAGAACGCATCGACCGAGAGCTTCGAGGCGCGCGACGGCATGATGGGATACGGATGCAGGTTGTCCATGATCGTCGTTTTCCCAGCCCCGTTCTGGCCGGTCAACGCAATCAGGCCATCCGGCAACGACTCCAGATCCAGTGTCACGCTCTCGCGCTTCATTCCATCCCGAATGCCTGTGAAGCCTTCGAGCGTCAGTTTCAGAGGGCGCATGACGGCACCTCCAACACTTGCGAGAGTGATGCCATCTCCTGATAGAAAGCATCGTCGTCCTCGTTGGGAAACGGCGTGTGGACTGTGCCGACGGACTCATCAAGACGCGGGGCGGCCAGAGATCCAGCAATCGCGGCTTCCACGAACTGACAGGCGCGGTTGAACTCGCGACGCGCGCCGTTGAGAAGTTCGGCCCAGTCGGGGTATCCGGTCAGGCTCCGAATTTCCATGCCCGACCACTGCGTTGCATACCCTTCACGGTACGACCAGAGCAGGTGCTGCATTTCGACCGTCGGCGTAACGACGAGACTGTTCGCGCCGGGAGTCGTCGCCGACATCAACAGCATGTGGCCGAACTGCGCCAAAACTGCCCCGCGGTGCTCGCCGAACGGCTGATGGGCGATTGCGGCGGTGAACGCCGCGTGATCGACCAACGAATGCTGAATGTCGCGACTGGAGAACTTCACTGTCGCGAAGGTGCGGACCCAATCGGGACCGGCAGGATAAAGACCAAACATGGTTGCACTCCGGAATGAAGAAGGCGGAGTGCGCCCCGGAAGGGATCGCGCCCCGCCAGGGTGAAATGGATAGAAATTCTGCTGAGAAAGGGTGCTGCGCTTAGGTGCTGAACTCAGGTACAGCAACTCGATGCGTCTATGACGCGGTGAAACCTCGTTTCGATAGCCATGAAACTATCGGAACACGGCTTGTGTTCAACGGGGAGAGCCAAACAGGCCTCTCCCACTTGCGACAGCGAACTACGCTGCGAACAAGTCGTCCTCCAGCCACGACTTCTTGATCGGGGGAACGATTTCGACAGTCGCCACGGGCATCTCAACATGATCGGCGTCCGTGGACACGACCGCATCGAGAGGGACGGTCGACATGACCGGGTCGACGACTGCCACCGTCGCGGGAACAGCTTCGATCCTTGCCAACACACCGGCAGCAATCGACTCAGCGTCGCTCCCCCCCAAGAGTTGGAAGCGCTCGAGCAGCGGTGTCGACTCGACCTGCGTCAGTTCGCACCAGCGTTCTATCTTTCGATCGACGGTCGCTTCGAGACTGATGCCCTGGGCTCGACTGCGCGTCACCGGAAGGATCCGGGCTTCGACCTTCAGCTCGGCAGCGCTTGAGAAAAGCGCCGCGATCGCATCGCGGTCAACCGCCTGTCGATGCTCCTCGTCGACCTGCCAGCGCACCCGCACGAACTTGTCGTTCGCGCCCGCTGCGATCTCGGCCAGACGCGCCATATCAGGCGGCCCGTCGAAGTCGATGCAAAGCGTCTCGCGCGCGGGCGTCTCAATCAGCGACGCCGTGGCGTTGCCGGCTTGCACGTCCCAAATCAGGTACCCCTTCGCGCCTTCCTCGCCATAGTGAAACCGTCCGATGGAACCTGGATACGCGACGGTACGTCCGGCTCGCTCCCACTGCTGGTGCTTGTGGATGTGACCGAGCATGAATGCGTCGCACTGCGCTTCGAACAACGCGCCGAGCGAGAACTCATGATCGAACCCCGCCATCGTTACACCATGCTCAGTCGTGCAGCCGTTGACCGTGCCGTGCGAGATGCCAACGGTGCGAATTCCCGCTCCGCGAAGTTGCGTGTTCACACGACCAGCGGCCGCGAGAAAGTCGCTCAACACGTCGCCGAGCGCGGTCGCAGCGTGCTGCGCGCCGACTGCCGCGGCCAACTGGCCTTTGTGGACCGTTGGCAGACAAGTGAATACGACATCCGCGCCGATCGCGAGAACGGATTCAAGCTCCTCGGGACCGAAAACCGGTCCGCTTGAAGCAAAGAACTGCCCATCGCCGAAGCTGACCTGCTGCACGCGTTCCGCGACGAAGACCGGGTGCTCCTTGCCCATCAGCGAGAAGTTCCGCAACGTGCCGCGGGGCTCGTGCGAGAACGTGCCTTGCAACATGACAACCGGCATCCATGTTGCGAGCCGGCTAACCTTTTGCGCAAGCCGATTCAGCGATGGGGCGTGCGCGTCGAGCCGGTGGTCGGTCGCGTCGCCCGATATGACGGCGACATCAACGCCAAGCTCGATGGCGTGACCGACTGCAAAACCGAAGCATCGGTCTGACTCGTCGAGGTTTCCCGGCGAGTAATGCAGGTCTGAGAAATGAGCGATTTTCACGTCGCCTCCTAAAAGAAAAAGGGCCGCCCGAGGGCAGCCTTTAGTGGTTGAGCGCCGGTAAGGCGCGCGGAAGAAATTAGAACACTGTGATGCGTCCGTCACCCTCACCCCATTCAATCTGCAGTTTCGCAGGTTGAGGTTCGATGAATGACGTACTCATGCAGCCTTGGCATTGGACGACGAGGCGAACCGAACGGTCGGCGGTGAAGACCTTGAACGTTTCCCCGCCGCAACCGCCGCAGCGCATCTGCTTCTGGTCGGTCAGCATGGGTTGATTCGTGTAGAAAGTTTAGGGAGTAAGGTTGTCGCGGACCTTCATCAACGTCTTACCGAGGAGATTGAGGCCGCGCCATTGAGTCTTGTCGGTAATGCGCACATCTCGCTCGCCGAGTCCCACACCCCAGATCAGGTCGTACGGACTTGCCTCGACCAACTCAGTCGGAGCAGTCGCCAGGAGCAGCGACCGAATACCAGGATTCTGGACGAACTTCTCCCGGCAACCGACGTAGACGATGGACTCGCGTTTCGACTCCCAACGAGCCAGATCGAAACCCACGACTTTGCGACCAAGCGCCTTCTGCCCTTTTGGATGGCGCGTGGCGAGAATTGCAGCCGCGGCGTCTTCATCGGCGAAGAGCTTGGCCTTCGCAAACATCATGAATTGCTCCACCGTCGAGAAATCCACGCCGTGGTACGAGAAGCGGCAAGGATGCCAGTTGCTCAACGCATCGTCTGCGCCGAAGAACAGAGTGACGTTGCCGACTTTTCGCATTTGGAAAAACCTATGCGGTAACAGGAGATGGGCCGCCGAAGCGGACGTGATTCGATGCACGTAGTGTGCGGTCGAAAGCGTTTGAGAAAGTCGTGCCTACTCAAAAACTCTCGCACCCGATAGAAACGAAAAGATCCAGCCCCGAAGGGCTGGTGAAACTTGCCAAGACTAGGTTGCCAAGACTAGTTAGACGGGTCGCACCTCCTGAAGCGCCTGTTCGAGTTCGCGATCCAACGCGTCGGGGTCGTCCAACCCCTCGATCAGTCGTGCATTCATGTCGTCGAGGTCGTTCGAGCGAGTCGGCCAACCGTTGCCGAAACGAACGTAACCGAACGCTTTGAACGCCAACTGCCGAACTTCCGCATTCAGGCCAAGCCTATGCAGCAAATCGGACATGCGTTGGCGCTTGTCTTCGATCGTTTCGTTCGGGTCAGGCCTGAACGATTCGGCTTGTGCATCGACGGTCCCTGCGTCTTCCTCGCTTGCCGTCGCGCGGGCGACGTCGGAGAGCGGATGCGCCTCACCGGTGGGCTCCAACAGGGCGACTGCCTTGTTTGCTGCCTCGAGCGCAGGCACCGCATCGTCGGCACCGTCGAGCAGCGCGCTCAGGTCGATGTCAGCATCGAGCACCGTGAGCATTTGCTTTTGTCGCTTCGGCTGTCCGGTCTCGTCAATGCGCATGATTTCGAACTCTCGCTTCGAGAGCCAAAATCGCGTGCCAGTGAGACGCCCGCGCGCGAGCGACACAGTTTGCATCGCAGAGTACGCTTTTTGCAGGACGTAGATGGAGTTGGTCGGCAGTTCGATCAGCCCCAGCCCCTTGATCTCCGGAATGACGAAGAAAAAGGTCGCCGACAAATTGCACTTTCGATCCTGATACTGCGGACAGGCGTGCGGGTCGCAGATGCCGTCCGGTATGTCGTCGTCCTGGCGGTGGATCACCATTCTCCCGCCGAAGGACCGCCGTGCGCGTTGCGCGCGCGGATCACGCTCCACCGGTGCATACGTCTTGCAGTAGCGTCGACCGTCCGGCCCGTACTCCGAGAAGTACTGCCGGCCAGAGGTACCGTAGACGGCCATCTGGTTCGGTACGTTGCGCAGCCAGTCGTCGAACGCGAACATCACCGGAAAGCGAAAGAGCTTTCGACCATCTTCGCGATCCTCGCCGTACAGCTTGAGGATCTCATCGGCGGTGTCGGGGTTCGAGAAGTCCGAACGACGGCAGGTGAAATAGGAGGTGTTTTTCGGGACGAGCGGGTTTCTGATCTTGCAACGCGTTTCGATCACTTGCCCGATCGTGTCGAACGAGTCGCCGGCAGCGACCATCTCGCTGTAAAGCTTGACCGCTTGCTCGTTGGACTGAGCCGCGCGGGTGAGTACCTTGATACCCGGGCGAATCTTTCCGATTGTCGGAGGACGGAGGGCACGTTCCTCAACGAGGCTCCGCGGTGTTGAATCGTGAAACTGGACGACGGCGTTCATGAGGGTTTCCTCGCGAGAAAAAAGATTGCCGAAGTACGAAGCGTCGCTGCCTGAGACTGAAGCTCCCGGGCCGCATCGACTCCTCGCTTTTCGGTGATGTGATGGATGAAAGTGGTGCGCTCGGCGTCGCTGTACATTGCAACCTGAGCGACCTCGCACCGGGCCCGCCATTCAGCGGTGTCGGTGTTCGATTGCACGCGTTCGTGAGCGATCTGTTCCTTGATCGTCTCGGCGATACGCTGATTCAGACGGTTTCCCAACAGCATAGGCACCCCCGTTTAAGAGATCCGTGACGGGCACGGACGAAAAAAAAGCCCGCCCCCGTGATGGAGCGAGCTTCGTGAAATCGAATAGATGGAGACCTACACGCCACGTCCCTTCCGGGGACGTGGCGAGCAGGGAGCGACCGGAAGCCGGTTCGCTCAGTCAGAGGACGTAAAGTCGTCCTCGCGCGGCATGGTCACGCCGCGCAACAGCCCTTTTCGGAAAATACATTCCGCCGCAGGAATCACGGATCAGCCAACTTCGATCGTTCTACCCAGTCAGGCTCTGGAGAGAGAACACCCGAAAACCTGGGTTCGAACGATGTACCGGCGCAAATGAATGCGAGCCTGGTACGAGTATCACGGCTGAAATGGGGGAGTAAGTAGCGAGCAAACTCAGCACAAGGGAGATTTCCACACCGGTAGCTATCCGGTCGGAGCATGCCTACAGAAACCGCCTGGGCACGACTTGGAGAGAGAAGATGGACTCCGGGCTTGGAGTCGAGGTCGATGCGTCAGAGACGCGGGGTATGAATTGAAGTATTGGGGGAAAAAGTCCCGGCGTGTACTGGAAAGCTCGCGAAATCTGTATAGCTTTCGCCGCCTTGTCTTTTGTCTAATCAATGAGAATGTGTACTGGAGAGAACACATCCGAGAACACTTATGTCTGGCTTCGACACGGAAACACCCGAAGGGGTTGATCCAGAACGGAACATTGCACTGCCCAACGACGGCCACGTCGAGAGCGGCCTGCGCCCGCTCAAGCGCTTGACGAGCGACTCGCGGCTCGATCGCATCCATGGCGACACCCTCGCGAAGACCGAGCTGCAGTATTACTCGGCGTTCGCGCGCGAGTTCTGTCGCGCCGACTACAACTTCTGCGCGGCCAAGATGACACTCGCGCGCGGCGGCAAACTCGTAGCGCTCGATGCTGAGTTCCGCGTCGCCGAGGCTTTCTTCAAGAAGGCTCTGACGTGGGCCCATCAGCTGCACGGCCGAAGCGCGGCGATGTCTGCCGAATCGGTGACGCTCGAAATCAAGCATCCTCTCTCGGGCCGGTTGGTTCGCTTGCTCACCATGTACGACGCATTGTTCGTGAAGACGCTGGAAGCGCTTTTCGCGCGGTCCCTCATGCCGCACCAGCGCAAACTGGCGCTCGACAGCGCCCAGGCGCGAATCAAGCAGATTCCCTTTCTTTGCATGCCGGACAACGACCGTTACGCGCCTGAAGGCGAGCTGCTCCCCAATCCAGACAACGCGCACTGACCGACGCCACTGAGCGTCGGCTCCCCTGCGTCCGGCGAACGCTTGACAAGCCCGCGCGCCGGATACGCTCGAACGCATGACTACGAGAAGAGGCACCTCTAATGGATATCCATGAAATTCAGCGGCTGCACGCACAGTTCGCACCTGATTCGATGGTGATTGACCTGCCGCGCCAACTCGCGGCTCTCCCAGCCCCCGGTGACTTGGCCGTCGACGATGCGCCGACGGCGCGCGCCAGATGGGCTCAAGCGGGTCCGCTCGTTCGCGGCAGCGTCATTGCGGTGGCCGTCGCCGTGTTGGTTGGCATGGCAGGCATGGGCGCCGCGTCGCTGTACAGAACGCACCGCGGCGATAACACCACCGTTCAGCCGGCGCCCGCGATCGCGTCGACCACAACGCAGCCGAAATCGCCCCCCCGAATCGAGCAGCTGTCGGCAAGCTCGCGCGAGATCGACGCAACGCCTGCTCGACCGGTTGCCGCAGCGCCGGGCCTGAGCGAGCGCGACTTCGGCACCGCTTCGTCGTTGGGATTAACGGCCGAGCAATTTCGCGCATCAATGCGCGCACCGGCCGTCTCCGACGCTCCGAAGGCCCCGGCCGCACTGTCTTCCGAAGCGCAACTCGCGGCCGCATCGCCGATCCGCCGTGCGTCGACAGACCGAGGCGAAGCCCAGCAGTCGGCCACTGCGCCAGTCGTCTCCCCGCAACCCGGAGCACCGGTCGACGTGCAAGCGGTGTCTAAGCAAGTCGCGCCGGCCGCTCAGCCCACCACACAGCCCAACACCCAGGCGAGAGCTGCACCCGCGGCCGCAGTCCCGCCGACGTCCGCTCAGACTCAGGCGAGCGCGCCGACGAGCGCCGTCGCCGATACGCCCAAGCCCGCGCGTGCGGTCCGCCACCATGTGTCGCGGCCTCGCGCTGAGCAGGCTGCTGACGCTGACATAGCAAAGCCCGCACCGACGAACCGTGCCGGTTCGACCGAAGTGCAAATGTTCTAGGAGTTGCCACCTTGAAAACGAAACCCAACATCACGCTCATTTCCGCGGGCTGCTCCATCACCGGCAACATCATCGTCGATCACGGCATCAGCTGCTTCGGGCTTTGCGACGGCGGACTGATCTCGACCCAGGGCCTTCTGCACGTTGGCGAAGGCGGTCTGATCAAGGGCAGCGCGCAGGGTGAGCACGTTCGAATTGACGGGCGCGTGGATGGGAATGTCCACGCACGCGGTTCTCTCGAGATCAACGGACAGGTCACTGGCGACATCTTCTACTGCGGCACCATCCGACTCGGCCCACGCGCGGCGCTGAACGGCACGCTTAAGCGCGTGGCCCGCATGCTGACGATCGAGGCAGAACCCGCACAAACCGACGTCGCAGCGCATGCCTTGCCCACGCAGTCGGTGCCAGACCGGCCCGACTCAAACGTGACCGAGATCTCCCGCGCGATGGCCTGAATTTCTTCCCTGCCTCAATAAGTCTGACGATTGGCTGTTAAATGGCTAACCCAATCGCGCGGGCAAGGCCGACGACATGAGACCGCACGATCCAATCTTCGATTTCCCAACGATTACGTGAGACCAGGCCGCACAAGAAGCGGCCTTCGAAGGCCACTGCTTCTGCTTGCTCGATACGGGTCAAGTGCTCAATCGAGCATCGATGCGTGAAGGCGTGCCGCACTGGAACCCTCGGGTGTTGAAAAATTGCAACGCTGACGAGGGCGAATCTTCCACGCCGCTTGTCAATTTCGAATAAGGGTTTATACTAATTCT
>NZ_JFHC01000117.1 GCF_000698595.1 Caballeronia glathei | reverse complement strand
ACACGCGCGTCGAATGATGAAAGAGCAAATCCGATTCGGTGTCGCGAACGAGCTGCGTCGCTTCGCGCGCCATCTTGCTGTCGGGAATCCTGATACCGGCAATAGTCGTCATGCTTGCTGCTCCAGTGATGTGCCCGGTCGTGCCATTCGCCGCTCAGGACCGGGCAAGGCTGCGTTAGAGGGTGCGTGACTTGCTCTCGCCGGACCACTGCATGCGAACCGCTCTTCGATCTGCGGTGTCGCGCGCTGGAGATGCCGCCAGTGCAAGTGCCACGGTCAAAGTATCGATGGCCGACAGGTCTCTTTCAATCGAAGAAGAGCGTCGAACCTGGCCAAGAAGACAACGTTTTCTGCCAGCAGGAAAGCGGCCGTGTCGGCTAATGCGGTGCAAACGCGCCACGCGTCAAGGGCATGGCGCGTGTCAGGTCAGCGCCGGTGACATGGATAAATCCGGCCTTCTCTTTCCATGGAGTTTCCCGGCCAGTTCATCAAGCCTTCTTTTGAAAGCTTGAATATTCGATGTCCGTAAAGACATCGAATTACCCGCTAAAAGCCGTCGAATGGCCTGTTCGGTCCGCTTGATTTCCTGCACCGCAAAGGCACAAATCCGCACCACGATAGTGAAAGATAATCAAACTATAAATATCAATAATTTTCTGCCGATAGCCATGTTATCCAATGCTTTTTTCTCTCTGAGAAAAGCAGATGCACGACTATTCCAGCGAGGTCGATGGTGAGGCGTTATCGAAACGTCAGTCCGCCGGTGCGGCGGCGGCGCGCCCTATGAAGGGCAATCCGTTTTTCAGGTTTCTTGCGAGGCTCCGGGTCGGCCGCAAGCTGCTGCTCATCTATCTGCTCGACCTGAGCGCGGTCATCTACATCAGCGGCATCCTGATCCACGAAAAGTATCTGGCCATCGATTTCTCCAACAAGGAGATCGTCGGCAACGCGTATGTGCGCACCGTGCGCGACGCGCTGGTGGACGTCGCGCTCGCGGGCGCCGGGCAGCCTCCGCAGCCCGCGCGCATTGCGCAAACGCAGGCGAATCTCGCCGAGTCGGAGCGCCGCTACGGCGACCACATGGAAAGCGCCGCGCTCAACGAACGCGTGCGCGAAGCGCTCGGGGCGATGGCGCGCGAGAGCGTGCCCAGGCCCGCCACCGCCAACGCCGCGCTCGATGCCTGCCGCGAACTGATCACCCGCATCGGCAACCAGTCGAACCTGATTCTCGATCCCGACCTCGACAGCTACTACGCGATGTCGCAGTCGATCCTGCGCTACCCCGCCCTGCTCGATTCGGTCAACGGCATCGGCCGCCAGCTGCATGAAGGCACGGTCACGGCCCGTTCGCGCGAAGAAGTGCGCACGCGCTATCTCGTGCTCGAAGGGCAGCTCGACGCGGTGCTTCAGGGCCTGCGCTCGGACTTCGTCGAGGCGGGCGCGGCGAACCACGCGCTCGAGCTCGCACTCGCGCCGTCGGTCGAACGGATGCGCACGGCGGTGGAAGCGTTCCGGCATGCGGCGCGCATCGTCGTGGACAGCAACGAGCCGGCGGACGCAGCGATGCTTTCCATCGTCGATGCCGCGCAACAGGCGCTCGTGATCAGCGTGAACGAAGCGTGGCGCAATACGGGCGAGCATCTCGACAGCCTGCTGCACGCCCGCGTGCACCGGCTCTTCTCGCGGATGTGGCTGCATCTCGGCACCGCGCTCTTTCTGCTGTGCACGATCCTCGCCATGGTGTACTTCGTCGCGCAGCAGATCTCATGGCCGCTGCGCAAGCTCGCGGGCGTGATGGACACCGTGCGGCGCACCGGCGACCATTCGCAGCGCGCGACATGGCACAGCCAGGACGAGATCGGCCAGCTCGTGCGCGGTTTCAACGACATGCTCGAACAACTCGACCGCGAGCGCGATGTCCAGAAGGAGCTTGCCGCAACGGCGCGCGCCTCCGCCGCGCAGTATGCGCTCGTCGAGGCCACGCCGGTGCCGATGGTCGTCACGGCCATCCCGGGCCACGAGGTCCTGCATGCGAACAAGCCGGGCCTCTTCTGGCTCAACGGCTGCGCGACCGATCCGTGGGCATTCAGCCTCGACTCGTCGACGCGCGCACGCTTTTTCCAGCAGCTCTCCGATCACGATGCCATCGACGAATTCGAGGTGCACTGGAAAGGCACCAGCCAGCCGACATGGGCGATGCTCTCCGCGCGGCGGCTCGACTTCCAGGGCCGCGACGCGATCCTGACCGCGTTCACCCCGATCAACCAGATCAAGCTCATGGAGCAGCGCCTGGAGCTGTGGGGCAAGGTGTTCGAGGCGTCGTCCGAAGCGATCGTCATTCTCGACGGACAGGCCCGGCTCGTCACGGCGAACCCGTCGTTCTATCGCGCGACCGGCTATCGCATCGACGACGTGGCGGGCAAGCCGCCCTCCTTCATCTTCGGCGGCACAGGCGATCACGGCGCCGACGGCGGCGCGATCCCGGGCCTCGCGAGCATCGACCGCAAGAGCACGTGGCACGGCGAAGCGCAGGTGCGGCGCCGCGAAGGCGGCGACTATCCCGCGTGGCTCATGATCAGCGCCGTGCGCGACAAGCGCGGCAACATCTCGCATTACATCTGCACGCTGATCGACATCACGGACCGCAAGAAGAGCGAGGCGCGCATCCAGTTCCTCGCGGAGCACGACGTGCTCACCGAACTGCCGAACCGCGCGCTTTTCGCAAGCAGGCTCGGCGACGCGATCAGCCAGGCAGGGCGCGCGCGCCGGCGCGTCGCGGTGCTGTTCATCGACCTCGACCGCTTCAAGAACATCAACGATTCGCTGGGGCACCATATCGGCGACGGACTCCTGCGCTCGGTCTCGCGCAGGCTGCTGAAAGCCGTGCGCAGCAACGACACCGTGAGCCGTCTCGGCGGCGACGAATTCACGGTGATCCTGAACGGCGTGACCCACGCCGCGGACGTCACCCGCACCATCGACCAGCGCCTGATTCCGCTGCTGCGCGAGCCGCATGCGGTGGGCGGCGTGACGCTGCAGGTGTCGTGCAGCGTCGGTGTCGCCCTCTATCCGGACGACGGCAGCGACATCGACACGCTGATGCAGAACGCGGACGCCGCGATGTATCAGGCGAAGGCGGCCGGGCGCAACCTCGTGAAGTTCTTCTCCGCCGACATGGCCGAGCACGCGCGCTACCGGCTCACGCTCGAAGCGTGCCTGCGCACGGCCATCGAGCGCAACGAAATGCGGCTCGCCTATCAGCCGTGCCTCGACGCGCGCACCGGCGCGCTTGCGAGCGTCGAGGGCCTGCTGCGCTGGGAGAGCCCGCAGCTCGGCGCGGTGCCGCCCGCGGAGTTCATTCCGGTCGCCGAGGAAACGCGCCTCATCGTGCAGATCGGCGCCTGGGTGATCGACGAGGCTTGCCGGCAGATCGCGCAGTGGCGCGAATCCGATGCGCTCGATATCCGCGTGTCGGTCAATCTCTCCGCGATCCAGTTACGCGACCCGGATCTGGTCGGCGTGCTGTCGCACAGCCTGGCGAAACATCGTGTGCCGCCGGAGAGCCTCGAACTGGAGATCACCGAAACCGTGCTGATGGACAGCGCCGAGAACTACGTCGACGCGATCAGGGCGATTCGCGGGCTGGGTGTCAGGCTTTCGCTCGACGATTTCGGCACCGGCTACTCGAGCCTGAGCTACCTGAACCGCTTCCCGCTCGACCGGCTGAAGATCGACCGCGCGTTCGTGCATGACATGCTCGAAGCGCCCGCCGATCTGGCGATCGTGAAGGCGATCATCGAACTCGGGCATGAACTCGGCCTGCGCGTGGTGGCGGAAGGTGTCGAAAGCGAGCATCAGGCGCACATCCTGCGCGGCATCGGCTGCGATGAACTGCAGGGGTTCCTGTTCTCGACGGCGCTCTCGTCGAAGGAATTGTGGCGATGGACGAACGAGCGCGAGGCGGCGTGAAGTGACGTGAGGCGACGGCATGAAGCGGCATGTAGCGGAAGCCCGCTTCAGAACGCCGTGCCGATCTGAAACTGGAATTTCTGGTACTGGTCGCCCTCGTGCTTCTGCAGCGGGAAACCCAGGCTCAGCTTGAGCGGGCCAATGGGCGAAATCCACGCGAGACCAACGCCATAACCATAGCGCAGACCGTTCGCACCGGTGGTCGTCCCGCCCTGGCCCGGGTCGCCCCACACGTTGCCGCCGTCGAAGAACGTGAACACGCGCAGCGTGCGGTCGTAGCCCGTGCCCGGCAGCGGGAACGTCAGCTCGATATTGCCGACCGCCATGCGCGAGCCGCCGATCGGGTCGCCGGTGGTGGCATCGCGCGGACCGAGCGAACTCGGCTCATAGCCGCGTACCGAACCGATGCCGCCCGCGAAATAGTTCTTGAAGATCGGATACGTCTGACCGTCCAGCCCCTTGCCGTAGCCGCCCTGCAGGTTGAAGCCCAGCACGAAGCCGCGCGCGAACGAGTAATAGTACTGCGCCTGGGCATCGACCTTGATATAGGTCGTGTTGCCTAGCGGCGTGCCGTATTCGGCATTGGTCTGCGTGTAGTAGCCGCGGCTCGGCACGAGCGCGCTGTCGCGATTGTCGCGCGACCAGCCGACCGTCAGCGGGATGTTGTTCACCACGCGGCCGAATTCCTTCACGTAGGCAAGGTAGCTCGCCGGCGTCGCCGAATCGACTTGCAGCCGGTTCTGCTCGACGCCTGCACCGAAGTACACCGTGTCCTGCTCGGAGAACGGAATGCCGAACTTCGTGTCCGCACCCACGGTGACGATCTGGAAGCTCGAATCCGTGGAGAAGATCAGCGGCTGATAGGTGCGGTAGTAGGCATCGGTAATGCGCTTGATGCCGTCGATCGTGAAGTACGGATCGACCTGCGTGACCGTCAACGTGCGGAAGGTCTTGGCCGTGTTGACGTTCACCGAGAGGCTCGTGCCCGAGCCGAACACATTGTCCTGCGAGACGCCCGCCGAGAGCACCACCTTGTCCGTCGAGGAGAAGCCCGCGCCCAGCGTGATCGCGCCGGTGGGCTTTTCGGTTACGGCCACGTTCACATCGACCTCGTCGTTCGTGCCTTCCACCGGCGTGGTGGTCACCTCGACGTTGGTGAAGTAGCCGAGACGGTTCACGCGGTCCTTCGACAGCGCGAGGCGGGTCGAGTCGAACCACGAGCTTTCCAGCTGACGCATCTCGCGGCGCACCACTTCGTCGCGCGTACGCGTATTGCCCACGATGTTTACGCGGCGCACGTACACGCGGCGGCTCGGATCGACCTGCAGCGTGATATCGACGGTGTGGTTCGCCTGATCGATGCTCGGCTGCGCGTTGACCTGCGCGAACGCGTAGCCATATTCGCCGAGCTTGTCGACGATCGCCTTGGTCGTGGCCTGCAGCTTTTCCGCCGAGAACCGCTCGCCCGGCTTGACCGTAATGAGCTTCTTCAGCTCCGCCTCGCGGTCGAGCAGATTGCCCGCGAGCTTGATGCTGTTCACCTTGTACGGCTCGCCTTCGTGCAGCGAGATCGTCAGGTACATGTCCTTCTTGTCCGGCGAGATCGAGACTTGCGTCGATTCGATGTTGAACTCGAGATAGCCGCGGTTCAGGTAGTACGAGCGGACGTTCTCGAGATCGCCTGTCAGCTTTTCCTTCGCGTACAGGTCGTTCTTGGTGTACCAGGAAAACCAGTTCGGCGTGGAGAGCTGCATCTCGTCGCGCAGCGTGCTCGTGCTGACCGCCTGGTTGCCGATGAAGTTGATCTGGCGGATCTTCGCACTCGGGCCCTCGGCCACCGAGAACAGGATCGACACGCGGTTGCGGTCCACCGGCGTGACCGTGGTCGTGACCTCCGCCGCGTAGAAGCCGCGCGTAAGGTACTGGCGCTTCAATTCCTGCTCGGCCTTGTCGACGAGTGCCCTGTCGTATGAACGGCCTTGGGACAAGCCGACCGAATTCAGCGCCTTCGTCAGATTGTCCTTGTCGAATTCATGAAGACCGGCAAAGTCGATCTGCGAAATCGCCGGACGTTCCTGCACCTGCACCACGACGACATTGCCCTGCGTGGCGACCTGCACGTCGTTGAAGAAGCCCGTTGCGTAAAGGGCGCGAATGGCCTCGGATGCCTTGTCGTCGGTGAACGTGTCACCCTGCTTCATCGGCAGGTAGGCGAACACCGAACCCGGCTCGATGCGCTGCAAGCCTTCGATGCGGATATCGGCGATCACGAACGAGTCGGTGGCGTTCGCCGAGACCGCCGTCACACCCAGACCAACGAGTGCCAGTGCCCTCGAGCAGCAGGACCAGAGGATTTTTGCCTTCATGCAGAGATAGGTAAAAGGGAAATTCGACTCGGCACGAAAAGCCGCCGCCGTTCTTCCTGACGACGGCACACGGCATGCGCAAGTGGCCAGGTGATTCGTTCTATTGCAGACTGAAGCCGGAGATGTCGCCGGCTTTGGCGAGCCCCGTGACGAGCGCAAGCACTTCGCTCAACTGCAGTGCCTGGTTCCGGTGCAGTTGAAAGGACAATTCCGCGCCGCCGGGCAAGCGGAACGTAAAGATCAGATACGGGGCCCCGCCCGCGTCCTTGCCGAGCGCCCATGCTTCGCAGGGCATCGCGAACTTCACGCTCTTTTTCTTGCTGCGAATGCGCTCGGAGGAGCCGATGGCGTTCGACAGGGCCGCCAGGAGTTCGTGCATGACCGAGCAATGCAGCGCGACGCGATCCGGCTGATTGCTCTTCAGCATCAGGTATTGACCATCTTCCGTCAGCTCGAAACCATGGATCGAGTTGATCGCGAATGCGAGCGGCGGGGGTGACATGACTTACTCCGAGGCGAGCCAGTCATTGAGTGTATGGACACTTCACGCAGGCAATGTTACCTACGAATTACTGAAGATTTCTTCCATCCGGCAACCGATGTCCGCCCTCCGGTTCGAGTGTTTGTGGCCTGATCCATAGCTGCTTGTAAGGCTGACGATCTTCGAACACCGCTCAGTCCGGCCGCGCGGTGGCTCGCTGAACCGGCTTCCGCGAACGGCCGGAGACCACGTGCTCTGGCATCGCGAGGGGTCCTCACGCTCGCGCATCGCGCGCTTGCGGAGCATCGCCCTGCCGCGAGGCACTGTCCTCATATTCCGCTCATTCTCGACGACTATCTTTACTTGTGTCGACGAACCGCGCAGTGCCCGCAAAAGGCGCGGCGGCCGTCTCAACCGGGCCGACTCGCAAGACGCCTGACGCGACCGGCGAACCGTCTCCACACATAACGGAGTCCATCATGTTTGCATACCTTTCCGACGTTCTTCACAACGCCACGTCTTATGTCCGCGATCACCGGCGCGATGATTATCTGGCCGCATCCAGCGATCTCGCCGATCTCGAACACCGGATGCGCCGGCTCGAAACGGACAACTTCGATTGCTGGCCGCAAGCCGCCACGGATGCGTCCGATTACGCGGACCGGCAGCGGTCGCGCTATTGAAATGCGACTTGCATCCGCCGCGCGCGTTCCGCGGCGGATGCAGCCGCCAGCTCTGCACCCATTCAAACCGCAGCAGTCGTGTTGATGCGCGACGGCGTGACCTTCTCCTTCCACCACCTCGGCCTGCCGACGACAGCCGCGCGCAACGGCGCGGCGCGGCGTTCGGCCGGGCCCATGGCCTCGGTTTCATGCCGCGTGTCGTGACGCCAGCGGCCAGGGCGCGGCTCCTCATTCTTCCCTCACTTTCTGCAAGCACACTGTAGTCATGCAGCGAGGCAACAGGCCCGCGGCGAATCCAGCCCAACAGGAGAACGAGATGAAAGCGATGAAGCAGATCATGGTGGCCGCCGCGCTGAGCGCCGGTCTGGTGACGGCGGCGCAGGCGCACATGTTCGTCGGCGTGGGGATTGTCGGCGGACCCGTGTTTCCCGTCGCCTCGACGGCGCAGTCCGCGCCTCCCCTGCCGGTCTATCCCCAAGCCATCGGCCGTGCGCCGCTTCCGCCGGACGCGCCGCCGCCGGTGTTTGCGGAGCCTGTCGTATCGAGCTATTCGGCCCTGGTCGGCGATGCGGCTACGGCGCCGGGCACGGGACAGGGCGTGAACAGCGTCGATTCGTCGAATCAATCGATGTGAGGACGCGCGGCGCGTCCTCGTCGCCGCACCCCGTGTGACCTTGCCAGGTCGCAAGGGACGATGACCGCGCGTCGCTCTCGCGCGGCGGCGGCACAAGACTCCGGCAAAACCAGACGCATCAGCGCGCGCTCGCGCGACAACGCTTCGATAGCAACGCGTATCGAAGCGCCCGCCGCTCAGGCATCCACACCGCCTGCATCCACCGCGCTGCAATGACCAATGCGCAACAGGATGCGCTCGGGCATGCGTGCGAGCGTCCATGAAGTCACTCGATTCCGCCGCGCTTAGCCTCCCGGCGAACAGCGCGGCGTGGGCCTGACTGAAGAAACTATCACCGTGGACGATTCAGCGAACCCGCCTCACGCGTTGCTGTGCACACGGTCCGACGCGCTGCGAACCGCCAGTCCGGCCGCTTCCCCGGTGGGACCTTGCGACGCAATCAACACTTCACAAGCGGTATGCCGGGAAACGGCGTTGCGCACATGATTGGCCCCCAGACCAAAAAACGTGTGCTTGCGGGGCCCGAGCACGATCAGGTCGGCGTCGAACCGGTTCGCCGCCTCCGCGATGACACGCCCTATGCTCATTCCGTCGCGCCGCAGCGTCACTGTCTGCCACGCGCCTTCGATGCCCGCATCTTCGATCAATGTTTCGCTGCGCCGCTGGATCACGCGGGCGAGTTGCTCGGCCAGAGGCAGCGCGTCGCCACCGTAGCAATCGACGTTGCCCCCGGCCCACCACGGAGCGGAGTCGATGACGTGGATCGCCGTGAGACGCGCGTTGCATTCGCGGGCTCGCGCGATGCCGGTGGCGAGCGCCGTGTCGCTGCAGCTCGGGCCCACGGCTACGAGAATATGCTTGCACATGGTGACTATCTCCATTGAGGAATCGCCGAACCGGCGCGGTGTGTCGAACGCCGGTCAGTCTTGGTATGACTCGATATTGGGCCGGCAAAGTTAGGAAACAGTGAGCGTGAAGGGCGGCACGATCGGCCTCTGCAATGCGCGTGACGGATCGGACGGTGTGCGTGGAGGTTGTCGATACCGGGCCGGGCATCGACGAGGCATCGCTGCCGCGCGTGTTCGACCGTTTCTTTCACGCGAATCCGGATAGCGAAGACAGCGGGCTCGGCCTCTCGATCGTCAAGGCCATTGCGGTACGCTGCGAAGGCAGCGCAACGCTCAGGAACCGCGAACCTGGTAAACGTGCCGGCTGGCTCTCGGCGATCTAAAATGTTTGGGAAAGGATGGTGTAATTAGTCAGACGCTTCATATATCCGCGCACCCGGTTCAATTCAGTGAAGGACACACCATGCGAATCCTTCTGATCGAAGACGACGTGCAGATCGGCACCAGCCTCATGCGGGCGTTGAAGGACGCCGACTATGCCGTCGACTGGGTACGCGACGGCGTCGCGGGCAGCGAGGCCATTGCGGCTGCGAGCTACACCGTGGTGCTGCTCGATCTCGGCTTGCCGGGCAAGACGGGCATCGAGCTTCTGAGGGATGCGCGCGCCGCGGGAAATGCGGTGCCGGTGCTCATCCTCACGGCACGGGATGAACTGGATACGCGAGTGCAGGGTCTCGATGTGGGCGCCGACGACTACGTCCTCAAGCCCTTCGACATTCCGGAGCTGCTCGCGCGGATTCGCGCCGTGCTGCGACGCAAGGCGGGTTATGCGGTCTCGCGCCTGGGCGATGAATCCGTCTGTCTCAATCTCGACGAGCGGACGCTCACCTGCAACGGGACCGCCGGGCCGCTCTCGGCGCGCGAGTTCGCGCTGATGCTCGCATTGCTCGAGCGGCCGGGCATGATCTTCTCGCGCGCCCAGCTGGAAGACCGGCTCTATGGCTGGGGCAAGGAGGTCGAGAGCAATGCTGTCGACGTCCTGATCCACTCGGTGCGCAAGAAGTTCGGCGCGGGCGTCATTCGCAATGTTCGCGGACTCGGCTGGACGGTGATGCTCGACGGTGCCGTGCGCCAGGATGCAGGCTAGGGGCGTGCGAAGGGCGCTCGCGGCGGGCTGACCGATACGGGTTCGCGAGCGGGTCGTGCGTGACGGGCTTGCGCGTTTCTGGCGAGGCGACGCCATAGTCGGATACGTGGGAATGTCCGGGCGCGGCCACGCCCCTGGCCATGCCGGGCACATCGCATGTCTTCATGACGGGCAGCATCACGCCGATGCGCTACGCCCATGCCCTGTCAGGCCATTCCCCCGCTGCGCGCGGCGAATTCGCGCGTCGCCCAGTCGAGGAACACCCGCACGCGCGGTGAAAGCTGCCGGCTGCGTGCGTAGAGCAGCGAGACCGGGACTGACGGCGGCGGGAAGCCCTGGAGTACGGCAACGAGCGTCCCCTGCTTCAGTTCTTCCTCGATGTGGAACCGGGGAACCTGCGCCAGCCCGAGTCCCAGCCGGATTCCGACGAGATAACTTTCCGGTCCGGTCACCGAAAGCGTGCCCGGCAACGAAACCGTCCGGACATCGCCCTTTTCCATGAATTCGAGCGGAGCGAGCGTTCCCGTGGTGATCGAGCGTATTCCGACTGCGCGATGTCCCGCGAGCGATTCGATGTCGGTCGGCGTTCCGAAGCGCGCGAAATACGCCGGCGTCGCGCAGGTCAGCCGCTCCAGCATCGCCACGGGACGCGCCACCAGATCGCTGTCGGGCAGCTTCCCGTAGCGCAGCGCGCAATCCACCCCCTCCTGCACCAGATCGACCCAGCGATCGCTCTCGCTGAGGGAGAGCTCGACGTCCGGATATCGTGCGAAGAATTCGGGCAGCGCCGGCATCAGGAAGTGCCGCGCGATCGTGCCCTGCACCTCGACGCGCAGCATGCCCTTCGGCTGCACGCCGCTGAACGCGCCCTCCGCTTCTTCGATGTCTTCGAGGATCGCGAGGCAGCGCCGGTAGTAGGCCTCGCCATCGAGTGTCGGCTTCACGACGCGCGTCGTGCGCTGAAGCAGCCGCGCCCCGAGCCGCGTTTCCAGTTCCTTGATGGCATAGGTGACGGTGGAGCGCGGCAGTCCGGTGTCGTGGGCGGCGAGCGTAAAGCTGCGCCGCTCGACGACCCGGGCGAAAAGCCGCATGGCTTCGAAGCGATCCATGGTCCCGTCCTGTTACCCCCTATTGTTCGAGATGATTGCACAACGATGGCAATTTCAGGGTGATTATCTTTGCCCTCCGTTCAGCGATAGTACTTCCACGCCGCCGCTTCCGGCGGTTCACAACAGGAGAGAAATCATGAGCAACGAACGCAAAGTAGCCATCGTCACCGGCGCATCCCGCGGCATCGGCGCAGCGATTGCAAGGCGCCTCGCGCGCGACGGCATGAATGTCCTGGTCAACTTCGCGGGCAATGTGCGCGAGGCGGAAGCCCTCGTCCGCGAGATCGAGAAAGCGGACGGCCACGCGATTACCGCCCAGGCCGACGTGCGCGACCCCGCCGCCGTGGCACGGATGTTCGACGCAGCCGAAGCGGCCTTTGGCGGCGTGGACGTGCTCGTCAACAACGCCGGCATCATGAAGCTCGCGACGCTCGCCGAAACCGACGACGCCACCTTCGACAGCCAGGTCGCAATCAACCTGAAAGGCTCGTTCAACACGCTGCGCGAGGCGTCCCGCCGCCTGCGCAACGGCGGCCGGATCATCAACATCTCGTCGAGCGTCGTGGGCCTGTATCAGCCGACTTACGCCGCGTATGCCGCCACCAAGGCGGGTGTCGAAGCGATGACGCACATCCTCACCAAGGAACTGCGCGGACGCAACATCACCGTGAACGCGGTCGCACCGGGGCCGACCGCGACGGATCTGTTCCTCGACGGCAAGCCGCAGGAAGTCATCGACCGGCTCGCGAACATCTCCCCGCTCGAACGCCTCGGGCAGCCCGCCGAAATCGCGGCTACGGTGTCGTTCCTCGCCGGTCCCGACGGCGCCTGGATCAACGGCCAGACACTGCACGCCAATGGCGGCGCCATCTGAACCCAGATTACGAACAACCCGAAACTCATCGCGGCTACGGAGCACATCATGAACAAGAAGACCATCCTCGTCACCGGCGCATCCAGCGGCTTCGGGCGCCTCACGGCCGAAGCGCTCGCGATGGCGGGCCATACCGTGTACGCCTCGATGCGCGAGACGGCCGGGCGCAACGCTCCCCAGGTCGAGCAGGCGGCGGCCTTCTCGAAGGAACACGGCGTCGACCTGCGCACCGTCGAACTCGACGTGCTGTCGCAACCCTCGGTGGATGCAGCCGTTGCCAGCGTGATTGCGGAGAGCGGGCGCATCGACGTGCTGATCCACAACGCCGGGCACATGGTGTTCGGCCCCGCCGAGGCCTTCACGCCCGAGCAGTACGAGCAGGTCTACGACGTCAATGTCCTGAGCACGCAGCGCGTGAACCGCGCCGTGCTGCCGCATCTTCGCGCGCAGAAGCAGGGACTGGTGGTGTGGGTATCGAGCAGCAGTTCCGCGGGCGGCACGCCGCCTTACCTCGCGCCGTACTTCGGCGCCAAGGCCGCGATGGACGCCATCGCCGTGCAGTACGCACGTGAACTGAGCCGCTGGGGTGTCGAAACGTCGATCATCGTGCCGGGCGCCTTCACGGGCGGCACGAACCACTTCGCGCATTCGGGCCGTCCCGCGGACGAGGCTCGCGCGGCCGACTACGAAGCGGGGCCGTATGCCGGATTCGGCGAGCAGGTGCAAAAGGCCTTCGCGGACATCGTGCCGCCGGACGCCGATGCTTCAGCGGTGGCGAGCGCCATCGTCGACGTGGTCGATGCGCCGTTCGGCAAGCGGCCGTTCCGGGTTCACATCGACCCGACCGGGGACGGGGCCGACGTCGGGTTCACGGTGCTCGATCGTGTGCGCGCCGAGATGCTGCATCGCGTGGGCTTGTCGGATCTCCTGAAGCCCAGCATCCTCGTTTGATCGCAGGGGCCCGGCTCGGGACCCGCCTTGGGTGACGCAACGCCAGCATCGAACCGAAGCGCTCGCCGGCGCGCCCGCGCTTCGCATCGGTGCCCCGGCGGCGCGGGACGGTGCGCTCACGCACAAGGTTTTGTACGCAGTCAGCCAAGTGCATCTATTCTGTCGCCCGTACGATCCGTCATCGGTCGCGTTGCACCGATCGCCCTCTTACGGAGTTCAAGAAAGCATGCTGCACGACCTGCCTGCCATCCGGGAAAATGTTCACTGGGGATACTTCGACGCGGCGCTGGCGCCGGCGCTCGTCGTCGAGAGCGGTGACTTCGTTCGCACCGAAGCCATCACGCATCATGCGGGCGACGCGCCCGAGCTGATGATGGACGAGAAGGTGCGCGCGCTCTACGAGACGATCCCCGAATCCGATCGCGAGCCCGGCGTGCATCTGATGACGGGGCCGATCTTCGTGAAGGACGCGAAGCCCGGCGACCTGCTCGAAGTGCGCTATCTGCAAATGATTCCGCGCTTCAACTACGGCTCGAATCTCGCGGCGCACTGGGGCCATCTGTTCGGCGACTTCGAGAAGGAGCGCGTCACGATCTACGAACTCGATCAGGCGTCGAACACGGCGCACGCGCTCTATGCGTATGACTATCCCGGCAAGTATCTCGTGCCGGGAAAGCGCTCGGAGATTCGCGACTGCTGCCGCGAACTCGCGCTCGAAGGCATTCGCGTGCCGGTGCGGCCTCACCTCGGCACGGCAGGCGTCGCCCCCGACGTGGCCGGCCGCGTGAGCACCGTGCCGCCGGGCGCGCATGGCGGCAATATCGACAACTGGCGCATCGGCGCGGGCTCGACCATGTACTACCCGGTCGCCGTGGACGGCGGCCTGTTCTCGATCGGCGACCCGCATGTCTCGCAGGGCGACGGCGAGATCAGCGGCACCGCGATCGAGGCGTCGCTCAATGTGATGTTCCAGATCGTGCTGCGGCGCGATTTCACGTTTCCCTCGCCGCTCCTGGAAACGCCGGACTTCTGGATCGTCCATGGCTTCGACGAGGACCTCGACATCGCAACGAAGAACGCTTCACGCGACATGCTGTTGCTGCTCACGGAGCAGCAAGGCCTGTCACGCGACGACGCCTATTCGCTGATGAGCGTCGCCGCGGATTTCGCGGTGACGCAGGTAGTGGATGGTCGTCAGGGCATTCACTGCAAGATCCCCCGCAGCATTTTTCCTCCGAAGAAAAAGCCTCGCGCGTGAGGGATGCGTGAGTAGTGCATGAGCGGTGCGTGACTTGTGCGTGCGTTCTGCCTGAACCGCGCACGCCCGTCGTTCACGCCCGCATGCGGCGCGCTCGTCATCCGCGCACCCCTCTGCCTTCCACACACGCCCTCTTGCGCCGCTCCCCCGCGTACAGGGCGTCTTCGCCGTTCCGCACCTTCCGCTGCATACGTTAAGCGCGATGCCTTTGGCACGATGCATCGTCTCGCCATAGGTCAGTCCTATGGCGGGCAGAGCCAACTCATATTTGCGGACTGCGCGCACTCCGATTCAAATGAGGTCTGAGGTGACCGTCCGGCCGTCACGCTTGCGTGCAACGGCCTGGCCGCAACCTGCCCACTCACGGCGCCCCGGCACAGAAGGCGCCACTCAAAGTACCTTGGAGACGACCAATGAAGATAGTCGTAGCGGTCAAACGCGTGGTCGACTACAACGTGAAGGTCCGC
>NZ_JFHC01000116.1 GCF_000698595.1 Caballeronia glathei | reverse complement strand
GGATTCGTCGAACGGGGGCAAGGTCACGAGTGGCCGTTGATGCACACCACTGACTGATCAAGTCTGTACCTGAAAGGCAGGGGCCTGGTGCGTAGGCCGACATTCAATGGTCCGCGCGAAAGCGCGCCGCATTCACCTGTAAGTGCGCAACCGTCCGCGGAAGAGTTACCCGAATCAATGAATCAAAAAATGAAGCTGGAAGGCAATGAGAATTTAGAACAGAGTGCCCGAGTGTCGAATCATCCCCGCGGTGCCACCTGATACTAAAAGCAACCGCCAGATTCAGGGTTGCCGCGTGGCTCGTCGGGCAAGCAACGGCAGCGGCCACGGGATACCCCGGGACTGTGGGATAGTCTTGAGACCCCGGGCGAGGCGGCGAGGTTAGCGCCTCGGACGAACGGCTGACGGGCGACGCTGGCTCCGGGGAGCATCAAGGAGATGCTCGCGAGTTGGGTCTGAAGGCCCGCTATAGGATGGGCTGGGCTCAACTCCACCAGGATGTATCTCTCAAATCAGAGTATGCATCTTGAGAAATGCTCTCAAACCTAGGAACGTGACTCAAGAACGGATTATCCGAGGAGAAGTGATGTTACCTTCAAAGCTTCTCATCGTCTCCCATAACGGCTCACCCAGCTTCTTGACCTTCAGTTCCCGGTGTCGCCCCTGGGCTTCCGTTTGGGCGCGTGATATCCCAACGACCGCTGTTAAGGGCACAACGGCCGGTCAGTCCGGTGTCTCGCCCCCCGCGCACCGGGTACCTGTGTGGGGGGCGACAATGACTACGTCCGGTGTTGCGACATTCATCTTGGCCGGTAGTGAGGAGTCGGAGGCGGCGTAGCCGCCGGAGACGACGAACTGCCGGCGGCGCCGGATCGGCGAGGCTTAGGATGGCTGACTGAACCTAAAAAGAGGCGGTCAGCCCATGTCTGGAAGCCGCATCACCGACCAGCAGGTCCGCCTCTACATGAACCATCGCAAACACCATCCACAGAAGCTCGCTGCGGCGAAGTCAGGCATGAGCGAGCGCACGGCGCGGCGTGTCGAACACGAAGCCGGACTACCGTCACAGCAGCCGCGGCGCTACTGGCGCTCGCGCCCAGATCCGTTCGACGATGTCTGGGAGAGCGAAGTGGTCCCATTGCTACGCGCTGCGCCAAAGCTCAAGGCGATCACTCTGCTGCGTAAATTGCAGGAGGACCATCCTGAGCGCTTTCCGGACAGCATGCGGCGCACGTTTGAGCGACATGTCAGCCAGTGGCGCGCGCTCGAAGGGCCGAACCAGGAAGTGTTCTTCCCTCAAACATATCAGCCCGGCGCACGAGGCCTGTCGGACTTCACGCACATGGGCAAGCTGTGTGTAACGATTGGCGGGATCCCGTTCAACCACCTGCTGTATCACTTCGTGCTGGCGTTCTCGCGCTGGGAGTACGCCAGCGTGGTCGATGGCGGGGAGAGCTTCCAGGCGCTCGCGACGGGATTGCAGAACGCGCTGTGGCAGGCTGGCGGCTGCCCACGCGAACATCGCTCCGACAGCCTGTCGGCGGCCTTCAGGAACCTGCAGGAAGAGGAAGACTTCACAGTTCGCTATGCGGCTCTACTCGAGCACTACGGGATGGAAGGCACGCGCAACAACCGTGGCATGGGTCATGAGAATGGCAGCGTCGAGTCCTCGCATCGCTATCTGAAGGATCAGGTCGATCAGGCCCTGGAGTTGCGAGGTCATCGCGACTTCGCGGACCGCGCCGCGTACGACGAGTTCGTGCGCGGAGTGGTAATGCGCCGCAACCGGCGCAATTCAGCAGCGTTCCAGATCGAACGCGAACACCTGCTGGACCTGCCTGAGCACCGTACCACCGACTTCGTTGAGGAAGAGGCGCGCGTGACCCGCTGCGGCACGTTCACCGTGCGTTGCGTCCTGTACAGCGCGCCGTCGCGGCTGATCGGTCATCGCCTGAAGGTACGCCTCTACAGTGACCGGCTCGATTGCTATCTGTCTGGCGCGCTCGTGCACAGCACAGCGAGAGCCACGCACACGAGCAAACGGCGTGGTCGCGGCATCGACTACCGGCACTTCATCGAATCACTCAAACGCAAGCCGCAGGCCTTCAGGGGCCTTGCGTTCCGTGACGATCTGTTTCCGCGTGAAGCCTACCGGCGGACCTGGGAGCGGCTCGAGGTAGCACTGACGCCGCGCAGCGCATGCAAGACCATGGTGGGGCTGCTCGAACTAGCAGGAAACCACGGCGTCGAGGCGCAACTGGCGCAGAGGCTCGATGCATTGCTCGAACTCGGTGAACTGCCCGACCTGAAGGCGCTGTTCGATGAGTTCGCGCCGCGCCAGGCCGAGTGTCCGGTGGTTGTCGTCGACATGCCGTCCGCCGCGCTCTATGACACGTTGCTCGATGAGGAGGTGCTCGCATGAACGCCGCCTACGATGCAGGCCGTATCGCGCTGATGCTCAACGAATTGCGCCTGCCAACCATCGGCCGGTTGTGGCCGGACTTCGCCGAACGCTCAGACAAGGAAAGCTGGCAGGCCTCCCGGTTACTCGGTGCATTGCTCGAACATGAACTCGCCGAGCGGGCCAAACGCAGAATCGAGCGTCATCGCACCGAGTCGCATCTGGATCCGACCAAGACGTTCGCCACCTTCGACTTCGGCGTTGTGCCCATGGTCTCGAAGGCGCATGTGATGGCGCTGGCCACCGGCGATTCGTGGCTTGAGAAAGGCGCCACGATTCTCCTGTTCGGGCCGCCTGGCGGCGGGAAAAGCCATCTTGGAAGCGCAATCGGACATGCCCTGATCGATGCCGGCTATCGTGTGTTGTTCACCCGGACCGGCGAAATTGTGCAGAAGCTCCAGGTTGCGCGTCAGAGTTTGCAACTGCCGTCGGCACTCGCCAAACTCGATCGGTTCGACCTGATCATCCTGGACGATCTGTCGTATGTGAGGAAGGACCAGGCCGAAACCAGCGTGCTGTTCGAACTGATCGCCGAAAGATACGAGCGGAAAAGTCTTCTGATAACCGCCAACCAGCCATTCTCCGGCTGGAATGACGTCTTCCCTGACCCCGGCATGACGGTGGCCGCCATCGACCGGCTCGTCCATCACTCGACGATCTTCGAGCTGAATGTCGAAAGCTATCGGCGCCGCACAGCCAGCGACAAACAGAAAGAGCGCCGCCGTCAATTACCCACTGACAACCCGAACGGAGCGACAACCATGCCCTCCTGACGCAGCGACAATCACCTCGACCGACCGGCCAAGATGTTTGTCGGTAAACCGGACGTCCTGCTTGACGCTTATATGAACGCCGCCCGGCTTGCAAGGTAATATCGCTGTGAAGCTCGATGAGGGTTTGGCTGCAGGCTTATATGCGGCGTCTGCAGCCAACGCTGCGCGCCCTGATGGAATGCGCCAAGAACGGCCTCTACTATCCAGCGCGCTCGAAGCGCACAGCGTCAATCAGGCTTATGTTCTTGCGGTCCAACCTATCTCGCCATCACGTCGTTATGTACCTTCGCAACCGTCCAGCCTGCTTGCGACTCGGTGTTTTGCTACGCTAGGCAGCCTGTCGCATGGCCGCGTAGTCATGTTGATACGTTTGATCGTGAGCGAGCAATGCCCACGCAGTTCGTGCCATTTTGTTTGCCAGCGCTACTGTCGCCACATTTACGGGCCGCCTCAGCAATATTTGATCGCACCAGGGTCCCTTGTTCTTGCTTTTAAACAAAACGGCGCGTGCCCCGTGAATCAACAGCATCCGTATATAGTTGTCGCCTCGCTTACTTATGCCGCCCAACCGGACCTTGCCACCGGTACCGGTCTGCCTTGGAACGAGTCCGAGGTATGCTGCCAGTTCACGCCCTGATTTGAAAGCAGCAGGATTGCCGATTGTCGCGACCAGGGCGGTGGCCGTCAAAGGGCCGATACCGGGAATGCCCGCTATTTTTTTGCATGCCGACTCTTGTCTTTGCCAGGTAGCCAACTGCTTCTCCAGTTTTTTGATATCGCCGTCGATTCGATCGATGAGTTGGAGCTGGTCACGTAAAGCGTCGAACAGTGTGCCCGGAACTACCTGTTCAACCTCGTGAAGACGCTCGCGGACATCCGCCAGGCCAGCGACGCGACCCGCAGTAAGCACTACGCCAAATTCGTACAGCAGACCGCGTAACTGATTGACTTGCATGGTGCGAGACTTGACCAGCAGTGAGCGTAGACGATGCAACGCTAGGGTTGCCTGCTGATCCGCCGTCTTCGGTGCCACAAAGCGCATGCCTGGTTGTTGTGCGGCGATGCATATCGCTCGAGCATCCGCCGCGTCAGTCTTATTGTTTTGAACGAATGGGCGAATGAATTTGGCATGCAGCAGAATGACTTCATGACCCAGCGCTGCTATCTTGCGGGCCCACCAGTGAGCACTTCCGCAAGCCTCAAGGGCTACCCGTCCCGCGACCCGCTGGCCGAGAAACTCGATGAGCTGTTGTCTGCTAAAACGCCGGTTCATGATCTCGCCGGTTTCCGGTTCCACCCAATACATCTGGAAAACCCGCTTCGCGATGTCCAGCCCGTAGGTCGTCGTATCCATGATGGTTTCTCGCCCCTCAAGTGTTGGCAACAACGACACTGTGGCACAGCGGCACGGGTCAATTCTGAAAGTGCTCCAGTCATCGCACTCCATCGCCGAGCCACTGTGTCCCCGGAGGGAGGGCGGCGTTCATTCCAGCTATCCACCTGTGCGAAGCCGACCTTCGAACATCCCCAGTGGGTGTGTGCATTGGGTACAACTGACCTACCCCCGGTTTTAGTCCGAACTGCAGTTAGAGTCCGAGGTTAAATGCCGCCCGTCGTTTGAGCGGGTCAATTGCCCGATGGGACGAATCGTCGACCCGATCGCTTACGACGCGATGGGATGCTCGTGACCGCTATGATTGACGGGCCACGAGCGCATTGATGTTTTCGCCTTGATTAGACCTCCGGGAACGTAACCTCCAATGCGAGGTTGTTGCTATCACCTGCCCGCACGGACGGCGAATTTCGAAGGAAGTTGATTCGGGCCGTGCTGCGCAACAGATTCGGGGCGTGCTGATCGAGGTCTCTTGGCAGACGGTCAGACGATCACCGTTTGAAATAGAGCTGTGACGCTACGGCGGCTCAATTATGGCTAGCGTCGAACACCAGACTTATGCGTACGACGGCCTGCGCCGTCTCACTTCGGTGACGGCGCAGGCGGGTAACGCGATCGCTGCCATCGTGCGCAGCAAGAACTTCTCATACGATCTGGAGGGAAACGTACACACCATCGACTCTCTTGTACTGACGCTTGTGTGCGCAGGTGCAAAAACGCGCCCCGTAAGGTTGACCAGTATTACCGATGGCATCACGGCGCAGGCCGTAACCCAATGGGTGGGGGGCGCTTCGCTCTTGGGCAAGCTTACATAAATCGATAATTAGCGGTGTTTTTGGTTGTAGTAGATTTATTGAAATGTCGTGTTTCCACTAAATACAGATGTCGTGTTCCGGGGCTGCGGGATGATCGCCGGAATCCCATCAGGGAGCACCGGCAATGAATGCGACTGGGACGATCACGATGACGATGCGCGAGGTTGACCGGTTCAAGGTCATCCAGGCGGTAAGCGAAGCACGGCTCAAACCTGGCCAGGCGGCCGAACGGCTGGGACTGGGCGTGCGTCAGGTCGAACGGCTGGTGGCGCGCTACGATGCGGCCGGCGTGGCGGGCCTCGTGTCGGGCAAGCGTGGGCGCGTGGGCAACCACCAGTTTCCTGCCGGCAAGGCGCAACGGGCGCTCGCGCTGATCCGCGAGCGCTACGGGGATTTTGGGCCGACCTTGACGTGCGAGAAGCTGCACGAGTGTCACGGCATCAGTCTGGCAGTTGAGACGGTGCGCACGCTGATGACGGCCGCCGGCCTGTGGGTGCCGCGCAAGGATCGTCCACCGCGGGTGCACCAGCCGCGCAACCGGCGTGCGTGCCTGGGCGAGCTGATCCAGTTCGACGGCAGCGATCATCGCTGGTTTGAGGCGCGAGCACCGGCCTGTACGCAGGGACCTTGCGGCAGCGATCGAAGCAGCTCTTGCGTGGCCGGAGCTGTTCCGCGCGCGCATCAGCCACGCGATCGAGCACAACGGCTGGGCTGAGCAGGACTTCGCGGCCCCGTGGAATGACTTTCGGCGGCAAGTCTTCGGGCGCACAAAAAATAGGGTCACCCACGCCTACTGGAACATTCCGGTTGGTACTTACTGGAACGATGAAGGCCTCTTCCAACTCCATGTCCGTCTGGATGCTGATACATGGATCTACCGCTTCGCGAGCGCCGAACAACGGGAATTTCTGAAAACCAACTACGCCGATCGACATGCAAAGGAGCAAGCCGGTTCCAACAAGCTGCGATCGGTGCCGACAGCGCGTGCCGACAGCGCGATACCGGGTCATCAACCAGTCAGCGAGCCACCACACCCGCACGGTCCAGTTCGAAATCGGAACCGACGCTCTCCTGGAGGCTTTTCTTCGCTCGCCGGACGGAGATCGTGCCTCCTCCCCTACTTCGGCGGCACGCCGATCTTCGGCGCGCATCGTTTGCCAACGCCTATGCTCTGTAATGAACGGGAGAAGATCATGATTCGGCTATTCGGCATATTGGCTCTAGTCGCCGGCGTCACGGGCTGTGTCGCCGCGCAGCAGCCGTACGAAGGCTACGGCGGCCCGGGCTACCCACCGCGCATCAGTATTGGTATCGGCATTGGCGGCGGCTTTAACTGGTGAAAATGGCGGACGCTGACGGCAGAAGTGCGGGAAGGCAACTGTGCGCAGAAACCGCACCGTTGATAACCCGACTTATCTCGGTTGCGGTTTCTGCGACCAGCTAAAGATCCGGGTTCTCCCGTAGCCAGATTCGAAAGCGACTCATTTCGTAGGAGATGGACCCGTTTTCGTGGGGTCGCCTGCATGCTTCGCTTGATTCTTCGGGTGATTCAAAATGTCGGTAATGAACTTCCGATGCTTCTTGTCGGAGTCGGTCTCCGTTTTCCCTCTGTAGTCGTCGGCAACGAAATCAACAGCGCTTGCTAGGCCTTTCTGTCGCGAGAGCGTGCCCAGAATTTCTTCGGCAGTTCCTGCCAACGTGAGCGAGGAAACGTAATCGCGATCGGGAAACAGCGGACGCCGTCTGTCTCTCACGCGTTAAATGGCCACGGTGAAACAGTTCGAGCAGATCTCCAGAAAGTGCAGGACAACGCCTGCCGGTTGGCGTCGCTTGATGGGCGTACCTGTCGCAACGGCAAAGTCATTGAAGAAGGCGTCTGTGCGTGTGCCGACGGTACCACCATATGTTCCTGAATTAATCGCGACGATAAGCCTGTCGAATCGCTTTCTGAGTGGACTAGTGACGCTTCCATAGGCCATCTTCACTCCAAAGCTGAGACTGGTTCTTATCTAACTTCAGAGCTTGATAAATTTTTTTGGCAGTCCGTCCAGAGTGACGCCTCCGTCCCATTCGCGTGTGACCGGCGCACCGCATGTGCCTTTCGTGCGCGCACTTCGAAGTCAGCAAGAATCCGAACTACCGCTTCACCAGACCGAGCACGTAGATACAAGCATCATCAGTCGGATTGACGAATGTGCACTGAACGGGCGGCCCGAGTTGTAAGCAGTCTCCAGAATTGAGCGTGTGCGTGACTTCGCCTTCCTCGAAAACCAGCGTTCCCGATGTCACCCAGATTTGCTGATGCTGGAAGGTGAACGCGGACGGAGGGTACGACACTCTCACGCGCGCCGGCAAGTTGACTTCGACCAACTCGAGTACCGAACCATTTAGCGGCGAAAGCACGCGCCGCGTATAGCCCGTCTCTGGGTCTTTCCAAACAGGCTGTGCCTCCGCCCGACTAATCCGCAGTCCAGCTTGCTCTGCCAGTGCGAGCAACGTCGACAGTTGCAGCCCGAAGGCGCCAGAAAGCCGCCCGAGCACCGTCGCAGTCGGACTGGCTTCGCCTCGCTCAATCTTGCTGATCATCGCTTTGGATACGCCTGACCGCTCTGCGAGTTCAGAGAGCGACCAGTTTCGCCGTTCACGCTCGATTTTGATGCGCGTAGCGATGGCGTCAGTCGGGTCACTCGTCACTCCAAAGTCCTCATCGTCAGGTGTGTATCAGAGCAACGCATTATAAGCGCGGACAACCCGGACACACTCGCGCGAGCCGCTATCGCGCCCCGATTAATAAGGGTAAACCCTTGATCAGAATTAATTTGACAGTAGTCGAACGTCCACTATAGTAAACGCAACGACCAAGATTTGCATCGCGTGGGACTCGCAGTGCTACGCACTCACCGAATATAGGACACGACCATGCCGCAAGAAATCCGCCTCAACGCGTTCGACATGAACTGTGTGGGCCACATCCAACAAGGTCTTTGGACCCACCCGCGTGACCAGTCTGGGCGGTATACGGAGCTTCAGTACTGGATGGACTATGCACAAAAACTTGAAACGGGTCTCTTCGATGGCCTGTTCCTGGCGGACGTCGTTGGCGTATACGACGTCTACGGCGGCAACGCCGACGCGGCGCTTCGCGGCGCTGTGCAGGTGCCGGCGAACGACCCTCTGATGATTGTTCCTGCAATGGCGGCCGTCACGAAGCACCTAGGCTTCGGTGTCACGTGCAACCTCACGTACGAGCAGCCGTTCCTGTTTGCGCGTCGTATGTCGACGCTGGACCATCTGACCGGTGGCCGCATCGGCTGGAACATTGTCACGGGATATCTGGACAGCGCGGCACGGGCAATCGGCATCGACCATCAGCTCGCTCACGACGACCGCTACGACCTCGCGGACGAATACATGTCGCTCGTCTACAAGCTGTGGGAAGGAAGCTGGGCTGACGACGCAGTGCTGAACGACCGCGAGAAAGGCGTGTATGCCTCTCCGTCCCGCGTTCGGACCATCCAGCACACAGGTGCGCAATACAGAGTCAATGCGATGCACCTCTGCTCACCTTCGCCTCAGCGCACGCCTGTCCTGTATCAGGCGGGTTCGTCGACGCGCGGCAGGCAGTTCGCCGCGACACATGCCGAGTGCGTGTTCGTGAATGGGCAGAAAAAGGAGGGCATCAAGGAAATCGTCGCCGACATCCGGCAGAAGGCCGTTCAGTATGGGCGTGGTGCCGACGACGTGAATGTTTTCATGGGTGCATCGCTCGTGCTTGGTCGCACCGACGAGGAGGCGCGTGAAAAGCTAGAAGACTACCGACGCTACGTGAGCTCGGAGGCTGCGCTTGCCCATGCTGCCGCCTCGATGGGTATCGATTTCTCACGTTATGACATTGACGAACCCATCGACACGCAAAAAAGCCAGGCCATCGTGTCGAACGTTGAAGCGATGACGCGAACCGCAGGTCCGCAATGGACCCGCCGGAAGCTGCTTGAACAGATGGTTCTTGGTAGCCGCCAGACGCCATGGGTGGGTTCGGCGGAGAGCATTGCGGACCTGATGATGGCGTGGGTGGATGAAACCGGTATCGGCGGCTTCAATCTGTCGCGCACGGTGGCGCCTGAATGCTTCGATGACGTCGTCGACCTCTTGATTCCGATTCTGCAGGAGCGAGGCGCATACAAGACGGCTTATCGCGACGGAACCTTCCGAGAAAAGCTCTTCGGCCACGCACGGCTGCCTCAGTCGCATCCCGCAGCAGAGTTCCGCGGTGGCTTTGAACAGAACGCTTGATATCAAAACACTCATTCGATTTGATGAAAGTCATGATTAACAAGGCAACTTTCCGAGAAGCAATGTCGGGCCTGGGGGCATCCGTCAACGTGATTACCTCCGATGGCGCTGCGGGCAAGGCGGGCTGCACCGCCTCGGCGGTGTGTGCGGTTACGGACGACCCGCCCACGCTGCTTGTATGTATCAATCGGTCGAGTCGTAACAACGCCATCATCCGAGAGAACGGAGTGCTGTGCGTCAACGTTCTGTCGGCTGACCAGCAACACGTTGCCGCGCGCTTTGCGACCAAAGACCTAAGCATGGACGAGCGCTATGCGTGCGGCGAGTGGAACACTCTCGAAAGCGGCGCCCCGGTTCTGGCGGACGCAATCAGCGCGCTGGGTTGCGCGGTTCATTCCACTACCGAGGTTGGCACCCACACGGTCTTCTTCTGCACTATCGAAGCGACGCGGACGCGAAGCGAAGCCGACGCGCTCATCTACTACGCGCGCAACTTCCATCGCGTCGGCAACGCGGCCGCGAGTCTCGCGACCGTCACGCCTTGATTGCGGGACTATGCGTCTCGCTATAAAGGTCGAATGCACGCTTGCGGGCATGATGGACACACCGATTCGCACCTTGTCTTCGCGCTTGCTGAGCGAAGTCAAGGACGGGGTGGACCGTCTTTGCCAAGGTGCCGCTCAATCGTATTACGTGCGGATAGAGACCGAGTTCCTTCAATACTACCCGGAGACCATCAACACGAAGGCCGAGACCGAGTTCTGCGAGGCTGTGCTGCGCTCAACATTCGGTGACGCACGCGTTCATGCCGATTTCGAGCCAAACATGACCTCGGAGGATTTTGGCTTCATGTTGGAGGCCCGACCGGGGACGTATGTTCTGGCTGGCGGAGGCGGAGAAGCGGGCCTACACAATCCAGGCTACGACTTCAATGATGAACTCATCCCGCAGGTGTTCGGTACTGGGCCGCGCTGGCACTCGCCTGCTTTCAGCGACCGGCCAAGCCGTTTTGACTAGCCCGTCAGCTCGCTGATTTAGTCGCTTTACAAAACGATGGCGGGAGCGTTCGCCATCGACGACAAACAGGAGGTGCTCCTTTGGCAAAAGCAGAAAGTACGGGCGTCCGGCAAATCCTCGCCGAGCGTGTCAGCCCCGTAACGGTAATTTCCCTCGCGCAATTGTTCGGAACGTCCTTGTGGTTCAGTGCAAACGGCGCCGCGGCTGAAATAACGCGCGCGTGGCATGCCACTGCGGCGGATATTGGGTGGCTAACCAGTGCGGTGCAGGCCGGCTTCATCCTCGGCACGCTGGTCATGTCAGTGAGCGGCATCGCTGACAAGTTCCGCGCGAGTTCCATATTCGTGTTGAGCGCTCTGCTCGGAGCTGTCTTCAACGCGATGTTCGCGTTGTTTGCAACTGAAATTGTCTCTGGAGCGATATGTCGGTTCCTCGTCGGAATATGCCTGGCCGGCATCTATCCGATGGGAATGAAGTTGGTCGTCAGCTGGGTGCCGGAGAAAACCGGCCCGGCGCTGGCACAACTGGTGGCGATGCTGACTGTCGGCTCGGGGCTGCCACACGCTCTGAAGGTGGTGGGCTCGGATTTGCCGTGGCAACTCATCATCATTGCGTCGTCAGTCTTGGCAGTGCTCGCCGGCATCCTGATCTTTTTACTGGGCGATGGGCCCCACATGCCGAAGGCGTCCCGTCGGACGAAGGAAACTCCTGCTGGATCGGCGTCGCTCAGTGTCCTGGACGCTATCAAGCGCCCCGATTTCCGGGGCGCGGCGTTCGGCTATTTCGGCCACATGTGGGAACTCTACGCGTTCTGGACGCTGGTTCCTCTATACGTTTCTCGCTCTTCTCTGGCGGATAGCATTCACGCTGGAGGCGTAGCCGGACTTTCGTTTTTTATCTTCGCTGCGGGCGCGGTGGGCTGTATCGCAGGAGGCATCCTTTCCCGAAAAATTGGCGGGGCCCGCGTCGCCGCAGGTGCGCTTGCGACTTCAGGTCTGTGCTGTGTGTTGTTCGCTCTGATGTGGCGCGATGCAGGCGCCGGGCCAATCCTTGTTTTGCTTCTGGTCTGGGGTGCCACGGTGGTCGCGGACTCCCCACAGTTCTCGGCTCTCTCAGCCAAGGCGTGTCCGCCGCAGCTCGTAGGAAGCGCTCTGGCAATCCAGAACTCCATTGGCTTCGCAATAACGGTCGTTTCGATTTCAGCAGCTACGACGCTGTTCGAGACGGTCGGCCTCGATTCGGCCTGGTTGCTTGTGCTCGGTCCAATCGCCGGTTTGGCTGGGTTTGCACCCGTTCTCTTGAGGAATGCAAGAGTCCAAAGATGAGCAGTTCACCTGCGGCTGGCATCGTCATGGGGTGGAAGAAAGTTGGGGTCTGGCTGATGCGACCCGCGCACTGGTGAGGTCCGCACGTCGAGCATCGAGCCAGCCGACAAAAGCTCAGAAATTGCCGGGTTTTTCGCGGTCGTCCAGAATCAGCTGTAAGAAGGTGAGGTCAAGCCATTCGCCGAACTTCATGCCGACTTGCGGCAGCTGACCCACATGCTCGAAGCCGAGCTTCTCATGCAACCGAATGGAACCCTTGTTGCCCGACTCGATGGCGGCGACCATGACGTGCTTGCCAATGCCACTTGCCTCCTTAATCAACGCGAGCATCAGCGCCTCTCCAATGCCCTTGCCGCGATGACCGGAATGCACGTAGACCGAGTGCTCCACCGTATGTCGATAGCCGTCAAAAGCCCGCCAGTCTCCGAACGACGCATACCCCAGGACTTCGTCGGCATCATCGACTGATACCAAGACCGGATAACCCTGCCTGTGGCGGTCCGTCAACCATTGATTGCGGTTTGCTACGTCGACAAGCTTGTCGTTCCAGATTGCCGTCGTGTTTTGCACAGCATCGTTATAAATCGAGGTGATGGCTGGAATGTCATCCAAGCCTGCATCGCGAATAAACATCGTACCGCCTCGTATTTCATAGTTGACCAATGTCCACTATAGTAGCCAAAACAAAAATCACTGGACAGCCCTGCAATTGAAGGTCTGTCAAAAACATCGCCGGTTTGCTGCGATGGGTTCGTCGTTTTTGGACCAAGGGTTTCGAGACGGCGCGGGACATGGCAAGTGCAGCGGCCGAGCAGCAGCAAGAGAGGCATCCGAGGTTATCGACAAAGCTGGCAATCGAGTCTACGGTCGATAACAACTTTCACTGCTGGAAAAGCCCGGGATTCGGGGCTACTGAAGCAACGACTTGGTCACTCCCCAGGGACACGCGGGCAATCCGGAGGTCGGCCCATTCCCCCGTGTTCGAACGGTTAGCGCCGCAGGACGACTTCGCGGACAGGCGCGAGTCCCGAGGCTGTCCTGAAGCAGGTTGAGTGACGCAGTAGAATGCGTCGATAAGCCTTGAAGTTGGCCATACGCCAATAGTATGAAGTCGTTGTGTTCGGCGCTTTCGGTGTTGAAGACTGTTCCGTCTTACATGCGCAAATGCCGGCGAGCTCGCATCCTGAACATCAACATCGATGGGCGGCTTTGCCACCATCGGGGCATAGGGGAGCGCCTGTGAAATATCCGCTGATTTTGGGATTTGGCATCGTCGCTCTCGACGTCGCGGTGTGGCGCTTGCGGATTCCCCCGAATGAACTCGTCCGGCTCGCCATACGGCTAGCACTCTTTTCCGCACTGAACTGGGTGCTTTTCTCCTCCGGCCTGAGTCCCTTCACGCAAGCGCCCCCCGAGAGCGCGGCCGAGCTGCACTGGTTGGGACAGGTGCTCGAAATAATCTGGTGGCTGATGGGTGCGCGGCTGCTCACTCTGTCGCTCGACACGCTGCTGCTGCCAAAAGCCTGGCGAAGGCAGCGACTATTCTCGGACGTGTTTGGCGCCGTGGTTTTTCTGGCCGCAGTCGTGGCGGCACTGGGTTTCGTGCTCGAACTGCCGGTGCGTGGCCTCGTCGCTACATCGGGTGCGCTGGCTATCGTGCTGGGTCTCGCTATCCAGAGCACACTCAGCGACGTGTTCGCGGGCATCGTGCTCAATACCACGGAGCCCTACTCTGTCGGTGACTGGGTAGTGATTGATGACGTCGAAGGCAAGGTGGTCGAAATGAACTGGCGCGCCACCCATTTGCTGACCGGCGAGGGGAATACGCTTATTGTGCCAAACGCGGTCGCGTCGAAGGCAAAAATCTCCAACAACAGCAGGCCAGCAAATGTTCACGGCCTCTCGCTCGTCCTTGAAATAGACCCGGAAGCGCGGCCGAAGACGGTGCTCGATGCATTAGGCCGTGCGCTCACTGGCTGCAACGTCATTCTTGACACACCTGCTCCTTTTGCCCGCATGAAGCGGACTACGCTGAACTCGGTGCAATATGAGGTCGTAGCCTTTGTCGACGACATGAACAAGAAACTTGCCGTATCCAACGAGTTGTTCGACCTCTGCTACCGGCATCTTGCAGCCTCAGACGTGACACTGCGTGCGCTTGGCGTTGCCGGGCCAGCTACTACCGCGCCTGACGCAAAAGAAGCGCTGCTGAAGCGCGTGACTCTATTCGAGAGCCTGACAGCGGATGAAGTGACACGGCTCGCGAAGCGCCTTTCCCGACATGAGTATCAGGCAGACCAGCAGGTTTTGGCACCTGACACGGTGCCGGACAGTCTTTCCATCGTGCACTCCGGGGTGCTTTCCGTGAGGCTCAGCGAATTGGCAGGCGACCGGGAAATTGCCCGAATCGGCCCCGGTGAAGCATTTGGGGAGGCGGGACTGCTCGCGGGACTAGCGATGCACGTGTCCATTGCGACACTCACGCCCTCGGTGCTGTATCAGCTGGGCAAAGACGACATGACGTCGTTTTTGAAGGACCATCCCGAAGTTGCGAAGCAGATGTGTCAGCTACTGGCCTACCGTCAGGATAGGCTCGGCAAACTGACGACTGCGATTCCCTCCGTGCAGGAAAAAGGCCAATCGGTGTTTCAGTGGCTGTTCGAGAAGGTTCGGCATCTGCACTCGCTGCATAACGGTTCCTGAACGTGACGTTCAGATACAAGATGCTGCGGCAGGTGTTGGACCACAGCCGACATACTCTCGAATCGCCGCCGTGCTGCGTGTGGGTTTTTCATTCCGGCGAGCGGAGACCAGAAGCGGCTCCTTGAGACTACTCGCTCTCGCTGCACTCAGCTGCGCAAACTGACTACTTCGCCAAACGTCGGTCGGTCCACTGCGTCAGTCGGCTTCCGCATACTTCATCGGCCGGACGAAGTCGGCGTTCGATGATGTCAACAGCCAACGCTCTAGCCCCTGCTGAGCGAGCCTTCGCTTCCGCGCAGGACAGAAGCGTCGTACCCAGGCCGAGTCGGGCTACACCCTTTACAAGCGCAGTTGGCACCCATTGGGGCCACCACGGCCGCCAAGCATTCGTCCCGCTCCTCCTATCGCCATCTCAGCTTGATTCAACTCATCATGAACGCGGTCCGTGTGGTCACTTGCGCAGCAGACGAAGGCCGTTACCGACCACCAGTAGACTCGCTCCAACGTCAGCAAACACAGCCATCCACATGGTCCCGTAGCCCGCGAGCGTCAACGCCAGGAAGACCGCCTTGATGCCAAGCGCCAGCGTGATGTTCTGCACGAGAATGGAATGCGTAGCCTTCGACAAGCGGATAAAGGCGGGAATTTTCCTCAGGTCGTCGTCCATCAGCGCGACGTCGGCTGTCTCGATTGCAGTGTCAGTGCCCATTGCTCCCATCGCAAAGCCGATATCC
>NZ_JFHC01000115.1 GCF_000698595.1 Caballeronia glathei | reverse complement strand
GACGAACAGAGGCGGACACTCCGACGGTCGGGCCACTCTGGAAGATTCAAGCGTGGTCACGTCCTGACACTGTATGACTGAAAAGCTGCTTTCTTTGGTTACTTTCTTTGCAGCAGCAAAGAAAGTGACTGCCGCCCCGCACAGGGGCGAAGCTAATAAACCGATAGCAAAACAAGTTTCATAGGAGCGCAAGCGCATCAAACGGTTCAATAAACCCCAACCCCGAGCGCCAGCGGCAAACCTGTGCAAAGAAAGTGACTGCCGCCCCGCACGGGGGCGAAGCTGATAGACCAAAGCCAATACAAGTTTCATAGAAGCACGAGTGCATCAAACGGTGTAAACAACGAACACAGCACCTGCGTGCAACCCGCAAAGCAACGAACCGCAAAAGGAGCAAAACGAAAGTGCTGCTAGAGAACAAGGTAGTGATCGTGACGGGAGGCTCCCGCGGAATAGGCCGTGCGATTGCAATAGCGAGCGCGCAGGAGGGCGCGGACGTCGCGCTGAACTACTGGGGCGACAACGACAGGTCATACGGACGCATGTCGGCGGTAGAGGAAGTGGTCGCCGAGATCGAGGCGCTCGGACGGCGCGTAATCGCGATCGAGGGCAATGTCGCGGACCCCGCGACCGGAACCGAACTGGTAAAACGCACGGTACAGGCGTTCGGCCACGTCGATGTGCTCGCAAGCAACGCCGGCATCTGCCCGTTTCACGCCTTCCTCGACATGCCCCCGTCCGTCTACGAAAGCACCGTCGCGGTGAACCTGAACGGCGCGTTCTACGTGACGCAAGCGGTCGCGAACCAGATGAAGGCGCAGGGCACCGGCGGCGCGATTGTCGCGACGAGCTCTATCAGCGCGCTCGTCGGCGGTGGCATGCAGACGCACTACACGCCGACCAAAGCCGGCGTCCACTCGCTGATGCAGTCGTGCGCCATCGCGCTCGGACCGTACGGCATCCGCTGCAATTCGGTGATGCCCGGCACGATCGCGACGGACCTGAACGCCGACGACCTGTCGGACACGGAAAAACGCAAGTACATGGAAAAGCGCATTCCGCTCGGCCGTCTCGGCGCACCGGACGACGTCGCGCAATGCGTGGTCTTCCTCGCGTCGGACCGGGCACGCTATGTGACGGGCGCGTCGCTGCTCGTCGACGGCGGCCTCTTCGTCAATCTGCAGTGAACGAACTGGCCGAGTACTTGCGCAAGAGCGCGATGAAGTATTCGGCCGGCTCGCTCAGCGTTTCGTATTTGCGCCGCAGCAGGCCGAAGCCCGAGAGGCTCTTGCCGATCTCGACAGGCAGCTCGACCAGAAGATGCGCGCGCAGGTAGTCGCGCACGACGGATTCGGGCAACATCGCAACCGCGTCGCTGTTTTGCAGCAGTTGCAGCGTGGCGAAGATCGACGCGCACTCGACCACGTTCGACGGCGACGCAAGCCCGGCGCGCGCCAGTTCCTCCTCGAAGAGACCGCGCGCGGGACTCGTGATCGGCTGAAGAATCCAGGGCCATGCGATAAGCGCGTCGAGCGTCAACGGAGCCTTGCCGGCCAGCGCGTGGGAGGCCCGCACGACAAGCCGCATCGCTTCGCGCGCAAGCGGCTCGAAGTCGAAGTCGTTGTGCTGCAGCGGTGTGGTGAGACGCCCGAGCGCGAGATCGACTTCGCGGCGATGCAGCAACTGCACGACCTGATCGCTCGTCTCGCCGAGGATGCGCACGTTGAGGAGCGGCCGCTCGGACTTGAGTTCGGCTACCGCCATCGCGAGCACGTCGGGCGCCGCACCCATGATCGCGCCGACGGTGAGCTGGCCGTGGCCGCCGCGCCGCTTGCTTTCGAGGTCGGCGGCAAAGCGCGTGAGGTCGGCAAGCGAGCGGCGCGCGTAGGCGAGCGTGGCGGTGCCGAGCGGCGTCGGCTGCATGCCGCGCGCGTTGCGCTCGAAGAGCAGGAAGCCGAACGCTTCCTCGATGTCCGACAGCATGCGGCTCGCGCTCGGCTGCGCGACGTTGATCGCCTCGGCCGCCTGATGCAGGTTGCGGGCATCGTCGAGCGCGACGAGCAGCGCGAGATGCTTGAATTTCAGCCGGTTGACGAGTGCAAGCTGGGACACGTTCTGGTTCATGTGCAGTCCGCCCGGGCGATACGGTTTTGCGATCGGCCAATCCTGCAATCGGATTGTGATGTTATCGGTCGGCGAATTATAGTCGCAGCACCAAGAGCCTCATAGAGGCCGCTTCAACTACCAGAAAAAGGCAGGCCGCAATGGAGACGATTGCGTTTCGAATGACCCTCAGGCCGGGCATGCGCGATGAATACGAGCGGCGCCATCGCGAGATATGGCCCGAACTGGCCGATGCGCTGCGCGCGGCCGGCATCCGCGACTACCGGATCTTTCTCGACGAGTCCACCGGGCACCTGTTCGCGACGCTCAGCCGCGAACCGTGGCACACCATGGACGCGCTGCCTTCGCTTCCTGTCATGCGCAAATGGTGGGACGCAATGGCCGAACTGATGCTGACCCATCCCGACAACTCGCCCGAGACGACATCGCTCGTCCCTGTATTTCACCTTCCCTGAATCCACCGTTCATAGCGGCACGAGGGCACCAACATGCAGGTTGTCGATCCGCATATCCACCTGTGGGATCTGAAGACGCATCATTATCCGTGGCTTGCGAATCCGCAGACGTCGTTCGTCGGCGACGCGCGCGAGCTGAAGCACGACTACCTGATCGGTGATTTCCTGCGCGATGCAGAGGGCATCGAGGTGCTGAAGACCGTGCACGTCGACGCAAATCACGATCCCGCCGATCCGGTGGAAGAGACGCGCTGGCTGCAGTCCATTGCGGATGGCGAGGGGCGCGGCATGCCGAACGGCATCGTGGCATATGCGGACCTGTCGTCGGATCGCGCCGAAGCCGTGCTCGAAGCGCACGCGTCGTTCGCCAGCACGCGCGGTATCCGGCAGATCCTCAACACGCATCCGAAGCCGCTCTACGACTATGTGGGACGCCACTACATGCGCGAGCCGCAGTGGCGAAAGAACTTTGCGCTGCTCAGGCGCCATGCGATGTCGTTCGACCTCCAGCTCTATCCGTCGCAGATGGACGACGCGGCCGCGCTCGCCCGCGAGCATCACGACACGCAGTTCATCGTCAACCATGCGGGCATGTTCGTGGACCGCTCGTCCGTGCAGGGGTACCGCGCATGGCGCGACGGCATGCGGGCACTCGCCGCGTGTGCGAACGTCGCGGTGAAGGTGAGCGGGCTTGCGATGTTCGATCACGCGTGGACGATCGAGAGCTTGCGGCCCTACGTGCTCGAAATCATCGACACGTTCGGCAGCGAGCGCGTGATGTTCGCATCCAACTTTCCGGTCGATCGCCTCTTTGCGTCTTACGCGGCGCTATGGAAGGCGTATGCGTCGATCGTGGACGACGCGAGCGACGTCGAAAAGGAGGCACTTTTCATGCGCAATGCGGAACGCATCTACCGCATCTGACACCGGCGGAACTCAAGCGGAACTCAGGCAGGAGACAGGCATGACAGACAGCAGAACGCCGCGGCTCGAACTGCGGCATGCGAGCAAATCGTTCGGACGCGTGCGTGCGCTCGGCGACGGCAGCCTCGCGCTATGGCCCGGCGAAGTGCATGCGCTGCTCGGCGAGAACGGCGCGGGCAAGTCGACACTCGTGAAGATACTTGCAGGCGTGCATCAGCCAGACACGGGCGAGCTGCTCGTGAACGGCGTCTCCCACCGCTTCGCGAATCCGGCCGAAGCCCGCGATGCCGGGCTCGCCGTGATCTACCAGGAGCCGACGCTGTTCGCGGACCTGTCGATCGCGGAGAACATCTACATGGGCCGCCAGCCGCGCGACCGCCTGCGCCGCATCCGCTACGACGAGATGCATCGCGAGGTCGATGCGCTGCTCGCTTCGCTCGGCGTGAATCTGCGCGCGGAGCGGCTCGTGCGCGGGCTGTCGATCGCGGATCAGCAGGTGGTCGAAATCGCGAAGGCGCTGTCGCTCAACGCGAACGTGCTGATCATGGACGAGCCGACCGCTGCGCTATCGTTGCCGGAAGTTGAGCGGCTTTTTGCCATCGTGCGCGCGCTGCGCGAACGCGACGTCGCGATTCTCTTCATCACGCACCGGCTCGACGAGGTGTTCGCGCTCACGCAGCGCATGACCATCATGCGCGATGGCGCCAAGGTGTTCGACGCGCTCACCGCCGACATGACGATCGACGCGATCGTGAGCAAGATGGTCGGCCGCGATCTCGACACGTTCTATCCGAAGGCCGACGTGGCGCGAGGCGACGTGCGGCTGTCGGTGCGTGGTCTTTCGCGCGAAGGCGTATTCAGGAATGTCTCGTTCGACGTTCACGCGGGCGAGATCGTCGCGCTCGCGGGGCTCGTCGGCGCGGGGCGCAGCGAAGTGGCGCGGGCGATCTTCGGCATCGATCCGGTGGACGCGGGCACGGTCTCGATCGCGGGCAGGCCGCTCGCGCTCGGCAAGCCCGCGGCGGCGGTGCGCGCGGGCCTCGCGCTCGTGCCCGAAGACCGCCGCGCGCAGGGGCTCGCGCTCGAACTGAGCATCGCGCGCAACGCGTCGCTGACCGTGCTTGGAAGGCTGATGAAGCACGGCCTCATTTCGGCGAGAAGCGAGTCGGTGCTCGCCGCCGACTGGGGCCAGCGCCTGCGCCTGAAGGCGAGCGATCTCGATGCGCCCGTCGGCACGCTGTCAGGCGGCAATCAGCAGAAGGTGGTACTTGGCAAGTGGCTCGCGACGAACCCGAAGGTGCTGATCATCGACGAACCCACGCGCGGCATCGACGTCGGCGCCAAGGCCGAGGTGTACCGCACGCTCGCGGAACTGGTGCGCGACGGCATGGCGGTGCTGATGATTTCGAGCGAACTGCCCGAAGTGCTCGGCATGGCCGACCGCGTGCTCGTGATGCACGAAGGCCGCATCAGCGCCGACATCGCGCGCGCCGAGGCGAACGAGGAACGGGTGATGAGCGCCGCACTGGGCGCGTCGCCGCATACGCTGGGGCGCGCAGCATGACACGACACTCATCCGCCATGCCCGCGATGCACGCGCCCAAGCACAAGCGGCACAACCTCCTCGCCGGCCTCGTGAAAAGCCGCGAGACCACGCTTCTCGTCGTGCTGATCGCGCTCGTCGCCGCGACCGCCGCCGTCAAGCCCGGCTTCCTGAACTTGCAGAACCTGCGCGACGTGCTGCTCAACGTGTCGATCATCGGCCTGCTCACGGCGGGCATGACGGTCGTGATGCTGATGCGGCACATTGACCTGTCGGTGGCGTCCATCGTCGGCGTGAGCGCGTATGCGGTGGGCAGGCTCTTCGTGATGTTCCCGCAGATGCCGGTTCCCGTCGCGATGCTCGCGGGCATCGGCATCGGGCTCGCGATCGGCGCGGTGAACGGTGCGCTCGTCACGTTCGGGCGCGTGCCGTCGCTCGTCGCGACGCTTTCCATGCTCTACATCGTGCGCGGCGCCGACTATGCGTGGGTCCACGGCGGCCAGATCAACGCCACGAGCCTGCCCGATGCCTTCGCGCTCATCGCGACCGGGTCGCTCTTCGGCGTGCCGAATCTCGTGCTGATCGCGCTCGTCGTGCTCGCCGCGCTCGCGGTGTATCTGAAGCAGTATCGCGGCGGACGCGAGCATTACGCAATCGGCTCGAATCCCGAGGCCGCACGGCTCGCGGGGATACGCGTCGAGCGGCGCGTGATGATCGGCTTCCTGTTGTCCGGCGCGATCGCGGGGCTGGCCGGCGTGCTGTGGCTCGCGCGCTTCGGCACCGTCGATGCGAGCACGGCGAAGGGCATCGAGTTGCAGGTCGTGGCGGCCGCCGTCGTCGGCAGCGTGGCGATCACGGGCGGCGTGGGCACGGTGATGGGCGCGACGCTCGGCGCGCTCGTGCTCGGCGTGATCAACATCGCGCTCGTCGTGCTGCGCGTGTCGCCGTTCTGGCAGCAGGCCATCCAGGGCGCGCTGATCGTCGCGGCGATCACGCTCGATACGATGCTGGCGCGCTCCGTCGCCCGGCGCATGATGAGGAAACGCGATCATGGCTAAACCCGATTCTGCCCTGTCCACGACCCGGCG
Source organism: Caballeronia glathei (assembly GCF_000698595.1). Classification (GTDB taxonomy): domain Bacteria; phylum Pseudomonadota; class Gammaproteobacteria; order Burkholderiales; family Burkholderiaceae; genus Caballeronia; species Caballeronia glathei. The sequence goes on along the minus strand of NZ_JFHC01000115.1, from coordinate 9,527 downwards.
CCGTCACCTGCAATGGGAGGCGATGCTCGTGATCGTGCTCGCCGTCTCGCTCATCGGCGGGCGCGTGCTCTCGCCGATGTTCCTCTCCGGCGCGAACCTCTCGAACATGCTCGCCGACTTCACCGAGATCGCACTCATCGCGCTGCCGATGACGCTCATCATCGTCGCAGCCGAGATCGACCTGTCGGTGGCGTCGGTGCTCGGCGCATCGAGCGCGCTGATGGGCGTGCTCTGGCACATGGGCCTGCCCATGCCGCTCGTGATCGCCATCGTGCTCGTGGCCGGCACGCTCGCGGGGCTCGTGAACGGGCTCGTGATCGTGCGCTTCAACCTGCCGTCGCTTGCGGTCACGATCGGCACGCTCGCGCTCTTTCGCGGGCTCGCCTACGTGCTGCTCGGCGATCAGGCCGTCGCGGACTTTCCCGCGGCGTACACAGCCTTCGGCATCGAGACGATCGCGGCCACGTTCCTGCCGATGCCGTTCATCCTCGTGATCATCGGCGCGATCGTCTTCACGGTGCTGCTGCAGGCGACGCCGTTCGGCCGCAGCCTCTACGCGATCGGCGCGAACCCGGTGGCCGCGCAGTTCTCCGGCATCGACGTCGCGAAAACGAAACTCAGGCTCTTCATGCTGTCGGGCGCGATGGCGGCGCTCGCGGGCGTCGTGTACACGCTGCGCTTCACGAGCGCGCGCGGCGACAACGGCGAAGGCTTCGAGCTGTCGGTGATCGCGGCGGTGCTGTTCGGCGGCGTGAGCATCTTCGGCGGACGCGGCTCGATGATCGGCGTGCTGCTGTCGCTCCTCATCATCGGCGTGCTGCGCAACGCGCTGACGCTCGCCGACGTATCGAGCGAGACGCTCACCATCGTGACCGGCGCACTGCTGCTCTCGTCGGTGCTGATTCCGAATCTCGTCGCGCGCTGGCGGGCGACGCGCGAAAAACGCTTGATGACCCAGACGCTGTAACGACGTTTTCATAACCGGCGCGGCGAGGTCTTCGTCAGGAGAGACGCCCGCGCGACATAAGGAGACTCAGCACATGTTCAAACCATTTCGATGCGGCCGCGCCACGGTGCTCGCGGCCGCGCTCCTCGCCGCGAGCGTCGCGATGAGCGCGAGCGCGGCCGATATCAAGAGCGGCCTCAAGATCGCCTTCGTGCCGAAGCAGATCAACAACCCCTACGAGGTGATCGCGGACGACGGCGGCATGGCCGCCATCAAGGAGATGGGCGGGCAGGGCAAGGTGGTGGGACCGTCGGACGCGGGCGCATCCTCGCAGGTGTCGTACATCAACACGCTCATCACGCAGAGGCAGGATGCCGTCGTGATCGCCGCGAACGACGCGAACGCGGTCGTGCCGTACCTGAAGAAGGCGATGTCGCAGGGCATCAAAGTCGTGACCTTCGACTCCGATACCGCGCCCGACGGCCGCCAGATCTTCGTCAACCAGGCCGATTCGGAATCGATCGGACGCGGGCAGATCCAGTTGCTGTCGAAGCTCGTCGGCGGCGAGGGCGAGTTCGCGATTCTTTCCGCCACCCCGAACGCGACGAACCAGAACACCTGGATCAAGTGGATGCAGGAGGAGCTGAAGAAGCCCGAGTACGCGAAGCTCAAGCTCGTGAAGATCGCCTACGGCAACGACGACGACCAGAAGTCGTTCGTCGAGACGCAGGGGCTTTTGCAGGCGTATCCGAACCTGAAGGGAATCGTGGCGCCGACGTCCGTGGGGATTGCGGCTGCGGCGCGGTATATCTCGTCGTCGCCGGCGAAGGGCAAGGTCGTCGTGACCGGGCTCGGCACGCCGAACCAGATGCGCGCGTTCGTCAAGAACGGCACCGTGAAGGCGTTCCAGCTGTGGGACCCGGGCCAGCTCGGCTACCTCGCCGCTTTTGCCGCGGCCAATCTCGCCTCGGGCACGATCACCGGCAAGGAAGGTGATTCGTTCGAGGCGGGCAAGCTCGGCAAGCGCACCGTCGGCAAAAGCGGTGAAGTGATCCTCGGGCCGCCGACCACCTTCGATAGCGCGAACATCGACAAATTCAACTTCTGATTCCAGCGCTTCAACATGAGACACACGGCGCCCTTCGGGGCGTGGTGTATCTCATGCGGCGCCGCGCGCCGATGAAGCGCCGAAAAAGCCTTGCCGATCAGCGCGTTGGCGGCGTCGCGCAATAGCTATCCACAGGTCTGTGCACAGAAATTGTGGACAACTCCGTGCGAACTACCGTGCCGTCATTTCACCGTAGTGCCGTCGCGCAGCACCTGGATCGCTGTGGCGGAGACGAACTGGGCGCGCACGGTATCGCCGGTTTTCAGGCCGTCGAGCGAAACATCGGGCGACAGTTCGAACACCTCCGTGCGGCTCGGCCCGCGCAGTGTGATGAGCCGTTTCTTCGTATCGATCTTCTGAATCGTCGCGAGAATCTCGACGCTGCGCGCGGTTGCCGTCACGCCGCCCGAGGCGGGGATGGTGGCCTCCGTCTCGATTCGCTCGCGGATTCCGTTCGACTTGACCTTCGTCGCGCGCACGAGCAGCGCATTGCGGTACTGGATGTTGACCGTGTCGCCGATGCGAAGCTTCTTCACATCGCCGACCTCGGGATTCACGGCGACCTCGACGACCCGGCCCTGCGGCCCTCGCAAGGAAACGCTGTTGGTCGCAGCGTCGATGCCGACGACGTGAGCCTGCACTTGCGCCACGGCGGCAGCGCCTACTCCCTGCGCGCCGGAGGCCGCCGCGTCCTGCGCGAATGCCGGCTGCGAAAGCGCGATGGCGAAGAGCGCGGCGGCCGCGCTTTTCACGAGGCGCGCGTGCGTGTCGCGTGGATGGATTGAATGTGGCATGCGTTGCTCCTTCAGTGAGTGTGGGATGACTTGCGGCGCGAACCTAGCGCCGTGACTTCGACAAGAGATGGCCGAGGCCGAGATTGGTCGCGATCTGCCAGACATAGACACGTGAATAGCGCACGCCGTATCTGCTTTCGATCACCGAGCGCAGGCGCCCATTGGTCCACGCGTCGCTCTCGAAACCGTGCTCGCGCGCCGATCCCCGGAGGGCGGCGGCGATCCACGCCAGCGCCTCCTGATCGAGCACGGACGCACGCCCGCCGACGCCCATCTTCTGCAATGCTTCCAGTCCTCCGGCCGATACGATCGCCTGATAGCGCTTCACGGTTTGTATCGACAGATGCAGTTGCTCGGCGACGGCTTCGACCGATGCGCCGTCGAGCAGCATCCGGCCCGCGGTCATTCTTCGTACGACGCTTGGAAGGTTTTCTGGTCGGGAAAGCATCGGCGCACTCATCTTGGTGATCGCAAGAATGCGGGGCGTTGCCGTGCCGCGTGGCCGGTCCGTGTGCCTGCCGATGAACAGGAAGGCAGGCGCCGGCACGGCTCGCGCCAGTCAACTCGAATGCGTTGCGTGGCCGGTCCGCGCGCTGCTTTTGTGTTGTAGCGCCGATGGGGAAGCGCCGCTGCATGAGAACTGCCCTGCGATACAAGCGCTTTTTATGCATACGAGTTACCCGAAAAAACTCGTCTGGTCGATATACCGATGCCGGCTTTCAGGAAGGTACCAATAAACGTTTTTGCGCGGAATTTGGGTAATTCATCGGTAAATTTTTTTCTTGAATTTTTACCGCCATTTGACTATGGAGCTAAGCCTTTAATGTAATTGCACCAGAAACAAACCTGTATCCTGTAACGGACATCCCTTTCGTTGCGATTTTGCGTGCGCCTGAAAATTGTGCTTGGCACGCGTAATAAACGTTTGCTAGCATTCGTAAAAAGTTGAAGTAAGCAAGTTATAAGGCGTGTCGGCTCGTGCCGAACACGCCGGACACATCGATCCCGCCTGGGGCCGCGTACGGCTCGCTGGCGCCGCAGTCCACCACGTTTTTCCGAGGAACGTGCATGGCCGCTATCTTTTTACTGGCATTTAGCTAGTTTCTATTTCTCGTCGCTTTCCGGCTGACGTACAGGCCGGGTTCGACGTGCAAGCCCGAATTCGACAGTTTTATTTGCGTGCCTCATTCGAGGCCGGGCGAACTCGCGCGCCTTCTTCATTCGCATCGAAAGCCAATGCGAATGGCACGCCTCGCGCTGCTCAGACGATATCGACGGAGTGCATTGCGATGATAAAGAAGCGCCGAATAAAAAGGATTCGCGCGTCGGCCTGTTTCCTGTTCGGAATTGCCGATGCAAATGCACGAGGCGTCGCCGCCAGGGTCAATAACCGGCTTTCAGCGACGTCATTGTTTAACGCGTTCGTCGGGCCTCATTCGTGGCGGGTACTGTCCGTGTTCAGCGTGTTCGCGGGACCGGACATGATCTTCGGCAGACAGGCGAAGAGGTCCACATGAAATGCATGAAGGCAGTTGCGCCGCGTGCGGTATGCGGGCTGCCGATCGCTGAGGCGGTGCCCGCGCAGGCGACGGAAGGCGGCATCGGCCGGCCGATCACCGGCATGGAGGTGACGCCGTATGCGGCCGTCGTTCCGCCGACTTCCGGCTGCGCTGGGCGAACGAATGCGAAGCGCACGCCCGGCCCAGGGGCAACGCCGTTCAGTCGTCCGTCAGCGCGACGTACGAGTGAGAAGCCGCGCGCCCCGCGATGAACCTGCTTAAGAGAAAGGAGTCATGTCATGGATGCCACGATCACCGAGCGCATCATCCGCGTACTGGCCCGCGCCGCCGCGAACGAAGGCATGCTGCCCTACGTGCGGTTCCATGCGATGTTCGAGCGCACGGTGCCGCTCACCGAGCGCTACCGCGCGCTGGAGGCGGCGGTGCGTTCGCTCGGGGATGTCGCGTCGGTGGACTACGGCGTGCTGCTTGCCTGCGACAACGGCCTGCCGGGCATCGAGTTTTTCCAGCGCTTTCGCAAGTACCGGGCGGCCGAGTATGCGGCGGTCGTCGGGGCGTGGCCGGTCAGCCAGCCGACGATGAAGCAAAAGCGCGCAATCGCGTCGATGGAGCGCGCGCGGGTGTACGAGCATGCGCGCGAGCGTGCCGAAAAGGCATGCGCCTAGGACGCGGGTGCGCACGTCTCACGCACCGTCACCGGCGCGGCTGCCGCCCATGCGCAACGCGGCTTGCTCTGAACCCGCTTCTCTGAATTCCGTCTCCGGACCCGATCGGGCGCTCGCCGGGCATCGAGCCTGTAACGGCTTCTATACCCGATAGAACTCGATATCCTGCCCCGCATGGACCGCACGCTTGAGCCATTCGGGCATGTCGCCCTTGCCGTCCCATGTGTCGCCGCTCGCATTCCTGAACGCGGGCGTCTCGCCTGCGCCGGCGCCGCCGACGGGCATGGAAGGCAGTTGCGGCATCGTCCGCTTCGTGCCGTTGGTCTTCAGGGGAACGGGGGCCGCCTGCGCGGGCGCTTCGGCCAGTGCTTCGGCCAGCGCTGATTCGGTAATGCCAAACTCAGCCATGCGGCTGCGCAAATAGGCAATGATGCTGTCTCGCTTTCTTTCGTCCACGGCTGTCCTGATTCAGCTTTTTACTTTCTGGAAGGCGAACCGATATCCCGCGCGGACCGGGGCGGTTCGATGAATTGAATGAGTTTTACAAAGCGTGGCGCGTGGCGAACCGCGCGTCAATTAGTGTAATACCGCAAACGCCGATTTGCCCGAATCGGGCGGCCACGGCGGCATGGCGCTTTGGAGCACGGCTGGCGGGGTGTTGCAGGGATGTCTACGTAAGGGTGCTTTTACGAAATCCGGAAACCCGGCCGGCCGTGCGAAAACGCTTCAAGACCTCAATAGGCGCTATTGTATGCCGCGTATTGGCATGCCGCGTATTGTAAGCGCTAAATCATTCACTCTAGCGATTATGTTGTTCTCCCGGCAATTCGGCGCCATGTGCACGAATGGCCGCAATCAATTCCGCGGAGGTAATTTCATGGCGCACCTCGCGATGAATTCCCGCTTTTCGCTCGTCGATTTCGATGAGGAGAACGGCCTTGCCGTCGGCGGCCGGTTCCAGACGCAGCGTACGCACTTCCTGACCGGATGCTTCATCGCGCTCCGTCAGCAAGGTCATCGATCCTGTGGCGGTACTTCTGAGCATCTGCATTCTCCCATCGGTGTCCGATTTCATTGTTGTTGTCGCCGGCCGGCCGTGCACAAAAAACGTGCGCGGCAGCCGCGCGTCCCGTAGAGGCAGCCGGCAGGCCGTGCCGGCGGTTTCATTATTGCTTGCCAAAACTCCGCGCGTCCAGCATCGCGCGCCTTAGCGGGCGGCGGCGAGCGCCCGGTGCGCGTTCGCGGTGATCTCGAAGGAACGCAGGCGCGCCGCGTGATCGAAGATCTGCGCGGTCACGATCAGTTCGTCCGCCTGCGTCTGCTCGATGAGCGACGCGAGGCCCGCTTCCACCTGTGCCTGATCCCCGATCACCGAGCACGCGAGCGAATGCTCGACGCCCGCGCGTTCCGCCTCCGACCACGCGAGGTTTCGCGCGGGCGGCGGCAACTGGCCGGGCGTACCGCGTCGCAGATTGACGAATTGTTGTTGCAGCGATGTGAACAGGAGCTCGGCGTCGTCGGTGCTGTCGGCGGCGAAGACGTTGACGCCGACCATCGCGTAGGGGCGCTCGAGCGACTTCGACGGCCTGAACTGCGCGCGATAGACCTGCAGCGCGGTCAGCAGATAGTCGGGCGCGAAGTGCGATGCGAACGCGAACGGCAGGCCGAGCGCGGCGGCGAGCTGCGCGCTGAAGAGCGACGAGCCGAGCAGCCAGATCGGCACGTTCAGGCCGGCGCCCGGCACGGCGCGCACGCGCTGGCCTTCGACCGGCTCGGCGAAATACCGCTGCAGCTCGACGACGTCGTCGGGGAACGTGTCGGCGCTGCCTTGCAGGTCGCGGCGCAGCGCGCGGGCGGTGGTCTGGTCGGTGCCCGGCGCGCGGCCGAGGCCGAGGTCGATGCGTCCCGGATACAGCGACGCGAGCGTGCCGAACTGCTCGGCGATCACGAGCGGCGCGTGGTTCGGCAGCATGACGCCGCCCGAGCCGACGCGGATGGTCTTCGTGCCGCCCGCGATATGGCCGATCACGACCGACGTCGCGGCGCTCGCGATGCCCGTCATGTTGTGATGCTCGGCGAGCCAGTAGCGCAAAAAGCCCCAGCGCTCCGCGTGCTGCGCCAGATCGAGCGAATGGCGGAACGCGTCGGCGGCTGTTGCGCCCGCGGGGATGGGGGACAGGTCTAGAACGGAGAAGGGGATCATTGCGGCTTCCGGAAGCGTTGTGACAACGCATGCTTAAAAGCCGATTGTGCCGAAACTGGCGAAATCGTGCCCGCTACACGGGCGGTAGGGTTATTCGGCGCGCGTGAAGGGCGCACCTGCGCCGATGACGTTTTCGGGTAAAAGCAGGGACGGGTGACGGACCGGCGCGCAGCGTCAGAGAAGACGCGGATAGCCGAGCGCGACGGCCTCGCGCTCGATGGCAAGGATCGACGTGTAGTCGTCGGCGGGAAGACGGACGAACCCGCGCAGCTTCAGTCGCTGCGCGAGCGCGGGATCGTCGCGCACGGCGTGATCGAGCGCGTCGGCGAGCCGGGCGACATCACCGGCCGCCACCGCATTCGACGTGATGAACGGCAATCCTGGCGCGTCGCCGGTGAAGCCGATCACCCGCACGCCGTTGGCGAGCTCGGGCAAATGCTCGCGCACGAACGCGAAGGTCACGCAATCGATCGCGGCGACGTCGGCGCTGCGATCGATTGCGAGCGCCCGCAGCGACGCGAGGTGTCCGCCCGTCCGCGTCACGGAGGCAAAGAACGGCCGAGCGCGGGCGAGCGGCGCGACGGCGGCGCGAAAGAGGTTCATGCCGCTGTTCGAATCGTCGTCGTTATAGGCGGCGCGCAGGCCGCGGCAGGCGTCGAGCGACGGCGCGTCCACGTGCGCGCCCGTCACCAGCACGCTGCGATAGCGGCCGGGCGCGCAGCCGTCGATGTCGAACGCCGGCGTCGCGACGACCTGCACGCGGCCGGCGAGCGCATGCACGAGCGGATAGCCGCAGGTCTGTGAGAGCAGCAGATCGGGGCGCAGCCAGAACGCGGCGAGCGGGCCGTCCGGCTCGACGATCGACAGCGTGTCGCCGCGCGCCGCCAGCCAGCCGGCAAGCCGCGCCTCTGCGCGGCCGAGCAGCGCGCGCCAGTCGGCGGCGAGCGCGGGGCTCGCGTTGTACATCGGCAAGGCGGCGATCCAGTTCATGGCATGGCGTGGGTGGGTCGGCGCGCAGACTTCAATATCAGCCGGTGAGCCGCGCGGAGTCGTCGTTCCAGGCGGCCTGCGATGCGTTGACTGCCTGGCGCCGGTGCAGCGCAGTCAACGGGCGCGACGCGGCGACGGCCATCGGTTCCGCCGCGAACGCCGGCACGGCACGTCCGTGCGCACCGGCCGCCGGGCGCGGGGAAAGCGCATGCAGCGGATGCACGGCCGGAGCGACCTCGCGCATCGCATAGCGCGCGGCCCACTCGCCGTACCCGCGCACGATGAAGCCGCCGTTGCGCGCGAGATACCCGTCGCGCCGCCGATGATAAACCGTCGCGAGCGCGAACCACGGCACGCCCGGCAGGTCGTGGTGCACCGCGTGATAGTTGTTGTTCAGAAAGAGCAGGCGCCACGGCCACGCGGCCTCGTTGATGACGGTGCGCTCGGGCGCGTCAGCGGCGGCGCGGTGTTCGTGAAACGAGCGCACGGCGCCGAGCGCGAGCGCCGGATAGCCGACGCCGAACACGAACGCGTACCAGGGAATCGCGCAGCGCTCGTCGAGCCAGTACGCGAGCGCGGCAAGCGCCGTGAGGTGCAGCGTCCAGCTCGCCGCGACGCGCATGTCGCCGCGCCGGATCGAAACGGCCGCGTCGCGCAGCGCGCCGGCGATCGAAAACCACGGACCGAGCAGGACGCGCCCGAGCAGCGTATTGCGCGCCGACAGCAGGCGCCGCAGCAGCGGGCCGGCGTCGTTCCACCGTTGCGGCGACACGAAATAGCTCTCGGGGTCGCGCTCGGGATCGGTCAGGTGAGCGTCGTCGTGATGGCGCAGGTGCGAGTCGCGGTACACCGCGTACGGAAACCACACCGCGAGCGGCGCCACGCCAAAGAGGGCGTTGACGAGGGGAAAGCGCGTCGGATGCCCGTGCAGCAGTTCGTGCTGCAGCGACATGTACCAGCACGACAGCACCGCCATTGCCGCGAGCGCGAGCGGCAGGCCGAGCGTGCGCGCGCCGAGCGCGGCGCCGAACCAGCCGCCGTAGATCGCCGCGATCAGGAGCCACGTCGGCCATTGGCTGCGCCAGCGCCACGACAGGCGCATGCGCTGGATCTGCTGGCGTTGTGCGTCGTCGAGATAGAAGGACATGGGCGCGTCGTGACATGGCGAGCCCAAATGGTAGCCGCGGGTGTTGCGCGTCCCAACCAACGAATCCCGCTAACCATGTGCGTGCGGGAGGAATCGCGGCCGCCGCGCCGACCCCACGCCCCACGCCCCGCGCCCCCGCCGCCCGCGCCCCCGC
>NZ_JFHC01000114.1 GCF_000698595.1 Caballeronia glathei | reverse complement strand
CTGCCCCTGATGCTTGATAGCCGTCTTAGAAAATGCCTTTGCCGCTGCCATGTCGCGTTTGGCGCGCAGCATGAAGTCTACCGTCTGGCCGGTGACGAGCCGGCAGTCCGCCGCCCCCACTGACCCTATGTGTCGCCTTCATATGATTTCTCCCGGCCGGCGTGACAACCAGCCTGAGAAATCATATGGATTATGCCGACTCGACAATCAGAACGGGACATGAACGAAGACATCCGTGCTCTTGATGCGGCATAACTCGGGAGTCGGCATAACTGGGTGGAAAACCAGATACGTCCGTGGGCCGTCGGCCGGTCCAATTGGCTCTTCGCCGGGTCGCTGCGCGCTGGCCAACATGCGGCTGCCATCATGAGCCTCATCCGCTCGGCGCAACTCAACGGCCACGAGCCCCGTGCTTATCTGAACGACATCCTGACACGCTTGCCGACCCACTGGGCAAGCGACATCGCCGCATTGCTGCCACATCGCTGGCAACCCCTCACGTCTGCCGTCTAGCCTTCCGTTTGTCCAGACGGGTTTGCCGGTCGCTTACTGAATAAAGACGTAAAGACCTAAAGATGGCGACGCTATTTGCCCTCGGTTTCGGCCGGCTTGGTGGCGGTGAACGGAGTCGCGCTGACCTCGCCGTCGCCGTCCACCACGGTCGCCTTCAGATACGGCTTCGTATAGGTTTCCTTGGCGCTCACGTCGTAATTCATCGTCGTAGTCATGCTCTGATTTTGCTTGTTCTTGTCCGAGCCACCGCTACCCTGCTTGTTGCGGTTGTAGGTGGAATCGTCCGTGGATGAACTACTGGAGCCGCCCGAAGAATCCTTGGTCGTGACGCTGGAAAAGGACTTCTTCGTGTCGGTCGCCTCGGTCATGTGACGCTTCCATTCCGTGTTGGTCGTGCTGTCGAACGACTGTTCGAGGTTGGCGGTCGTGGTGGACGTGGCGCTGCCGGTGACGTCTCGGTCGCGCTTGCCCGACGTATCGTCTTTCGTGCCGCCCTTCTCGTGAACGGTCGTGTCTTCCTTGCTGTCGGTGTACTTGACCTTGCCCGTCTCCGCGAACGTACCGGCGACCTTATCGATGAGATCGAGCGCAATGCCCCATCCCTTGACCTTGCGCACATACTTGCCGATCTTCGGGATGTCCGTGATGAAGGGAATCTCGGTGGCCTGCTGAATGATGTTCACGCCTTTTTGCAGCCACCATGCCCAGTTTCTTTTCTCCTTGTCGCCGCTCTCGGTGTAGCCCTTCACGTTCTTCGTGTAGTCGGTGAAGTGACCCTCGACGCGATGCGTTTCCCACGCATCCTGATCGTGATACTTGAACGATGAAACCGTCTTCTGCACCAGTTCCGACTTCACCTTGTCATGCACGGTCGTCACGTTGGTGACCATATCGTCGAGCGTTTTCACGACAGCCTCGTTGTACTCCTGTTGCACCTTCTCGACCGACGACTCGCCGTGGCGTTCCTGATCGGTCTTCGTTCTCGTGGTGTCGACCTTCTCGCTCTCGTTGTCCTTGTGCGTTTCCTGCTGGCTCTCCGAACCCTGCGACTTGGTCGTCGTGCTGCCACTGTGGATGGTTTTTTCCGCAACGGGCGTGACGGGCACTTCGAGCAGGATGGTCGGGTTCGCACGCGCTTTGTAGAAGAACTTGCTGCGGCCCGCATCGCTCATGACTTTCTGGTCGCTGGAGACCGTGATCACCGTCTGCGAGCCGGGAAACTTCTCCTCCATGTGCGCGGACGCCTGCTGCTGGATCTCTTCGAAGTCGCCGAACGTCTTGATTCTCTCCGCGACGAACTTCTTGGCTTCGAACTGCGCGTCCGTCGCCTGCTTGCCCTTCAGGCCGCTGACCTTGATGCTGTAGCTCTTGTTGACATCCTTCGCATACTGAAGCTGCGCCGAGATCATGCCGGTGCCTTCGGCCGGGTTTTGGTTGAGCGGCGCGTTGTAGGTCTCGATCAACTGACCGCCTCCGCGCGTCACGCCTTTCGACACCGAGACTTCATCGACGGATGGCGACAGCGACGCGATGGTCAGCGGGTTGAACCAGAGCGCGTTCTCCGCCTTGCTGCGTTCTGCCCCTGTGCTCGATGCGCCCGGCAACTCTTCGTAGCTCGCCTTGATCTTCATCGGCGTCGAGGTCTTTTTTGCGGGCGCTGGTGAATTCGTGGCCGGAGTTGTCGTCGCTTTGGCATCGTTGGCGGGTGCCGGGCTTTCGGCCTGCGGCTCCTTGCGCTGTATCGCGATGCCGGATTGCGCCTCGCACAGCAGCCGGTTCACCGCCCGATTGCCGAGCGCACGTTGCAATCGAACGAGTTCGGGAGTCTGGCGCTCAAGCTGAGGAACGACCGCCGCCGGTTTTGCGGCATTCGATCGTGCTCGACGCAGCGTCTGGTCCTGCGTCCTGGCATCGGTTCGTGTCGCCATCTCGTCCCTCGATAGTGCGCCTGCATGCCTCATGCGTGACGGGTGCCGCCAATATCATTTTAATTCATCGGCAGCTGGACGTTCGGTTCTTGCGTTTGCCGCCTACACTCTGGCCGAAATCGATCACTTGATTCACGAACGGTGTAACTTCGTTTTGCCTATGCTGTATGCGTGACTCGCTTTCTTTCGGACTTCACGGTGCGGCAGGCGGCGGGACCGATTGGAAGTTTCGACGGACAGGAGCCAGACCATGTCGACAGATTCAGGTGGAGACGCGACCTCGAACGCGGATACGCGCTGCGGTGAAGCATGCACGCACGATGACCCGCCCGGGACGCCGGGCGGCGGTTGTTGTGCCTTGACTTGCGTGCTGCCCAAAGGGCATTGCCCGACGGATCATCGGTGTGCGAAGGGGCATCGGTGGTCCTGCAGTCAGCCGATTGCTTGATCCCTTTCATGCGTGCGCATCGCTCGAAAGATGCGCACGATGCACCTCATCGAAGGCAGGTATCGAGTTCGCGGAAGGGTTCGGTTCATCGACCGCGACGTTCACCAATCCGCGCTCGCGCTCCATGGAAAGGGTGTTCTGGCGAGCCTTCTCCGAAAATCACGACTCGTGTCGAAACTCGGCGGCAAGGGTGAAACCCTCCATCACATCGGCGCAGTGTTCGAGAGTCAGCTTTCCAAAGCAGAAAGGCCATACGAGGCAGGAAGCGGATCCGCGACCGACCCGCCAGGCAGGACTGACGGAAGACGGCACGTTACCAAGGTCGGGTTCATACTGACTTCGCCACTGCGGCAAATGCGGCCGCCTGCGCAGAGGGCTGATGAGACTGCAAAACCAGCCAAATCGCAGATCGCGCACCTTCCTCCTTAAGTGGCCTGTACACCACGCCGTTCGCACCGATACCGCGCAGCGACTCCGGCACGACCGCAACACCGAGGCCCGCCGCGACCAGTCCCACGATCGTCGCCATTGCATGGGCTTCTTGCGCAACCACCGGGGCAAATCCTGCCTGCCGGCACAGCAAGATGATCTGGTCATACACTCCGGTACCGCTTTCGCGCGGATACATGACGAAAGCCTCGTCTGCCAGTGCACCGATCGGCACCGGCTTCGCAACACCGGCAAGTCGATGCTGGGACGGGAATGCCACAACCAGCGAGTCTTCGAGCAGACGCCTCGCGCGCAGTGTCGGAGGAAGGTCGGGCGCCAATACGCTGCGCACAATGGCCACGTCGAGCCGTTGTTCGAGCAGTGCGGCCAGTTGCTCCTGTGTCGTCAGCTCCTCGATACGCAGACGCACGCCGGGAAAACGCTGCCGGTACGTCAGGATCAAACGCGGTATCACGGCGGTGAATGCGGCCGACCCTATCAATCCGACCCGCAGCTCGCCAATTTCGCCTCGTTGCGCACGAACCGCCACTGTCGACGTCCGGTCGGCTTGCGCTAACAGCGCACGCGCCTCGGGCAGCAGCGCCTTGCCGGCTGACGTCAGTTCCACGCGCCGGTTGCTGCGCTCGAACAGTCGCGCGCCCAGTTCCTGTTCGAGTAGGCGGATTTGCTGGGTGAGCGGCGGCTGCGTGATGTTAAGAGACAACGCGGCGCGACCGAAATGCAGCGTTTCGGCCAGCACGACAAAGTAGCGGACACGACGCAGATCCATGATAGCGATTATGTATCAATTACGGCGGAATCAATATTGGACGTACGTCTTGTCGAGTCCGATTATTCGATGTTAACGCAGGACTGATCGAATGAGAGCCGAACATGACTGGACAAAGCGCCGACGCATTGGAACAGGAAATCGCACCCGCGCCGAAGGCGGCGCCGCCCGCACCCGGCACGGTAAGCCAGAAAATCGAATTTGGGACCCCCGCGTTCATCCGCACCAACTGCGCGCTGTTTGCAGCCGGTTTTGCGACGTTCGCGCTGCTTTACAGCGTGCAGCCGCTCATGCCGCTTTTTTCCACGAGCTTTCATGTGAGTGCCGCAGCCGCCAGCCTCGCGCTGTCGTTGACGACTGGCCTGCTGGCCGTCTCGATGCTGGTTGCCGGCGGACTATCCGAAGCATGGGGCCGCAAACCGATGATGGTCGGCGCATTGTTCCTTTCCGCCGTGCTGGGAATGCTCAGTGCGGTACTGCCGCACTGGTCGGCGTTTCTCGCCATGCGCGCGTTGATGGGTGTGGCGCTGAGTGGCTTGCCGGCCGTCGCCATGGCGTATGTCGGCGAAGAGATGCATCCGCGTTCGCTCGGTATCGCGATGGGTCTGTATGTCGCCGGCACCGGTCTGGGCGGCATGACAGGACGTCTGCTGACGGGCGTGGTGACGGACCTGTGGGGCTGGCGCAAGGCCGTGATGATGATGGCCGTCCTCGCGGTGCTGTGCGCGCTTGTCATGTGGCGTTACCTGCCTGCGTCGCGGCATTTCGTTCGTCGTCGGTTGCATCTCGGGTTGCTCGGGAAGACGTATGCACTGCAGTTGCGGGACCGCGCGCTGCCGTGGCTTTTCGCAGAGGGGTGCCTGCTGGCGGGGACCTTCGTAGCCGTCTACAACTATATTGGCTACCGGCTTGTCGCGCCACCGTTCTCGCTCAGCCAGACGAAAATCGGCCTGATTTTCACCGTCTATCTGTGCGGTATCGTCAGCTCGGCATGGATCGGCAGCCTGACAGGATGGATCGGAGGGCAAACGTTATTACCCATTACCCTCGGGCTGATGCTGCTCGGCACCGTACTCACGCGTGCGAGCTCATTGCCCGTGATCGTGATCGGCATCGCGGTATTGACCGTTGGTTTTTTCGGCGCGCATTCCGTCGCGAGTGCGTCGGTCAGCGCTCGCGCGCAGACCGGCAAGGCGCAAGCTTCATCGTTGTACCTGTTCATGTATTACACCGGATCCTGCGTGGTGGGATCGCTTGGCGGCGTGTTCTGGAATCTGGGCGGATGGTCCGGCATGACGTGGATGACCGGTTCGCTCCTGCTGATCGCGATTCTCATCTCGCTCTGGCTGCGCGCAGAGGCATGAAGCCGTGGCTTTTCGCCCGGAGGCTCTTGGCTCGGCTTGAGTGCTTTCTGGGTCACTTGAGAACGCCGCACTGCGACGACATCGACGCAGATTGTCTGCAATCGAATCGGAAACGGACGCTCGCAAGCGAGCGATATTTGATCGCGATGGCAGGGCTACATCGGCGGCGATACGTCGCCTGCTAGTGAACATCCGCAACAAACGTTCAAGATTCGAAACTTTGTAAGAACAGGACTTAATTTCTATGTCTACACAGCGGCTCAATGGTCGGACGGCCTTTCTGAAACTCCTGCAAGATGAAGGCGTCACTCATGTCTTCGGAAATCCGGGAACAACCGAGCTAGCGCTCATGGAAGCGATGTCAGACGCGGCGTCGATCAAGTACGTCCTCGGCTTGCAAGAGTCGGTCGTTCTATCGATGGCTGATGGCTTCGCGCGCGCCTCGGGTCAATTGACGGCGTGTAATCTCCACTGCACGCCCGGGCTTGGACATGCGATGGGCGCGCTGTACAACGCCCGATTCTCGGGCTCTCCAATTATCGTCACAGCTGGTCAGTATGAATTGGGCTACGGGTTACTCGAGCCCATGCTGTATGAGCCGCTGGTCCCGATCGCTCAGCCGCTGGTCAAGTGGGCGTATGAGATTCAACGTGTTGAAGATCTTCCGCGCGTGGTTCGACGCGCCGCGAAGGTTGCGTTGACCCCGCCTTTCGGTCCAGTGTTTCTCAGTCTTCCTGGAAGCATTCTGGATGACGAAGCCGACCTCAGCCTTGGACACCGCACCCGTGTTCTAGCCCATGGAAGTCCCACGGACCACGATCTGGACGACGTTGTCCGGGCTGTTGTCCAGAGCCGCTCGCCGGTAATCATCGCCGGCCGTGAGTTGGCTGAACAGGACGCATTCGAAGAGGCGCAAACGCTCGCAGAAATGCTCGGAGCGCCCGTTTATCACGAACCCATTCCCTACAATACACGCTATCCCGTGTGCCATCGCGCATTCATGGGTGACCTCACCAGGAACCAGAAAAAGGTTCATGAGACTCTCGGGCAGCACGATCTGTTGATCGTGCTCGGAGCCGACCTCCTTCGCATGTCCGCGTACAACGAGACCGACCCGATGCCCAACGATCTCCTCGTGATTCACATTAGTGAGCGCGAGTGGGAGCTTGGCAAGAACTATCCGACCGACTTCGCTATCCGAGGTAGTGTCAAAACAATCCTCAACTCCCTATTGCCTCGAGTGGACGTCGGCTTGACTATCGAGCAGCGCACTGACGCTCAAGAACGCCTCGAACTGATGTCAAAGCGTAACTGGACGGCCTGCAGATCGCAGTTTTTGAGTTCATCTTCGCTCTCGACAAACGTTCCGATCGCGCCTGGCTTCCTCGCTCAAGCGATTGCCGAATCAGTGCAGAAGAATGCCATCGTCGTAGAAGAGGCGCCGACGCTCGCTCCCCTGCTCAGTTCAGTGCTGGAAGTCAACGAGCCCCGCAATTTCCTTGGCTTGGCCAGCGGCGGACTCGGCTTCGGTATGGGCGGCGCTGTGGGTGCCGCTCTCGCCCGACCGGGTACGCCGATCGTCGCCATCATCGGCGATGGCAGTGCGATGTACGCGATCCAGGCCCTCTGGACAGCTGCACATCTCGATCTGCCGATCACCTACGTCATCGCGAACAACCGGTCGTACCGAATCATCAAGGAGCGGCTGGTCGCGATGCGAGGTACTGACCGCTTCCTCGGAATGGATTTCACGAAGCCGCAACTCGACTTTGTGTCGATGGCCACCGGGATGGGCGTCACGGCAAGAACGGTCGACGATCCTTCCAGTCTGCGTGAGGCGCTGAAAAGCGCTATCGCTTCAGGGAAGCCGTCCCTGATCGACGTCGTGATCGACCCTGGCGTCCAGAAGGCTTAGACGAGGACGAGAGAAACCTGCCCGCTCCATTCGTGTGAGATCGGAAATCGTGAATGTCGATCACTTCGCCATGATCCAGACGTCAAAGGGTATGGCGCAACGGGATTTACCGCCGATCGTCGATCTTCTGCGAAGCGGCCATGCCTATATCAAGCTATCGGCGCCCTATCGCATCTCGCAAGGCACGCCGAACCGTGACGACGTGCGCGTGTTGAATCAACTCGCGTACTGGGTACCCGAACCGGAATGGCGACAGCGCATCCTGGTCATCAATCCAGCCACGCTCTACGGCTTTGATCCTTTGCACCGGTCGCGACGGTTTTGTCAGTACCTGTACTTAAGCCGGATCTGGCCGCCATTCTCAACCTCGTGTGCGGCAACTACGCCGTCATACTCCAGACGCACATCGAGGCGTTTGGTCGTATACACCTCCACCCCGGCGGAGAACTTGCCTGCGACGTGCGCATTGGCAAGCGTATTGGTGAAGCTGCCGAAACCCGGGGCAGTGGCGAAGGAAGCGTTGGTCGTGTAGGTATTGCCTGCAATGAAGCTCACCCCGGCGCCGACATAGGCGTCGACTGTCGCCGACCCGATCTGCGCGCGCGTCCCGATCCGCAGATTCGGTGTGCCGGTCGCAATGACGTTGTTCGCACTTTGCACCTTCAGGTTGAGTGCGCCCGCACCGCTCTCCGTGTAGCCCGGGAGATTGATGTAGTTCAGATCGCCGTCGAGCGCCGGCTCCAGGTAGAAGCGGTCAAATGGAATCTGGTAGGCCGCGCGCAAGTGCAGTCCGACATTGAACGAATCGGGCGAGGCGGTCGCCACCGCATTGGCGGCCGGGATGACGCGCGAGCTATTCATCCAGCCGTAGCTGGCGTCCACCGCACCGGTGAAAGTCCACGGCCCGGCCTCGTGCTTGAGCGCGACGACTCCAAGAAGCGCATTGCCGTTGGCACTTGTCAGGTTGTCGTTGCCGGTGAAGCGGTCGGTCTCGTAGCCAAGGGCGCCACCGAGGAACCAGCCGGGCTGCAGCTCGACCTGACCGCCGACCTTCGTCGTCGTACCTTGCCAGCCGTAGCCCGGGAAGGAAGCGTCGGCGCTGCGCTTTTCCCACATGCCCGTGACGCGGAACCACACGCAGGAACCCTGCTTTCTCACGGTGGTGTCGTCGTCGGCGAACACCGGGCAACTGAAGACGGAGCGAGCGAATGCCTGGCTGGCCTGGTAGCGCGCCGCAGCGATGCCGAGCAGCTCCTGGCCGGAGACGGCGGTTAGCGTCTGGGCATAGCCCGACGCGCTACCGACGTTACCGAAGGCTCCGAAAATGGGTGCAAAGGCGGGATTGGCGCTGTTCCACAGCCGGTCCAGGTTGGCTGCGACGCTTTGCTGTGTGACCGAGGAACCCTTGCTCGCTCCCACGAAATCCGCATCGGTCCTGATTGCGACGGTGTTGCCCTGCACCACTGGCGTGAAGCGGTAGACCGGCGTCGAGGAACCCGCGAGCGTCGCGTCTGGCTGAATTCCGCCGGCCGCCGCCAGCACGGTGCTCGTACTCTTCAGATAGCTCACCGGGTCAACCTGTACCTTGCCGGCGAGCGCGGCGGTACCCGTAACATTGAGCAGATCAGACTGCTTGTTGACCGGATCGACCTGGACGGTCAGCACGCCAGTCGAACTCTGCACAAGATTGCCGGTGAGAACCGTCTTGCCGATCGACTTGGCACCGCCGACTTTGAGCGTACCTGCGTTGATCACCGTGCCGCCTCCGACGTTCAGCGTGTCGGGTGTGTCGATGACGCCGCCGGCCAGATTGTTGACAACGCTGGCGCCGCCCGCTCCGAGATCGATGTCGCCGGTAATGGTGCCGGTGTTGGTGAGATGCGTGTTGTTCGCGGCGCCGTCCGCCAGGATCGCGTATTGTCCGGCGTTGGTGGTGGTGATGGCGATGGAGCCGGCGTTGGTGATCTGATTATTGGTGCCGCCGAGCAGGCGGATTGCTGCCGAGTCGCGTTGGTCGGCTTTCTGGTTCACCAGGTTGGCGGGCACCGCACCACCAATTACCGACGAGCTGCTATCAATCGAGATCCGGATCGGGCCCGATGACGTGCCATCACTCTGCGCAAGGATACCGGCCGCCCCCGGGCCGAACGCACGGACAATGGCGCCGTTCTTCAGTTCGACGTTCACCGCATTGCCGGTGCCCTTGCCACCTGCGGTGCCACGCGCCAGCACCTGCTGCGCCCCGCCGTCGGCACTATAGGCCTCAACCCCACCGCCACCGCCGACCGACTGCGCGAAGACCGCCGGCGCGTACTTGCCGGACGTCGTAATCAGCGCGTTGTCCACGGCAACGGATACCGTGCCGCCATTGCCGCTGTTCGCCTTGATGCCGAGGCCCGTGCCGGACTGGTACGACCGCACCTGCGAGGGATCGCCGGCGAAGCCGCCGCCGCCGCCGATCGACTGCGCGATCACGCCATAAGCCCCGTCGGACGAGGTCCCGACAAGCCCGTTTTTGACATTGACCGCGACCGGGCCGCCATCGCCGCCGGCGCCACCCGCCCCGCCGGTGCCGCCCGCGGGCAGATTAACCTGGCCGCCGACGACCAGGCCGCCGCCGCCGCCAATCGACTGGGCGAGCACCCCGTGCGCGTCAAGCCCATCAGTCTGGACGTTGCCGTTGACCGCGACCCTCACTTCGCCGCCCTTGCCGGAGCTGCCGTTTCGACCGCCGAAGCTCAGTTGCATCCCGTAGATGTCGCCAAGCCGGCCCTGAGGATTCACGATGATTTTGGAGGGGTCGAACGTCTCATCGGAGCTCATGGTCGTCACGACACCGCCGCCGCCGCCGACACTCTGTGCGAGGACCCCGATGCTGTGTTTGCCCATCGTCTGGATCCCGGTAGCCATGCTGTTGTCGGACGTGCTCACGCTGACCGTGCCCCCGTCACCGGCCCCGCCTCCATTGCCGCCCACTGCGACCGACAGGCTTTTCAGCGAGCCGCTGACGGCCCCTGCCAGCGCGCCGTTGCCACCACCGCCCCCCACGCTCTGCGCATAAATGCCAAACGCTTCCACCCCCTGAGTCTCGATCGTGCCGCTCGCATCCTTCGTGACGCTCACCGCACCGCCTGAGCCGGCCGCGCCGCCGCTGCCGCCCACGGCGACCGCACTCTGCACCTTCGAATCATTGTTCGCCTTGCCGGCTGAACTCGCCGCGCCGCCGCTGCCACCGCCGCCGCCAATGCTCTGCGCGAAGATACCGTGGGATTGCGCGCCAAAGGTGCCGATCGCGCCGGAGTCGGCGACGTTCACCGCGCCGCCCTGACCACCCGCGCCGCCGCTACCGCCGACCGACACGCCGACGCTGATCTGGTTCGCGGTGCCCAGCGGGTTCGACCCGGGTTGCGGCTGCGCGAAGATCGCTTTCAGATCGGTATAGGTCGCGTTAATTTTCTCGCCGAGCACGCCGACCTGCAGGATATTGTTGCCAAGGTTCTGCACATCCTGGTTCAGGCCGAGCCCCTGACCCAGAATGCCAAACATGGTCTGCGCATTGGAGATCGTGTCGAAGCCGCCGGCGCCGCCCGCGGTCGCGCCGCCCTTGCCGCCCTTGCCGCCGCCGCCGCCGACGCTTTGCGCGAAGATCCCAGTCGAGGCCGTGCCGCGGGTGACGACGTTGCCGTTGTTGATCGCAGTCACGGTGTTGCCGTCGCCGCCGACGCCACCCTTGCCGCCAACACCCACGGAGATAGCCAGCTTGCCAGCGGCCGCAGCGGCGGCACCACCGCCGCCGGCACCGCCACCGCCGCCCACGCTCTGGGCGAACACGGCATCGGCGCCGTCGCCGCGCGTCGCGATCGAACCGTCGTTGGTCAGGCCAACCTTGCCGCCCGTTCCGCCAGTTCCCCCCGTTCCGCCGACCGCAATAGCGGCGCTGAAGCTGGCTTTGGAGTCAGCCGACGTTGCCGCGGCATCGCCCGTGCCGCCATTGCCGCCACCACCGCCAACCGACTGCGCGAACACGCCGTAGGCGTCCTGGCCCATGGTCGCGATCAGCCCCGAGTTGGCCAGGTTGACGGCGCCTCCCGTGCCGCCGCTACCGCCGCTGCCGCCTATGGCGACAGAGGCCGAAATGGAAGCGCCCTTCGCGGCCGATGCGGAATAGGACGCGGCAGTTGCGTCGCCGCCTGTGCCGCCGCCGCCGCCCACAGACTGCGCCGACACGCCGATCGCGCTGTCGCCCGCTGTCGTGATCAGACCGGAATTGTTGAGCGTGACGTCTCCGCCGGTGTTCCCGGTCCCGCCCGTGCCGCCGAGAGCGACACTGACGCTGATCGCGGGAATGTTGGGGCTGGGTGAAAGGGCAACGGCACGCGCCGTGGCGCTGCCGCCGGAGCCGCCGCCACCGCCGATGCTTTGCAGCAGGACTCCTTCGGCATCCGAGCCATAGGTCGAGATCTGTCCGGTGTTAGTCAGCGAAACCGAGCCGGCCGGGCCGCCGCTGCCACCTTGTCCGCCAATGGCAACAGTGCTCGCCAGTGGTCCGCCGAGAAGGAACGCGCTGGCGTTGCCGCCATTGCCGCCGCCGCCACCAATGGACTGAGCCTTGATGCCGGCTGCGTGGTCACCGTATGTCGTGACGAGTGCGCCGTTGTCGATCGTGACCTGGCCGCCCGCACCGCCACCGTGGGCATCACCGCCGATCACCATGCTGATCAGCCCCCCGCCGATCGATGTCGCGTTGCCGGCATTGCCGCCGGAGCCGCCGATGCTTTGCGCCAGGATCCCGGCCCCACCGCTCGGG
The DNA here is from genome assembly GCF_000698595.1 of Caballeronia glathei. Lineage (GTDB taxonomy): Bacteria > Pseudomonadota > Gammaproteobacteria > Burkholderiales > Burkholderiaceae > Caballeronia > Caballeronia glathei. The sequence continues at coordinate 3,845 of NZ_JFHC01000114.1, read as the reverse complement.
TCAAGGCTGCCAAAGACGCTGTTCTGGCCCAGCGTGAGCTTCACCGGACCGCCATTGCCGCCCTGGCCGCTGTTGCCGCCGATCTCGAAGCCCGCGCCAACGGCGACGCCGCTGGCGTCGCCGCCGTTTCCGCCACCACCGCCGATGCTCTGGGCAATAAGCGGGATGCTGCCTGCACCTGATGTGCTGCCGACCGTGACAAACGTGTGGTCCGAGGTCACCGTGACCGGACCGCCATTGCCGCCCGCGGCACCCGCGCCACCCGCGCCAGACAGCACGAAGTTGACACTCCCGCCATTGCCCCCACCGCCGCCGATACTTTGCACCAGGGCGCCATGCGTATATGGGCCGTTCGTTTTAATTGTCGCCGTGTTCGTCGCGTCTCCAAGGGTCAGCGAAGCGCTCCCGCCAGCGCCTGCCTTACCACCATTGCCGCCTTCACCCACGATAGTGCCCTGGGCGCCGTCACCGACACCGCCGGCGCCTCCATTGGCCTGCACCAGCACCCCCTCACCCCCGATCAACCCGGCAGTAGATTGCCCGGCCGGAACATTCGCGGTGTAATCGATGGAACCAAGGACGGTGGCGCTGGCGCTGCCGGCATTCCCGCCGTCGCCGCCCGCACCACCCTCATTGCGGATCGTGCCGTCGATGGCAGTGCCACCGCCCCCGCCCGCTCCGCCATTCGCCGTGGCGGTTACGCCGCTGCCCGGCTGATTCTGACTGTCCACCGGTTGCATCTGATCGGAGAAAACGATCTGGCCACCGCTGCCGAGTTCCGCGCTGGCTGTGCCGCCGTTACCTCCGTTGCCGCCGGTCCCGCCAAAACTGCCACTTCCACCGAACGCGCCACCGGCGCTGCCGCCCTTACCGCCATCGGCGTCAGCCTGCATCGGAAAGATCTGGCCTATAGGGGTGCTGGCGGTCAGACTGCCGTTCTGATACGCAAGTGTCGCGGTACCGCCGGCGCCGCCATTGCCGCCCTTGCCTCCATGGCCTTCCACGACAAGATCACCCGGAGTGGGCGAGTCGCCACCTTCCCCGCCGGTCCCGCCCAGGGCGGACGCTCGCAGGCCGACGCCATAGAACTGAATATTGCCGGAGGCGTTAAGCTCTGCCTGACCACCCCGCCCCCCTGGTCCCCCGTTGCCGCCATAGAGCGGCTGTATGCCTTGGGCATTGGACACGGCACCCACTCCGCCGGTGCCGCCATTGGCTTCCACGTCGAGCGCAACTTCCGGAAGGACACCTTTCGGGTCGGGACCAACCGTGCCGCTAAACTGCACGGAGACTGCGCCGCCATTGCCAGCCGCTCCGCCGTTTCCCGTGTGGGCGGAGCCATCGTCGTCATAACCGCCCTGTCCGCCGGCACCACCGTCACCACCGTTGACGGACCATCCCGCTCCCATCGTGGGGCTGATGGGGGTCGGCGCGAAGCCCCCCTTCACCGTAATTCCGCTGTTGACGCTGTTAAAGGAACCACCCGACTGACCAGCGAATCCATCCTGGCCCTTTCCGTTCCAAGAGCCGTCGTCAGCGCCTTTGCATCCCGCCTGCCCCGATGCGCTCAGGTAGTACTGGGGGAGCGGCGCTGCGCCAAACGACTGATTGGAAAAGTTGGTCTGTGCCGGCGCCGCAGGCAGCGCGGGGTTGGCGCTGCTGTTGCACTGGGCTCGCGCCGCGATCGGAACAAGCAGCGCTGCCAGCGACGCTACGGCCGAGGCGAATGCCACCACGGTGCGACGCTTGCGCCCGCAACCATCCTCTACAGAAAGCGCCGACGTCACTGCCCGTGCAGACTCACAACGCGATGAATGCTTGAACATGTACACGATCTTCCCCTTTCTGGTTCCGTCGCAATAACAGGCGCAACTGGTTGAAGTCTTTTCAAAAAAGACATCGAATTTGTCTGCGAGTCGCGCAGAGGCCGGTTTTCCTGGCGGCCCGGCTCGATCGGACAAAATCCGATTTCCTGGCGCTACGAATGACCGGAAGCTCGCACCGGCACGTGATACCTACGAAATTGAGCCCTGCCCAGGAATGTGATTACTTTCTAACTTTCACCGGCATATTTCGGCGGAAGTTTTCCAACTTGATAAAGGCCTTCAGATGAGATGACTTGTGCATCTTCAAGCGCTCTCTGGAACTTTTTGCACTCCGTCATTGAATACAAGAGGCAAGATGGACATGAATTTAATACCGCTATTTCAAATTGAATATTTGCCGTTCATTCACCATTTTTGGAATCGACTGCGTAAAAATAGCTTCTTGATATTAAAAATAACTCTGATTCATCATCGGCGGTCGCGAAAGCAAGACCACTTGGTCCCACGTTGATCTGATCAGACATGGGGCAATGAGCATAAGCCATACCCCTATAAGCAGCGAATGAACATATGCCTATGAAACTTAAAATCGGCTTAATATGACAAAATGTTTTCATGAAAACCTCATAATCCAGCAGGCCGCAGGCAAAACCTGTCGCATTACACAAGTCGGCGCAGTCCGAGTTCGCCGCCCAGTCCTGACCATATTGGGTAAATATGGATGAGAAGACATCAGGCCGAGGCACCTAATGCGCATTTGAAAAAACATCAATCACTTGCGCTTAGGCTGCATAGTGCCCGTGATGAGTTAGATATTTATTAGTAGGATGGAACTACAGGTACCGCTAGCCGGGTCTTGTTCAATTCAAGGCACGTAAGACGATCCGCCAGCTCGGTTTGGGGTAATCGAATGAAAGGGACTTCCCCGTCCCGAGGCTGCGGCGGAAGCCGCGAATCGGCATCAAAAGTGCCATGATGGAGTGTCGAGCCTTCATCAACGCCAGCGGGAGGGGAAGTCCATGTCCATTCTCACCGTCGAAATCGATCTTGCCAGGAATGTGTTTGCCATCGATGGTGTGGATGAAACCGGCAAGGCGGTACTGGTCAATTCGATTCCGGGAGAAGTCGGCGCCAGACGATCCGGCAGCTTATCCACACCAAAAGACGAAATTGCGGGATGCGACTGGTCCGGAAGATTCAGCTACGCAAGTCACGCAGTTGGCCTATGATGAAAACGTCGACGAACCTCACTCGCCTCCGTTATCCAAAGGAGCACAAAATGGCAAAGAAGAAGACAGAATCCGTTTATCGTGTGACAGAAATTATCGGGACAAGCCCCGTCTCGTGGGAGGATGCGGCCAAAACTGCTGTCGAAACAGCCGCCAAGTCGCTGCGTGATCTCCGCGTCGCCGAAGTCAGCAAACTCGACATGAAGATCGAAAGCGGTAAGATCGTTGAATACCGTGCGCGCGTTTCATTGTCGTTCAAATACGAAGCCTGAACGGATGACTCCGTGGGGCGCCGCGGCTATCGCCACCGAGCGGACACCGTGCCCTTTTCCACGCGAACCGACCCCGCTTCTCCTCCTATCGGCATCCACAAGCCGATGACGCGCGGTTGAGTGCGCGTGATCGTCAAGCAACTGCTCTAGAATGCGGTCGCGCATCTCGCGTTCACTGGTGAGTCCGGCGAGCGGGCCGCAGAAACACTGCGGCAGGCGTCCGCCCATTGGCAGCGTCATACCGCCGGATCACACATGATGGATCGGAAAGTCGATCTCCGATACGTGCGCGACAACCTCGGGCACGCACCGATCTCGACCATCAGCCAATATCTGCACGCCGACGACGATGACCGGTATCGCGCGACCGAGTCGGGCCTCAAGCTTGACTGGTGCAGTCTGCCGCAGCTAGCCATCCACCAGCTTGTCGATTCGGAATTCAAAAGAGAATTATTAGATAAGGAGACGTATTGCTCTATCACGCCGATCATTCGTAAGCGCCCGGTGATGGCATCTTG
>NZ_JFHC01000113.1 GCF_000698595.1 Caballeronia glathei | reverse complement strand
ACAAGTGGTTTGTTGGATTTGGCTATTCGTCTTTGGATGTGTTCCCGATCGATGCCATGCTGCAGATGCCCGAGTGGCCGCAGCGTTGACGACGGTCTCTGCATCCTTGCTGGCAACCCTCACCAGCATGACGTAGCGCGTTTGACGTTCGACGAGAGTTGCAATCTGGCTGTTCGCGTTACCAAACAGCAGATCGCCTTCCCAATGCCCCGGTATCGCACGGTCTTCCGCTGTCGCGGGGCGTTCACTGATCGATACGGCGTCGCAGATTCTGCCGTGATCGTCCGTCTTCATAGTGTGGTGACGTGAACGACGCATCGCTCGCGTTCGGCGCAGATGCTCCAGCAGTTCCTTCTTTAGCGCACCGCGGGCCTGTATATAAAGGCTTCGGTAGATCGTCTCGTGCGACACCTCATGGTCCTTGTTGACCGCGTATGAGTGCTTGAGCCAACCGGCAATCTGTTCTGGCGACCACTGCAACTGGAGTTTGCTCGCCACGACCCGGGCGAGCTCCCGATTCCTGACGAGCTTGCATTCCTTGGGACGAAGGGCACGATCCCAGGCAAGCGCATCGGCTCGATTCGCCCGATAGCCTCGAGATCCACCATTTCGCCCAATTTCCCTACTGATGGTGGAGGGTGCCCGTCCAAGCCGGCTGGCCACCAAGCGGATCGAGTCCCCGGCTACCAGTGAGCGCGATATCTCCTCGCGCTCGGCTAGCGTCAATGCCGGTCTGGACGACGTCGCAGTGCCGGCTGTATTCCGCCTGTCTTCGCCAGAATTCCCTGTATCGATGAGTGATTCCGATCGAACAGTTGCGCAATATGCTGAAGCGATTCGCCTTTCCGCCAGAGTTCCCACATTAACGCTTTCTGGCTCTCGCTGTAATAGATCCGGGTTCGGTACTTCATCTGCAACACTCCCGCTGCTCACGCAGCTTCCATTGTGTTGCATCGACCGGTTGAAACCGCAAAGGTCATGGACCTTCGTAGCGCCCGCGCGCTCAACACTATACTGACCGGGCTAATCTTCACGCCATCGGGTCGAAGCCACTACCGGCTTTCCGACGATGCGAAAGCGAAAGTAGGCGGGACTGCAGCGACGCACCACTGCACGGTCACTGTTTCGCCAAGTCGAAAATGCGCGTCATCGGCATCCACTTAATGCCCCCTTCTGTCCACGGGGTGGGTTGTTGGAAGGTCCACATCAGTTCCCTCCCAGCGTCTCACGACGTCATTCTCAACTGCGGCTCGCTCCATCGCGCTTGCGCTGAAAACCGCGCCGTCTGTCTCCATGACCATCGTGAGTCGCGTTCCAAGCCTGAAGATCTCCATGCCCAACACTCCGTGACTGCGGATGTGAGCCAGGACGTCCGGGCCAAACATCACGATGATGCCGCTCATATTCTTCGATGAGCTGTTGGTTGTCTACAAGATCGAGTGCAAGGCAATAACGCATAGAAGGTCCTGGTCAAAACGTTCGCCGCCCATAGCCCGCTATTTCAAGCGCCGCTGCAAGCCTATGATCGCGGGAAGATGGAAGTCATGTCCCGTTGGAGTCTACGAACGCTGCGCTTTGGTGGCGTTCACCGAAAGCGCGAGCGCACCGGTGCGCGCCGACACAAGGAGACTAAGGGCTTCGTCCAACAGGCTGCGTTCGAGGGCCGGGAAACGAAGGCCGTCGTCCTTACTTTCTTGTTCGTGTCTTCATAGCTCATCATGGCATCCCCTTCAGTCGCGCACGCAGTGATGCGGGAAAGATGCCTTCGCTGTCGCGATAGCGAAGGATGCGTCAAGAGTCTTAAACGAATGACCGCGCACCGGACGAATCCGGCGTACCACGCTTCACAGCAAGCTACCGGTAACGTCGAGCCCGACCCCGTGCGCCCTCAGGACACTTCGCAAGCGCGGCTGCATTGCACCCGGCGATTCCGATGCAGCCAGCTCGAGAAAAGGAAGTATTCGCCGCCTGACTTTTTCTTCGTGATTCACCGCAATGTCTGCAATCCGATGGCCCAGGAAAGGGTTCAGGAAGCGATCACGCACGCTGTCGATATATCGTGCCGCTTCGTCTTTAGAACCCAAGGAACGGAAGACCGGCAACACCTCGTCGTTCCATACGCCCTCAAGCTCATCGCGCAAAAGTGGGTCGTTCATTGCATCAAAAACCGTCTGCGACGGATCGCGCTTGTCTCTGAGCCAGCCCTCGGCCAGCCATGTGTGTCCGAGGTTGAGGAAGAACAGCTTCAGCCGTTCGAACCGGCGCAGGTCATCCGTCACGATGATCTGATCGTGTGTGCATAGAAGCTCCATGCCGGGTCGCCGCTCGATCGCCCACAATGCGTATGGCTCCGCGACCGCCCCGACAGGCTCGATCGCCTGAGAGACAATGCGGTCGACAAGCGAATTGACCCAGACACATTGATTCCGCAGATAGTCGACAAACGACGTCGACAGCGACCATTGGCCGGCCAGCCCCGCTACTATGTCGCGCAAGGTATCGCCGTTGTCCTGAACCAATTCGCACGGAAACACAGTCACGCCGGCCTCCGGACGTTCGCGCCAGCGTGCATGTATGAGTGCCAGCAACTTGGCCGGGAAACTATGCGGAACGCAGGCTTCGTCTTCAACGACTTCCGACGAGTCGCGTTCGTCCACGCGGTACCCGGCGTCACTCGTGTTGGACACGACGACACGGACATGGTCGACGAAAGCGCGACGAATCACTGGCCAGTCGTCGCCCGCGATCAATGCATCCTGCACCGCATGGCACTGGATCACCCGGTCCACCACAGAGCCCGCATCATAGCCCCGTATGTGGACGGGATAGCCGTGAGAATCCTTGAGCGCTGCAATCCTCGCACGGCTCGAAGCACTTTGAGTGGTTTGCACGATGGTGATGCCGCCCATTGCCGCTCCTCGCGCAAGCGCCTCAGAGACGAAGAGTGCGGCGTGCGCCAGAAGAAATCGGCTCGTTCCGAACTGCAGAATAGGTGCATTCACGGGACTTCGTCCGAGTGCGTTCGTTAGCATTCGACTAGCGCCTTTACAACCGTCTGGCCTGTTTCGAGCAAACGGGGAAATTCGGATGGAACGTCCTCGAGCTTCATTCTGTGAGTGTTCAACGCTGCATCCGGGATATGTCCGCCGCGCATCGCTTCCAGCACCGTATCGAAGTCACCCGGCGTCGCGTTGCGGCTAGCGAGCAGCGTCGCTTCACGCTTGTGAAACTCCGGGTCCGCGAAACTCACTTGTCCAGGCACGATGGAGATCAGCGTGTACTTACCGCCATGCGCAATGAACTCGAAACCGCGGTTCATCGCATTGATATTACCGGTCGCATCGAAGACGACATCGAAGAACTCGTTGTCGGTCAGCGATGCAAGCTGCGCAGCATCGTCCGGCCCGACGGCGACCGCCGCTTCTATCTCGAGATGGGTCGTGCAGAACGAAAGCCGGTCCGCGCGGGTGTCCAGGCAAACAACGCGTCCGCCTCTGAGCGACGCGAAGATCATCGCCGCCATTCCGATCGGGCCTGCCCCGACGACGAGCACCCGCTGCCCCCGCTGAACATCCGCACGCCGCACCGCGTGCGCACCGATAGCAAGAAATTCGAGCATGGCTGCCTGGTCGAGCGTTACGCCTTCTGCCTTGTGCACAAACTGCGACGGAACACTGAGATATTCGGTCATGGCACCGTCTTGATGCACACCGAGCACCTTGATGTTCACACAGCAGTTGGCCTTTCCTTGACGACACGCCACGCATTTTCCGCAAGACAGGTAAGGCATCACATAGACGCCGTCGCCTGCAACTAATCCGGACTCGCTATCTGCTTCGACAACGACGCCGGACAACTCGTGTCCCATCACACGAGGGTATTGCAGATATGGTTGAGTCCCCGTGAAGATGTGCAAATCCGTGCCGCACACTCCGACCCGGCTCACTCGAAGCAATACTTCTCCGGCACTCCGCGCGGGCACCTCCGACTGTTGCGCACGGAGTACTCCCGGTGACTCACATATCACGGTAAGCATTTCGATATCCTTTTTAATTCGCATCGTTTCGGGATGAACCGATACCATACAACCGGCAGGCGTTGCCGCCAAGAATGTCTTGATTTGCAAACTCCGCGAAGACGCGTTGACAGTCATCCTCGCAGGCTGCGAGCGCGGCGATCGCCTGTTCGACTCTTGGGCGCGAGACCCAGTCGTCGTCAGGCAAGTCTTGCAGCACCGGACGCAGACCACGCCCTTTCAGGTTCCTTGCGAACGCGGCGATGCTTTGCGCGGCAGTCGGCGACTGCAAGTCGATCCAACCGACGACAACTGCAACGGTTTCCGTTATTTCTGCAACGTCAAGGGCCCGCCAGTAATGCTGATGCGCGTCGATGCGTTGCATCACTGCACTTCTTCTGGAACTGGCGCCTTACTGGACACGAGCCCCTCGCGGTGAAGTGTCTGCCAAAACGCCGCAGGTATCGCCGTCTCCAGCCATGCGATGTTTTGCTGCAGTTGGGGCACGCTTCGAACTCCGACTGCGCACGAAACAACAGCCGGATGAGCAAATACGAATTGCAGAGCGGCGGCAGGAAGCGGGACATCGAAGCGCTGACAGACCGCCGAAAGCGCCCCCACCTTCTCCACCACATCTGCCGGCGCATCGCCGTAATTGAACTTACCGTTTCCGGCAAGCACGCCCGAATTGAAAACGCCACCAACGACAACGGCGGTTCCAGCCTGTGCACAGACATCCAATAGCGGCTCGAGCGCTGTCTGCTCGAGCAAGGTGTACCGACCGGCCAACAGAATGGCATCGAGCTCGGCCTCGTTCAGCGCATCCGCCGCCACTTCCCATTCGTTGACGCCAAGTCCGATGCCGCGCACCGCACCACTCGTTCGCAAGTGTTGCAGTGCTTTGAACCCACCACCTTCCGTCAACTGCGACCAAAACTGCCCATGTCGGTCGGCGTGAGTTGCGCGGCCAATGTCATGCACGTACAACATGTCGATCCGATGCATTCCGAGCCGTTGCAAGCTGTCCTCATAAGAGCGCATGATCCCTTCATACGAGTAATCGAACTCCGGCCGAAACGGCAGAGGTGTCGCCCAACCGTCGTCGCCGGGACTAACGCTGGGATCAGGACGCATTAAGCGCCCCACTTTCGTGCTGAGCGTAAAGGTGTTTCGGTCAGGATCGCCAAGGATCTCCCCGACACGTCGCTCGGAAAGCGTGTAGCCGTAAAACGGCGCGGTGTCGAAGTATCGAATGCCGGCGCTCCACGCGGCTTCGACTACAGCAGATGCATCGGCGCCCGACATAGGACGGTATAGTCCACCCAGCTGCGAGCAGCCCAAACCGAGGGCCGTTACTGAAAGTCGGCTGCGGGGCAATACACGTGTCTCGTGTGCTTTCATGGATACCGGTGCCTTCCTGGACTCGGGAGTTGGCAGGGCGGTGAATCGGCAACATCGATTCGCCGCCCCTTTCTTGCGACTAATAAAGGACGTTCTTGGCTTCGTTCGAGTCGAGATTTTGCTTGTCGACCATCACCACACCGGTGTCGACCTGCTTCGCGACGGGCTTGCGTTCGATGACATTGACGACCGTCTGAATGCCTTTGTAGCCCATCTGCCAGGATCCCTGTACCGCGATTGCCTGGACGGTTCCGTCGCGCACGAAGCCTTGAAGATCTTCGTTCCCGTCAAAACCCACGGCAACGAGCTTTCCTGCCTTTCCGGACTGCTTCAGTGCGCGACCAACGCCAATTGCAGTCGGTTCGTTGGCACCGAAGATTCCCTTCAAATCAGGATTAGCCGACAGCACATCGGTTGTTTGATTGAGGGCAGTCGCCATTTGCGATTGTGAGTAGAACGGACCCACGACTTGAAGTTTCGAATGATCGGCGATGTATTTCCGGAATCCCCCGACGCGGCTGACCTCCGAACCAGCACCAGGGACGTAGGACATGATCGCAATCTTTCCTGACTGCCCTACCCGATCGATGAGCGCCTTCGCACACATCTCGCCGGCCTTCTCGTTGTCAGTCGACAAGAAGGACTGGTAATACTGCTTCCCCGAGTCGGAGATGGTCGAGTCGATCAGCACCACGGGAATGTGGGCCTCCCACGCTTTCTTGATAGCGGGAACGAGGGCGTCAGGATCGGATGGGGCGAGCACGATCCCCGCGACACGCCGGTTGACCGCGTTGACGACCATGTTCACCTCGTCCGTGATGGCGGACTCCGAGGCTGGCCCTTGGAAGGTCAACGTATAGCCTTTGGCATCGGCAACAGCGGCGCTCGCCCCTTTCTGCACGTTCTGCCAGTAGTTGGAGTTCACCGTCTTGACGATCACGGCGATCTCGCCGCCTGCGGCATAAGCGCCTGTGTTAATGGTCGAAAAAAGCAATACCGACGCCGCAGCTATTGAGTATTTGTTCATGTCTCGCTCCTGTCTTCTTTGATTTCAGAGGCAAACCATTAAGATTTGTGGTTGCGTAATTGATCGATCCAGACTGTTCCGAGAATCACCACGCCGATGATGATCTGCTGGATGAAACTCGACACCCCATTCATGTTCAGCCCGTTGCGAAGCACGCCGATAACAAAGGCACCGATGGCCGTGCCCGAGATCGTGCCGACGCCGCCCATGAGCGATGTGCCGCCGATGACTGAACTTGCGATTGCATCGAGTTCGTACATGACACCCTCGTTCGGTTGCCCGGTAACGAGCCGGGACATCAGCACGCATCCCGTCACGCCGGCCAACGCTCCCGAGAGCAAGTAGGTAAAGAGTTTGACACCTTGGACGTTGACACCGGAGAGCCGAGCGGCCTCGGCATTCGAGCCGACCGCATAGATATGGCGGCCAAGCGAAGTCTTCGAGAGCAGTACGGACACGCCCACGAAAAGCACGACCATGATGATTACGGGGTACGGAATCCCCGGAAACGTCGTGTTGGGAAATCCGTCCGCGCCAATGCGTGATATCCGAAACAGTGCGCCGTTGCCGAGTGCGCCGAACGCATCGCCGAGATCCGACACCGGGCGTGCCCCGGTGATTTGCAAAGCTACGCCGCGAGCGACCAGCATCATGCCCAGCGTCGCGATGAACGGCGGCAATCCCATGCGTGTGACGCAAATCCCGTTGACCAGGCCGCAGAGGGCGCCAATAAACACGCCACAAAGCATTGCCGCGGGCACCGGCACACCGAGCTTGACCAGCAGCGCGGCCCCAACGCCTGCGAGGGCGAGGACTGAGCCGACCGAGAGGTCAATCCCTCCGGTGATGATGACGCACGTTGCGGCGACCCCGAGATAGGCAATCGACGTCACCTGCAGGCTCACGGTCATGAGATTGTCGACCGAGAGGAAGGCTGAACTGGCCAAGGAGAAGGCGATCACCAGGAGAACCAGGCTGCCTAGGGCAGCGAACTTCTGAATGAGGTCGCGGCGGCGCTGCTGCGCGGAGCGCTTTGAAGCTTGAGTAGGATCGGAAGTCATTTCAAGCATGAGTGCGCCCCGAAGCGTAATGCATAATTTCCTCCTGACTAGTTGATTGGGTTTCAAGAACCGCTGTCACGTGTCCTTCGTGGAAAACAGCAATTCGGTCTGTCGTCCCGAGTAATTCGGGTAGCTCCGAACTGATGACGACCACGCCGATGCCTTCCGCTGCAAGCCGGTCCATGAGCCCATAAATCGCGAACTTGGCGCCGACGTCGATGCCTCGCGTCGGCTCGTCGAAGAAAAGAATGTTTGATCCGCGGTACAGCCATTTCCCGATAACCACCTTTTGCTGATTACCGCCCGACAGGTTCCGCACGATCTGGTGAATCGACGGTGTACGGATCGCGAGATCCTTCACGTACTTTTGCGCAACACGCGCTTCTTCCCCGAAGCGAAGAAAGCCGGATGAAGCTACGCCTCGAACATTCGCCAGCGTAATGTTGGACGCGATCGGCATACCCAGAGCGAGCCCTTCTTTCTTTCGGTCTTCAGAGAGATAAGCGATGCCGTGGCGAATCGCCTCGCGCGGCGAGCGGATCGATACCGGCTCACCTCTGAGTGTGATCGTCCCGCCGTCCAGCTTGTCGGCTCCGAATATTGCCCGAGCTACTTCAGTGCGGCCGGCGCCCATCAGCCCAGCGAAGCCCAGGATTTCGCCCTTGCGCAAGTCGAACGAGACCGGACCGAAAACCCCATTTCTGCGCAAATCCCGGGCGCTGAGAAGGACTTCAGTCGTCGGGACTGACTGCCGTGCCGGATATGCGTCGTCGAGCGAGCGCCCTACCATGCGCGCCACGATATCGTTGACCGACTGTGAAGCGAAGTCGTCCGTTGAAATATGACGGCCATCGCGCAAGATCGTCACTCGATCGACTATGTGCTGCATTTCATCGAGACGGTGTGAGATATAGAGAATCGCAACGCCCGCTTCACGCAGTTCCCTGATGATGCGAAAAAGATAGACGGTCTCCGACTCTGTCAGTGAGGACGTTGGTTCGTCCATGATCAGCACTCGAGCGTCGAGTGAAAGCGCCTTGGCGATCTCAACCATCTGCTGCTGTGCGATCGACAACGTGCCGACGAGGGTAGATGGAGCAACGGCAAGGCCGAGGCGCGCCAAGCATCGCTTTGCGTCCTCGTTGAGCTTGCGCTTGTCAACGAATGGACCGCGTTTCGGTTCGCGTGCGAGAAAAAGGTTCTCGGCGACGCTTAGATGCGGTACGAGGTTGAGTTCCTGATGGATGATCGCAATGCCGGCCGCTTGTGCGTCTGACGTCGAAACAAACCGGACTTCCTCGCCGCGATAGCGCATCGTGCCACTGTCCGGGCGGTATTGCCCGCTGATGATCTTCATCAACGTCGACTTCCCTGCCCCATTCTCACCGCAAACAGCGTGTACTTCCCCACAGCGGAGGTCAAGGTTTATGCCGTCTAGCGCGACGACGCCGGGGAAGCGCTTGCCGATTCCCTCGAGGCGCAGGATCTCCTGCTTCGCAAGATCTGGGGCATCTGTCGCCGAAGCCGAAGGACCGTGGGGTGTTGCCATAGCGTCTCCTATGAAGCGGCCAACCTGGCGTGTTGCTGGTCAGTCCATTTGCGACAGATTAAACAGGGGTTTCTTGTGTTGGTCAAGCCAATTTGCTTTTTTCTAACCGTCCTTACCAATAGAGAAAACCCTAATGTTGCGTGGCTTGTGCGCGCCCGCGGCGGCCCTTATGCAGTGCTACACTGGGGCGCGGCTTACTCGCTTCTTTACCTCTGCAGACCGCTTCATGAAATCAATCGAACCAAAGCGGCTTTACCAATCGGTCGCTAGCCAAATCGTCAAGCTCATCAAGGAAGGCGAGTTCCCGCCCGGAGAGCGCCTGCCCGCCGAGCGAGAGCTCGCTCTGAAACTCGGCGTTTCCCGCCCTTCGTTGCGCGAAGCGTTGATCGCGTTAGAGATCGGTGGCCAGGTCGAAATCCGTATCGGATCTGGCGTCTACGTTCGCGACGCAAATTTCGATGATGACGGCACCGCGGCGGTAGCAGCACTCGGCGACAGCCCGTCGGAACTTATGCAGGCGCGCGCCGCGATCGAAGGGAGCGTCGCAGTCCTCGCGACCGCTCGTATGACTGCAGCGATGCTGGAGCGAATTCGACGCTCCATCGACCGCATGCGCCGGCTGGCGATAGCCGGCAAGTCTCCGGTTGAGGCGGACCGTCAATTCCATATGTTGATCGCAGAAGCTTCGGGCAACTCTGTCCTCCGTCGCTTCGTCGGACAGCTTTTCGACAGCCGCCATGATCCCATCGCCGCTGCCATGCGGGACCACACGGAGAGCCCGGAGACGTGGAGCGCAGCGATACGCGAACACGAAGATATCTGGAGAGCGCTAAGAGCAGCCGATCCCATCGCTGCTCAGGCGGCGATGCGAGCTCATCTGAAGGCATCAGAAGAGAGATGGACCGACGGCACTTTGAAAGAGGCCACGGCCGTTACGACGCGTCGTGCGAAGGCAGCTTCTCCGTGACATCTCGACATGAACGACGATACAACGACGTTGTGGTAACCCGAAGATGCTAGTGGACGGACGCACAACTTTCATGACGTTGGAGGCGCTTCGGCTAACCGGTGAAACGATTCACTAAAGTTTTTCAATCAACTGACTGACGTACTTCTTGCTGGATGTGTCCCGTCGCACTTTGATCGTTTAGTGGCCGAATGACTGAACCAACGCTGTTGCCGGTGTGGGCCGGACCCTCCAATGCTGATGCAGTGACAGCCACACACCTCTAGCCCGTCCGCCCGTGGCTTCGCCGCGACCTTCGCTTCCACTGCCTGGATCTGAGCAGTGCAGCCATTCGAACGACCATGGCTTCGATCAGACCAATGACCGAAACTGGCCTCTTGCCGATGCACTCGTGTCAAGTGATGCTCGGTCTGAAGAAAGCAGCGCGAGCTTCGGCAACCGGACCCAGAACGGTCAGCCGGCACCAAGTCGTTTGGACGACGGCTTTCAGGAGACCATCGGACGTCCCGAGGACGCCGGTGCAACGCAGGACCGACATCATGGGCGGGATCGCGGCGGCGTCGAATAAGGCCATCATCGCGCACTACCCCTTCATCCGCTCCTCCAAATACCTCACCGCCCGCGCGCAGGGCGCGGGCAAGGGCCATTCCGCGCGATGAATGAGCCACACAGTCCTATATGGACACCGCCCGGTTTGCCAAGTTGATCTTGATGTGATGCCTTAACAAGGTATCGGCTGCGGTCTTATATGGACACCGCCCGGTTTGCCAAGTTGATCTTGATGTGATGCCTTAACAAGGTATCGGCTGCGGTCTTATATGCGGCCTTTTGCAAGCCGAAGCTGCGGGCCCTGATGGAATTCGCCAGGAACGTCCTCATCTCGACCACGTGCTTGAAGCACGAGACTGTGTTCAGGTTTGCGTTCCTGCGGTCCGACCTGTTTCGCCATCACATTGAAATCAACCCCAGCAAACTACCAGTTCCTCCACGCGTCAAAGTGCCGATTCTGCTATGCGGGTCTGTGGCTTACATGATGCTCTTCGTACGAGGTCCCATGCGCGAGGATCGCCCACGCAATTCGTGCCTTTTTGTTCGCCAAGGCCACCGTTGCTACATTTGCCGGACGTCTCGCCTGTATTGCCTTTTGCCATGCGGTCGGCATCTTGGTGTGACACAGAACAGAACGTGCCCCATGTATCAACAACGTCCGCAGGTATGGATCGCCTCGCCTGGAGATCGAGCCCAACCGGATCTTTCCGCCTGTACCATTCTGGCGAGGAACAAGCCCCAGAAACGCTGCGAACTCGCGCCCCGACCTGAACGTCTTCGCGTCTCCAATTGTTGCTACCAAGGCCGTTGCAGTCAAACGGCCGATGCCCGGTACTTCGGAGATCGCTCGACACGCCGCTTCGTGTTTCTGCCACGTGCCAATGCGCTTTTCGATTTGATTGATATCCTCCTCAAACAGGTTGATGCGACGCAACTGTTCGAGAAGGTTAAGAACTATTGATCGTGGCAGTGCGTCTTCGAGTTCTGCCATGCGCTCTCTGATCTCGTCGAGTCCTGCTACGCGTCCTGCCCGAAACGTAACGCCGAACTCGTACAGCAACCCACGCAGCTGATTTATCTGCATCGTTCGAAACTTGACGAGCAACGAGCGCATACGATGAAGGCTTAACATCACCTGCTGATCCTCTGTCTTGGCGGCAACCGTGCGCATGCCGGGCTGCTGCACTGCAGTCCAGATTGCCCGAGCGTCCGCCGCGTCGGTCTTGTTCGTTTGCACGAAAGGTCGAATAAATTGGGCGTGTAATAGCACCACCTCGTGTCCGAGCGCGCGAATCTTACGCGCCCACCAGTGAGCACTTCCGCAAGCTTCGAGGGCGACGCGACCGGCGGGACGCCGCGCCAGAAACGCAATTAAATCGTCACGTCCGAACTTCCGATTCGCGATCTCGCCGGTTTGGGCATCGACCCAGTACAACTGGAAGACCCGTTTTGCAATGTCGAGTCCATATGTCGTAGCATTCATCTGGGGCCTCCGTTCCTCAAGTGGTTGTGTCGCAACTCCACTTTGGCACATTGATGCCGTTCGGTCCTGGGGGCCCTCAGTCGTGCCCACTTCCACGAAGGGAGGGCGGTGTCCATTCCATCTCGACCACGGGCGAACCGCATTCCACCACTTCGATCTTGTGCTGCTGCGCGAACGCTGCCCGCGCATTGCGCGGAATGACCGTGAATCCCAGCCCGCGCGCCACGAATTCGAGGATGAGTGCGATCTGGTTGCTGAAACCGTTGCGCGGCAGGTCCGCGATGCTTGCGTTCTTCCGAAAGCGCCGGCTCAGCAAGCGATTCGCCATCGCCGCTCATCCGGATGATCGATGAAACCGAGCGTTTCGAGATGGCTCCACGCACGCACTTTTGCACCCGCTGGCACGACAAGTTCCAGGGGCTCCTGCATGAATTTGCGCGCGGTGAGACGCGTATCATCGGGCTTGAGTGTGACGATACCGAGGTCGTATCGATTGGTCAGCACCGCGTCGAGCACTTCGGGATCCGGCGCGAAACAATAACGAATCTTCCACGGCGGATGCTGCGCCTGCCAATCGAGCATTAACGGAAACAACGCCAGTCCAATGCTTTCCGGCGTGATCAACCCGATCTCTCCGGCTTCTGCAGGACCGGACACACGCGCATCGAGCCGCCGGCGTGCCTGTTCCATCGCTTCGCAATAGTCGAGCAACGCGCGCCCAGCAGGCGTCAGTTCGATGGCCCGCGGTCGGCGTATCACAAGCAGACCGAGCGCATCTTCCAGACGGTGCAAATGTTGAGAGACGGCCGCCTGCGTCAGATCGAGCCGTTCCGCCGCGCGCGTGAAGTTGCCGAGTTCGGCCAGCGCAGCGAACGTGCGCAGCCATTGCGGATTGAGCATGATGAGTTATAGCTGCACCTGGCCATTCGTCGGTCAGGACTTCGTGTAACGCCCGATCACCGCAGCGGCGAGGGTCTCTGATCGACCCTGGGCGGTTAACCACTGGATTGACATCGAAGCAAAAGCGGTCGCACATGCACGCGCGGCCGCTGCTGATACTGTCCCCATCGGTTCCGTCAACTGTGTGCGAGTCCCTCTACCAGCACCGCTCGGTAGGTTGCACCCCTAAACCGATGTTTCGCGATTGCCTGATATTCTTCGCTGTCGTACCACGCGCGCGCAGACGGCGTGTCGGGAAACTCAACAATCACTACGCCCTCGGGCGCCTCTCCCTCGAGCCGTTGTTGCGGTCCATATGCCGCAAGAATTTTGATAGGATGGCCGACGAAGGTCTTTGCGACACTTGCCTGATAGGCGTCCAGCTCGCGCTGATCTCGGGTGACCTCACGTGTAAAAACAAGGTATGTTGCCATGTCTGGCACTCCTAGTGAAATTTGTACTGGACGGCCCGTTGGTACGGTCTTGCAAATCCCGATATCACGGCGCCGCCGCAGTGTCAGCGAAATGCTTGGCGGCCCGGGTCAGGCAATCCATCCGCCGTCGACCGTCAGGCTCTCCCCGGTCGTATAGCCTGCTTCGGGGCTGGCTAGATAAGCTACGGCCGCCGCGATTTCTTCCGGTTTTCCGAAACGGCCAACGCTTGCGAGCTTCGTCATCGTTGCGTGGTCTTCCGTGCCGGGTTGCGGAGCGAGTTCTGTATCGATCGGGCCGGGTTGCACGGCATTCACGGTCACGCCGAATTTCCCGAGTTCACGCGATAACCCGCGCGTAAAGCCTCTGAGGGCGAACTTCGAGGCGATGTAGAGCGTCACGCCAGGCAAGGGCGCGGCTTCGCCGAAAGCCGAGCCCACGTTGATGATGCGTCCCCAGCCTGCCGCGACCATGCGCGCTGCCGCGTCTTTTGCCAGTTCGATCGGCGCGCGGACATTCAGGTTGAAGTGCGTGTCGTACGACGTGCCCGACGAATCGAGGAACGGCCCATATTCGACTGTGCCAGCGTTGTTGACGAGAATATCGAGCCGCCCTTCGAAGCGGCCGCCGAACGCACCATTCAGCGACCCAATGAGGCTCTTGACGCCTTCTGGCTGCGACAGATTGGCGCCGACAGCCTCAGCCTTGCCGCCGGCATCGCGGATTTCCTTGACGACGGCTTCGGCCCGCGCCGCACTCGACGCGTAGTGAATGATGACGGATGCGCCGTCGCGCGCAAGACGCGCCGCAATAGCTGCGCCGATTCCACGCGAAGCGCCCGTCACGAGGGCGAGTTTGCCTTTCAGAGCTTGGGTCATGCTTTTCCTCAACAGTAGGTTTTGAAGCGGTCCTCCGGCTTGAACAGCCGGAAGGGACTGCTGCATCGGAGCCAATGTTTCGTGCATTGGTTGATGCGTATCCTCCGCTGAGGCGGAATCGCCCGGTAGCCGCGGGCGGGGAATACCGCCTATTCCTGCTGCGAGGGGGCAAAGGTGCGCAGCGTCTAGCCGGTGAGGCCTGCGCCAGAGTTGCGCTCATTGAGAAGGTGCTCGACAAACGCGATGAAGGCACGCGCCTTCGTGGTTGCCATGCGACCGGACGGGAAAACCGCCCACAGGTCGATCGGCGGCAACGTCCAGTCAGTCAGGACGGCCTGAACCGTCCCGTTTGCGAGTTCGGGGGCGAACATCCATTCCGAAGCGACGGCAAAGCCCATGTGCCCGAGTACCGCCGTGCGCATGCCTTCAGCCGCGTTCACGCTTATCCGGCCGGACAAGGTCACGGTCGAGTCGGAGCCGTCACTGCGGCTGAACAACCACGATTCACCGCCGCCTCGCAGAGAGTAAACGACTGCCTGATGCCGGTTAAGGTCGACAGGTGTTTGAGGGACGCCGGCTTCGGCGAAATACGACGGTGTGCCGACGACGAAACGCCGCGCGCTGGAGATGCGACGCGCGGTCATGGTCGAATCGTCCAGCGTGCCCATACGCAATGCGACATCGACGCCCTCTCCAAGCAAATCGACGGACCGATCGTCAAGTACGATGTCGATGCTCAGATTGGGGTGCTGATCCAGGAAAGACTTGAGGGCTGGCAAGACATGCAGCCGGGCGAACGTAACGGCTGCGCCGATGCGCAATCGTCCCGACAAGCCTTCCGACGACTCGCGCACAGCCTGCTCGGCCTGATCGGCCTCATCGATGGCCCTCAGTGCGTGATCGTAGAAACGCTGACCGGCATCCGTCGGCGCGAGGCCACGTGTCGATCGCAGCAGCAGACGGGCGCCTAGACGTTCCTCCAGCTGTGCGACCGCCTTTGAGACGGCTGGCTGGCCGAGCTTCAAGCGGCGTGCGGCGGCAGAAAACGAACCCGCATCGACAACTGTTACGAAGGTCTCCATCGCCACCATGCGGTCCATGCGCCTTCTCCTAGCAGATCGTCAGCGAAAATGCGCAGTGTAGCGAAACCACGACCTCCCCAGACAAACCACCTGTTAGGTGGGACGCGCCGACCTCACCTAGGCGATCAGATGCTGGGGGCCGCTTTTTTTCCTGACTCCGATGACTGCCTTCGAGTAGAGTGCGGCCCCTTGGCAGCTTGCTCTCAAACGCGGCTGGGCGTCGCTGATTGGCCGGCTTGCGGCAGTCCCGCCGCAACCAGCTTGCCGAACAACGGCCATTGAGCGAGGGCGGACGGAGACTCTGTTAGCAGAACTCGGCGACGACCTCGACCGACGGCTCATGACCGGCTTGACTCGTTCGGTCCTTGTGGGGCGGATACAAGCTGCGGTCGGCACCGGGGCGCAGAACGACCCAGAGTCAGCACCGCCGTCCCTTTGCCCGCTTCTACTCTTGCATCCGCTCTTCGTCGCGGGGCCTAACTTCGCACTCTCCCCTTGCCCGGCGACGCGGAGCCCATCGTCTTAGCTCTTGACCCGCTTGGAGCGTCAGTTCAATCATCAAATCGGGTATACCCTCAAAAAACCGCCAACTAGTAAAGCAATAGCTGTCGTTTGCGACACCTTTTGCTTAACTGCACAACCTGCTTGTGGAGTTAAGCAAACGATGTCGGGCAAGGATTTGGTGGAGGCTCCAATTCTTGA
>NZ_JFHC01000112.1 GCF_000698595.1 Caballeronia glathei | reverse complement strand
TCTTTGCACAGGTTTGCCGCTGGCGCTTGCGGTTGGGGTTGGGGTCTGTTGAACCATCTGATGCGCTTCGGCTTCTGTGAAACTTGATTGTTATTGGTCTATTAGCTTCGCCCCTGTGCGGGGCAGCAGTCACTTTCTTTGCTGCTGCAAAGAAAGTAACCAAAGAAAGCAGCTATGGGCTTAGCGGTGTTAGGACGTGACCACGCTTGAGTCTTTCAGAGCGGCCCGACCGTCGGAGTGTCGCCCTCATGAAGCCACCGGACTTGGTACGCGGACCCACTGCGTCATCTCGCTGTTAAACGGAGTGGTAAGGCAGTCATTCATCCGTCTCGGCACTACGTGCCCGACGAAAGGTAAAGAGGGTGGTCCGGAACTTCGCGTCACGGCTTCGCGCTTGGGTACGCATGACAAGGAACGAAGCGATTGGCTATGGCGCACCTTGCGTGCGAGCGCAGCGAGGACGGAGGGATGACTGCCTTACCAATCCGTTTGGTGGTGCGGTGGGGCTGTGGGTCCACGTACCTATCCGCTCGACGAACAGAGGTGGACACTCCCACGGTCGGGCCACTCCGAATGACTCGAACGTGGTCACGTCCTAATACCGCTAACCCCATAGCTGCTTTCTTTGGTTACTTTCTTTGCAGCAGCAAAGAAAGTGACTGCCGCCCCGCACAGGGGCGAAGCCAATAGACCAATATCAAAACAAGTTTCATAGAAGCCGAAGCGCATCAAACGGTTCAACAAACCCCAACCCCAAGCGCCAACGGCCCCCTACCGTGCTAATGACCGCCGCTTCATCTCAAGCTGGGTGATCAGCCGCTGCAGCGTATTCTCCGCCGACCCCGGCATCGAAGCGAACTTGAACCCGAGCGTATACCGCCGGTCGCCCTTGGCAGTAGTCGACTCACGATGCGAAACGAGCTTGAGATCGAGCACGACCTTCCCCGGCGTGGAGAAATGCAGCTCGACATCATGCAGCGTGATGCCCATTTCCAGATTCGCGACGCGTTCGTCTATCGTTCGCAGCGCGACGCCGCCAAGCGACAGATCGTGCACCTCGAAACGGAATCGCTCTCCGCTCGGCAGCAGGCCGCTGCAGATATACGGATCGAGCACCGGCGCCTCGACGCGGAAATACTCGCGCCGCTGCATGTAATAGAGCACCGTCGGGAAATCGGCTTCAAACGCCGGACGGCCGTCGAACATCGTTTCGCGCGGCGTCGCCGTCGTGAATTCGACGCGCACTCCGTCGGGCGTCGCATGGAAAACCAGCTTCGGCGACGCGAGCACCGCGCGGTTCTGTTCGGCCACGCCACCCCAGTCGAAGATGAACGTATGCGCCGTGACATCGACGTCGAGCAGCCGCGTGACAATCTGCCCGCTCCCGTATTCCGCTGTCAGAAAATCCCCGCGATTGGCGAGATTGCGCAGCGAGACACCTATTTCGAGCGGATTTCGCCGGCCGAAGTCGACCGGGTCGGCGCTTCTGTCGTCGGCGACTTCGTGATCGTGCGTCTGGTTGGTGTGCATGGTGCTAGCCGTGTTCATTTTGCCCGCGCGCCCCCGATGAGGCCATTGCGCGTCGACCCGGACCGATATCGATCCGGCACTTCGGTGTTCTGTTTAGCGGCAGCGCGCAGAAAAAGTTTAGGGCCCCGCCGCAAAAAAATCCGGCGCACCGCGCACGGCGCGGAAAACGCTCGCCAGGCCGCCACCCGCCACGGCGGCCGGCCGCCGTGCACCGCGAAAGTGCGGCCCGGCTGGCGGGCGGATGCCGGCAGGCACCACAGGCAAAGCACACGTCACATGCGGCACGACCGTCAGCCCGCACTTTTTCTTCTGCGACGAGGCCCCGCCGCTTCCCCTGCTCTGCGAAACCCCTCGCTCGGTTATACACCAGCGCGGAAGAAGCAAACATCGCACTCGTTGCGCCGATCAGACAATCTGTCTCATGATCGAGATCAGTTTCTTCGCGTACTGCGGATCGGTGGCGTAGCCCGCCTTCTGCATGCCGTGCGCGAATCCTGCGGCGTCGCGCGACGCCTCGACAACCGGCGCATAGCGCGGATTGCTCTTCAGCACGCTCGCGTAGTCGGTCAGCGCATCCTCGTACGAATCGTATGCACGGAACCGTTCGACCACCTTCTTCGGCTGGCCGTTCACATACTCGGTCGTGACCGCGTTGACGGTCCTGCCGGACCATTCCTTGGTCGCCTTGATGCCGAAGATGTTGTGGCTCGACGAGCCGTCCGGGTGTCTGATCTCGCGCTTGCCCCAGCCCGATTCGAGCGCCGCCTGACCGATGATGAAGCGCGCCGGAATGCCCGTCGCCACGCTCGCAGCCTGCGCCGGGACGGCGAGGCGGTCGACGAACGCATTCACCTTGTCCGAGCCGTTGCCGCGCACGGGCGGCGTGAGCGCGTTGTTCGCCGTATAGCCGCGGCCCGCGGCAAGCGTCGCGGCATCCGCGTTGCCCTGCGACGAAGCCGCGTTCGCATACGCCTTCGCCATCGCGTTCATCGCCGCGATATTGCCGGCGTTGGCGCTGCTGTCACCGCCCGCCGCGCCGCCCACGTGGGCGTTGGCCATCAGTTGCTTGAGCATCATGTCGGCAACGCCGATGCCCTTCGACGACATCTGCTGCGACAACTGCTGATCGAGCATCGACGTGAAGGACTTGCTCTCGCTCGATTCGAACGGGCTGTCCGACGGAGTCGCGTCACGCATGCTCTTCAGCATCATTTGCGTGAACACCGCGTCGAATTGTTTCGCCGCCGACTTCAATCCCTGTTGCGGCGATGCGTTCGCCTGCGCACGCATCGCGTCGAAGCCCTGCACGTCGAGTGCGAAGCGATTCGACAGGTTGCCGATTCCGCCGCTCGTGTCGGTAGATGCCAGTGTCTTGCCGGCGATACCGCTCGCGTTCGAGTTCATGCGCTGTCGTCCTTAAATGATTTCCAGGTCGGCGCGCAACGCGCCCGCCGCCTTCATCGACTGCAGGATCGAAATCAGATCCGCAGGCGTCGCGCCGAGCGCATTCAGGGCCTTCACCACGTCCGCCAGATTGGCGCCCGCCGTGAGCAGCTTGAGCGCGCCGGTGTCCTGCTTCAGCTGGATCTGCGACTGCCTTGCCGCCACCGTGTTGCCGTTCGAGAACGCGCCGGGCTGGCTCACCGCAGTCTGCGTATTGATCACGACCGACAGGTTGCCATGCGCCACCGCGCAGCTCTGCAGCGTGACCATCTGGTTCATCACGATCGAGCCGGTGCGCGAGTTGAGAATCACCTTGGCCGCGGCCTGCGACGGCCGCACGTCGATGTTCTGCAACTGCGCCATGAACGACACCTGCTCCGACGGATCGGTGGGCGCGCGCAACTGGATCGTGCGGCCGTCGAGCGCGAGCGCCGTGCCCATGCCGAACTGGTTGTTCACAGCGGCGACGATCTTCTGCGTCGTGTCGAAATCCATCTCGCGCAGTTCCATCTGCATCGTGCCGCCCGCCTGCGTCACGGCGTTCGGCACCGCGCGCTCGACGATCCCGCCGCCCGAAATGCGCCCGACCGCGAGCTGGTTCACCTGCACCTTGCTGCCGTTCGCGCTCGCGCCCGCGCCGCCGACGACGAGATTGCCCTGCGCCATGGCGTAGACCTGGCCGTCGGCGCCCTTCAGCGGCGACATCAGCAGCGTGCCGCCGCGCAGGCTCTTCGCGTTCCCGAGCGACGACACCGTCACGTCGATCGCTTCGCCCGGCCGCGCGAACGGCGGCAGCGTCGCCGTTACCATCACGGCCGCGACGTTCTTCAGCTGCATGTTCTGCGTGCTCGCCGAGTTGAGCGTAATGCCGAGGTTGCCGAGCATGTTGGTCAGGCTCTGCGTCGTGAACGGGGTCTGCATCGTCTGGTCGCCGGTGCCGTCGAGGCCGACGACCAGGCCGTACCCGATCAGCGGGTTGTCGCGCACGCCCTGGAACGAGACGAGGTCCTTCAGGCGCTCCGCGTGCGCGCGCTCGGGAAGCGCGGCCGATACGGCGAGCGCCGCGAGCGCGATGGCGAGGAGTCGGGAGAGCAGAGTCATGATCAGAACGGCGCCAGGTTGAGGAAGAAGCGCTGCAGCCAGCCCATGTTCTGCGCTTCGTCGATATAGCCCTTCGCCGAGTACTCGATCTTCGCGTCCGCGACCTGCGTCGAGAAGACGGTGTTGCTGCCGGAGATGGTCGTCGGGTTGACGACGCCGGAGAAGCGCACGAATTCGTTGCCCTGGTTGATGAGCATCTGCTTTTCGCCGCTCACCTGCAGGTTGCCGTTGGGCAGCACGCCGGTGACGGTGACCGTCAGCGTGCCGTTGAACGTGTTGGCCGCGCTGGCGCCGCCGGCCGCCGTGAACTTGTTCGCGCCGGTCGCCGAGAGGTTCGTGTTGTTGAAGAGCCCGCCGAAGATGCCCGGCGAGATCGGCACGGCGAACGACCCGTTGCCTGCGCGGTTCGTGTTCGCCTGCGACGACTTCGTCGCGTTGACGTTTTCCGAGATCACGATGGTCAAAATGTCGCCGACATTGCGCGGGCGCTGGTCCTCGAAAAGAGGCCGGCCCGCGTAACCCACGTTGTAGATCGCGCCGGGCGTCTGCGAGTTGAGCGGCGGCGAGGGCGGGCGCGCCGACATCGGCTGCTGGACGATTGGCTCTTTCGGCACGAGGCCGCACGCCGCGAACGTCGCGGTGAGTGCGAGCGCCGCGGCGAGGCG
The DNA here is from genome assembly GCF_000698595.1 of Caballeronia glathei. Lineage (GTDB taxonomy): Bacteria > Pseudomonadota > Gammaproteobacteria > Burkholderiales > Burkholderiaceae > Caballeronia > Caballeronia glathei. Next base: position 11,458 of record NZ_JFHC01000112.1, on the reverse strand, counting down.
GGCCACGCGGGCGAATGAAGGAAATGGCGACATCTTGATGATCCGTCTGGTCTTGCGAGGCCCGAAACCGCGAGCCTTAAATCTGCATCTGGGAAAGCGTCTGCAGCATCTGGTCGGACGTGGTCACGGCCTTGCTGTTGATTTCGTACGCGCGCTGGGTCTGGATCATGTTGACCAGCTCCTGCACGACGTTCACGTTCGACGCCTCCACGTAACCCTGCTGCAGCGATCCGGCGCCGTTCAGGCCCGGCTGCGTGACATTCGGCGCACCCGACGAACCTGTTTCCGTGAACAGGTTCTCGCCGCGCGCTTCGAGGCCGGCCGGGTTGATGAAGGTGGCAAGCTGGAGCGCGCCGACCTGCACTGCGGCGGTGCTGCCCGGCTGCATGATCGACACCGTGCCGTCCGAGCCGATCGTGAGCGACGTCGCGTTCTGCGGAATCGTGATCGCCGGGTTGATCTGGTAGCCGCTCGACGTGACGAGCTGGCCCTGCGCGTTCGTCTGGAACGAGCCGTCGCGCGTGTACGAGGTCGTGCCGTCGGGCATCGTCACCTGGAAAAAGCCCTGGCCGTTGATCGCGACGTCCTTCGAGTTGCCCGTCTGCTGCAGGTTGCCCTGCGTGTAGAGGCGCTCGGTCGCCACCTGCTGCACGCCGGTGCCGAGCTGGCTGCCCGAAGCGAGCTCGGTCTGCTGCGTCGAGTTCGCGCCCGGCTGGCGCACGGTCTGGTACAGCAGGTCCTCGAACACCGCGCGCGAGCCCTTGAAGCCGTTCGTGCTCACGTTGGCGAGGTTGTTCGAAATCACGTCCATCTGCGCCTGCTGCGCATTCATGCCGGTCGCGGCGATGTAGAGTGAGCGGTTCATGTGCGTTTCCCTGAGTGTGCTGCCTAGCTGAAGTTGAGCAGCTTGTTGGCCGCCTGTTCGTTCTGGTCGGCCGATTCCATCAGCTTTGTCTGCATCTGGAACTGGCGCGCGTTGGTGATCATCGAGACCATCGCCGCGACCGGGTTGACGTTGCTGCCTTCCAGCGACCCCGCCGCCACGACCACGTTCGGATCGGCTTCGGCCGGATCGCCGTCGGCGGTGCGAAAGAGGCCGTCGTCGCCGCGCGACATGGTCGCCGGCTCGGGATTCACGAGCTTCAGCTGATCGACGATCGCGATCGCCGTCGGCGGGTCGCCCGGAATCAGCGCGGAAACCGTGCCATCCTTGCCGATCGTGACTTCGGCTCCCGGCGGAATCGCAAGCGGACCGCCGTTGCCGAGCACCGGCAGGTTGTTCGCCGTGACGAGCTGGCCGTTCTGGTCGACGTGCAGGTTGCCCGCGCGCGTGTACGCCTCGCTGCCGTCGGCGGCCTGCACGGAGAGCCAGCCCGGACCCTGGATCGCCACGTCGAGCGGGTTGCCGGTCTGCTGGATCGGACCCGGCGTGTAGTCGGCGGCGGGCGTCGACGACAGCACGAAGGTGCGCGTCGTGCCATCGGCGCCTTCGTTCTCGAACGTCATCGGCACCGAGCGGAAGGCCGCGAGCTGCGCGCGAAAGCCCGTCGTCGACGCGTTCGCGAGGTTGTTGGCCACCACGCTCTGCTGCTCGAGCGCCTGAGCGGCGCCCGTCATCGCGGTGTAGATCAGACGGTCCATGTAGGGCTCTCTCTCGTTTCAGCTGGGCGCGTGCTTACAGATTGATCAGCGTCTGGTCGACGGTCTGCTGCGTCTTGATCGTCTGCGCGTTCGCCTGATAGTTGCGCTGCGCGGTGATCAGGTTCACGAGCTCGGCCGTCAGATCGACGTTCGAGTTCTCCACCGCGCCGCCCTGCAGCGTGCCGTGGTTGGTGGCGCCCGGCACCGACACCTGCGGCGCACCCGATGCCGCCGTCTGCGCGTACACGTTTCCGCCGAGGTTCTGCAAGCCGTTCTGGTTGGCGAAGTTCGCGAGCGCGATCTGGCCGAGCGGCTTCGTGTCCATGTTCGAGTAGTTGCCCATCAGCACGCCGTCCGGGCCGACCGTGAAGCCCGTCAGCTCGCCGGTCGTATTGCCGTCCTGATTGGCGGCCGTCACCCCGCTTTTCGCGCCGTACTGCGTCGTGCCCGAAAAGTCCACCGTCATGGCCTGGTTCGTCGCGCCGCCGTCCGCGCCATTCGGAATCGAGAAGTTGAACTTGCCCGTGCCGGTCATGTTGCCCGACGAGTCGAACGTCACCGTGCCGATCTTGCCGCCCGCCGCCGCCGGGGGCACCACCGTGACCGGATCGCCGTAGCCCGCGTAGGCGTCCCATGAGCCCGTCGCTGTCTTGATGAAGTACACCGAGACCTTCTGCGTGCCGCCGAGCGAGTCGAACGTGTCGATCGACGTCGACGTGTTGTAGGTGGTCGAGTCGTTCGGGTCGAACGCCTTGCCGATCACGCTGTCCTGCGAGTTGAGGTTGAACGCGAGGGTGACGCCCTTGGTCGCTACCGGCGCGATGTTGGCGGTCGGCACCGACAGCGGCACGGTGCTCGCGCTGTTGATGATGCCGTTCGAATCGGCCGCGAAGCCCATCAGCTGCAGGCCCGCGCTGTTCACGATCTTGCCGGTTTCGTCGAGGTGAAACACGCCGTTGCGCGAGTACACCATCGTGCCGTTGTCCGACAGCTGGTAGAAGCCGTTGCCGTTGATCGCGACATTCAGCGCCTGATTGGTCGTCGTGATCGTGCCCTGCGAGAATTGCTGCTGCACTTCCGCGAGGCGCGTGCCGATGCCGATCTGGTTGTTGAGTGCAGTTGCCATCGAGTTCGCGTAGACGTCGGCGAACTGGGCCTGGCCCTGCTTGAAGCCGACGGTGTTCGCATTCGCGATGTTGTTGCCGATGACGTCGAGATCGCTCGACGCACCCGCCAGGCCGCTCAAACCTTGTTGGTAACCCATGACGGTCTCCGTTGCGTGATTTTGTTAACTGGATGAGATGGTGGGCAGGATCGATGCGACGCCCGGCAGGCCGACCGTCTTGCCGTTCGAGAGCTTGAGGCCCGGCGTGCCGTCCGGCTGCTGCACCACGCTCACCACCTGTGCTGCCGACAGCGTCGGCGCCGTGGCCGCCTCGCCGTTGATCGTGCCCTGGGCCGTGATCGTGTAGCTGCCGTCGGGGAGCGTCTTGCCGCTCGCATCGACCGGCGTCCAGCTGTAGATCGGCACCACGCCGGCCGGCTGCGCGCCGAGGTCGAGCGTGTTGACGATCTGGCCCGCCGAGTTCTTCACCACGAGCTGCAGGTCGCTCACGTCGTTGGCGAGCTGCACGCCGAACGGCGTCGCCGCACCCTTCGACACCGTGACGTCGTTGCCCGCGGAGAGCACGTTCGAGCCGATGAGGAACGCGGCCTGCGTCGACTGGCCGGCCGAGAGCTGCGACGAGAGCGAGGCAAGCGACGCGTTCAGCTGTCCGATCCCCGTCACCGTGTTGATCTGCGCGAGCTGCGAGGTCATCTGCGAGCTGTCGGCGGGGTTGGTCGGGTCCTGATTCTTTAGCTGCGTCACGAGCAGCGTGAGGAACGTGTTCTGCAGGTCGGAAGCGGACTGCGCGCCGGTCTTCGTCGCCGTTGTCGAGGACGACGAGCTCGACGCGCCGTTCATGGTGTCGAGCAGCGTCTTCGATATCGTGGTGCCGTTGCTGCCGATCGTGGTGTTGGTGGTCACTGGGTTGTTCCTTGGTTCCGGGTCGGGATCGAGGTCTTTTTCGGGTTCCGGGTCAGGTTCCGGGTCAGGTTCCGATGGTCAGCGTCTTCAGCATCAGCTGCTTCGCGGTGTTGAGCGTCTCGACGTTCGCCTGGTACGAGCGCGACGCGGAGATCATGTTGACCATCTCCTGCACCGGGTCCACGTTCGGCAGCGTCACGTAGCCGTCCTGGTTGGCGGCCGGGTTGTCCGGGTCGTAGCTGGTTTTCATCGGCGACGGATCGTCGATCACGCCCGTCACCTGCACGCCGCCGACCTGCTGGCCGGATGCCGTGCGCGCGCCGCCGAGCGGATCGACCGCGAACACCACCTGCTTCGCCTTGTACGGCTGGCCGTCGGGGCCGGTCGTGCTGTCGGCGTTGGCGAGGTTCGACGCGGTCACGTTCAGGCGCTGCGCCTGCGCGGACATGGCCGAGCCGGCGACGTTGAAAATGTTCATCAGAGACGGCATGGCTTCCCCTTGTTACTGTCAGCTGTTCGACGTGATCGCCGAGAGCATCGACTTGATCTGCCCCGATAGCACCGTCATGCCGGCTTCGAAGTGCAGCGCGTTGTCGGCGAACTGGACGCGCTCGGCGTCCAGGTCGACCGTATTGCCGTCGAGCGACGGCTGGCTCGGAACGCGGTACGCGAGGCGGCCGTAGTCGTCGCTCGTGCCGCCCGTCGCCTTGAGCGTCGTCGTGCCGGACATGTGGCCCGCGGCGGTCGCCGACATCGACATCCCGCTCGTCACGCCGACCGGCCGCGCCATCGCGAGCGGCGCGGCGTTCGAGCTGCCGGCGCCCGTCGCCGCCCCGCCCGTCTTCTTGAGCGCGCCCGCGAGCGTGCTGGCGAAATCGACGTCGCGCGCCTTGTAGCCCGGCGTGTCGGCGTTCGCGATATTCGACGACAGCAGTTCCTGCCGGTACGCGCGCACATCGAGCGCTTCGCGGCCGAATGCGAATTCCTTATCGAGTTTGTCTAGCATCTGCGGATTGCTCCTCTGGCGGTTCGGGTCTCGCGGACCGGCTGCGCTGCGCACGGTCTGCCGAGGCCTTTTTGCATGACACGCATCTTAGGAGCGGCGCGCAAGATGCAATCTGACGAATAACCGGGGAAGGCGGCCTCTATTCGAAGCTTGGCCCGGGCCACCGGTATCTAGAATTCGTCTCGTGGCTGAATCGCCGCACCGTTTTCGCTTTCGATGAGTTCCGGCCCGGCCGGGTTGTACCGAGGAGAGAGGTCATGAGCAGGTCCGCTTCGCATCCGCCGGGCGCCGCAGCGAGCGCCGCCGGCACGGCCCGCCGCGACGAGGAAGACGCGCGCCGCACGGCCTGTGTGCCAAGCGCGGCGCTCGTGCGCTCGATGATCCGGTGCGCGGGCGGCATGGCGCTGACCCTCGGCGTGGCGGGCTTCGTGCATGCGCAGAACGCCGACGGCCCGATCGTGATTCCCGGCAATGCCGAGACGAACCCGGCGGCCGCGGCGGCCATGGCGAGCAGGATCGGAATGCCGGGCGGTGCCTCGGCCAGTTCGACGGCTGGTTCGTCGGCTGCGGGTGTTTCGGGTGTTTCGCGCGCTTCCGGGCTGCACACGCCGCCGCCGCGCGGCTATCAGGCCGCGACGCACGCAGCCGACGCCGCCATGCGCTCCGCCGCGCTCGCACTCGACTCCCGCGCCGAAGCCGCCGACGACTCGATGTCCGACGCAGGCGGCATGATCGTGATTCCCGGCACGGGCGAGCCGAAAGCCGCGGCCGCTGCGGCGCCAGCCAGGTCCGCCGACACGGGCGGCATGATCACGATTCCCGGGCCGGGCGAGCCGAAAGCCGGACCGGCGCCGGCGACGGCCAATCGCGCAGAAACCGGCACGCGGATCGCAGCCCAGCCTGCGGCGATACCGAACCCTTCTCCCACCGGCAAGTCCGCCGACGCCCCGGCGAACACGCCGGTTTCGCGCGCGCCGGCGGCTTCCGCATCGCACGACGTGATACCCGTCGTGGTCGCACCCGACAAACCGGCGCCATCGCCGCGCGGCGCGGCGGTGCGCCCGATCGCCGCCGCTTCGCCGGTGCCCGTGGCGGGCGTCATGCCCGTCTCGATGCGCATGCCCGCGCCGGGCGCCGCCCGCCGCGAGCCCATCATTGCCGCGGCGGCCGCACCGGCAGGCGCCACCCAGGACGGTGAATCCGTGCGCGCCGCCGCGCTCGCGTTCGTGCAGCAGCAGACGGCCGGCCTGCCCGGCAAGGTGGACGTCACGATCACGCCGGTTTTCCCGCGCGGACTCGCGCCCTGCGCGTCACTCGATCCGTTCATGCCGACGGGCGCGCGCCTCTGGGGCCGCACCACCGTCGGCGTGCGCTGCGCGGGCGAGCGCCCGTGGACGCTCTATCTGCAGGTGCGCATCTCCGTCAACGCGACCTACTATCTCGCCGCCCGCGCCATCGCGCCGGGCGAAGTGCTGACGAACGCCGACCTCGTCGCCCGTGACGGCGACCTGACCGCCATGCCGCAAGCCGTCGTCACCGACGCGTCGCAGGCCGTGGGCGCAGTCGCGCTGTCGCGCGTGCCGGCCGGCTTGCCGCTGCGAACCGACATGCTGCGCGGCGCGACGTCGGTATCGATCGGACAGAGCGTGCGCGTCGTCGCCGACGGCTCCGGCTTCTCGATTTCCGCCGAAGGCAGCGCGATGAACAACGCGGCCCCGGGCCAGCAGGTACGCGTCAAAACCGCCGGGGGACAGATCATCACCGGCGTGGTCAAGGATGCCCAGACGGTCGAAATCCGGCTATAAAGCGCGCCGGACAAAGCCGGGTGTGCGGCGACGCGCACATGTTGCAATTTGTTGCAAAGTCTTCCCTCCCCGTCTGGCAAGGCCGAGCGGGGCGCAGTGCCCGAAAAGGTGAGTCCTGAGGGTGTCGCGGGTTAAAGTTTTTACATTGACCCGCCGATAAAGGAATCAACTCGTTCGGGAATGAACATCGTGAAAATCGATTCGCATGGCAACACCAATCTCGCGGGCCTTCAGGAAGGTTCGCAACGCGCATCGCAGGCCGATCCGAAGGGCGCCGCAGGCGCCGCGCAGCAGGCGGGTGCGGGCGGCGTGCCGCAATCGACGGTGAGCCTGTCGGCACTGTCGTCGGGTTTGCGCGCGTCGAATGCGTCGGACGTCGACATGGCGAAAGTCGAGTCGATCAAGGCCGCGATCCGCGACGGCAGCCTGACGATGGACACGAGCAAGATCGCAGACGGCATTCTCGGCACCGCGCGCGAGCTGCTGCAAACGAGAACCCCGCCGACCGGCGGCTGAATGGAGCAGCACTGGCGTGCGGCGCGAGCCATGCGCGCGGCGTGAGTGCTCCCGCATCGTTTCGACGGTGCCGCCGGGCGGCTTTTTTTGGCCCCTGACCGCGTGATTGCGGTCCCGCGTTTTAGAGAGTCGCAATGAAAGACGCCCTGCTTGCCACTGTCATCGACGAGATCGCCGCCGTAGAGGCGTTCGAGTCGCTCCTTGCCTACGAAGAAAAGGCGCTGATCGCGGCGTCGCCGCTCGAAGCGCTGCCTTCGATCATCGAACAGAAAACCGCTCTCACCGAACAGATCGCCGCGCTCGAAAAAAAGCGCGACGAGCAACTGGTGACGCTGGGCTTCGCCCCCGGGTTCGCCGGCATGGAAGCGGCGGCGGCGGCGGACGAACGCCTCGTCGAGCCGTGGAAGCTGCTGCGCGAATCGGCCACGGGGGCGAAGCAGGGCAACAACAACAACGGCGTGCTGATCCGCACCCGGATGGACTACAACCGGCGCGCGCTCGCCGCGATGCGCGTAGCGCCGGAGAAGTCGGGGTTTTACGGGCCCGACGGGCGGGTGCCGGGGGTGCTCGGGTTGTAGGCGGGTTCCTCCCGGCTTTGCTCGTTTCGCGCTCTCGCCTCTTTTGGAGGCGAGAGCGCACATCTTTCCTGTTCCGCAATTCAGATAGAGAACAGCCGGGTGCCGATCCCTGAAGGCATCGTCTCGGGATGCGGCTTCCATGTTCAGGCAAACGCGGGCTGATGTTCAGCCGCGACCACCGCCTCGCGCCGCAGCAGACAAGCCATCACTCTGCAAATCCTCCCCCCATCACCCGAATTACCCCCCTTTCTCCAGCTTTATCCGGCGATCGCTACGGGCTCCTTTTCGCAATAATCGCTGCCATCGGGTAATGGCATGTCGCCGGCCCCAGGCGGAGCACAGCGGAGCAGCGCGCAGTGGCAGAAGAAAGCGATCTCGAAAAGACCGAGTCAGCCACTCCCAAACGCCTTGAAAAGGCGCGGGAAGAAGGCCAGGTCGCGCGCTCGCGGGAGCTGGCCTCGTTTGCGCTGCTGTCGGCGGGTTTCTTCGGCATCTGGGCGCTGTCCGGACCGGTCAGCGAACACATGCAGTCCATCGTGCGCGGCGCCTTCACGTTCAATCATTCGACCGTCCTCGATACGCGCCAGATGATGATCGGCGCCGCCAACGCCGGCAAGGAAGGTTTCCTCGCGCTCCTGCCCGTGCTCGCGCTCACCGGCCTCGCGGCCCTCGCCGCGCCGATGGCGCTCGGCGGGTGGCTCCTCACCACCAAGCCGTTCTCGCCGAACTTCGGCCGCCTCAACCCCGCGAAGGGCCTCGGCAGGATCTTTTCGGTGCAGGGCCCGATCATGCTCGGCATGTCGCTGCTCAAGACGCTCGTCGTCGGCGGAATGGCCGGCTGGGCGATGTGGAGCCGCAAGGAACAGGTGCTCGGCCTGCTCACCAAGCCGCTCAGCCTCGCGCTCGCCGACACGATGCATCTGATCGTCGTCTGCTGCGGCATGGCGATTGCCGGCCTCTTCCTCGTCGCCGCGCTCGACGTGCCCTACCAGATGTGGACGCACGCCAGGAAGCTGCGCATGAGCAAGGAAGAAGTGAAGCGCGAGCACAAGGAAAACGACGGCGATCCGCACGTGAAGGGCCGCATCCGCGCGCAGCAGCGCGCCGCCGCGCGCCGCCGCATGATGACCGCGGTTCCGACCGCCGACGTGATCGTCACGAACCCGACGCACTTCGCCGTCGCGCTGAAGTACACCGACGGCGAGATGCGCGCGCCGAAGGTGGTCGCCAAGGGCGTGAACCTCGTCGCCGCGCGCATCCGCGAACTCGGGCGCGAGCACAACGTGCCGCTGCTCGAAGCGCCGCCGCTCGCGCGGGCGCTGTATCACAACGTCGAGATCGACCGCGAGATTCCGGGCGCGCTGTACGGCGCGGTCGCGCAGGTGCTCGCCTGGGTGTACCAGCTGCGCCGCTTCAAGGAAGACGGCGGCATCCGGCCCGACGAACCCGCCGATCTCGACGTGCCGAAGGAACTCGACAAGGGCGGCGTGCCGGACGCCGAAGCCCAGCAGGAAGCCGCCGACGCGCTTTCCCCCGACAACCCCACTGATGGAGCCGCAGCATGAACGCGCGCGCTGGATTCTTCGCCAAACGGCCCGACGCGCTCGGCAGCCAGAACCTGCGGGCCCTCGCCGGCCCGGTCCTGATCTGCATGATCCTCGGCATGATGATTCTGCCGTTGCCGGCGTTCCTGCTCGATCTGCTCTTCACCTTCAACATCGCGCTGTCCGTGATGGTGCTGCTCGTCAGCATGTACACGCAAAAGCCGCTCGACTTCGCCGCCTTCCCGAGCGTGCTGCTCTTCTCGACGCTCCTGCGCCTGTCGCTCAACGTCGCATCGACGCGGATCGTCCTGCTCGAAGGCCACACCGGCCCGGACGCCGCCGGCCAGGTGATCGAATCGTTCGGCCACTTTCTCGTGGGCGGGAATTTCGCGGTCGGTATCGTCGTGTTCGTGATTCTGATGATCATCAACTTCATGGTGATCACGAAGGGCGCGGGGCGGATCGCGGAAGTCGGCGCGCGCTTCACGCTCGACGCGATGCCCGGCAAGCAGATGGCGATCGACGCCGACCTGAACGCCGGCCTCATCAACGAGGAGCAGGCGAGAAAGCGCCGCCTGAACGTCGCGCAGGAAGCCGAGTTCTACGGCTCGATGGACGGCGCGAGCAAGTTCGTGCGCGGCGACGCGATCGCCGGTCTCCTGATCATGGTGATCAACATCGTGGGCGGGCTGATCGTCGGGATGCTCCAGCACGACATGGACTTCGCCCACGCGGCCACGAACTACACGCTGCTCACGATCGGCGACGGCCTCGTCGCGCAGATTCCGTCGCTCATCATCTCGACGGCGGCGGGCGTGATCGTGTCGCGCGTCGCGACCGAGGAGGACATCGGCACGCAGCTGACCGGCCAGCTGTTCACCAACCCGCGCGTGCTGATGATCACGGGCGTGATCATCGGCATCATGGGCCTGATTCCGGGCATGCCGCACTTTGCGTTCATGGCGCTCGGCGGCGGCCTGATCTACGCCGCGCGCTCGATGAACAAGCGCGCCGCCGCGAAAAAGAAGGTGAGCGACGTCACCGACGTCGCGCCTGCGGCGGCGGCACCGCTCGAAAACACGGAAGCGAGCTGGGACGACGTCGCGCTCATCGATCCGCTCGGGCTGGAGGTGGGCTACCGCCTGATTCCCCTCGTCGATCGCAATACCGACGGCGAGCTGCTCAAGCGCATCAAGGGCATTCGCAAGAAATTCGCGCAGGAAATCGGCTTCCTGCCGCCTGTCATCCATATCCGCGACAACCTGGAACTGCGTCCGAACGGCTACCGGATTGCGCTCAAGGGCGTGGAAGTGGGCGTCGGCGAGGCGTTTCCGGGACAGTGGCTCGCGATCAATCCGGGACAGGTGTCGGCGGCGCTTCCGGGCGCACAGACGCAGGACCCGGCGTTCGGCCTGCCGGCGGTGTGGATCGACACGAACATGCGCGAGCAGGCGCAGGTGTACGGCTACACGGTGGTCGATGCGAGCACGGTGGTCGCCACGCACCTGAATCACCTGGTCGTCACGCACGCGGCCGAATTGCTCGGACGCCAGGAAGTGCAGGCGTTGCTGGAGCGTATCGCCAAGGACACGCCGTCGCTGACCGACGATCTCGTGCCGAAGACCATCGCGCTCACGACGCTGCAGAAGGTTTTGCAGAATCTGCTGGACGAAGGCGTGCCGATCCGCGACATGCGCACGATCCTCGACGCCGTGCAGGAGCATGCGCCGAAGCTGCCCGACGCGTACGACCTCACGGCGGCGGTGCGCCTCGCGCTGGGCCGTGCGATCACGCAGCAGTGGTATCCGGGCGGCGGGGACCTGCAGGTGATGGGGCTCGATCCGACGCTCGAGCGGGTGTTGTCGCAGGCGCTGTCGACGGGTTCAAATCCGGGGCTGGAGCCGGGGCTGGCGCAGACGCTATTGAACTCGACGCAAAACGCGATCATGCGTCAGCAGAATCTGGGGCTGCCGCCGGTGCTGCTCGTGCAGCATGCGTTGCGCGCGATGCTTGCGCGCTTCTTGCGGCGGAGTTTGCCGCAGTTGAAGGTGTTGTCGTACGCGGAGGTGCCGGATACGAGGAACATCAAGGTGGTGAATCTGATCGGCGGCTAGGAAAGGCGCGTGAATGGACGATCAGACCGTGCGTCGGAGCGAAGCGAGGGCGGATGGATGATTGCCTTGTCACTTTGTTGGACGGCGCGTTGATACAGTCGGTCTGCGTGCCTATCCGGGTGAAACACAGAGGTGGACACTCCCACGGTCGGGCCACTCAGAATGACTCAAACGTGGTCACGTCCTGACACTGCTGACCTGAAAAGCTGCTTTCTTTGGTTACTT
>NZ_JFHC01000111.1 GCF_000698595.1 Caballeronia glathei | reverse complement strand
GCTGCTCCCTGACTTCTCGTTCTCGTTTGCGGGCGGCCGGCTCGGCGAACCGCTCTTCTCCATCCTGAGCCTCAATCCGTGGCTCGTGACCGCCGCGATCGGCGCGTCGATCCCGATCTACACGGGCGGAGCGCTCCAGGCCCAGGTCAAGATCGCCACTGCGCAACAGTCGCAGGCGGTGGCCCGCTACGGCAACGTCGTGCTGGTGGCATTCCGCGAGGTAGAAGACTCGCTCGCGAACGAGCTGTTGCTGGCCAAGCGATTGCCGCTGGAAAGGAACGGCCTCGATGCGCGCATCGAGGCCGTGCGCATCGCCACAGTGCAGTACAAGGCCGGCCGCCGCGACCTGTTGTGGGTTTCGAACCTGCAGACGGCCGAACTCGCCACCGAAGCGGATCTGATCAAGCTGTGGGGCCTGCAGCGCAGAAACCGCATCCGCCTGTATCTCGCGCTCGGCGGAAGCTTCGACTCGACACCGTCGGCGGCCTTGTCACGGTAGCCGGATGCGCCGGCGGACCGCCGCGGCGCCCATCGGTCGAATGGCGTCGCGCAGCCGCTTGACGCCGATGCCGCCATCCGCCCGGAGCGCACACCAAAGTCTATTGGACCAAGGGCCAATTGTTCTTTGCCGCTCATGTACCAACAATTCGTGGACTACGCTGTTTCCCGCTCTGTTCCTCGCTATTAGCGAACTGACTGAATCGGACATTGGCATGGCATATGCTGCTGGCACACGATTGGCGAGCATCATCGTCTGCGGGATCCTGCTGCTGGCTATCTCCGCGTGCGCGCAGAACGCACAGACCCGGCAAGCGGCGCCGGCACCTTCCGGAGCGCAGGCGCCCGAAGTCGACCTCGGTCTGCGATTCGAACTGGAGCCGCAGGCGCTGGCGTTGCTCAAGGCGATGAGCGCGCGCCTTGCCGCCGCGAAAACGATGAGCTTCACGGCCGTCGCCACTTACGAAAGCCCCGCCCGAACCGGTCAGCCGCTCGCCTACACCACGCTGTCGCGCGTGACCATGCAGCGGCCGGACAAGCTGCGTGTCATCACGCCGTACGACGGCCCGCCGTCCGAGTTCTACTACAACGGCAAGTCGATGGCGGCCTTCTCTCCGGATGCGAACACGATCGCGGTGTCGCAGGCGCCCCCCACCCTCGATGCAATGCTCAAAGCCGCATACGATTCAGCTGCGATCTATTTCCCGTTCACCGACCTTATCGTCGCGGACCCGTATAAGGACATGAGCGAGGGATTGAAGCTTGCATTCGTGGTCGGCCAGTCGAAGGTGATTGGGCACACTACGACCGACATCGTCGTGGTCGCGAACGACACCGTGCAGGTTCAGTTGTGGATCGGCACCGCGGATCACTTGCCGCGCATGATGCGAGCGACGTACTTCGACGAGCCCGGCAACTATCGGCACAACGTGGAGCTATCCGACTGGCGGCTGAATGCCGCGGTTGCACCGGGCACGTTCGTGCCGCAACGCGCGGCCAAGGCACGCAAGATTCGATTCGCGGCGCCCGATTCGGTGCTGCCGGCGAGCGGGCCATCAGCCGGGGCGGCGCGATGAGCCCGCACGTTCTTCGACGAGCCATGCATGGCGTCTGCTGCGTTGCGCTGGCCGCGGCACCGCTTCAGCACGCTCACGCCTGGATGCGCGCGGGCGCATGGGGCGGCCACGCATCGGGCGGTGCGGGCGGCTGGAACTACGCTGGCGCGCGCGGCACCACCGCGTCGGGCGGCAGCGGCTCCTGGAGCGCGAGCGGCTATCGCGGCGGCACCGCATCCGGTGGCGGGGGTGCCTGGAGCGGCACGGACTACCGGGGTGGCACGGCGTCCGGTGGCGACGGGTCGTGGCACGGCACCGGCGCCTACGGCGGCACTGCATCGGGGGGAGAAGGCACGTGGCACGCGACAAACTCATACGGCACGACGTACAGGGGCGGATACGACACTTATCACGGCGGCTACTACGCGGGGTATCACCCGCCGACGGTCATCAACCACTATTCGACGAGTTGCTATAACTGCGGCGGGTGGAATACGGGGAACGCCTGGGCCGCAGGCGTAGCCGGGCTGGCCGCGGGCGCGACCATCGGCGCCGCTGCGGCGAGCGCCAACACGGCCAATGCATACGCCGCAGGCGTCGCTGCCGGCGCGGCCGCACAGCCGGTGTACGTCATGAACAGCGTCTATCCGGCGCTTCCAGCAGGCTGCACCTACAGCTACATGGTGGGGTCCGCGTACTACCATTGCGGCGCGGCCTGGTTCAGCCCGTACTATGGGGCGAACGGGATGTACTACCGTGTGGTGGCCGGTCCATGAGAAATGCGCATCACGCGCCCCGTTCATCTGCCATCAGCGGGCGGTTCCGGGTGTGCGAGGCCCAAAGACTTTTGGGCCTTCCGGGCCGCTTTCGGAACGCTCACGCCGTTCGTAATCTCTTCTTTTGATCAACCTCGCAATCGACAGCAAGCTACGCGACCTTGATCGCGGAAGTCTTCCAGTTCCCGATGTCATGAACGGAAATCAGGCGGCGTCCGGGTGCATGCGCGCATTTTTTTTGCGCGGCCTGAACCGCACGAACCCCGCCGGTTCCGGACATTCGCAATCGCTCCACACAGCGAACCTTCACACTAGGCCGCTCGCGCCTCCGTCAGAACGAGCCCTGCCGCCCGTCTGATCCACCGGAAGAAGCGTGGTTCATGGCTTCGCGGCCGGTTGCTGGTTCCGGAACGCCGCCTCTCCGGCGTCCGACACCTCGACCCACTTCTTGTCGGGCGCAGCGTCTGCGACGTAGCTGTCGTGCCAGTTCCACCACTTGTAGGTCGGGGTCTGAGGATAGCGCTCGGGCGAGTCTTCCCAGACCTCCTGGCGGCCAAGCGGCGTGATGTCGAGGTAGTTCCAGGTGTTCCCCATCTGCTCGTCGCCGCGGTTGTTGATGAAGTAAGTGCGGAACACGTGGTCGCCGTCGCGGTAGAACACGTTCGTGCCGTGCCACTCGTCCACGCCGAAGTCGGCGTCGAAGCTGTCCGTGACGGTGAACCACGGCATGTCCCAGCCCATGCGTGCCTTGAGCCGCGCGATGTCCGCCTGAGGCGCGCGCGAGACGAAGACGAGGGTCGTGTCACGGGCATTCAGATGGGCGACGTGGGCAACCTGATCGGCCACCATGGAGCAGCCCCGGCAAGCGTGGTCGGGCCAGCCGAACACGCCCGGCTCGAAGAAGGCGCGGTAGACGATCAACTGACGCCGCCCGTCGAACAGGTCGAGCAGGCTCGCCTTGCCCGCAGGCCCCTCGAACGCATACGCCGGCTCAACGGCCATCCACGGCATTCTCCGGCGCTCGGCGGCCAGGGCGTCACGGGCGCGGGTGTGGGCCTTTTCCTTTACGAGCAACTGCTCGCGCGCCGCCTCCCACGCCTCGCGCGACACGACCGGTGGTGTGTGCATGGCAGTCTGTCCGCCTTTGCGTTCGTTCTCGGCTGATGGTGTCATGGCTTCTGCAATCTCCTGATTTGGGCGAATTCCCGCGCCTCGTGGCTGAAGCGCGATTCCAGTCGCTGCTCGTCGCGCGTCGTTGGCCGTGAGTTCGTTGGCCGTGACTTAGTTTGGCACCGGAAGCCGAACCCTGGGAGTAACAAGTGTGGCGGCATTCCATTGGAGTCGCGGATTGCAGACGCGGCGCGTTGGCTCTTCGGTCGATACGGACATCAGCACAATTCGTTACGGGAACCACTCACTTCTGAACCGCTGCCCCGTTCCAGTCGAACGATTCCGGCAAGCCGAAGAAGCTCGCGGCAATGGGCATGCCGAAGTTCATCATGTTCCGGCCGTGATGCACCTTCAGGCCTCTTGAATGCGCGGCCGCGAGCAGGCGCGTCGTCCTCGGTTCCATGATCACATCCGCAACGACCGCGTGATGCGGGGAATCATCGACGGAAAACGGCAGCGGATCGTCGGCGTTCAACCCGACCGGCGATGCGTTGACCGCCAGATCGATCGTGCTCATGTCCGGCGCTCCGACCCTGATCGATACATGCGACTGTTCGGCAATGCTTCTGGCGAGCGTCGCGGCGCGTTGCCAGTCCAGATCGAAGAGCGTCAGGCTCGCGACGCCTTCCATCGCGAGCGACCATCCGATACTTTGCCCGACGCCGCCGCAGCCATGCACGTAGACATTCGATCCTTCGAGCGTCACTGAATCCGCCCGCAGTCCTGCAACGAAACCCGCGCCGTCCACATTGTCGCCTTCCCATGTGCCGTCGGGCCCGCGGCGCAGCAGGTTGATCGATCCGACGCGCCGTGCGCGCTCGGTCAACGCATCGGCATGTTTCATCGCCGCTATCTTGTGCGGCATCGTGAAGATCAGGCCGTCGACGTTCGCAATGCTCTTGACTCCCTCCATTGCGTGCTCGAACTGCGCGGGCGCCGCATCGGCGGGAAGCATCACGGCGTTCACGCCGTAGCGCTTCATGAGCGTGCTCCACACGACGGGCGCACGAACATGCGCAATTGGCGAGCCGAAGATGAAGAACAAACGCGTGAGCGCATCCACGGGCGCGTCGAGTCGATTGCGCTCTGCCTGAAGCGCCGATGTTTCAGTCATGACTTTTCTCCGTGTGTTGTCATCGTTGCGATCAGGCTTCCCGCCGCTGCCCGCGCAAGGTCTGCTCCGGGCGCACGCCTTCGCTCATCGCGTCGCGCCGCAAGCGCTCGTACTCGGACTTGCTGACGGGCGCCGCGTCGCGCTTGCCCAGATCGCTCATGTGAATGCGATAGGTCTCGCGCGCCGAATACGCTGCAATCGACGCGAGGATCGTGATGGCGAGTGTGATTGCGCCGACCGTCAATGGTATGTGATTCGAACCGGGAGGCGCCACCGCCGTGAAGAGCGCGGGGAGCAATGCCGAGATCGCCACGCCGATATTCTGCGAAACCGCCATGGATGTCACGCGCATGCGCGTCGGAAAGAGTTCGGGATAGAAGCTCGGGTACACGGCGTTCTGTCCCTGGTACACGATGCCCCACATCAGCACCGACATCACGATGGCGAGCGCCACGCTATGAATGCTGATCGCATAGAGATAAGCGAACGACAGGAGCCCCGATCCCAGCGATCCGATGATGATGGGCGGCTTGCGTCCGATCCTGTCCGACAAATTCCCCCAGTACGGAATGACGATCATCGCGACGACGTTGCCGAGCACCGGAATCCAGAGATAGATGCTCTTGCTGAAGCCGATGCCGTACGCCTGCTGCACCGCGTACGCGCCGCCGAATATCGTCGCGACGACCGGAATGACGTTCATGATCGACATGCACATCACGCGCAACATGTCCGCCCAGCAATGCTTGAGCGCGAGCCGCAGCGGCGAACGCGGCACCGCGCCCCGTTCGCCCTCTTCCGCGAATGCGGGCGTCTCGTTCACCTCGCGCCGGATGATGTAGCCCGCGACAAGCACGACGCAACTCATCATGAAGGGAATACGCCAGCCCCACGAGTTGAACGCGGCCTCGTTCATGAACTGGCTGAGCGGCAGGAACATTGCGGCGGCCAGAAGCTGTCCAGCGGTCACGCCCTGTATGCCGAAACTGCCGAAATAGCCGCGTCTTCCAAAGGGCGCGTGTTCGAGAATCATCGAACTCGCACCGGAGATCTCTCCCGCCACCGCGAAGCCCTGTATCAGGCGCAGCGCGACGAGCATTGCGGGCGCCCACATGCCTACCTGCGCGTAGGTGGGCAGGAAGGCGACGGCCATCGTCGAGAGGCCCATCAGGAACATGCATACCAGCAGCACCGCCTTGCGACCGTGTGTATCGCCGAGATGACCCAGAACCACCGCGCCGATCGGACGCGCGACATAGCCGATGCCGTAGGTCGCAAGCGACGCCGCAATCGCGACCTTTGGATCGCCGCCCGGAAAGAATATCTGCGGAAAGATCAGGGCCGCCGCCTGAGCGTAGATGAAGAAGTCGTAATACTCGAGCGCCGAGCCGATCCACCCGCTCGCCGCAGCTTTCTTCGACTGGTGCCTTCCGGGCGGCTCTTGATTCTCTGAACTGGACATGAATGTCTCCGATAGTGACGGCTGATTCACCGCGTCTTCATGAAATCGGGGTGATGGTGCCGAGCTCGAAAGCTTTTCAGCACTGCTCGACTCGATGGTTATTTAGTTTCCATTTGCGATCTGGTTCCATGTTAGGAATTACCGTTTTGGACTGTCAATACGTTTCAGCTCGCTTTTTCCATATGGGAACAAACTAGGGATAGTCCTGAGGCAAGGCTGATTTCACTTGACGTCGGTGCCGACACCAAATCACTATACGAACTGATTTCCATATGAGAACAGGAGATGGCACAATGAATCAGACAATGATCGACAGGCTGGCAATTCGGGACGCGGTGGAGAACTGGGCCATATGGCGGGACGCGGGCGACTGGGAACGCTTCGCGACCGTCTGGCATCCGGAAGGCGTCATGATGGCAACGTGGTTTCAAGGCACCGGCCCCGAGTTCATACGCGTCACGCGCGAAGGGTGGGCTCGCGGCGTCAGCATCCTGCACTTTCTGGGCGGCACGTCGATCGATCTCGCGGGCAGCCGGGCGATTGCCCAGACGAAGATGACGATCTCGCAGCGCGGCGATGTAGACGGACATCGTTGCGATGTGGTGTGCACCGGGCGCTTCTACGACTTCTACGAGAAGGTCGGCGAGCGATGGCTGCTGCGCCTGCGCCAGCCGATCTACGAAAAGGACCGGGTCGATCCTGTCGAAACAGGGGTAAGGCTCGACCTCGATCCGGAAATCCTCGGCCTGTTTCCGGAAGGCTACCGCCACCTCGCCTACCTCCAGACGAAGATCGGCTACAAGGTGAAGCGGGACATGCCGGGCATTACCGGCCCCGCAGTGGAAGCGCTGTACGAGCGTGGCCGCCGCTGGCTGGAATCGGGCTCGCTGTGATGCGGGCGCGCATCGAATCGTTCGTGCACGCCGCGCTGCCGGGCCGCGTGCTCTTCGGCGCGGGACGCAGGGCTCACGTATCGTCCGAAGCGGCGCAACTGGGTTGCGAGCGGCCCTTCATCCGTGGAATGTCACCACGCGCGCGCTCGAAGCGGTCGCGCACGCGAACGCGGACTGCCTGATCGCGGTCGGTGGCGGCTCGTCGGTCGGGCTCTCGAAGGCGATCGCATTGCAGACGGACCTGCCGCAGATCGTCCTGCCAACGACCTATGCGGGCTCCGAAGTCACGCCGATCATCGGGGAAACGCGGGATGGCGAGAAACGTACGCAGCGCACGCTCAAGGTGCTGCCCGAAGTCGTCATCTACGATGCCGACCTCACGCTCGGCCTGCCCGTTGCGCTCTCCGTGGCGAGCGGACTCAACGCCATCGCTCACGCTGTCGAAGCGCTCTATTCAGAGGACGTGAGTCCCGTCATGTCGATCATCGCTGAAGAAGGTATCAGCGCATTGGCATCGGCGTTACCGGGCCTGTGCGCGAATCCTTCGGCCAAGGCCGAGCGTGGCGCCGCGCAGTACGGCGCGTGGCTTTGCGGCACGTGTCTCGGCTCTGTGGGCATGGGGCTGCATCACAAGATCTGCCACGTTCTCGGCGGAACGTTTGACCTGCCGCACGCACAGACACACGCCGTCATGATCGCGCATGTGGCGGCGTATAACGCGGATGCGGCTTCCGATGCGATGCAGCGCATCGCACGCGCGCTGAACGCCCACGAGGCATGGACCGGACTTCACACACTCGCGCTGTCGCTCGGCGCGCCGACTTCGCTCGCGGAGCTCGGCATGCCGGAGAGCGGCATCGAGCGCGCCGTCGAACTCGCCTGCCGCGATACTTACGCGAATCCCCGTCGTCCCGACGCACCATTCATCCGACAGATGCTGGAGCGCGCGTGGAAAGGCTTGCCGCCCGCGCGCGTCCATTAGCGAGACTACGCTCATGCGCAACTTCAACGAAGACAACATCACGAGCGCCGTCCTGGCCAGTCTGAGCGGATGCCGCGACGAGCGCACGAAACAGATCAGCGAAGCGCTCGTCCGCCATCTGCATGCGTTCGTGAAAGAGATCGAGCCGACCGAAGCCGAATGGAGCCGCGCGATAGCGCTCCTCACCGAGACCGGGCAGATGTGCTCGCAAACGCGGCAGGAGTTCATCCTCCTGTCAGATACGCTCGGCGTGTCGATGCTCGTCGACGCAATCAATCACCGCTTCCCCGGCAATGCGACCGAGACCACTGTGCTCGGGCCGTTCTATGTCGAGCAGGCACGCGACTTCGAACTGGGTGCCCACATCGCGAGCGCTCAGGACGGAACACCCATGATCGTCGAGGGCAACGTGCGCGATTCGCGAGGCGAGCCGATTGCGGGCGCACTCATCGAGACGTGGCATGCGGACGATCACGGTCTGTACGATGTGCAGCGGGGTACAGACAAGTCCGCGCTGAATCTGCGCGCCCGTCTTCGCACCGATGAAGCAGGGCGTTTCTGGTACCGCTCCATCGTGCCCGCAGCCTATCCGGTTCCGAGCGACGGCCCGGTCGGCAGGATGCTCGACGCGCAGGGACGTCATCCATTCCGGCCCGCGCATGTGCACTTCAAGGTTAGCGCGCCGGGCTTCGAAACGATTGTGACGCATGTCTTCATCGCCGGCGATGCGTATCTCGATTCCGATGTGGTCTTCGGAGTGAAGGATGCGTTGATTGCGCAACTCGAATCGATCGAAGGCAGAATGAGTCCTGCGGGGCACGCAGTCGAACCCGCCACGGCGTTGCTCGCGTACGACTTCGTTCTTCCACGGCAGCGCTAGTATGCGATCGAAACCGTACTCACAGGTCCAATTGAACGAAGGAAACAGATCATCATGCGCAAGCTGTCGCTACACCATCTCACGATGCTCGACGCCCATCCGTTGCAACTCGTGGATGCAGCGCACGCGGGCGGTTTCGATTACTACGGCCTGCGTGTCGTCGCGCCCACCGCAGCCGATACGATCGTCGATGTAGCGGGCAATCCGGCGCTCATTCGCGACCTCGCTTCGCGCATGTCGGCGACCGGCGTGAGTCTGCTCGACATCGAGGCGATCTGGCTGCAGCCGCGCACGCACATCGAACACCTGCTCGCACCGCTGGAAGCGGGACGGCGCCTCGGGGCGAAACATGTCCTGAGCGTGGGCTTCGACGACGACCGCGCGCGGCTCCTCGACAACTTCGCACGTCTGTGCGAGGCTGCGGCGAGCCTGGAGATGACGGTTGGTCTCGAACCCATTACGTATTGCGCAATCGGCACCGCCGACGCCGCACTTTCGATCATCCGCGACAGTCGGCAGCCGAATGCACGGCTTCTTATCGATACATTGCAGTTCTTCCGTTCGGGTGTAACCGCAGACACAATCGACGCCATCGATCCCGCGCTGATCGAATACGTTCAGATCAGCGACGGACCGCGAGCTTCGCCGGCCTCGATCGAAGAACGGCGCACCGAAGCAAGGACAGCGCGCCTGCTTCCCGGCGACGGCGAGCTTCCGCTTGCGGACCTGCTATCGCGACTGCCGCCCGACCTCACGCTCGCCGTCGAAGCGCCCACACGCGCGCTGCGCGGGCTCGCGTTCGACGAGCAGGCGCGCCAAATCGCGCAGAAGGTGCGAAGCGCGCTGGCGCATCTTCCCGGCCAGCCATAAGCGCGGACCCGCTAGTCCGCCAGATACTGACGCTGGATGCGTGCCGCGGCACTCTTCAATATCGACACCACTCTCTCGCCTACCGCGGACGTGTAGCGCACGGCCGGCACGGCCAGGTTCAGGGAGCCGAGGGGAAACCCCGTGGAGGACAGGATCGGCACGCCGATCCCGACGATGCCCGGCGTGTACTCTTCGTGCGAGTGCGCGAAGCCGTTCGATTTCACTTCGTTCAGCTCGCCGAGCGAGGCCTTTTTGGTAGAGATGGTGTTCTTCGTGAAGCGCTCGAACGAGACGGACCGCAAGTATTCGTCTCGCATCACATCAGGCAGAAACGCGAGAATGGCCTTGCCGCCCGACACCGCATACAGGGGCGCAAGGTCGCCCAGGCGCATGTGGGACTGCAACCGCTGCTGACTGATGACCGTCGCCACGACTTCGACCTGATCGCCCTTCAGCTGATTCAGCGCGCATGACTCGTTCGTTTGCTGCGTGATGTCGTTCAACACGGGCTCGGCGCACGCAATGAGGCTGCGCAACTGGTTGGACTGTTGCGCCAGCTTGAGAATCGCGTCGCCGAGCCGATACCCCTTGGTTTCCGGCACGAAACGGAGATAGTCTCGAGCGGTGAGATTGCGTATGAGCTTCGTCAAACTGCTCTTTGGAATATCGAGGGCTTCGGCGATCTCAGTGTGCGACATTTCGCGCCCCCATCGAGCAAGAAGCTCGAACAGGTCCAGCGTTCGATCAGCGGATTTGACCGTACTGCTGGCCTCGGCTTCGTCATAACGCATCGATGTGTTCCTGTTTATATATGGGAACAGTCTATCAATACGGTCGAAAATGTCAAGTGGGCCTGGTTTCTTTCAGGCCCGCATTTTGTTGGATTAGATGCGTGCATATCGGGTTTTTATAGTTCACCCATGGGAACTAACAGCAACCAGGATCGGTAACGCGGGCCGATGCATGGCGACAACATCAAAGCCGGCATCTGCCACTGACCACGTGTTGCCAGGCGCCCGGTTTGTCACAGGACGCCTCGAAGCGCGGCACCAGACCACCCGTTGCATACCGTGTTGAGCCGGCTGGAGAGTTCAAGACATTCTTCGGCCGTTTGGCAGTTGGGCTTCCTCGGTTTTTCTCCGCATGCCGAGAATGCGAAGGAAAGCAGCGCGAACGTCGACATCGTGAATACACGCTTGAGCATGTTGCTGCGCCTCCCTTTTGTCAGAGCATCTCGACTCCCGTCGTGACTGCCTTGATATCAGGTGTCTCGTTCCCTGAACATGATTCCGTGATTTGGCCATCGACGTTCGTTTCGCTGACGATGTTTGTCCGGCCGGGCGTCGGCTACGCTGACGCGCACGTGATAACCGGCAGCAAGCTGCTGCCGGTCGACCACACTCTCCGCTTTAGCTGTCCATCTGCTGGATGCCCGCCACCCGCCACGCCTGGTCGCCACGTGCATCCCTGACCATGTTCCAGATCTCCTGGAACGGCTGGGCGGTCTGCGCGTCGTCTTCCCGCATCTGACCGTAAAACCGAACGCTGACCAGCGTTTCAGCCGCATTGCTTTCCGCGCACAGCACTTCGGCATCAAGTTGCGTGACGTCCGTGCGGCTCGGCTGGCGGCCGCGAGCCTCCAGATCCTGCTTGATCTGCGCGAACATCTCCGGTGTCGTCAACTCGAACAGGTCACCTTGTTCATTCCGATCCCATGCGGCCTGAAGGCGCATGAACGTAGTCTTCGCCGATGCCAGGAACTCAGCCTGATCCGTTCCGAGTGGAAGCCCCGGCACCGTCACCGCGCCCGCCGCTGCGGCCGAACCCATCGCTGCGCGCGGCCAGCCGGGAAAATTCGTATCGCGCCGGGCTTTCCCGATCTGATTCATAAGCTGCGAGCCGTTCGTTTGCTGCCGGTTCGCGGCGCCATGTCCATAAGCGAGATCCGGACGACGCCGGCTGGCGATGAAGCGAAACAGCATCACAGCGGCGAAAATAGCCAGCCCGATCAGGAGCGCGTTCGACAGCATTTGCGCGAGCCCCTCGGCAAGGCCGAAGGACGACAGCAACGCCGCAATTCCAAGCCCGGCGGCGACGCCGGCCAGCGGGCCCATCCAGCGGTTGCCCGCCGGCGCGGCAGCGGGCGCCTGCGCGGCCTGCTGCGCCGGTTGAGCTTGCTGACTGCGTTGCCCTTGCCCGGACGGCGACGCCGTCTGCGACTGACGCCCGATACTTTGACCGCCGCCCACCCGCTTCGCTTCGGCGTCGTTCGACGCCACGGCGCCGAGGGCGAGCAGCGCCGCAAGACCGAACGCCGCTGTCTGTCGCGTCACCGCGCCAGCAGCACGTCGAAGTCGGTTGATGGTTTGCGTGTACATATAAACCTCTTGTGATGAGTCAGGGGACGGCGCGCACCGCGCGTTGCCTCAAAGTAACCGAACTCGGGACAATATAAAACTCGTATTTTTAACGTCAATGCATCGGCAAAACCTTATGTTTTCCGATCTCCAGAGGCACGCGTGAGCCCTGCTCCTCTCCATTAATTTTGGGTCGCGCCCTGTGCGGGCGGGATCGCGCAGGCACTGATTGCGCCCGGGCGCTGGCATGGAGTCACGCCCTGTGTTGAAAGGTGAAGGGCCGCGTGAGTGAACCGCCCTCTCGTCCCACTACCCGCCCAACCCGCCCAACCCGCCAACACATTCCATTACAAAACGGGCCGTCGACAACACATCCCCATTACATCCCGTAGCTAGACTTGGCCCCCTGAATAGAAACCATTGTCATTTCCTTGTCGCGGGCTGCTTGTGGACTGTTTGTCTTGTCATCGTGATTCCGGCCGTCGCCGTCGCGCGCCGGCCTTGTTCAAGGCGCTTGCCGCTGCGGTGTCGGTGGTGGCCGTTGTGTCGCTGGCGGGCGTGCCACTGCCTGCGCTAGCGCAAACACAGGCTCAAGCACCGGCATCAACCCAGGCACCGGCGCAGAACGCCGCCGCACAAACGGTCACCGATCTGGCCGGACGCACGGTCAGGATTCCGGCGGCCGAACCGCACCGCATCCTGCTTGGCGAAAGCCGCCTGTTGCCAGTGATCGCGCTGCTCGAAGGACAGGACCCGCTCGCGCACATCGTCGGCTGGCAGGGCGATTTGCCCGCGATGGACCCGCAGACCTATCGCGCGTACGCGCAACGTTTCCCGAACATCGGGCAGATTCCGCTCATCGGGCAGTCGAGCGAAGGCAGCGTCAGCCCCGAGAAGGCGCTTGCGCTGAAACCCGATCTCGCGATCCTGAGCATCGTCGGCGAGGGCGTCGGGTTGCACAATCCGCTCGTCGAGCAACTCGAAGCGACCGGCACGCCCGTGGTGTTCGTCGACTTCCGCCTGCATCCGCTGCGCGACACGCTGCCGAGCATCAAGCTGCTCGGCCAGGTGCTGCACCGCGAAGCGCAGGCCGACGCTTACAGCGCGTTCTACAGCGCGCATCTGCAACGGGTTCAATCGGTCATCAGCCGCATTCCCGAAGCACAGCGTCCGAAGGTTTTCATCGACCTGCTGGCGGGTGCCTGGGGTGCGGGTTGCTGCCACACGGCGGGCAAAGGCAATTTCGGCGAACTGGTTGAGGCCGCGGGTGGCCGCAACATCGCCGCGCCGCTTCTGCCCGGCGTGCTCGGCGATATCAGCCTCGAGCAGATCATCGCCGCGCAGCCGGATGTCTACGTCGCGACCGGCTCGCACGCGAAAAGCGGTGGCCTCGCGCTGCAAATCGGCGCGCAGACGAATCCGCAGGACGCTGCACGCAGTCTCGCGCAACTGGTCGCCCGGCCCGGTTTCGACACGCTTGCGGCCATACGCAACGGCCGTGCGCATGGCATTTCGCATAACTATTACGACTCGGCGTACAACATCGTCGCGATCGAAGCATTGGCGAAGTGGTTCTATCCCGAGCAGTTCCGGAACCTCGACGTGAACGCCACCCAGGCCGAACTGTACCGGCGCTTCCTCGCCGTGCCGCCGACCGGTACGTTCTGGGTCGACAAACCGGCCAGCTGAACGCGCGCACGTGCCGATGTCGATTCCGCTCAACGCCCGTCCCCTGCCCTTGCCGCATGAAACGGCGACAATCAGCCAGTACCGGCGGCTTACGCGCCGCCGCATCGCCTGCCTCGCCGCGATCCTGTTGCTGATCGCGGCGTCGCTGCTGTTCGACTTCAATACAGGGCCGTCCGGCTTGCCCGTCACGACGCTGCTGCGGACTATCTTCGATCGCGCATCCGTCGACGAGCCGACACGCGTGATCGTCTGGCAGATCCGCATGCCGTATGCGGTGATGGCGCTGCTGGTGGGCGCGAGCCTCGGCGTGTCGGGCGCGGAGATGCAGACGGTGCTCGACAATCCGCTCGCGAGCCCATACACGCTCGGCGTCTCGGCGGCGGCCGCGTTCGGCGCCTCGCTTGCGATCGTGCTCGACCTCGCGATTCCCGGCGTGCCGCAAGGCTGGATCGTGTCGGCCAACGCCTTTGTGTTCGCGCTGCTCTCGGCGGCCGTTCTCGACGCGGTCGCGCGCTGGCGCGGCATGAGCACCGCCGGCGTGGTGCTGATGGGTATTGCACTGGTGTTCGCGTTTCACGCGCTCGTGTCGCTGATCCAGTTCATCGCCTCCGCCGATGCGCTGCAAGGACTCGTGTTCTGGACGCTTGGCTCGCTTGCGCGCGCGAACTGGCAGCAGATCGGCGTGCTGGCCGTCGCGCTCGCGGTATCGCTGCCGCTGTCCATGCGCAACGCGTGGAAGCTGACCGCGTTGCGCCTCGGCGAAGACCGCGCGGCGAGCTTCGGCATCGACATCCGCCGCCTGCGGCTCGGCACGCTGCTGCGCGTCGCGGTGCTGTCGGCGCTGGCGGTGTCGTTTGTCGGCACGATCGGCTTTATCGGCCTGATCGCGCCGCATATCGCGCGCACGCTCCTCGGCGAGGATCATCGCTTCTACCTGCCCGGCAGCGCGCTGCTCGGCGCGCTGATGCTGTCGCTGGCGTCGATTGCATCGAAGATCCTGATTCCGGGCGTGCTCGTGCCGGTCGGCATCGTCACCGCGCTGGTCGGCATTCCGCTGTTTCTCGGCATCGTTCTGCGCTCACAGGGGCGCGTGTCATGAACACGATGACTACGACGACCACAACGACCACAACCCGCGCGCCGGGTCTCTCGATCCACGATCTGACGGTGCGCTACGGCAGGCGTCGCATACTCGATTCGCTAGCGGCCGGCGTGCTGCCGCGTGGCGAAGTCACCGCGCTGCTCGGCCCGAACGGCAGCGGCAAATCCACGCTGCTGCGCACGCTGGCCGGTCTCACGGCCGCGAGCGGGGGACGTCTCACGCTGGACGGCGAAACGCTCGCGCTGTCGCCTTCAGGCGCGCGCTCGCATAGCGTCGTCTACCTGCCGCAGGCACTGCCTGCCGGCGTGCGTCTTCAGGTACTCGAATCGGTGCGGGTCGCCTATTGCGCGACGCGCAGCCACGGTTTTGGATCGACGCATACGACACGCGACGCCGACATCGCACACGCGCTTTCGGTACTTCAGCGGCTTGGCATTGGCGACCTTGCGCAGCGTTCGCTCGACCAGTTGTCGGGCGGTCAACGGCAACTTGCCGGCATTGCTCAGGCCCTCGTGCGCGATCCGCAAGTGCTGTTGCTCGACGAGCCGCTGAGCGCGCTCGATCTGAACCATCAATTCCACGTGATGCAGATGCTGCGCGACGAGACGCGCCGCCGCAACATGGTGACTGTCGTGGTGCTGCACGACATCAATACCGCGCTGCGGGCATGCGATCGCGCGATGCTGCTCAATCGCGGCGGCATTGTCGGCTTCGGGCGGCCTGCGGACGTCGTCACGCCAGACAGTCTCATGGATGTTTTTGGAGTCGTGGCGCGTATCGAGCCATGCTCGCGCGGCACTCACCAGATTCTGATCGACGGTCTCGCCCCTCAGGCGGACATGGCAAGCCGCTGAGAAACCCAATACCGGCGCAGCGCCCTGCGGCTCGTTCGACAAGCCTGCTTCCACTTTCGTCGCGCTTGCAGCAGGTACACCGCACCCGAGCGGACGACGGCGCGGCACATGACCGCTTTCGTGCGAAACGAAAGACGCTCGCCGACCCAACCCGGCCGCTGAATCTGACGACACCCCAGGCATCCGCTAACGGGCGATCCTTTCGAATCAGCCCTGCGACGAGTGCGATGCAGAATATCGCGCACCACGACAAAAGATTGCCAATGAGCTGCTCGTCAAGCGCGTAGGTTGCGCGACCGCCGAAGCAAGCGGCGCGAACTGCCCTGAGAAATACGTGCGCCGCCCTCGAAATTGTTTATCGTGACACCGGCGCTTTCACCTCAGCACGTGCGTTCGCTCATCCTGGTGCCCTCAGCTTCCGAATGGCGCGGGCGCTCATGCATTGTAGTTCGAGCGAGCTTGATGCCCTCTGAAGTGGGGTACAGGTCATCGCTTTCGCCTCGTCCGCGCCGAAAACCC
>NZ_JFHC01000110.1 GCF_000698595.1 Caballeronia glathei | reverse complement strand
TACCGCGTCAGCGGTTTAGTTCAATACGAGTTATCACGATTAATGGAAGTGGGGCTCTGCGTTCAGGCGGCTGATCGCCGCTCACACAACTAAAGTTGTTACTACTTTTCAACTAAGGTTGCTACTTCTGCGTTTGTCGGCAGGCCGCCACGGTCGAGCCATCCGAGGCGGACCTCATCGCAACGCAGAGAGGTGCGGTCGTCGAAGTTTGACGTGTCCCGCAGATGTGGCAGACCCGATCCCTGTGCGGGGCGGCGCAGGTGCGCGTCAGCCAATAGGCCGCGCCAGTTAGACGCGACTCTCCGAGACGGCAGACGGCCGCATCCGGCATCCCGGCGCGTCCCATGCCGAAGGCCGCTTTGATTTCGAGGCTCGGCCACGCCCTGGGCGCAGGCGGATTCCGAACTGGCGTCGGCGGGAGGGCGTACGCCGCTCAAACGTTTATCGCGAACTCGTCGTGCCCGAAGCCGGGACCGTCGTGCATTCGGGATGCCACTGCCAGCGCAGATCGCTGTTTCCCTGATCTCACGCGGCGATTCGCTTCCACCGCGATCTGCAAAAAGTCGAGTCGTTGTTCTATGCGACCCCGGGGCGACGCCGGGATCGAGGCGGGCGGAGCTCTGGGCCTTCGTCGTGAATTTTCGCTTCTGTTTATTAGCTCACGCACGCTGCCGCACGCGTCCGCGGACAGGAGGGACTTCTATGGCCCGCCACCCCGAGGAGCGCCCAGGATAGTGGCAAACGCGCTGCACCGGCACGGAACGAAAATCGCGCCGACATCCGCGTGCGCGGTGCTAGAAACGAGTCCTCGCTGTGTTTCGCCTAAGTTTTCCGTGCGCAAACTACATTTTGTCCGACTTGCCGACGAAGGGGTTCGCCCTTGGCGCACCGGCGCAAGATCGCTAGTCAATCGAAATCCGATTTCACGATCGCACCGCATCCGACGACCGTAACCAAAGCCAACAACCTCCAACCGACGATGGAACCGCCCTTGGACACGGACGCGCAACCCAACCTGTACGCAAGCGAGAGCGCATTCGAGCGGATTGATTCCACGGTGCAGTGGAATCAGCACGCATTCGTCAGATCGCGTTCCATAGGCACGCGCCTTCCCGAGCGTGATGAACTGTTTGTCTGGCGTCTTCGCGCCGAGTGGAGACTCATCTCCGCAGCGGACAAGGGCAGATGCCTTACCAGTGCGGAGCGAAAGCGGATGCGGGCCTATCCGACTTCCGCAATCGGCCAGCGATTCGCCGTTTCGCGGTCGACGATGCGGCTTGTGCTATCCCATATGATGGCGTGCGCGCCCGAGGAAATCGCCATTTCCGACCTGGTTGATGACCGAATCGGGGTGGTTCATTCACGCGACGGGCGCTCGCTTGCCTTGGATATCGCGCAATGCGGAATCTGGATCGTGATCGCTGCCAGCGCGTGCAAACTGGGGGTGGCGCTCGTGAGTCCGGCAGCGGGTGACGGGCCACATGGCGACGCGCGTTCGCAACCCGCAAACGATGCGCGTCCACCGGACGAGGCGTTCCTGCGAGCATGTCAGACGAGCCGGCAGCGCGCGCAACGTTGCGAATTCGTCGAGACGCCCGGCGCAACGGGTGCCATCCCGCGGCAGGATTGGCACAGCCTCGAACTCCCGATGCCGGGGACGATCCGGGCATCGGTCACAACCCAGCAGCGGATCGGGGTCGTCCAGGCGTTCGGCTGGCAAAACTGATGTGGCACACATGAGCGGGCGCACCGTTGCGCCGTGACCGAGCCGGACGAGCCGGTGTACGTGCCTGGCGCCGGCTTTATTCCAATGTCGGCATAATCGACGGACCTGGTTGTTCGCAGGATCCCTGCGTGCCGGGAAGCGCGCGGCCGCGATCATGACATTGATCCGCTCTGCACAACCGAACGGGCACGATCCGCTGGTTTACTTGAGGAACGTGTTGACGCGCTTGCCGACGCACCGTCCCGCTGACATCGCGCAACTGCTTCCTCATCGCTGGACGCCGACCACTGCTTGATCGTTTCAGCGACTGCCTCCGTCAAGATGCCTTCCCCGGGTGCTTACGATGGAACCGCCCGCCGCCAGTCAAATCTAGATTTTCAAATCGCGCCGCCGCATTTCGCGGTTCACATCGGCCCAGATTGCATGACCGGACCGATCTGGTTAGAGAAACCGGCTCACGGAGCGAATTGAGGCATCTAACGTTTGCTTAGATTGGCGAAATACTCAAGGATTTGGCGAGGTATGCCGACGCCTTGGCGGACCCATAACGGTGAGGGAAACGATAGTATGGTGGCCTATCTCATCGCGCGTTGGGTCGGATCACATACTTGCAGACGATCTGCATTCTGCTGGCGTGATAGTAATGATTGCGATGTCCGCCCCATCCTTGCCTTTGTATGAAAAGGACACCGTTACACCGCCTTCAGGGAGCACTTTCAACGTTTTTCCCTTACATACCTCGTTATACAAGTAAGGCCGCATGGCCTTTGTAAATTGTTGCTCGGAAACCTCTGCGCCGTCGTAGTCAACCAACGTGTAGTTATAGCGAAAGTGATGCGCGAGGCCCCATACATTGTCGAGCCTTGTATTCTTATCGACCATGACCGGTGTCTGCTTATTAATCATGTTCATCATCTGCGCAAGATGGTGGTCGATTCGATCTGATTCTTCCGACTCATGGAAGGCCGTCATAGCGGATTTCCCTACTGCTCCGCCTGCGCCGAATGCCGTCACCTTGATAACGACGCCCAATACAGCGATGGCGAGAAAGAACAGTACCTTCTTCATGAGCCATCCCTGAATATTATTTTTTGTTCCACCGAGAGTAGGACGGTCTGTGCTGGGGCGTCAACGCGTCAATAGACCGGCTTGTGTGATGGCCAACCATGTGCACGTCAATCCCCGCTTCGGCCGGTTTTCCTGAAAGCAAGATGAAGGTCAAGCAACGGCCGTCCAAAGCCGTACGCCGACGGGAAGGTGCCCAGAGCGGAAATCACCCATGGTGCAGTCCGATCGAGGGCCATCACCGGCGTGCATGCTATTTGGCATGAATATCCGCGGTCATTTTTTGGCGGGGCAAGAAGTGCGTGCACGTCCCATTCGAGCCTGACCCAGCGCACCCCAGTGCCGGATTGTTGGCTTGCTTGGTTCCGGTTATTCTTGGTGCAAGCTTGCCCTCCGCGCAATCGCTGTAGCACCGGAAAAGGGAAAAAAAGCCCGCCGGAACAGGCGGGCGGCAAGAACATGATCTACAACGCGTCCCCCGGGTCCCCACCCGAGCGAACGCACTTCCAGATAAGCAAAAAAAAGGCCTAGCCATTGGCACGCTTCGGTGTCCCCCTCGTGGTCCTCCGTGTATGGCTGCGGCTATATAGACCTCCAGGTGCCGGTGATCGGGAAGACCACGTCCGCGACGCCGATCCAGCCGAGAAGGATCAGGGCGCCCACCAGAAGCGCTGCGCCCGCCACGATCAGATGGTCGTAGTGGGTGCGTTCCTCCTGTTTCTGTCCGATGCCTCGTCTATACATTTGGGGAGTCGACGTCTCCAGCACGATGGGCGAGCAGTGGTCTCTTCCGTTAAGGAAACCGTCATTCGTCTTTTCAATTTTCATCATCCTTTAGGAGGAATGGGCGCACACGCTTAAATACCCCTGTGCACAAACCCATTGGAGCCTGTTGTTCAAATCGCGCGTGCAACGAATCACAAACCTCTGTCCTGTCGAGACTCGAACCCCTATCAAGCCATTCATTCAACAACTGTGCGTTCCGTTTTCCCGGCTGTAGTGGGAGACGGCTAAGTTGAAACTGGGTGCGCGCGTGCGCGGCCGATCGATAGTAATTGCAAGCAGTTACCCGTGCTTGTGGTGCCCCGAGCCTTTTCATGGCAGCGCTCGACGGGTGACGCGCCGACTTAGCGCAAAAAATCCAAGCTCGCGACGCGATTCGCGTCGACGTGACTTGTAGCCTCCGCATAGTGTCGACGTGACCGTGCCGACCCCAAAGGTTTTTCTCATAGCAGGCTTTGCGCTAGCGGGTCCACCCGAACGCCGCCACGTGTCGTATCGGTTCGTCCGTGGTGATTGCACCTCGCAGCGCGCCCGGCATGGGCAGGTCCATGCTATACCAGCGCGTCTTGGACATGCGCGAGCTCTTCTGCACGACCTCGTCGGGAGCGACATTCGCTCGGTGGTAGCTGAGTTCACGAGCCTGTACTTGCACGTTGTCGGACACCCCATCCGCCTGCGGCGAAGACGGGCCCCTCAAGTTCACGAGTCCTATTCCCACCCTTCCAGCACTGGCCGCGATTACCACCCAGATGCCCACATACGAAACAGCAAACATGATGGTCCGGTTTTCGTGAGGGACCGTCACAAGAACGTGATCGTCAGACATAGTGTTCAACTCCACCACACCCGGATCGCAATTGAGCATCTTAGAATGAATCAGTCGAGTCGCTCTCCGAGCGGACTCGTGACGCATCCATAGGCAATCTTCACCTCCGAAGGGGCTGGTTCTTATTTAACTTACTGTAAGAGCTTGATCAACCTTTTGGCCGACCATCCAGAGTGACGCCGCCACCTCATTCGAGCGTGATGGTGCCACTCGCTTCGACCGTTTCAGCTTCTCGCTTGCCGTCCGTAGTAATGCGGTATTCATAAAACCAATATGTAGACATTCCTGAACTTTTGACCCTCTGTATCACGCGCGTCACATAGCCACGAAGAAACAGTTCGAGCAGATCTGCGGACAGCGCAGCACAATGCGCCCCGCTTGGCGTCTGTTTGGTGGCCGCGCGAGTCGCAAGGGCAAAGTCATTAAGAAAGGCCTCGTTGCGGGTGCCGACAGCAGCGCTATATCTTCCTGAATTAATCGCGACAACAAGCCAGGCGAGCCGCTCCCTGCGCCGGCTCATGATGGGTGAATAGCCCATGTTCGCTCCGATGGTGTGACTAGACACGATTAACTCTTGGCAGACCGTCCAGATTGACACCGCCGTCCCATTCGAGGATGCACGGCGCACCGCACGACGCACACGCGACCGTATCTCCGGCGTGGTCGTCGCCGATCAGGTAGATCGATCCGCGTCGCCCGCACGCCGCGCACCGGTAGGAATACAGGACGGGTCCATCGTTCATGCTGATTGCTCCACAGGGTTGTCCACCGTTTCTGTGCATAAGTGCGTTGCGGTGTCGTGTTTCTCCGTCTGTTCAGTAGGGTCCCTCCCCCGCACTTAGCGGAACAGGAGAACAGAACCGTGACTGAGCATAGATCACCCGGATGACGACATCAATGCAGTGCTGCTCGCTTAGAATGTCGAACACACAAACGGTTGGAGATTGCGAAGGTCTTTACGGAGTGCAAGCACCGGGACGGGTGACGCATGGCCTGCTGCGACTGAGCACCGCTATGCGCAGTCAGGCATGGGAATGGTCGGAGAGCGCGAAGCTCACTCCGACCCAGGGCGAGGTTCTCGTCTTGCTGATGCAGCGTAAGGCACCTATGCGGCTCGGCGACTTCACAGGAGGTCCTTCGCGAAGAACGCCGCCGTTTTTTTTTGCGATTTCCAGTTCCATCTGCAAGCGCTTGTTCTCCGCTCGCAGGCGCGAGAGCTCCATCTGCTCCGTAGGTGCGGAGCGACGATGGGGGAGCAGTGCTGTTCCGTTATGGCGTCGTCGTGTTTTCCCTCTGGCGGATGAGCATGGTCAACATCAGTCGACACGTCATTACGACCGCATCTGCATTAGTTCATCGATGCGGAGACGATAGGTTCGTAGTAGACAAGCTTTATCGCAACACACGTTGCGAGAATTGCGAAACCATGCTCGTTGATCCGCTCTCAATCGCGTTTTGTTGGCCGATACCTTCATCTTTTGATCATAGACTTTTGCCAATGTTTTATCGAGACGGGTAAGTTCCGAATCTCCGCATATAAGCTGCGCTTGAACAGATATGAGCTTGCTGCAAACAAAACTATGGATCAACGCAGCCTTCGTCCGGTGTTGGATTTCCAGTAACCCTGGCTTGCATAGCCCTTGCAGAGATTTGCAAGCGACGTCGCGCCCTACCCATGCCATGTCTCGCGCACCATATTGCCTGACGAAACGACTGATGCCTGCGTGGCTTACCCCCCTTTGCATTGCATTTGCGGAGATTATTTCGTTACAAAGTGAGTCCTCGGCGTAGGTTCGCCCATCGCGCCGGTAGCAACTGTGAAAACCGAGCAGCCCATTACCAACAACACTTCGGCGTTCCCCTGAAGCGAACAGTATTGAAGCGCAAGCGGACGCGCACCTGGCGCTATCTGGAACTGTTGTATAGACACGGACTTTATCCATTGCATCGACGACTCGAAAAGCTGCCTCAACATTTCCTCCTGGACTATTTAATACAAGGGCAACGAGTCCTTCGTCATCACGGTCAGCCATTTTGGCGAACGCCAGAAACTTCTCTGCATCACCTTCCCGAATCCTCCCTTCCCCGATAACCATTTTCCGCTCAAGTTGTGATTGGTAGTAAATTTTGAACTCCATCCCTGGCGCCACACGGGGAAACATAAGCACAGTGAAACAAAGCCAAGAAATTGATCGTTGGATCATGCTTTGCACCAACGCGTCCTTGAATGCGGGGTGCTCAGCGCTACACATACAGTTCTCCTCGGAATGTGAGAAGCAAAGCCTCGAATCTGTCACCAACGGTGCGACCGGTGGCTGCAGTTCAGAACCAGTCGTCGCATTAGTCCAAGTCCGACCGGCGGCCTAGAGTCAAGTGTGGAAGCTCGCGTGGTCTTCGCCGCGCACGGCCGCCGTTCCAATCTCGATCCTCGGCAACCGGCCTTCTGCAGTCACTCACCGGCGTCGGAGGAGTCGCCATCGAGCGGATGCTTCACCCGCACGACGGCCGGCGCGGGCCGTTCGTCTCTGAGTCTTGTAGGAGGCAGAGCTGTCTGATTGGTGGCATTCGAGACCGAATTCTCAACCTCTTAGCTTGCTTGGGTCTGAGCGCGGCCGAGCCAGCCGTCGTGCAAATTTGCGGGCACATCGTAAGTCCATTGCGGACAAGGCGCATTCAGATAGATATAGATTAACCCGGTTTGTAAAAACATGACACCAAAGCGGATTCGAAGTAATGAGACGCATTCTAATCGTTATTCGTCTTATTTCCCTGTCTGAGATGAAAAATCAGTGCCATCGGAGTCAGCTCCACTTGCGGACGAGCGATTTCTTAGCTGCGAATTCCGTTTGGCAGAGCCGCGGGTCGGATAGCCCGCTCAATCGCTACTTCACGCCGATACTTGGAACTTGAAGTGAAGAAATAACTTGAAGTGTCGAATTTTTGCTCACAGAATATGTATGGGCACTGAAGATTCGCTGATTAATCGAATCGCGTAGTTTCCAAAATATGACTACCTAACGTCAATACAAAACGATCGAGTCCGATATATTCGTCAGGATCGAAACGACATGGTTCGGCGGGCGTTTTCCCTAGGGCATCCGCTTTGTCGTCCGCTAATACGTCAGAGGCGTCGAGGAGCCATCAGCATGAGTATAAGCATTTTTACTCAGTAACGCTGTTTATTCAGTACGCACATAACACAGAGAAATCCAACCGAAGGGTCGTAGTACCTCTGGAAAGGCAGCATTGTGATTTGTGCAGGAGGCAGGGGCATTCCGACATGCTAAGAGGAAAATCGCAAGCTGAGCGGCATCGAGGCCGTGATCGATAAGGATCTCTGTTCCGCACTGCTCGCGCACGAGCTTAATGCCGATCTGCTGGTCATCGCCACGGACGTCAACGCTGCCTATGTTGAGTGGGGAAAGCCAACGCAGAAGGCCATTGCTCAGGCTCGTCCCGAGGCGCTCGAGACGCTCGGATTCGCGGAAGGGTCGATGGGCCCGAAGGTGCAGGCGGCGATGGAGTTCGCGAGAGACACCGGCAAGGACGCAGTGATAGGCGCGCTCGCCGGTATTGTTGCGATCACGGAGGGACCGCGGGGACGAGAGTGAGCGTACAGGAAACCGGTATGCGTTTTCATCCGGGCAAATAGTCGGGGGCCGGCAAGTGACGAATATCGGGTAGCGGGCCGGCAGCCGATTGAAATCTAGACACGAATAGATCCGCGACGAGTCGTGCACGTCGGCATCCTGTCGCTCACGTTACGCGTCGCGGTTTCCTATCCTTGACCGGAAGTGTTGCCCCGATCGTTTTCCGCGTCAACAACCTGCCGCAAGGAGGGGCCATGACTCACTGGAACGAACGATGGGCGAAAGCAGTTTTTCTGTGGCTGATGTTGCCAGTGCTCAATCAAGCTTGCGCGGATCGTGGCCCCGAGAGTTCTGTGCAGCGCCCCGCACAGATCCCTGCACAGACTCCTCCGCAGAGCCCCGCACAGGTCGCCGCACAGAGCCCTGCACAGAACCCTGCGCCATTCGGGCCAGAGGAGATCGAGGCCCTGGTCGCGCCGATCGCGCTTTACCCGGACTCCGTGCTGTCACAAGTGTTGATGGCATCCACCTATCCTCTGGAGATCGTTCACGCGGCGCGCTGGGTAAGAGCGAATCCTAACGTGAAGGGCGATGCCGCCGTAAAGGCGGTGCAGAATCAGCCTTGGGACACTAGTGTGAAATCGCTGGTGGCGTTCCCTCAGATACTCGAGCCGATGAATGACAAACTCGACTGGACTCAGAAACTCGGGGACGCTTTTCTTGCGCAGCAAAAAGAGGTCTTCGCTGCTGTGCAGCGGTTGCGGGCACGCGCGCAGGAATCGGGCAACCTGCAATCGAACGAGCAGCAGAAGGTCATCGTCGATCCCGCACCGGCGGGCGGCCAGACCACCATTGTGCGCATCGAGCCCGCAAACCCGGAGGTGATCTATGTGCCAGCCTACAACCCGACGGTTGTCTATGGTGGATGGAGCTATCCGGCTTATCCGCCAACCTATTGGCCTCCGTATCCCGCTTACTATCCTGGTTACTACCCCGGCGCGGCGCTCGCGACAGGATTCGCCTGGGGCATTGGGCTCGCGGCTGCCGGTGCGATTTTCAGCAACTGCAACTGGGGCGGTGGCGACGTCAACATCAACGTGGACAAGGCCGCGAACATAAATCGCAACTTCGACCGCAGCAAAGTCCAGGGGCAGGGAGGTCGCTGGCAGCATGACGCAAGCCATCGACAGGGTGTCGCCTATCGCGACAATGCCACGCGCGACAAGTTTGCCGGGCAGACACCAGGTGCCGACAGGCGTTCCCAGTATCGCGGGCGTGGCACCGACACGGGTACGCGGGTGGGCGCAACCGACCGGGCGGGCGCGAGCAATCGCGCCACCGCCGCTGACCGGGGTAACGCCGGGAACCGCGCATCCGTCAACGATCGGTCAGCCGGTGGTGCTTCGAATCGTGGCGCCACCGGTGACCTGAACCGCGCCAGCGGCGGCAACCGTGGGAGTTACAGTGGAGGCGGACGCGACGGCGCGTTCTCAGGCGTAGGAGGGGGCGGCGCCGCTTCGCAGCGCGACTTCGACCGGGGAAGATCGAGCATGCAGGGTTCAGGCTATAACCGTGGCGGCGGTGGTATGCGCGGCGGCGGTGGTTCCCGCGGTAGGCGTTGAGGAGAGTGAACCATGGACTACCAATCACGCGTTTCCAAGAAGTGGGTGAGGCCCGTACTCGCGAATCTCACCGCCGCTGCCGTCCTGTCGGTTGCCATGACGACTTCCATTTATGCGCAAAAGAACTTCAGCTCTCCGCAGGCGGCAATGGATGCCTTCGGAGACGCCGTCGGGAAAGATCGCGAAGACGCGTTACGCACGATCTTCGGCAATAACTTTCGGGACCTGATTCCACCCGTCGACGCGCAGGTACGTGAAACGTTTGTCGCCGAGTGGGCCAAGTCTCATGTGATCAAGCCAACTGACACGAAACATGCGCAAATTACCGTCGGCGACGACGGCTGGACGTTCCCGATTCCACTCGTCAAAACCGGTCAAGGATGGCACTTCGATACACGCGCGGGTGCCGAAGATATGCGATTACGGCGCATCGGGCGCAATGAACTGGCCGTCATACAGATAATGCTCGTGATTTACGATGCGCAGCGCGAGTATGCGCAGACCAATCACGACGGCGAGGGCGTGCTTGCCTACGCCTCGAGGATGGTTAGCTCGCCGGGAAAGCGCGACGGTTTGTACTGGCCTGCCGGACCAGACGACACCCAAAGTCCGCTAGGCGAAGCGTTCGTTGATGCGAGTTCGCGCAATGCTCGGAATGGCGGCTACTACGGGTACCACTACAAGCTGCTCGATTCACAAGGGCCACACGCACCAGGTGGTGCCTACGATTACGTCGTTCGAGGCAAGCTCTTCGGCGGATTTGCCGTCATCGCCTGGCCGGTGAAGTACGGAGACAGCGGGATAAAAAGTTTCATGGTGAGCCACGCGGGACATGTCTATGAGCGAGACCTGGGGCCGCAGAGCGCAGCCAAGGCGGAGGCCACGAAGTCGTTTGATCCGGGTCCTGGGTGGAGCAAGGTCAAGGGCGAGGACAACGACTAGCGAGAGCGGTCGAGTTGTGCGGATTGGGCTCGGAGCTGCGCGGCAATCAACGATCCCCGAAACCTGGGCGCGTCGGCAAGTCGCTGCTCCGCGATGCCCGAACCATGATGACGACCGCTGTGGGACACGTCTCGTCCCTCGGCACGTACGGCCTGGCAGAAGTACCGGTCTGCCATTTCACTGACCGCGCGCGGCAAGCATTCCGTGGCGAGAAAATCGCCATGCAAGTCTGTCAATCCGGCGACTTCGCGCCTTGCTGTGCGCCTATGCCATCAGAAGCGCCTCATACTCTTCCCGGAACTGATTGACGGAGCTCTCCACCACCGTCACCGCGCCGTCGATGAGACCGCAGCGTCCGCTTCCGGGAAGGATGCGGCATAAGTTTTCTAACGCTTCCAGATCGGCGCGCACGCCGCGACCGGTGTCGAGCCGATTGAGGAGTCGCATTAGCTGAAAGGTGCCGCCCTTGCAGGGCGGGCACTGGCCGCACGAACCCTGAGCAAAGAAACTCACGTACTCAGCGACTTTGCGGACGATGCTCGTGCCTTCCGACACGACGATCATCGCACCGGTCCCGAGACGCGAACGGCGCTGCCGCACCGAGTCGAAATCCAGTGCAACATCGAGATCGTGCTTCGCCAGCAAAGTGTTGGAGGGGCCTCCCGTAAAGACCGCCTTGAATTCCTTGCCCTGCAACATTCCGCCGCCATACTGAAAGATGAGCGTCGAGAGGCTCGTGCCCATTGGCAGCTCGTAAAGACCCGGATGCAAGACGTCACCTGAGAGCGAGTAGAGCTTGGTTCCGGCCGCATTCCCGATGCCGAGGTCTCGATACCACTGCGCGCCATGGCGCAAAATCCCCGGTACGTGTGCCAGTGTCTCGGTGTTGTTCACGATGGTCGGCGCGCCATGCACGCCTTGCTCAGCCGGGAAGGGCGGCTTGCGCCGCGGAAATGGAAACCCGCCTTCCACGCTTGCGATCACCGCTGTTTCCTCGCCACCGATGTACAGGCCCGAGCTGGGTACGACGCGAAGCGCTACTGGCCCACCGACCATCCGCCCGATCGCGGCAAGCAGTGGGTGTCCTTGCCACTGCTGCACTGCTTGGCGCGTCGCCGCGAGAGACAGCGGCTGATGCGGATTGACGTAAAGAATGACGTGGTTGGTACGGGTGGCCACGGCCGCGATAAGCGCGCCCTCGATCACCTGATGCGGCGTGTTCTCTAGGAGAAAGCGGTCCTTGAATGTGCCGGGCTCGTCCTCGTTGCCGTTGCAGATGATGTACTTGTCGCCATCAGGAGCGGTGGCGACCGGCGTCCATTTGCGATGTGTCGCAAACCCGGCGCCTCCCATCCCGCGCAAATCCGCCTGGGCGATTTCGGCAATGATTGCCGCCGGATCTTGCAGCGCCCGGGCAAGGCCCTCCCCGCCACCGCGCGCGAGCCAGGCATCGAGGTCTGCGCCGACACGGATATCGTTCTTCAGAAGAACCTGATTCAGCTTGTCCATCGTCGCGCTCCGTGGATCGCATCACCGGATGCCGCCGACCACGCACCCCGGCGTGCTCGAGCGCAAACCGGCATCGACTCGAAGGTCGAAATGGGCGTAGCCAGGGAAGAGCTGCGGTGCCTTGACATGCAAGGGTAATCCGGCCAACGTCAGCTCGCGCTGCCACGCGTGAACATGGCCGATTCCCGCGCGGCTGGCCGTGACGTGGCCCCGCAAATCCGCAGCCTTGGTCCCGGCACGGCGCCCCATGCTCAGGATGTCGAGCAGTGCGTTCCCCATCAGCCGGTTGCGCCCGTGTATGCCTCCCGTGACTTCACCAACGCAATACAGGCCGGGGACGCTCGTCGCGCCATCCTTGTCGATGGCTACGCCACCGTTTTGGTAGTGGAGGGTCGGATAGACGAGGAACGGTTCCTGCGCCGCATCGTGACCGCACTTGTGCGCGAGGTGGCGCAGCGTGACGAGGCGCTTGGCCAGAATGCCAGGGTTCTCCATTTCGAGCGTCGGTGTGTCGAGGAATACGCCGATCTGACCTTCGCGATCGATTCCGCGCCCCTGCGCACATTCGCGCAGGATAGCCGAAGCCACGACGTCTCGGGGCCCGAGTTCGTTCACGAAGCGCTCGCCTTCGCCGTTGAGTAACTTGGCACCGGCGGAGCGAGCCGCTTCCGAAATCAGGCCGCCCGCCAAGTGGGGCGGGTAGGCGATGCCGGTGGGGTGGTACTGGAACGAGTCGAGCTCGCGCAGGCGCGCCCCGATCCGATAAGCCAGCACAAGGCCGTCCGCGGTGGCACCGTAATGGTTGGACGTCGGAAAGGAATTGAGGTGCAGCCGCCCGGCGCCGCCCGTGGCGAGGATCACAGCACGCGCACGCACGAGCACAAAAGTGCGCCATTCTAGGTTGTAGATCACGGCCCCGGCGCAGCGTCCCCACTCGTCGGAAAGCAGTTCGACGACCGGGCATCGGTTCCACACCTCGATGCCTGGGTCGAGATCCACCGCCTCGCGCAGCACGCGCATCATCTCTAGCCCGGTGTAGTCACGATAGGAGAGAATCCGCGCGGCGGATGCGCCGCCGGGCTTCTTGCGCAGAAGGTTACCGCCGATGGGCCGGTCCTCCTCCAGATCGAACATCATGCCGAGCTGGATCAGCCAGCGAATGATATCGGGGCCGTCCATCACCATCTGCGCAACGAGTTCGGGCACACCGCAGAAATGTCCGGCCCGCAACGTGTCCTCGAAGTGCAGCTGCGGGCTGTCATCCTCTCCAACGGCTGCCTGAATTCCGCCTTCCGCCATCACGGTGTTGCTGTCACCCAGGCGTAGCTTGGTCGCGACGATCACTCGCGCACCTTGCTTTGCCGCGGTGAGTGCCGCGGCACATCCGCCGCCGCCGCCTCCGATGACCAGAACATCGGTGGTCGTGAGCCGTGCACCGGCGATGTCCACATCGTCGATCAGCCCATTTGCCTGAAGATAGCGCGCGAGATCTTGCTGACAGGGATCACCGCGATTCACCCCGACGGTCAGTGCAACGTGTGCGTTCGGGCCGTGGTCAGGGTGATAGCCCTTAAGGAGTTCATCGATGGAGGTGTCATCGCTGCGTACTGTGGGCGTTACACCGGGACGGTAGCGCTTGTGCGCGTCTTCGTAAGGAATACCGGCAGGCATGATCTTTTTACCCGATCAGCGGGGCGGCTGCGCGCCCGGCGCATCGAAATCGATCTTCATTTCACCGCTTTCGATCTGCTGTAGCCGACGCATGAGATCTGCGGGACGCAGCGAAAGCGCCGCGATCATTCGTCGCACGAACAGGCCGAGATGGTTTGGCCGGATATGTTCAGGGCAGGCAAGCGTGCAAAGGTTGCACATGACGCATTCGTCGAAGACCTCGCTCGATGCTGACAGCTTGCCCTCCACGGCAAGATTCACGCCGCGCTGGACGTCGAGGCCCTTCGGACAGGCGCGATCGCATCCACTGCAGTGACGACAATGAGAGGCTTCAGGGAATGTTTCAGAAATCGTGGACAGCACCTGCCAGCTGTCGCCGATATCCTCGATGCGATACACGTGGCGTGCCGGGGCGGTGAAGTAATCGAGGAACGCGACCTGCATCCCGTCTTCAATCAAGGTCTCGCAAGCAAGCGCCGTCTTTACCTCCTGCTCGCCGCTGCGCCGGACCATGACGCGGCATGAGCCGCATACCCCCTGGCCCATGCAGCCAACGCCCTCGACAAGCGTCTGCCCTGCATGCACGAAGGCTTGCAGGATCGAGCAGTTGGTTGGGGCCTCAATCTGATGCCCTTCAATGCTTAAGCAAACCATCTTCTCGCACTGTGTCCTTGCGCGGCGTTGACACCACACTGGCGAACCCACGGAAAGCGTCATATAAAGAATAGCACATGCAGGTAATTGCCACGGGGAGTCCCATGAATACCTTCTGGAAAGCCATCGCGCCCCTCGCCGTAGTGATCCTGATTGCGATCATTCCCGCCCCCGAAGGCCTGGCGCAGCACGCGTGGTATTACTTCGCGATTTTTGTCGGTGTGATCGTCGGGCTGATGTTGGAGCCCATTCCAGGCGCAGCCATCGGGCTCATCGCCGTGACGCTGGTGAGCGTATTCTGTGAATGGGTGTTCTACAGTCCGGAGCAACTCGCGAAGCCTGGCTTCAATGTGGCAAATGCGAGCCTCAACTGGGCACTTTCGGGTTTCTCCAATGGCACGGTATGGCTGATCTTCGGCGCCTTCATGTTCGCCCTCGGCTACGAGAAGACGGGTTTGGGCCGGCGTATAGCGCTCCTGCTCGTGCGGGCGATGGGTCGCAGGACACTCACTCTCGGTTACGCAGTAATGGTGGCAGACGCCGTGCTTGCGCCATTTACACCTTCCAATACTGCACGCAGCGGAGGGACGATCTTCCCCGTGATCCGGAATTTGCCGCCTCTTTACGACTCGAAGCCGAATGATCCCTCGGCCCGGCGGATTGGTTCGTACATCATGTGGACCGCGATCGCCACCACCTGCGTGACGAGCTCGATGTTTCTTACTGCACTCGCCCCTAACCTGCTCGCCGCCGAGATCATAAGGAAAACCGTCCACGTCGATTTGAGTTGGACGCAGTGGTTCCTGGCCATCGCGCCAGCGGGCATTGTGATGCTACTGGCCGTACCGCTCCTTACCTACGTGCTCTATCCGCCGGAAGTGAAGCAAGGCAGCGAGGTGCCCGCCTGGGCTGCGCAGGAGCTAAAAGAGATGGGGCCGCTCAGCCGGCGGGAACTGCTGCTTGGGATCCTGGTGCTTATCGCGCTAGGACTTTGGATCTTCGCGGATAAGTACGTCAATGCGACAACCGCCGCACTGATGGTAATCGCCTTCATGCTGGTCACCAAAGTCGTCACATGGGACGACATGCTCGCGAACAAGCAGGCGTGGAACACGCTCGCCTGGTTCGCGACGCTGGTGGTACTAGCCGACGGGCTCAGCAAAACCGGCTTCGTCAAGTGGTTCGCAGACACCATGGCGGCCCATATGAGTGGTGTCCCGCCGACGACCGCGGCGGTGGTCCTGGTGCTGATCTTCTTCTTTACGCACTACATGTTTGCAAGTGTCACCGCCCATACAACGGCGATGCTCCCGGTCATGCTGACAGTGGGCTCAACCATTCCCGGCATGCCGATGGAGGCGTTTGCGCTGATGCTGGCCCTGACGCTTGGCATCATGGGTATTCTGACGCCCTACGGAACCGGGCCGAGTCCCGTTTATTTCGGCAGCGGGTATCTGCCTGCCGGTGACTACTGGAGGCTGGGCGCGATCTTTGGAATCATCTACATTGTCGTCTTCCTTTTGATCAGCGTGCCCCTCCTGCTTTGAGGCGACACCCCCCGCAGCATCTGAATCCGCTACTGGGATCACTGCGATCGTCGATCCTTCCCGCTTTCCGGGCGAGCGAGATCGTTGCGGCTTAAGGAAGAAGAAACGCCGACATCGGTCTGCCCAGGTCTTGATCGGGAGCTGCGGGAGTCCGCCGGCGCAGCGGGCATCATCGGACCGTGGAGCGTCCGGGCGCCGCCCGAGCGAAAAGGGCTCCGAAGGCGCCGTTGAGAGTATGTGTTTCTTGCCGGTGCTTATCGCATCGCGCCTGCGAGGTTTTCCGCGCCAAGGCCCACGATCAGGTCCAACTCGCCGTTGGTAAGGGGTTGCGTTGCGGGCACCCCGGCCGACTTCAGCGCGGTGGCG
>NZ_JFHC01000109.1 GCF_000698595.1 Caballeronia glathei | reverse complement strand
TCCCATGATGTCCCCGGATTCCATCCCAGGCATGAAACCATCGAAAAGGTGCAAATCCGAGCCGCAGATCGCGCAGGTCGAAACCTTGATAATTGCATCGCGCGGATGCTCAATCTTCGGGTCGGGGACTGTATCGCAGCGAATGTCTTTCTTTCCTTGCCATCTAAGCGCCTTCATGCTTCCCTCCGAGCCGTTCGCAAGGTTACCGTTCGGCAGCGAAACGTGACGGCGCGGCATCGGACGGCGATTTTCAGTCAGCAATCAATGTTCCGCGTGGGCGCACTTGTCACCGGCGGTCGTCTTCGACCAACGCGAACACCCGTCATCATCGGCGTCCGAGCCGCGGCAGCCGAGCGGTGACCCAGTCTTTCCCCCTGACGTATTCCTAGGTTCTCTAGGCACAACACCTGCTCACTCGCGATTTGCGATAACCGGAGTAACGAGAAATGGACACGAACAAAATGGAGGAGGCTGCTCACGAAGCGACGGGCACGCTCCGGCAGGCTGTGGGCAATGTGGTTGACGACGCTTCAACAGCGGCTGCCGGCAAAGCCGGTGAGTTGCGCGAGAAGGCGAAAACGCTTTGCTCGGACACTTCGACGTTGGTGCGCACCCGAACTGCGGAAAGCCCGTTGGTCGCGTTGGGTATCGCTGCACTGATCGGATTTCTGGTGGGAGTGATGCGAGGCAGCGGCCGCACGACGTCGAATACGCCTGGGGCGCGTCGACGTGTACAACACGAGGTGCCGAAGGACTTACCAGACCGTCTCCGGAGCAAACTGGGATGGAGTACGTAGAAGGGAGCTAGCCATGACGGTTCAATCGAAGATCGCGCGGTGGCGAAACGTCGGTCGCTTGTTGTCACGACGCATCTGGGATTATAGCGAGCTGTTTCGGATCGAAATGGCTGAAACGAAGTCCCGATTGCTGCACGAAGTCG
The DNA here is from genome assembly GCF_000698595.1 of Caballeronia glathei. GTDB lineage: Bacteria > Pseudomonadota > Gammaproteobacteria > Burkholderiales > Burkholderiaceae > Caballeronia > Caballeronia glathei. Next base: position 15,420 of record NZ_JFHC01000109.1, on the reverse strand, counting down.
TCGCCCTAGTGGTATTGGCAATCGGCGCACTCTTCACGCTCTCCTTTTTTTGTATCGCCGTAATCATTACTGCGGCCGGTTCACCGTACTTCGTTGCCGTGGCGTGGGGCGTCGCCGCGGTGTGGCTGCTCGTGACACTCGTCGCCGGCATCTTGATGCGTTCCCGTCATCCCGCCGAACCGTTCCAAACCTTGCGAACAGAAATTGAGCGTGACTTGGAAGCGGTCAAGGAGTCAAACACATGAGAGACGCGGAAGTCAAAAACATGAGATACGCGGACGCACAATCCATTGTGCTCGCACGTATGGCAGAGACGCGCGCGGAATTTCAGGCGATAAGCAACGAACTTGCGCCGGCCCGTACTCCTCGGAGATCGCGCGTCGCGACTGACGTCGGGCCGTGGCTGCTGAGAACGCCGAATGCAGTTCTCATTGCAGCCCTGCTCGTTGGCGTGGTCGTTCTTGGGCCGAAGCGAGCGATTCGCACGGCGCTGCAGGCCGGACTGAGCACCTGGACGACCCGGACGGTCGCCGCGCTTGCGGACTCGATAAAGTATTGACCGAATAGCGGCAAGTTTAATGGGCCGGTTATAGGCATCCTTGAAATGATGCGTCTAGTCGGAATGCCCGCCATTCTCGCTCAGATAGCTGAACACGTCGCCGAGAACATGCTGGAGCCGTCGAGGATTTTAGATCTCGTCAACACCCCCTTATCGCGTGCTCCAAGGTCTCCTGCAAAATCGGCTTTACCAGATATCCGTCAAACGTCTCCAGCTCCTCACCGCTTAGATTTGCGTGCCCGGTCACGGCAACCACGCACGCGTTAGCATTTATGCTTGCAACCCGAATTCGTTGGCAAAGTTCTCGTCCGTCGGCGTCCGGAAGGCCGATATCGAGGAAGATAGCGTCATATGCGTTTGCACCGGTAAGGGCCAGTGCCGAGCGCCCATCATACGCAACCTCAGCATCGTGGCCATTTGAGGCCGCAGGAGCTGCGAAAGCGTCGGCAAGCCGAGGGTCGTCTTCGATGAATAGAATGCGCATAATCGGCTCCCATATGAACTTCGCGACGTCTCGACTCGACGCCGCTCCGGGCGTCAAGATGGCGGGCTCGTGCCACACGCCCTCGTCGATGGGCGCCTTCGGCCGTCGACACGCGATTCCGTGCCCCCGATCCTTGCACGATACCGCACCAATTTCCGCATATGGTTTCCATGCGCAGCCTTCGTACCTGACCGAAGTTCTCTAAACTAATTGTCTTCCCGAGCGTCCCCTGCATTTTAGACGTCTGAGACAGACCTTCTCGTCGAACGTGCCGGTTAGGGGTAGGCCCGCGGACCTGCGTCAATCCTTGCCCGACACCACAGTTGGGCAAGGCATCCGTCTCACAATTCCGATCTTGAGCGGATTGAGAACGCTATCCCCTACGGTGCTCTGCTGCAACCCGCCGAGGGACAACGAAGGACTCTCTTCACGGTCGACGTGGACGCCTCCAGCGGCACAAGGCGATATAGCACGCGCACAAAGGGCCTAGGCCACCACCTACATGCTTTTCAGACAAGCTCGACTTATGCAATCAGAGGCCATCGTGGAAGCTGACAGCACGGACTTCAACACCGATGGAGGAACTGAAATGCCTTATTTACTTGGCTGGTTGCTTGGCGTACCCGTGGTCGTTCTCGTTATCCTTTTTTTACTATTTCATTGAATCCATCGCGAGGTGCTCGCCGACTTCGACGTGTGCTACGCCTCCCTCACGCGGGGCCGCTTTCACCGCTCTGCTTGCGTGGCGTTGTAGATTTCACCGGCGGTAACCGCAGGCAATGCCAGCAAGTCTAGCGGGCAGCGCGGGTCATTGAGCTCGCGCGGCGGCTTGCTTGATGAATGCATTGCGCAAGCGGGGCGCAGAGTGCTGCTTCTCCGTCGCTCCAAGACCGTCGGGCGGAACGGTTGTTGCGGGATGATGCGTGGATGACTGGTGACGGCGGTTGGGGCCGTCTGCACGTTCGTTAAAGGAGGACTTATGGACAGCGAGAAGTCCGGTTATGAAGGGCTACCAGAGGGACCGGTGCTCGCGCGCACCGAGGTCGCGAAGGCGATGGACGCGGCAACCAGTGCGCCATCCGGCGAAGGAGATAGCAGCGGTCTGGCGGTGCTCGCGCAGCCGCTCGTCACCGGGTCCGAAGGCAAGGGCAGCACGTTCATGCCGCCAGGGAAAAGCACACTCACCGTGGCGAGGGAGACGTTCTCAGATACCCAGGACATGATCCGCGCAAAATGCCGCGTGGTGTCCGAATCCACCGATGACTTCGTCCACGATAGCCCATGGAAGGCGATTGCGATGGCGGCGCTGGGCGGAATCATTGTCGGCATGCTGGCCGCGCGCTGACGACAACAAGCGGCAGTTGGCTAGGCGGAGCGCCGGGGCAGGCGGTGGCTTCCTTCAAACGCATGATCGAAGTCCTGTCGATAATACAAAGAGCGTTCGGCCCCGCAGGCCGCGCGGGCGTATGTGTGCGACTCGTGTGCTTGCACGGAGCTCAGAGGAAAGTAACGCCGCGCGCGATTTCGACAGGCCACATTGCCGCCGTTCGCCGCATTACCTCGTCGAAGCAATGGCCGATGATCCCGCCGCGGACCAACGGGCGATGCGGCGAGAGCCCTCGCATCCGCCTTGTGGCTCAGATTTGCGAAGCGGAAACAGTCGGGTTAAGTCGCTCGTTGCTCGAGGCTCCTCGCGGAAATTAGCGCTACGTGTCCCGCTCGGTCAGATCCCCGCATCCAAGTTCGGCATGCTCGTGGGCATGAGTGATCGTACGGAGCAATTCGTAGTGCGCGCTTTCGCCCGTGCGCAGAGGCAGGAAATAGTCGCCGACGAGGCAGATAACTTCAAATCCGGAGTTAGCCGTGCCGTCTTTGACGACCTTATAGATACCCGACATTTGAACTGTTTGGCCTGGCTTGTAATGCTGTTCCATATTGCCCCCTAAAGGGAACGCATTGGGTGGTCCCGCCGGGTGCGGCGGGCTTCCTCTCAACGCTCACAAAGTCGTGTTACGGGAGCCGGAACTCAACCGCCCCGTCGAAGCTTCACCATGGTCTGTATTGTAGTCGCCTGCGTCGCCGCTTTCGCTGTGGCGCGCGACTGAGGCCCTGTCGCTTCCGTGGGTGGCGTTGCCGCGGCCAGTTGTAATCCAGGTGCCCCCAGGCACCGCGCGATCAACGATATCGCGAAGCACGGGCAAAGGGCGGCCTCGTTTCGAAGTGCCGACGAGAAGATGGGCTCCGCTCGCGTCAACCTCCACCGACGCCCTGAACCACCTTGCCTGTGCCGCCGCATATGCGCATTCCTCAACATCATTCGTGCCAGAACCTTTGCAGGCCTGGCACAGGTCCTCACCAGTGCCAGGCGTGCCGGGCTCGGCTTCATCGCCGGGCTTGAGGGGAAATTCTTGAGCCATGGGGTATTCTCCTACGTAGCGAGCGAAAGGGAGCTTTTGATAAGCCCGCGTCATTCAGCAGTCGAACGCATAATGCATGAACAGATTCATCAAGATAGGACTGACGACCCCACCTTGTGGCCTCCCACTCTCTCGACGCGATGCGCCAGTCAGATTCGAGGCGGAGGTCACCGTGCTTGCCAAGCACGTCGTCGCAACGCTGCCAGGTGCGGCCGACGAGCGGATTTTGATAAATCAACGTCAACTCGTTAGTGAACAGCGAAAGCGCAAAGGAGTGGCTACAGTGAGAATGGGAAAATCGAGTACCTCGTTGCTTCCCACAGTAACCTCTCACTCGGGGCGTCCGGGCGAGCTGCCCAATCTGGCGCGCGTCGGCGTGACGAGGCGGATTCTCCCGAGTGCCATTATGAAACCCTTAGCTGAGCCCTCGGGCCGCGTCGAAGTCGGTGATACGCATGCGTCCCATCTGTTCGCCAGCGTCGAGAGCAGCCTTGACTGAGGCGAAATAATGATTTTGCGGGGCGATTTCTTCCGATGTCTCGACGAACAAGTTGCCCGTCAGGGCTTTGTCGTCGACTCGTCTGATGGCGAAGCGAACCGTGTAGCCAGTAACTACGTTGGGGCTCACAAGGCATTTACGCTCTGCGGTGATCGCGACGGCGTACTCACCAATGGTCAGATCGCGGTGCATGAGGGTCTCTCTTGCTATTGGTCGCGAAACTCATCATTACGCTTGCATCACGACCGCCGTCTGTTCAATAACGAACGTAAAAAGAGCGGCCCGGGAGCCAACGCATGAAATACCTTGTCTGTCAATACCTCGCGGGCGAGCGCGGCGCATACATCAGCGGCTGCGACCAGACCGGTAGCATCTCTGGCGCGAGTGGAACCGCAGCCTGCCGACGCTCGCCTTCCTGATGCTGAACCCATCGGGCGCTGATCTCCTTGCGGACGATCCTACGATCAGGCGCCGCCCCGATAGCGCGGTGGTCTGCGAAGTATGGGCGGTTGGAGGTAGCGAACCTGTACGCGCTGCGCTCGACCGACCCTGCCGCACGGTGGCAGCACGCCGATCCGGCCGGACGTGACAACGACGACCCACTATATAGAGTTGGCGCTGGCGCTTGGAATCGTGGTATGTCCGCGGGGCGGCAATGCGCGCGCCGATCGCATTGTCGCAGTCGTCATCCTACAGCGCGACTCAGGCGCGACGCTTACTTGCCTCGTACATCGGGTGTCGAGGCGGGCTCCACGGCAATCCGCCGCTTATTGAATTCAGGGCGGCGATAGCGTGCGAGGACATAGCGTAATGCGATCAGGAATCGAGCACTCGGTTTCTCTTGAGTAGGGCGCTGATCGCCAATTTTGCTGGTGCCGACTCCGACTCTAGAGTTTCATCGATTGACTCAAGCCGCGATCTTTTCTATCGGGAGCTAAAGGATATTCCGGCGAGCGGACACCGCACGACGACCCGTAGCGCCCTGGGAGTGAATTGTGGACTTGTTGACTCACTGATCTCGCAATGCTCGGCTGTTCGGTGCTTGAGGGCGTCGCGGTTGGAGGACGGACTCGACGCCCTCCATGCGGTCGGCACCCGTGAAAGCGCGTTCACTGTTATTGGCAGAGGCACACGCAGTGCCGACTAGCCCCAAGGTTTGCGCGTTACGTTGTCTGCAGGTGCTCTTTTGTCAGTACGCCTTCTTCGGTCCGCTTCCTGAGGCGGGGGAATCCATCCCTCCCTGCTCCATCTGCTTTTGAGAGTTGCCCGCGCCCTTTCCCATGGTGCTCGCACCCGACGCCCCGGACGGTGAGCCCGTAGTACCGCTGGCGTTCGGCGTTCACTTTTTCAGGTGGAGCATCTGTCCGGTGGCCTATGGGCCCTGCGGCGCGACGCCGCCCGCGAAGCTTGAGTCACCGAATGTGGCCTCCACTCCGTCGCCAAACGTCGTGAAAATCGCCGATGCGGCGGAGTCCGCGATCCGGTTTGGGCGCCTGTGAAACCGGCCCGCATACAGCGGGCCGGAATGAGGCGAACCAACACATCACGGCAGGGGCACGCTGTCAGCGCTTAGCGCCGGACTTTGAGGAGCGCGTCACCCTTTCGGTTGCATCTTCGAGATCCTCCGCTGCGTTGTAAGACGCCTCGACTGTGGACCGCATGACATCGGTGTTCGCATCGGCCACATCGCTGGCAATTTCACGTGCGGCCAGCGCCGAACGGTCCGTGACGTCCGCCACCAATGCAGACGCCTTTTGCGAGGCCGATTGACCCTCCTGTAACGCCGATTCAAACGCGCCCTTCACGTTGATGCCGTACTTTTCATATTGGCTGCGCGCTTCGTTGAGAATGTCGGCTTCGGTCGCGCGGACAATCGAGAAGAAGTGCCGGCTGTACGCGGCTGCCTTTTCCGGGAGTTCGGCAAAAAGCGTCGATTCCCAGCTGATAAAGTCGCCCGGTTTGGCAGCGGTCCCGGCGTTCGCCACTGAGCTGCTCTCCTCCCATAGAGTCTTCACCGTCTGGACGTTCAATTCGGCTAATTGCTGGACACCACGGGCGTAGCGCTCGGTCACATTCATCAAGATTTGGAGATTGGCATTTGCAAATGACGAAGCCTGTTGAGGAAAATATGGAAACATTGAACACTCCTATAAAGGGAAGCTCGTTGACCCGGTAGATTCCGGACCTTCAGGCCTTTGTTGCACTACCAGAAACGCTTGATCCTTCGGCAGTCGGCACCATTGTCGAACTCTTGTTTTATAGTTGTTTCGTTCTTTACTCGTGGATCGCGTGGCCGCTTAGGCAAGGGGTGGCAGTAAGATCGCCTACTAACCCTCACCACTTTGGAGCACAAGCCAGCCACACGCGCGATCTGTTCTCCGGATCCAGGGCGCACGCTTTGCCGCTGCCGCCGCGACCTGCGCAACGACCGACTGCCGGGCTGAAGGTCGCAAGCCTCGTGCCTCGCCCGATTGCCATGCCCGTGCGGACGCGAGGGATCAGGAACGCGTCCCCCGCTGCCGGGTGGGGGCGGATACGCGGGGCGCTTCTCCCGGCGGCAGGTCCACACCCTCGTTGCGGGTCCGTGCGCTGACACCGCCGGGCGCGACCATGTCGTGCTGACGTAGGTCATTGAGAAAGACCGCTGCCGTACGAGCATGGGCCGACAATCGGCGGGCGACCCCGCGAGAGCGAGTGGCCGTTGGACGGAGAAAGGCCGCTGCCGTCCCCGCGCATGGAATAACGGCAACGAGTCCGATAAGTGCCTATTGAAGAAGCAGGAAGGTCAGAAAACGCGGTTGGGTTACTCTGTCGCCAGCATCGTGCGTCTGCATCGACGTGACACGCAGCAGCACGCGTAGATTCGCTTTGCCGCCGCGCTCAGGCGCCCTGCGACCGTCAGCTGATAGTCGATGAAAAGCTCGCGCATTACGCCGGCGGTGGCGTCACAACAGAAGGAGGACTCTATTGCAAACCACCCACTAACGGTATTCATCGACGGTCCGACCGACTATACATACGTCTGGATACGCGATCACGGCTGGAAGTTTGTTGGCCGGATCACTGACCGTAATAAATAGCGCCGCGCGACGCGAGCACCTCAGCGCGCAGTGTGTCGACGCAACGCCGGATCGTGGCACGCGAGCGGACAACGCAATGGACAGCCGCAGTAGCGCGCGGTTCCTGGAAAGCCGGCCCGGGCCGCCTGTTATGACCATGACGCTGGCCGGCAGTGGGCAACTCGCCAGGTGGGCGCACGACGTTTCCTCGACATTCGCTGTTTCATGAATGAGCGACGCCCGAGGCTACAAGGTCAAGGATGTGGGCTGCACCTGCCCTCGGAAAACCCTTGACTGACCGTCTCAGGCCGTGACTCGAACTCTGGACCAAGAGAAGCCTCGACGTTCGCTTCTACGGCAAAGCAGCCATTCTAGTCAGGCCGCCCCAGCACAAGGTCGTCGGATTGCCGATCGGCCGCTCAACCCGCCTCCCGCCGCAGGAAGTCGCGCACCACGTGAGCCACTCTACTCGTTTGCGTGACGAGGAAGAGATGGCCGTCCTCAATGACGTGAAGCGTCGAGTGGCGAATACGGGCGGCGAGAATCCGCGCGTTGACAAGCGGGACGATGGGATCGTCGTCGCCGTGCATGACGAGCGTCGGCTGGCGCAGGCGACCGAGCCAAGGCAGGCTGCTCCAGCCGCACAAGGCCAACAACTGATACACGTATCCACGGCCGCCGGGGGGCTGAATGTGGTGCCCGTGCTCCTTCAGCAATTCGGGATTGCGTCGGTACATGCCGCCATAGATATCGGCGCCGATCTTCTGTAGAAAAGCGGGGTCCCGATACCGGCGCGGTCCGATCATCTTGAAAAGGACTGAAAGCCGGGCCGGGACCATGATGACGCCCGGTGTGGTGGCGGCGAGCACAAGTCTTCGGCAACGCGACGGATAGCGACGCGCGAACTGCTGCGCAAGCGCTCCTCCCCACGACACACCGAGCACGTCGACGGGTCCGTCATAGCCCAGCTTTGAGAGCAGCTTGTCGGTCAGTACCGACAACTTCGAGAAGCGATATGGCGCACGCGGCGCGGGAGACCAGCCCACGCCCGGAATATCGAAGATAACGACTTCCACGTCGCCAAGTGCCTCGATAAACGGTTCGAGCAGTTCGAGATTGGCACCGATGCCGTTGAACAAGACGAGCGGCGGCGAAGCAGCGCTGCCGCTCCGAATGCCGACGCGGAGCAGTTGACCGTCCAGATCGACCGACTGGATTTCCATGGTACGCACAGGTTTAGCAATGGGTTGCATTGGATATATCGCAAAAGATGTAGACGGAACGCTTCACGATGGTGCCGGCGTTCCAAAAGCCCGGCGAGGCCACCCACTCTTTTAGTCGCAAAACGTGCCTTTAACCGCTAGATGACGGAGCGACGCGTCAGCACATGACGTCAGACCGTTGTGATCGGTTTAGGAGGCCCCGCTCGCTGAGGCAGTCGCCTCCGACGCGGACCTTCGGTCGTATTGCTCTGGCTACGCGAGGCGCCGCGATTTCATTCTTATCTCCAGGCACCCCGCCGTCGGTAAAGAGAGTAAGTCGACGCGTCGGTCACTTCTCAGCGTCTAGATCGCCTCTCGGCTCTTGCTCGGCGTCAGGACCGAGCAGTCGATGCTTCGCTGGAGTTCCCGCCGTCGCAAGAAGAATCTCCTTCATCGAGGACGGAGAGAGCCGTTTCGCTCGTGGGCTCAGGGACGCTGCTGCGCTCGTCGACATTTCCTCCGGCAACGGGTAGGTAGAGGCTCACCGTCGTTCCCGCACCCGGTTCGCTTTCGATACAAACTTCCCCACAGCTCTGAGTAATGAAGCCGTACACCTGGCTCAAGCCCAGACCGGTTCCTTTTTCCGGGTCTTTCGTCGTAAAAAATGGCTCCCAAACACGCTTGGCCACGTCCGGAGACATGCCGCAGCCCGTATCGATGACGCTCACCTGCACATATTGACCGGCGGGCAGAGTTCCAATTTGTCCGTCAGTAGAAAGATCCACGTCGTTGACCTGAACCCGGATGCTACCTGGCCCCGACAGGGCGTCCCGGGCGTTCACTACGAGATTCAGCAGCGCCGTCTCAAAGCGTGCGACGTCGACCCGCACTGGCCGGACACTGGAACTTGCCTCTATTCGGAGATCGACCGATGATGGCGCTGCGTGCCGCAAAACCGGTTCAAACCTTTCGATGACGGAAGTTAGTTCAAAGTGTCCCGGTTCCAGCGGTCGCTGACGTGCGAAGGACAGCAACTGCCGCGACAAGGTAGCTCCGTGATCGACCGTCCGTCGCATCGAATCCAGCATTTTCAAGCTGAGGTGATTTGGCTGCTGAGTCATGAGGAATTCAATGCCGCTCGACATGACCGCCAGCAGATTGTTGAAGTCGTGGGCGATCTCACCGGTCAATTGCCCGAAGGCTTCCATCTTCTGTGCCTGATGGAGCTCTGCATTGGCGCGTTCAAGCGCGTCGACACTATTCTTTCGCTCGCTGATGTCGCGCGTGATCTTGGCATACCCTACTAGGTCGCCAGCCTCATTCCGAATGGCATCGACCACGACCTGTGCCCAGAACCGCGAGCCGTCTTTGCGCACGCGCCAGCCTTCCTGTTCCGAGCGCCCTTCTTTCAAGGCGCGATTCAGGGTTGCCGCGGGCATGCCGTTGTTCTGATCGTCTGTCGTATAGAAACATGAGAAGTGCTGACCGACGATCTCTGGTTCCTTGTATCCCTTGATCCGTTCAGCTCCCGAGTTCCAGTTCGTCACGACGCCTTCTGGCGAAAGAATGCACAGCGCATAGTCCGTCACGCCCTGCACGAGCAGACGGAAGCGCTCCTCGCTCTGCCGCAGAGCCTCCTGCGAGAGCTTGCGCTCGGTAATGTCACGTGTGATCTTGACGAAGCCGATGTGCGCACCGTATTCGTCGCGTACCGGATTGATAACGACGCTGGCCCAGAACCGTGTGCCAACCTTGCGCACACGCCAGCCCTCCTGCTCAAATGTACCTTCCCGCAGCGCTATGTCGAGCGCACGCTGTGGCAGCCCCGTTGCCCGATCGTCATCGATGTAAAACAATGAAAAATGTTGGCCAATTACTTCTTCCGGGGAATACCCTGTGAAGCGCTGCGCACCCGCGTTCCAACTGCTGACGTAACCCGCTACATCGAGTAGATAGATCGCATAGTCCCGCGCACCGGATATCAATGCTTCAAAGTGCTTCTCCGACATTAGCCCGGCGAAGGGATGTGCGCAGCTGTCCATATTTTCTCCTGAGCCGACCTGGCCCACCTGCGGTCGAAATCGTTTTCTAGCCAGAATTGCATGAGCACGGCATCGTCGGAACTCGTTCGCTCTTGCCGCGCGCTGGCGCAGCCGCATTACCTATCAGACAACGACGTGCATGCACGTAGCCTCTAAGCGCAGTGCGCCGCGCACCATCGGTGCTGAATGTCGCCGGCAACAGCGGGGCCGTTCTACCTTGAAACCAACGGACCAAGGGAAACGCCGATGCACCAGTCGCGCCACCTCTCGTGGCCCGGCGCTGCAATTCGTTCTGTCGAATGAATTTCATTTTAATGTCGGGTGGTTCGTCGTAACCCTCTCTCGACGGGAGGGGCGGTCGGGTGCGCGGCCGAAAGCGCCGCAACCTTGCTCGCGACTTTCCTTCTGGTCGACCTCTGCAAACCGTAAGCACCTACAACAATCACCGACTGCGAAAGCTGCGAAGAGAACTCTGGGGGAGGCGGCATACCGCTTGCGTATGTTCGATGTGCTGTCGGATGCCCTGCAAATGGCGCGCTACTTAACATCCTGGAGCCATCCCATAATGAAACTTCTCACGACTCACTACGGCCTTCCCCGCCTGTCATGGGGTTCGATCATCGCGGGCGTGATTCTGTCGATGATCGTCTATCTCGTGATGAGCGTGCTCGGCACCGCAGTCGGAGCGTCACTGCTCGCGCCGTTGTCGAGACCCGACCCACTGCAAGGCTTTGGCTTCGGCTCGGGGGTATGGGTAATCGTCACGACAGTCATTGCAGTCTTCGTCGGCTCATACTACGCCCGACGCTGTGCGCCGGTCCTCGGCTGGTTGCACGGTCTTCTGGCCCGGGGCCGTGATGACGCTTTTCATCGTCTATGGGATGACTTCCGCGGTCACTGGCGCCGTCAGTACTGCGGGCAGTGTCGCGGCGACTAGCGCACAGGTCGCGGCGACCTCAGCGAATCATTCGGGCAATGCGAGTTCGTTGGTCGATTCTGCGAAACAGCAAGTGCAGGCGGCGGTCGCCTCGGCGGTGTCAGCAGCATCCGGCCCTGAGGCCGAACAGAAAGCGCGCGAAACCGCCGACAGTGCGGCTCGCAGCGTCGCGCGGGCGAGTTGGTTTTCCTTCGCGGCACTCATTGTGGGCGCGATTATCGCAATCGTCTCGGCAGGCGCGGGCTTTCGTCATCAGCCGCCGCTGGAAGAAAGCGGGGGCCCTGCGACACGTGCGGAGGTCGCCTCGGCGCGCGGTCGCACGGTGCTCAGACAAGGGCGCATGCGATTCCGGCCCACCGGTTGCTCGCCGGATGGTGGCTTGCTCAGATTGGAGATAGCGATGAGTGCGGATGACAACCCTGAAAACGCCCACGCGCCGGCCGACCCGCCCGACGAGGTCCTCCTGTCGGCGATCGAGGAAAAGCTCACGGTCGGCGTGAGGACCACGGAGACCGGGTCTGTGCGCGTTCGCAAGTTCGTGCATGAAGAGATGCAGCCTGTCCGGATCCGATTGCGCAGCGAGCACGTCGAAGTTCGGCGCGTGCCGATCAACCGGCCGGTCGAAGCGCGAACCCAGACGCGACGCGAAGGCAACACGCTAGTCGTCCCCGTTTTTGAGTATGTGCCGGTTGTCAAAATGCAACTCACGCTGAAGGAAGAGGTGCATATCACGACGACGGAAATCGTTGAGGACGTCGAGCATCAAGTCCTTACTAACTCCGAGGAGTTAGTGGTCGAGCGTCGGGAGGGCGCGAGCGGGGAGTGGAAGCCCGAACCAAGCGCCGATTAGCGTCGAATCGGGAACGTGCGTTGCGTACGCTTGGACACGCGAATCAAATCTCGGCTCGCGTATCCCTTTTCCCTTGGAGATCCCGTCATGACTCAGACTGTTATTGGTGTATTTGACTCATTTCAAGAGGCACAGACCGCTCAAACGCGCCTCGAAGCGGAAGGCATCGCACGCACGGATATGACCGTCCACGCGGCGGACGCTGCGCCGTCGCCTCGCGCGCCCATGGCTCGCAGGGATGCCGCGACGACGGAGGTCGAAACCAGCCGAGCCGCAGGCGACGCACACGAAGGCGTAGTGGACCGAGTCGAGCACTTCTTCAAGAACTTGTTTGGCGACGACGACCGGCCCGAAGAGATTGGCCATTACCAGGAAGCGGTCCGTCGCGGCAGCGCACTGCTTTCCGTTGAAGTAAGAGACGAGTCCGCTGTGGAGCGTGTGCGCGACGCCTTGTATGCGGCTGGCGCTATTGACATTGACTCGCGCGTCGCGCGGTGGCGCTCAACGGGTTACACCGCCTACGACCGAAACGCTGCTGCCTACACCGCGGACGAGATTGCCGATGAACGCAAGGCGTTTCCAGTCGTCCAGGAATCGCTTGAGGTCGGAAAACGCGAAGTTCAAACGGGTGGCGTTCGTGTCTACTCGCGCGTGACCGAAACGCCGGTAAGCGAGTCTGTCAGCCTCCGTGAAGAACACGCAACCATCGAGCGCAGAGCCGTAGACCGGCCCGCGACAGCGGCTGATATTAAGGAGGGTTTCGTCGAGATACGAGAGACGCAGGAAGAGCCCGTCATCGGCAAGACTGCACGCGTCGTCGAGGAGGTGGTAGTCGGCAAGGAAGCATCGAATAGGACCGAGACCGTCCACGATACCGTACGCGGCACAGAAGTAGAGGTCGAACGTACGACCGGTGCAGACGACCGCCGCGCTGTCACGCCACCAAGCAAAAAGCCGCTTTGAGCGCGAAGGAAGGCGGTAGCCGACCCGGGTCAACCAGTCGGCTCCGCCCTTCGCAGGGATACCCTGCGATGAATCAGAAGGCCTAGCACAGCTTCGTGTCGCCGTGCGTTCGGAGTTTCGACGTCACACAAGGCATTCAAATCGGCATCGCGATTTAATCGATCGTCATCGTGATCGCGTTCTACCTATGCCAACGACTCTAAGCTGTCAACACGAATGAGGACGATGATTTGCGTACACAAGATCAGCTGCGTACCCAAATCAAGAGTCAAGGAGACAAGCATGTGCTACGGAAAGCCCGACAAGATACTAGCCTACGTTTTGCAAGCAGACCCGCCTGCGCAGCACGAACTGGGGCACACGGCGATGGATGACTTCGCCACTTCTGCGCCTACTCAGGATGCATCGTCGGCGACGTCAGTCCCGAAGCCTACGCGTGGGCGAAGCTAGCCTATATCAGCGCGCGATTGCCGAAGACATGAGCGCTATCCCGCTAATCGACGCGGCGGACCTGATGCTGCCGACGCTCGCGTCTGCGCCGTTTTCGCATGAAGGGTGGCTTTTCGAACTGAAGTACCATGGCTCTCGCTCCCTCGTCCGAAAGGTTGGCGCATCGAGTTAATCTCGCGCCAATGTTCCTCCTTCGATCGCTCGTTCTCGGACAACATTGAGGCTGTCGCGAGCGTGCCGGGAGACTTCGTGTGGGATGCGGAGCTAGCGGCAGACGAGCCAACCGGCAGTCCTAATTAGAGCGCCTTCAGTTGCGCGCCCGCGCCATCTGGCCGATGCACGTGCGCGCCGTAGCGAAGCAACATCCTGCCCGCCTTTACGTGTTCGACGTGCTGGCGGCGGGCGGGCGTGACTTGCGGGCGCTTCCCTTGCTCGAGCGTAAGGAGTTGTTGCGCGACTCGTTCGATAACACGGACGTGCTCGTCTCGTTCGCATGATTGGCAAACGGTCAAGCATGCGGGCTACAGCCGACCGGCGGCGCTCGATTGGGGCCGCAAGAGGAGGTGAAGTGATGACCGACGACGAAGCGCTTGATGAGATCAATCAGAGGCTCGATGAAATTAAACGTATCTTCGCCGGAACGGGTGTATCCGGCGAATCGATTCGTACGCATGGTCCGCCCCGATTTCCTCGCGAAGGTAGTCTGAAAGAACAGGCGCCCAAGCCCCGATGATCAACTTTTTGCTAGGCCGCCCAGAAGGACCGCGCCATCCCATTCGAGCGTCGCGCGGTCCTTCCCTTCGACGGCTTCCGCTACCTGCCTGCCGTCGTAATGCGGTATGCATAGAACCATGTGGGCACACCGTTGTCGCGTGACCCAGCCGGCGCAGTCTGTCTGGCACCCGTCAAATGACCGCGGTGAAACAGTTCGAGCAGATCTCCGGAAAGTGCAGGACAACGCCTACTGGCTCGCGTCGACTTGATGGGCGCGCCTGTCGCGGCGACAAAGTCATTGAAGAAGGCCTCACTGCGTGTGCTGACGGTACCACCATATGCTCCTGAATTAATCGCGACGATGAGCCAATCGAGACGCTCTCTAAGCGGACTCGCGACGCGTCCATATGCCATCTTCACTCCCAGAGGATTGGTTCTTATTTAACTTTGAGAGCTTGCTCAACTTTCTGATAATACGTTCAGAGTGACGCCTCCGTCCCATTCGAGGGTGACCGGCGCGCCGGAAGACCGGCACGCCATCGTTTCGCCCTCGTGGTCGTCACCGATAAGGTGTATCGATCCCCGTCGTCCGCACCCAGCGCACCGGTAGGAATACAGGACGGGCTCATTGTTCATGCTAATTTGCTCCACGGGGTTATCCACCGTTGTCACGACCAGAATCGATAACGGTTTCATTTATTCACCCTCCAGTTGGATTTCCCGCTTGGAAGCCCGGAGGCGAGGCGATCTGTACGTTGCGACGGGCGGTTTTTCCGGTTCCGGGAGAACGTACGAAGCGGGTTCAAAATCGAAGCTAACATGCGAACCAGCCGAACGGACCATAGCCGTCAACAGGCCATTAACGTTATCGCGGCAATCTCCCGAACAAAAGTACATCAGGTCAAGAATAGGCTTGAGGCACGCCCACAGGATTGGACCTTGGTCCAATGCCGCCGGGGGCGATGACTTAATAACCAAGGACAGTACGTCTTTCTCCCGAGGACTATCTTTTCCAGGGGTCTTTCACTCGATCGGACGCGGGCGCCAAACCTGGGGTTGTCCGGCGTCCGATTGTTGAAGGACCGATCGCCCTTGAAATCGTCGTGAAGTGACATATGCTCCCATGATGTGCGCACTATGTGCTTTGCGCATCGACTTCGATTTACGAGGCCGCCGAAAGGCGCAACGCGGCCCGACACATCCGTAAAAGCGCCGACGCAGCGCACCCGTCACACTCCACACTC
>NZ_JFHC01000108.1 GCF_000698595.1 Caballeronia glathei | reverse complement strand
ATGGCACGGGCCTGGGCTTGTGAAGCGCTATCGGGCTCAGCGCGCGCGGCACGGACCGTCGGTTCCTTCTGCTCGGAGGCCGAGTAGGCGTGAGGAGCGGTGGCCAGCAGCAGGACCGATATCCAGGTGGCCCTGGACAAGCGGGGTAGTATGTTAGTGATCAATTTATTAACTCCTTCTGCTCGAACACTCCTTAACACCTGTCCGTCCCGTATAGAGAATAGTGGATTACAGAGCTTTTGCTATGCGAGGAATGCCGAACTATCGGAGCGGGAACGAAAGGCCGTTTCCGATTGAGCTTCGGCTGTTTTCGCTTTGCACGTCCCATGACCCTGAAGCCAGTCGTCGGTGCGTAATTCTTATGGGAGACAGCGATGACTGAGCTTGTAACGTGCCGGTGGTTCGATCGAGCAGAGCACGCGAGGCGGCGGAGTTTTACGCCGCCACCTGATCGTGGTGCCGCGAGGCGTGCGATGGTCGCGATGATGAAAATGACGAAGACCGCGATAGAGCACGGAGACGCGTGGTTCGCCCGTCGACCGATGTCGCCGGGCGCAAGGCATTGACGATGCTGAGCACCGCGTCAGTGGCGCGTGCAAGCGCGACACCGCAGGACATGCGCTCTCTCGTAGATACCGTTGCGTTGCGTTGCGTTGCGATCGATTCGATTGGTGCGGATTCGAACGCCACGATTTAAATGGTCCGGCCGCTTCGTTGGGCAAAGCTCCTCACGCCGGACACCCTAGGTCGCGTCAATCAAACGGATACGCCGCAATTGCGCGCTGCCGGCGCGCGAGTCAGTACCGCACTTCACACCTCACGAGCCGCTGGGAGCCCGGGCGCATCCCGTAGTCGCGTGCATGGCGTTCTTGCCGGGCTGGGATGCGGTGATCGACTTTAAAAGCTCGAAAGACAAATCCTGGTTGAGCGTTCTTTCTGTTTGGGGCATTCGCAAACGTTTTGCCTCGCGTGCCTGGCGAAATGCTCCGAGTCGTCAGGCAATCTGGTCTCGTCGATTAAAGTTTCCGGGGAACGTTCCGTTAATTCGTTGTTGGCGCGCCGTATCACGCGGCAGCCTGTGCTCATTTCCTAAAACAATCGAATTCGTCCTCATGAAACTGCCCTCGAAGATCACGCTGCTCGCACTAGCCTCTCTCGCCGCCTGCGGAGGCGGAGGGAGCGACGAAACGTGCACCACGAGCGGAGACCTTCAGAAAACGTGCATCGCCAAGCCTTCGCACTCGATTCCCGAAGGCATCTGGTTTGGCGCGACGACGACCGGTCTTGCCGCGCAAACGATCGTTCTCGAGACCGGGCAGTATTTCAGCGTCTATACGTTGAGCGGGAACCTGGCCTGGCTCACCGAAGGGATAGTCACGGCCACCGACGGCGCATTCAGCGATCCGGCGACCGTCGCCGTGGATTACGCAGGCGCGATCATCGCCGGGACGCTTGCCGGAAACTTCACGGCGAAGAGCACGCTTGCAGCGACGACATCGATCAACACGACGCCGAATACGACGGCTCTCAGCTTCAACGGAAACTACAACTCCACTTACGACACGCCGCTCGCGATCAGCGACGTGCTCGGCACCTGGAACAACCCAATGACTATCGCCACGACGGCGACCGTCACGTTCTCGT
Source organism: Caballeronia glathei (assembly GCF_000698595.1). GTDB lineage: Bacteria > Pseudomonadota > Gammaproteobacteria > Burkholderiales > Burkholderiaceae > Caballeronia > Caballeronia glathei. The sequence goes on along the minus strand of NZ_JFHC01000108.1, from coordinate 15,025 downwards.
CGGACGGCTCGGCAACGGGCGCGCAGGGCGCTTGCACCTTTACCGGCAGTTTCCGGCCGCGGGCTACAGGCAAGCACATTCTCGACGGCACGCTGACGTTCACCGATGCTTCCTGCGCTACGGGCAACGGCGTGGCGATGCCCGTTGAAGCGACCGTCGTGAACAATCAGTTGAGTATCGTCGGTGTGACGCCGCAGCGATCCACTGCGTTCTATCTGGCTGCGACGCGCTAATGCCTATCGGATGCACCGCGGAAGACGTCGTTCGACTACGCGCCATGGTCGCTGAGCGCATGCCCCAGCTTCAGGCACACCGCGAAGTGCGCAAGCTTGGACACGCCAAGCACTTTCGCGGCCTCCACGCAGCTCAGGCCTTCGAGTTCGGACAGCAGCATTCCTCGCTCGAGCGGTGCCAGCAAACGGAACTCAGACATGATGTGTGTGCGCGTGTCGGCGGACGAAACGGATAACCCTGCGCCGCACGACGCGAACGCTCGTAGCGGGTGGTGCCGCGCAATCCTTCAACTGTGCGATCGGGACAACGCTCTCATTGACGAGGCGATGCGGAGGCGAGCGCTGCCTGTGCGCGTTGCAGCCATTCCCGATTGTGCTCCTTCGCGTGACGCGGCCAGTATTTGGCATCGTGCGCGATTTCCGCATATAAGCTGTTGGCCCGCAGACGATCCGCTTCGTCCGCTTGTCTGGCTAGCCAGTCGGCGAACAGGCAGCGAGGCGCCGCGTCGCTCGCGCTGGCCAGTGCCTGCTCGAAGGCCGCGCGCGTGCCCGGTGCGTTCAGCGCGGCCAGGGTGCGCGCATAGAGCAATGCGGGTTCAGGTTGTTGACGTGCCTGCGGGTTGGCGGCGAACAGGCGGGACAAGGTCGTATCGGCTTCTGCATGGCTACCGATTGCGAACTGCGTCCGGGCCAAACCGAGCAGCAGCGCTGGATCGGTGGCAAACGGGCCGTTCGCTGCCGCCTGATAGTGATCGAGCGCTTCATGAGCCTCGCCGGCCGCCAACAAGGCTGCACCGAGGCGCATGCGGTGTTCGACGGTGGGCGAGCGGTCGAAGTCAGAGCGCGCCTCGCGCACAGCGCGATTGGGGTCGACTAGTTGCGTGATGGCGCGCGTCGCCACGCGGGCGCCGCGCGACTGGCGCAGGCTGGGCAAATAGATCGCGAACAAATACACCACGCTGCCGAAAAGCGGGAACGCGAACAGTATCAAAAGCCAGTAAATGTTCTGACGGCTACGCACCGCGTGTACCGCAAAGAAAATCGCAACGATGACGTGAAGACCGATACCAAGGAATGACATGTTTAGTCGACTTGAAGGCCTAAGCTGGTAGCGGGAATAGAGGGCTATGCCAATTTCATGAGCGCGTTTTTAAAGGCGCGCAACGACCCATCACTGGATCGCAAAACCTCAGCTTTTAACGCAGGCGCAGCGGGGGGCGCAAAACGATGAATTCGGCATCGATACTCCGACTGTCGAACAACTTCCCGGCGTTTCTCAGCGCCTGTACATCGAATCGCACCGCGCTCGTCCAATCTCTGATCTTAAACGAATCGAACTGCTATTGCAGCAGAGCCGGGGTCGTCGCATGGATCCGGATCCTCGCAACTCACGGTACCGGTAGCCGTGGAGACGCTCGGCGGACGATCCCCGACGTCCTGCGGAGACCGAAGTGCCATGGTTCAAAGCGTTTCGGCCGCCGGGCCGAATGAGCTTGCGAGCGGTGCAGAGCCTCAAGTGCGACGGCAACTGAACGCGGAGAACGGGCGAATTCCATATTGGCGCATGCCGACGACTACGCCGTTGAGCGCGCGCTCCTATATGGCGCGGCCGGATTCTCGCGCAAGCCGTCTGGAGAAGACAAAACGCCTCGGTATGATCAAGCTTGCGACTGGACGGCAGGGCGGAACGACAACTGGATGGGATACGCCTCGCGTTGCTCCGTCGGTCGTCGGATGGATGTGCTGCGTGGAGGGTTGGCTCATGGATGGAGCGGGCGGGTGCGATTACGGGTGCGAGATGGCGCCGATCATCCGCTGCAGCATTGCACCGAATACCGCTAATAATTTCAGCCTCATGTCGGCACGTTGTCAGAAAGCGAATCATCAGGTGACAGCGTTGTGCCGCCGACCGCAAGGGACTTTGCTGAAAGGCGTTCGTGAAATTATTCTGCTAGTGTCACGTTTCCAGGCAATCCGTGACGCTTACGGCACTTGTCGACAGAGGGTATATGTAATGAACCAGCCAGCACAGTTCGAGTTGTATACATTTTGGCGTTCATCCGCGACCTTTCGTGTTCGGGTGGGGCTTAATCTGAAGGGCCTCGTTGCCAATGAACGGGATATCAATCTCGACACCGGGGAGCAACGCGATGCGGACTTTCTAAAGGTCAACCCACTCGGAGGCGTACCCGCGCTGATCATTCCGGGACAGGCACCGCTCACGCAATCCATCGCGATCCTCGAATATCTCGATGAAATAGCGCCCTCGCCACCATTGCTGCCCCGTGATCCTCTCGAGCGGGCACGAGTGCGGTCGATTGCTGCGATGCTTGCCGCGGACACTCATCCGTTGGTCGTTCCTCGTGTCAAAAGGTATTTGTTCGAGAACGGCAAGTTTGACGACGTTGCGTGGCGAGCCTGGCAAAACCAATGGTTCGGCACCGGGATCAGGGCGATCGAGAAACGTCTTGCGAGTGACACGGAAACAGGCGCGTACTGCCACGGAGACCACGTGACCATTGCAGACATTGCGCTCGCCAGTGTGATCGCCGTCATGCGCGTATTCAAAATTGTGGTTCCGGACACTCCAACTGTCGATCGGATAATGGCAAACTGCGATCGGCTCGACGCGTTCGCCAAAGCCGATCCGTTTAAACAATCTGGCGCCCCGAGCTAGTGCGCCAGTGTCAGGTTCCCTCGGTTGTCGGACCCGCAGCGGTTTCGATGTTGGCGATCGTTACGGGCTCGATGGCGTCCGCAAGCTCGAAGCCGAAAATCTTCCCGTAGAAGTACAGTTCGGCCTCAAGGCAACGCCTGATATTGTCCGCTACGCGGAAGCCATGCTGTTCACCAGCGAAAAGAACATAGGCGACCGGCAGACCTTTGGCATGCACCGATCGGTACATTGATTCGGCCTGAGCGGGAGGAACCACCTTGTCTTCCGCGCCTTGGAACAGGATCATCGCGCACGACAGCTGGTCGACATGGTTGACCGGCGATCGCTCGTAATACAGCGCCTTCTGTTCTGGATATTTGCCGACCAGCCGGAACAGATAGTGAGATTCGAATTTGTGCGTCTCTCGCAGCAACGCCTCGAGATCGCCGATTCCGTAATGGCTCGCGCCGGCCTTGAAGCAAGTACGAAACGTCAGCGCCGAAAGCGCCAGATAGCCGCCGGCGCTGGCACCTCGCACCGCAAGCCGGGCCTCATCGACGAGACCGCGGTCGACCAGATAAAGGGCGGCAGCGACGGCATCGTCCACGTCGTCTACGCCCCAGCGTCCGTTCAGTTGCTCCCGATAGGCGCGGCCATACCCGCTGCTACCGCTGTAGTTGACGTCGACCACGGCAAAGCCGCGACTTGTCCAGAATTGAACGCCCCACTTGAACGAACGGTCGGTCGAGCTTGTTGGACCGCCATGCGCCATGACCAGCAACGGAGGGCGCTCTCCGACGGGGCCCGCATAATCCGCATTGAACGGCGGATAGTAGAGCGCATGGGCGGCCCTGCCATTCGAGGATGTATAGCGGATCGCCTGCGCGATCGAGGTGTAGGCCGGGTCTGCCTCGATCCGGCTCGAGTCGCGCAGCACGCGGTGCGTGCGCGTCGTCAGGTCGAATTCGATCACCGATTCTGACGTCCTTGGCGTGGCGCCGATGAACACGGCCTTCTCGCCGCACACATGCAGATCGCGCATCATGCAAAACGGCGTGTCGATTTCCTCGAACGTTTGTGCGGCTGGGTCCAGCAAAGCCAGATGCGAGTCGACGTCCTGTTCATAGATGCACAGGATCTGGCCGTTTGAATTGAAACCATACGTCGTCATGCCGAAAAGCCACTGCGGCCTGGCGAATTCCGCTGCGAGCGGATGCAGGGGGAGCGCGTTGTCACCATCGATGCGGTACAGGTTCCACCAGCCGCTGCGGTCGGATACGACATGAAGTTGTCCCGCGGGGGACCAGGCGGGTTGAAACAGTGACTCTGTAACCCCCGCCGCGACCCGGCGCGGCTCGCCGAACTGCCCATCGGCGGCGATGTCGGCAAGCCAGAGTTGCGTGGCGTCCCACGGCATGTCCGGATGGTCCCACGCCAGCCACGCGAGCCGACTTCCATCGGGACTGAGGCACGGTGACGAAAAGAAATCGTGTCCGTCGGCGATTCGGGCTAGCGCACCGGTGTCAAGATCAATTGCAGCAAGGAAGTTGAGCGGTTCGTGCGTGCCTGCCCGATGGTCTTCGCACACGGCGATCAGTCGCCGATGGCAAGGATCCTCGATCGCATCGGCATAGCGAAGGCCTTCGGTCGTCGTCAACGCCCGGGGTGCGCCAGCGGCATCGATCGTATGGATTTGCTGGTCGCCCGCATTGCTGAAGAACACGCCACTGGCGCCGACCGTGTAGGCGCCGCCGCCATATTCATGTGCCAAGGTGCGCACGTTCATGGGCGGAGGGACCAGATCGGCGGCGGCGCCGGCTGCGTGGCGCACGAGCACATTGCGCCCCTGGTCTTGCGGGCGACCCTCGGTCCAATATATGGCGTCGTCTGTGATCGCAGGCTGGCCGAGGCGGATTGTGTCGCCGACGATCAGGTCGGTCGTAACGGGCGACTTCCACCCGCCATAGGGTTTGCTTATGGGCTTGGTCTTGTTCATGTGTCGAGTGCTTTGAAGGTGGCAACGGTCTCGGCGAGTCGGGGACGTTATCTGAACTGCTTGATTTGCTCCCGTTTGAACAGGCCGTCAAGCATTTACGCACGGGGACTATGGTGGTTGTCAGGAACCGTCAATGGCGCTTGCCTTGTTCGCGTACTTGATCCCTTTCGTCGGCGAAAGCTCCGCCTCGTGCGATTCAACAATCCACGGCTATAACAGCACCTGAGGATCGTTTATTCCCAGCCGTCAGGCCTTTTCTTCAAGGGGTCTTATGGATGGCGGACATTTCGTGGACCAATGCCGGGCCAGCCGGGTATGCCCACCCCAGCCGAGTAATTTTCGGAAATGTTCGGGATGTTGCCCAAGCTCACGCGGAAGTTGACCCGGGAAATTTCTCTGACTAAGATCAGAGATATGAACACATCCGACATTCAACAGGTTCGCGGCTTCAACCGGATAGTAGCCGAAGGCATAGGCTTTATTGATGATCACTTTTTGGGCCGTGGACGCCCAATGAGCGAGTCTCGCCTCCTATGGGAAATAGGAGTGGGCGGCGCTGATCTTCGGGCTCTCCGTGAACGCCTCAACCTGGATTCAGGCTATCTGAGCCGCACGCTCGTCTCCCTTGAACGACAGGGGCTTGTCGTTGTCCAGACTCGTCCGGACGACCGCAGGGTGCGCTTCGTCAGCCTGACCGAGGCTGGCGCCGATGAAAGAGCCGAACTCGACAAGCTTTCGGACGCTGTTGCTTGCCGCGTCCTCGAACCGTTATCTGATGAGCAACGCCGAAGGCTTGTCATGGCAATGTCTGAAATAGAGCACTTGTTGCAGGCCTCCATGGTGAGTTTCGACATCGATGACCCTGACAGCAAAGACGCACGATGGTGTTTTGAACAGTACTTTGCGGAACTCAATGCGCGCTTTGACTTTGGCTTCGATCCATCGCTCAGCCTGTCGGCGGATGCCCGCGAACTGACAGCACCGGAAGGTGTCTTGATCGTGGCAAGACTTCGCGGGAACCCTATAGGGTGTGTCGCGCTCAAGTTTCACGGTAAGTCACCGGCCGAACTCAAGAGAATGTGGGTCAGCGCGTCCGCTCGCGGTCTGAGTATAGGTCGGCGGTTGATTGAAGAAGCCGAAAAACATGCGCGCCAGAGTGGAGTTCGCATTGTTCGTCTGGAGACGAATCGGACGCTACATGAAGCGATCGGACTCTATCGGCGATCCGGGTACGTCGAGGTCGAGGCGTTCAACGCCGAACCATACGCCCATCACTGGTTTGAAAAAAGGCTGACCTGATGCCCTGATGTCGTCGCGCTCGAAAACATCTGGCGATGGTCCCATTTCCTCGGACAGGGTCGATAGAAGGGCCATCCGGAATTGCATGCGCGACTTGAACAACAATGGTGTCGCGTTTTCACTGCCTCTTTCACCTCGCATCGACAAAAGCGTAAGCGTCTGACCACTCAAGTGGCAATGGCCCCGGTTGCACGAGGAGCCATCGGTTCGTCACGTCTGCAACGGTGTCAATACCTGCTGATTCGGCCAGCACATTGGATTGCCTTTCACGAAGTACACGGAGATTTGAATGCAAGCTCAGGTAACCGGCGATGGCCGACGCACGCGGTTCGGCGTCGCCTCCATTCTTGCCGTCGTGTTCATATGGTCTGGCTGGATCATTGTTTCCAGCTGGGGACTCCACCAGGTCCTGACAGCGTGGGACATCAGCTTTTTGCGGTTCACGTCGGCCGCTCTCGTTACGTTACCGCTGTTGCTAAGGAAGAGACATGACCTCCGCGCGATTTTCAACTGGCGAACGTTGGTGTGCGCACTCGGTTGCGGCTTCCCGTATACGATGCTGAGCTTTATAGGGCTTGAGCATTCTCCCGCAAGCAACGCCGGCGTCGTGGTAAACGGCCTGATGCCGATACTCGTGGCCTGTTTCTCCTTTGTGCTGCTCAAGCAACGCATTGCTCGCGCGAAACTGCTTGGCATCGCGCTTATTGCCGTCGCGAATGGCCTGATTCTGGTGGATGGCGGACTCCATCACTTTTACGGCATGCTCTTTTTCCTGCTGGCGGCTTTGTGCCTCGCGACCTACACGGTCTTCATGAGACTCTGGAATATTCCGACCGACGTCGTGATCGTCTCCGTACCGTGGATCAATGCGATCGTGTTTTTTCCCATCTGGCTCTTTCTCGCGCCATCGACACTGCACGAAGCGGGCGCATCTGAAATCGTGCTTCAGGTTCTGTATCAAGGGGTGCTGGTCAGCGTTATTGCGCTCTATCTCATGACGCATGCCATCCATGCGTTGGGATCGGCGACTGCTTCGACCTTCATGGGACTGGTGCCTGTGGTTGCAGCAGGCCTCGCGCTTGTCATTCTTCATGAACCGGTCAGCGCGTTGACTGCCGTTGCCGCGATCACGTGTTCCGTCGGCATCGTTTTCTATAACCTCCGGGGTGCACGGTCCTCCGGGTCGATCACGATGTCTGAAGAATCTGCTGCGTCCCGTATCGCCAGCGAAACAAACACCGTTTCCCGTTGAACACTCCGCGCTCTTGACGATCATGAAAGAAATACTGCTGGTGTTTTGTGTCGACCTGCAAAAGGATCCGGTCTCAGCCCGGGTTCTCGAGCGCATGCTCGAACTCAGACCCTTCGTGCCCACGGCCATCGAGGTGGACGGCCGCTCTGTACTGTCCTGCAGCGACGGCAAGATGACTTTCCACCTGCTTCGTCTGGACAATGTGCTGAGCCACGGGTACGAACGGTACTCCGCAGCGATCAACGAGCATTTTTCCTCGTGCGACGCAGTGGTCATCGTGAACTGGCACGAGGGCGCAAAGGCGCCGAACAGCATCTTCACCGTGCAGACCACGGGCGACATGAAGTCCGGGCATTTCAGTCGCGTCGACCCGAGAGTCACTCGTGCGCTTTTCCTGTCCATCGAGGAAACCCGCAAGTCGAAGCATCTCGACGCGTTCACAACGTGGATGGAAGCCACGCACTGGTCCGGCGTGGTGTATGGCGAACAGCCCGGCGAATACGTGTCGAGAATCCGACCGTCGGTCATCGATGTCGAAATCGGCAGTTGCCAGGAGGATTGGGGCAATCCACTCGCTGCGGATGTGATGGCGAGCGCATTGCTCGAACTATCGCACTATGATGACGCGACGCCCGTATCGCTTCTCTGCCTGGGCGGCGTTCATTTCGAACCGGGGTTCACGAACCTGGTTAAGGAATATGGCGCAAGCCAGCGCGTGGCGTTGTCACATATCTTGCCTAACCATTGGCTCGTGTCCGAGGGATATGAAGACCCTTCAAGGCTTCCATCGTTACTGGCGTGTGGAGAATCGATAGCTGGTGGTGTCGATGCGGTTGTGTACCACGACAATCTGAAAGGCAGCCTCAAACAACAGGCCCGGCAGTTGGCGGTTCGACTAGGTGTTCCACTTCTTTCACACAAGAAGCTTCGATCATCGGACATTTCTTCGGTGATCCGAGCGGCTTCGGAAGCTCAGTGAACCGCGAGCGGTCGCCTTACCAAACGCTGCACAAGCGGCGTCGTGTGTGCTCGTCTAAAAGCTCATTAAAGTCTTACGCACGCATGGCCGCTCGGAAAATTCGCCAGGCGTGCCGGTGTAGCACTTCACGGCACTTTGCGGATACAGCGAGGGAAAGAACTCGGTCGCGTACCACGATTTCTTCGCTGCATTCCGGGAGCGATGGCGGGATTCATCGCCGGTCTTCGTCATCGGCAGCTTGTCCGCCCGGAAGCGCGAGGCCTGCATCGAATGCGGCAAGACGCGCGGCAACACGGGATGACTTCAGTTCAATCGCACGGCGCGCCGCGCGTTCGCGGATAGCTTCGTATCGCCAGTTCAGCGCTTGTCGCCGCGCGCTTCCAGCGGCGTGAAGTCGATAGCGGCAAAGCTGCCGCCCTGATAACGCTGACCGACCGCGTCGAGCGGATTCGGCTTCTTAAGGATTTCGTCGGCGAAGTCTTCCGCGTTGTGCTGCGGCCGGTAGCCGAGCCGCGTCGCGCCGTCGTTGTTCCAGTAGCTGCGCGTGTTACCCGACACGCCCCACACGACGATATAGCCGATTTCCGGCGCATCGATAGTGCGCTCGACGATCTGCAGCAGATCCTCCTGCGCGAGCCACGTGCTCAGGTGCCGGAACTCAGTCGGCTTCTCAATGCAGCTGCCGATGCGCACGCACACGCTCTCGATCCCGTGCTTGTCCCAGTACATGCGCGCGACGCCTTCGCCCCACATCTTGCTGAGACCGTAGAAGCCATCGGGACGAAACTCGCAGTCGAGATCGAGCTTGTCTTCGACGGGATACATGCCGATCGCATGATTCGAGCTCGCGAACAGGATGCGGCGCACCTTGTTGCGGCGCGCGCCTTCGTACACTTCGACCAGCCCGCGCAGATTGTTGTCGATGATCTCGGGCAACGGGCGCTCGACGCTCGTGCCAGCCATGTGAATCAGCACATCGACGCCGGTGAGCAGCCTGTCGACGACCGCCGGGTCGCGCAGGTCGCCGTGCATGACGTCCTCGTCCTTGACGATTGGAACAAGCGACTTCGAACCGCCCGCCGAGCGCAGGTCGTAGCCGCGCTCGAGCAGCGTCTTTCGCAGCAGGGTGCCGAGTTGTCCGCTCGCCCCGCTCAATGCAATCCTGGTCACGATATCGATCCTTCGTAAGTTTGATTCGGCCGCGCGCCGGTGCATCGGCGCCAATCGGGCCTCGACGGTCAGCGCCCGGTGCTCGCGGCCAGCGTGGCGATCTTCGGGGCGCGCAGCGTGCCCGAATAATCGCTCGGCTTGAGCAGGAACCATGCGACGGTAGCACCGATGATGTCGAAAAGCACGAGACAGACAAAGAGCGGGTTATAGCCGATGGTGGTGGCGAGCGCGCCGACGATCAGCGAGAAGATCATCCCGCCGAGCCAGCCCATCATGCCCGATAGACCGGTTGCTGTGCCGACTTCGTGCTGGCCGAACACGTCGGAGGCGAGCGTGTAGAGCGCGCCCGAAATCGTCTGATGGCCGAACGCGCCGAGGCAGAAGAGGCCGATGGCCGCATACGGGCTCGTCGCGAGGCCGATGCAGGCGGGGCCGAACATGAACAGTGTGCCGACTATCATCACGAGCTTGCGCGACGTGAGGAGTTGCGTATTGAACTTGCGCAGCAAGAAGGGCGCGAGATAGCCGCCGAAGACGCACCCGAGGTCGGCGGCGAGGAACGGCAGCCAGCCGAAGAGGGCGATCTCCTTCAGGTTCATGTGCCGCACGGAGACGAGATAGAGCGGAATCCAGAAGTTGAAGGTCTGCCATGCCGGTTCGGCGAGGAAGCGCGGAATGCCGATGCCCCAGAAGCGGCGCGTGGAGAGCAGTTGCTTCCACGAAGGACGCTTGGTCGATGAGAGCTTGCCTTCTTCCTGGCCGCTCAGGATGTACTCGCGCTCGCCCTCCGAAAGATTCGGATGATCGGCGGGCGAGCGGTAGAAGAAGAGCCACAGCGCGACCCAGACGAGCGCGATGCCGCCCGTCACGACGAATGCCGTCTGCCAGTTGAACTGCAGGATGCAGAACACGACGAGCGGCGGCGCGAGCATCGCGCCGACCGACGTTCCGGTGTTGAGCCAGCCGGTCGCGACCGAGCGCTCCTTTGCCGGGAACCACTGCGTGATGGTCTTCATGCCGGCCGGGAAGATCGCCGCCTCGCTCATGCCGAGCAGGCCGCGGAAGAACGCGAGCGAGCCCCAGCCGGTTGCGAGCCCGTGCATCATGTTCGACGCCGCCCAGGCGGTCGCGAAGATCGCGAAGCCGATCTTGAGCCCGACAACGTCGAGGATGTAGCCCGCGACCGGCTGCATCACCGTGTAGGCGCCCTGGAATGCGGCCACCACGTAGGAATACTGCTGCGTGGTCATGTGCAGCTTGTCGGTGAGCGTCGGCGCCGCGACCGAGAGGGAACTGCGCGCGAGGTAGTTGAAGATGGTCCCGAGCATGATCAGCCCGACGATCCACCACCTCAGTCCCTTGATCTTGTCTGCCAGCATGGCGTGTCTCCTTCGGAATACATGGGTGCCGCTACGGCGCGTCTATCGCACGGATTAATATGCGATGTCGTACAACATTGGCCGTCATTTCGGCCGGAAGATGTACGACAACTTTCAGCGAACCACGCACCTGTGTCAATGGAAAACGATTAACTGACGGGTAAACACGGACGCATCCCGGACCTTTCAAAAGCTTACATATAGGGTAAGTACGGGAAAACTGTCAACTCAAAGATGCTTGACGTTTGCCTGACAACTTGGTTATTGTCGGCAGCATTGCAGGGACAAGTCCGCAACCCTGCGCGACGAAATGCGTTCCTAGTTGTATGACATCATTCTTATAACGCGTTTGACGCAGAGCGTACCGGCTTCCCCGGCCCGCGTTGGCAAACGTTTTACATCGCTTGCACCGTCACGAACTACACAACCAAGACTCAACGTGAGCAACCGGCGCAGCCGGACAAGGAGACGAGCATGAAGCAATCGAAGGATAGAGCGCTGAACCAGACACCCATCGCGTTGTCTTCCCCGGCGCGGCGATCGTTTGTCAAGTTCGCGGGTGCATCGGCGGGCGCGTCGCTTTTCGGCAGCCTTGGCGTGCTCGGCGGCTGCGGCGGCCACGACGACTCGGGATCGCCCTCGAACACGACGCCCGTCGTCGAAGATCCGATCTGGGGTTCGACGGGCGCGGGAACGCAGATCATCAGTGCTCTCCAGAGCGTGTCGAAGTCGATGTTCCCGAACCGCCAGTTCCCCGTCACCGATTACGGCGCGAAGCCGTGCGCCGTCATCGCGGCTGCGAGCCCGTACACCGATCCGTCGAAATCGCCGCTCAGTACCGGGGCGGACCAGACGCACGCACCCGGCTCCTTCGATTCGCGCCCCGCGTTTCTCGCGGCGATCGCGGCGTGCAACGCGGCGGGCGGCGGGAGCGTCGTGGTGCCGGCCGGCACGTGGTACTGCGCGGGCCCGATCGTGTTGCTCTCGAACGTCAACTTTCACCTGAGCGCGAACTGCACGATCTACTTCAGCCCGAACCCCGCCGATTACGCGAAGGACGGCCCCGTCGACTGCGGCGCCAACGGCAAGCTGTACTACAGCCGCTGGCAATCGAACGACTGCCTGAACTACGGCCCGCCGGTCTACGCGCGCAACCAGACGAACATCGCGATCACGGGCGAAGGCGACAGCTCCGTGCTGAACGGCCAGGCGATGACGCCGTTCGCCGGCACCGGTAACACGAGCACCTGCTGGTGGACCTGGAAGGGCAACAGCGGCGCATACGGCTGCGCCGGTTCGTCGACGCCGTCACAGGCCTATGCGAATCCGAACAATGTCGATCTGAAGACGGCCGCGCCGGGCATCTCCGGCACGCTCTACGCCCAGCTCACCGACCCGGCCACACCCTGGCAGCAGGACCAGAACTATCTGCCGGCGCTGTCGGAGGCGGGCGTCGCGATCGAGAAGCGGATTTTCGGCATCGGCCATTTCCTGCGGCCGTGCATGGTCGAATTCATCGGCTGCACGAATGTGCTGATGGAAAGCTATCGCACCAACAACACGCCGTTCTGGCAGCATCATCCGACCGACTGCAGGAATGTCGTGATCCGCACCGTGACCGTGGACAGCATCGGCCCGAACAACGACGGCTTCGATCCCGACGCCTGCGACATGGTGCTGTGCGACAGCGTCGTGTTCAACACGGGCGACGACTGCATCGCGATCAAGTCCGGCAAGAACCTCGACAACGAATACGGCCCGGCGCAGAACCACGTCATCCAGGACTGCACGATGAATAGCGGCCACGGCGGCATCACGCTCGGCAGCGAGATGGGCGGCGGCGTGCAGAAAATCTACGCGCGCAATCTGGCGATGCTCAACCAGTTCTGGGCGACGAATTCGCTCAACATCGCGATCCGCATCAAGACCAACATGAATCGCGGCGGCTTCGTGAAGGACTTCTACGTCGATAACGTGACGCTGCCCAACGGCGTGAGCCTGACGCCTTCGGGCTACGGCAGCAGCCTGCTCACGGGCAGTCCGATCAACGCCAGCGTGCCGCTCGGCGTCGCAACGGCGGCTGCGGCGAATCCGTCGGCAGCGCAGGGCGGCATCGTCACGTTCGATTGCGACTACCAGCCTTCCAAGGACGCGATCCGCACGCGTCCCGCGCTCGTGCAGAACGTCAACATTTCGAATGTGAAGGCGAGCAACGTGACGCTGAACGGCGTGACGGGTTCCTGTTTTCAGGCGATCGTCGCGCAGGGGCCTGTCGCGTTCGACTACAACGGCCCCGCGCCGACCCCGGCGATTCCCGCGATCACGGGCGTGACCATCACGAATTGCGACTTCGGCACGCCGGTCGCCGCCGGGCCCGCCAGTTCGACGACGCCCGGGCCCATCTACGCGTATAACGTACACGACATCAAGCTGAAGAACACGGTGATCGCCGGGCAGACGATGAATTCGACCGTGAGCGATGCGAGGTAAGGGGCGCTGCGCTGGGTGATGTCGATGTTTGTGCGCTTCTGCTGTTCGAAGAAACCATGTTCGCCATCGGCAGTTCAACCGATGGCGATACCTCGGACATCTCAATCATTCCCTACCTGGACTCCGAGCTCCTCATCGGGATGTTCAATGAAGCGAGGTTTTGTCCAATCGTTGCGAGTGAAGAAGGCAGGCACATTTCGGCGTGTGCGCAATCGATGTCGCAATTCACGACCGAGCCGTCGACCTGCTCGCGCCATTCGGAGACGTAACGCGGCTGACCGGGCGCTTCGGATCGGGTGGCCGTGAAGTAGACGATATCGCCACAGAAGTGCTTTGGCGCGAAAGTCGATTGCAGATGCATGTTGCGCTGTGTGGCATCGATCAGGGTCATGAGGTGTCGATCCGTGATGTAGGAAGGAATCAGCCGGTGTTCGCGCAGGGCATCGACACGCTCCGAAGTCGTTTGCATATCGCGAAGCGCGATCGACAGATCCTGAGACATGTTCGGGAAGGTCGCCGTCATGAGCGTGCATTCGTCGAACTCATGCGCTTCCCGGCCATCGGGCAGACGTGAGTCCAGCAGAACGAGCTGGTCCACTGTCTCGCCGAGGTTCTGAAGCTGCGTCGCCATTTCATAGGCGACCAGTCCCCCGAAAGACCAGCCGAGCAGCCGGTATGGCCCTTGAGGCTGAATGTTCCGGATACGCGCGATGTAGTCGGTTGCCATCTCTGCAATGTTGGCGGGACCGTAACCGGGTTGCTGGAGCGCCGGAGTCTGCAAAGCGTAAATCGGCCGATTTCCCTCGATGCTCTGAGCAAGTCCCGCATAGCTCCATGCGAGCCCGCCGACCGGGTGAATGCAGAACAGCGGAGCGCCGTCGCCGGAAGTACGAATCGGCAGGATCGTGTCGAATTCCGTGTTCGAGGGAGCGGTGTTCAGATGGTCAGCCAGCTCGGCCACCGAAGGGGCGCTGAACAGGACGCGGATGGAAACGTTCTGGCCGAGCTTGGCATCGATATGCGCCATCAGTTGTACGGCGAGCAGCGAGTGGCCGCCGAGCGCGAAGAAGTTATCGAAGACGCTCACCCGCTCGAGGCCGAGCACGCTGGCGAAGCACTGCGCGAGCGTGTGTTCGAGCGAGGAGCGTGGCGCGACGTAGGTGTCGAGGCGTTGCCATTGCGGATTGGGCAGCGCCCGGCGATCGAGCTTGCCGTTGGGGGTGAGGGGCAACGCGTCGAGCACGACGAAGGCCGAGGGCACCATGTAGTCGGGCAGACGCGAGGCAAGATGCTCGCGCAGGGCACTGGCATTGATCTCAGCCGTTCCGGTGACATAGGCGACGAGTTGCTGATCCTGCGTATCCTGCTGCCGCGCACGCGCGATGACCACCGCTTCACGCACCGCCGGATGGCTGGCGATCTGCGCTTCGATCTCGCCAAGTTCGATACGGAAGCCGCGGATCTTGACCTGATGGTCGTTACGGCCGAGGAACTCGAGATTGCCGTCGGCACGATAACGTGCAAGATCGCCCGTGCGATACATGCGCGCGCCTTGAACGAACGGATCGTCG
>NZ_JFHC01000107.1 GCF_000698595.1 Caballeronia glathei | reverse complement strand
TGGCACTCGCACGATGCGCCGTACGAAAGCGTCGTTGATTTATCGACGAACAAAGAACCTGCGCGCGGTTCAGTTACTCCTGGGCCATACGAAGCTCGAGAGCACAGTCCGATACCTTGGTATCGAGGTAGATGACGCGCTCGAGATGGCCGAGCAAACCGAAGTCTGATAGCTGATGGCCGGTGAGCGGACGCTTGCCGGCCATGACGAGACCTTCGCCCGACGTGTGGCTCGGCCACTCAGGAGGCCGCTTCAGCCAGCAAACGGTCACTCGATCGCCGAGAGCTGGCGTTGCGTCGTCGGCCAAGTTGTCTCTTCCTAGCTTGCCGCGCTCACTCGACGCATTGCCTTCGCAAGGATTTCAGGCGAATCAAACACGTACAGTGCCACCGACGATATGCACCTTTCGCTTCGGTAAATACCAACGGTAGTCCGACATCGGCGCCTGGCAATCTGTTGGGGCTAACGATAGCCCCTATGGGGAATAGACCGCTCCTGTGAAGTGTTTCTCAACATATATCTGGAACAACCTGGCGGGTCGCGCGTCAAGATACGTCGCTGCGTCGTCATGTTCGCCCCGATTACCTGTCAGCTATAGGAGCGAACGTCCCATGTCCTCAGCCGTATATTCTTCCGGCGCGCCCACGCGCCAATCAGGTATCTATGCGCCGATCGATGCCTTGCACCGAAACGCGTTGGAGCGCCCCGACTTCATTGTCATGAGTCAAGGTGAAGATAACTGGACCTACGAACGCTTCGTGAACCATGTTCGGCGATTAGGTCGTGGCTTGGCGAAGCTCGGTGTAAAGCCGGGCGACCGCGTTGTATTGCACCTCGGAAATTCCACTGCGGCCGCGATTGCGTGCTACGCCACGATGATGATCGGGGCAATCGTGTTTCCGATGAACTGCCGCTACGCCCCCGGCGAAGTAAGGCGCCTGATCGAGCGTTTACGGCCTGCACTGTATCTCGGTCATGGGGACGTGTACGGTGGCTTGTCGGACGTCGATACGGCGCTGCTGCCGTTGGAGCGCCGATTCGTGGTCGATGGATTCGTGCCCGACAGCGGTGTGAAATCATGGAACGAACTCTTCGATGCCGAGTTGCAACCGTGGCCGAGTGACCAAGATCCCGACGCACCAATCATTCTCGTTAGCACTTCGGGCACCACGTCCGAGCCGAAGCTTGTCGTTCATACCCAGAATACGATCAGCCATTCAACCGCGGCAATCGTCGAGCTGATCGAGTCGACTGCCGGAGATGTGACCAGCGGCGTTGATCTGGCTTCAACCCCAATATTCCATTCGCCGGGCTGGTTGCAGTTGATGGTAGCAATGACGCTTACGCGCAAGTTCGTCTGGCCGAAGTGCCGTGAATTCGACGCAAATGCATTTCTGAACGCGATCGAGCGCCATCGCTGCACGATACTGGTTGCCACGCCGTTCGGTATTTCCGAATTGATCGCGAGCCAGCGTGCGACGCCGCGCGACGTCGGTTGCCTTTCAGTCTGCTACGTAGCCGGCGACGCATGCCGCGCCGAACTCTATGACGAATTCGAGCAGGTGTTTGGCAAAACCCTGAGAAACGTTCTTGGCATGTCCGAAGCGGCCGGCAACCTGAAAGGCGGCCTCACGAACAAGTCCATGCAGGTACGATTGCCTGGCACGGTACGCATTATCGATGAACACGGAAACGATACGAAATCCGGCGAAGTCGGCGAACTCCTTTACAGCGGCGATCACGTGTTCCGCGGCTATTGGAAATCTCCCGGTGTGATTGACGACGTTCGGCGAGACGGCTGGTTTTACACCGGCGACCTGGTGTACAAGGATGAGCAGGACGACATCTGGTTCGTCTCCCGCAAGAAAGAGATCATCGTTCGAGATGGTGAAAACATCGCACCGGTCGAGATCGAGCAGAGGCTGCTCGAACATCCGTTCGCTGCGGACGCGGCGGTGACCACCCTGCCGGACGCGAAGCTTGGCGAGCGCATCGTCGGTTTCATGAAACTGGAGGCGGACATCGGCGATCCAACGCCGGATGATGTGTTGCGCAGTCTCGCACCGGTACTTGCAGACTACAAGATCCCGGAGTTCTTGTTCTTTGTCGATCACATTCCGCGCACCGCATGGGGTAAGGCCGATCGCAGAAGACTGCGGGCGATGGCCACCGAGTTTATTAGATGAAAGATGCTCGACTTCTTGCGGGGTGGTTGCAACCAACCTCCTGGTTGCGGCGCCGGCCATCGGGAGCCGGGATGGCGCCGGGACTATTGGATGACCTCCGCCGCATTGCTGGCATTGCATGGCCGGTACTGATCGGGCAGCTAGCGCTTGTCGCATTCGAGACGATTGATACCGCGATGGTCGGCCGTTATTCGGTGGTGGACCTCGCAGCCGTCGGTCTTGGCGCATCGATCTATATTCCGCTTTACCTGGCACTCGCGGGCGTAATGGCCGGCCTGCAACCCATAGTCGGCCGGCTGGCGGGAAAACATCGTCATCAGGTCATTGGCGCTTACGTTCGGGAAGCGGCCTGGCTCGCCATGATATTGATCGTGATCGGCGGTGTGGTCCTTTATTTTCCGCAGCCGTTGCTGCGCATCGCCCACCCTTCCGAAGCGGTCATGCAGCGCTCGATTTTATATCTGCGCGTTCTCTCGTTCGGCCTGCCCGCCGGGCTATGTTTTGCGATCTATTCGTCGTTTTCGAACGCTATTTCGAGTTCTCGACCGCCAATGGCGATTCTGCTTACTGCGCTGATCGCGAAGCTGCCGTTGAACAAATGGTTGATTTATGGAGGCTTAGGCGTGCCCCCGCTCGGCGGACCCGGCGCCGCATTTGCCAGCACACTCGTTTTCTGGATGGCCGCGCTGATCTGCGTCACCTTGATCGCGCGCGACCGGCGCTACGGGCAGTATTCCGTCGCCCGGAATTTTTCGTGGCCGCATAAGCGCCGGCAGTATGCGTTGATCAAAATAGGCGTGCCGATCGGCGTGTCCAGTCTGATCGAGATCGCTTCGTACACTTCGATGACATTGTTCATCGCGCGCTTCGGCACGACGGTACTAGCCGCCCAGCAGATTGCCGTCAATCTCGGGGCTGTGCTTTACATGCTGCCGCTATCGCTCGGCATTGCCACGTCGACACTGGTGTCGCAACGGCTCGGAGCAGGGGCCTACGGGGCCGCCCGCGCAATTGCCCGACGCGGCGTCTGTTTTGCGGCAATTTGCGCGACGATCTGTTCGTGCGCCATCGTCATCGCGCGGCCGCTTGTCATATCGGCTTATACGGCCAATCCGCGAATCACCGCTGCGGCGATGCCCCTTCTCATGGTTGTCGGGTTTTATCATCTTGCCGACTCGGTCCAGGTGAGCGCCGCATTCGTGTTGCGCGCCTACGGGCGCACCATCGTGCCTGCGGTCGTCTATACGATCTCACTAGTCTGCATCGGGCTGTGCGGCGGCTATCTCGTGGGATTCGGAAAGGTGAGCGTCCCGCGGCTATCGCTCGATGGCCCATGTGGATTTTGGTGGGCAAACACGGCGAGCCTTGCGTGCGCGGGAATCAGCTTGCTCACGCACTGGCGCTCTGTCGTGCGAGGCGACTAGCGCAAACACAGCGGTCGTTGCGAGACCACAAAGAAGCTCGAGGGGCGACGCGCGTTCGCGCGCACTCGCCTGTAAAGGGCGGTCAACGAGGCCGGGGCGGTACTAGTCCGTTCTTGCGTGGCCGCTGGATTTGATCGAGCCGGCCTCGCTCAAAGTACCCGTACTGGCAATGCGCGGGGAACTGACTCGGGCAAACTTCGCCTTGGGTGACGAAGTGCTGCTCAGTTGCTTGCCTAAGGGGACCGAGCTAGCAGTGGTTCCAAATGCGCGCCACATGTGGTACCCGGTGAACCCCCGGGCAGGCGCGGATTCCATACTCGCGTTTATTGCCAAGCACTGACTCGCGGTAATCCGATTAACCCTTATCAGACCGTCGGCATAGGATGGTCAGCAACGGTCTTAGCGGCGAGGGGAGCAAGACCCGGTGTGCCGTCACGACCTTGGCATAATTGGCCGCTCCGTCCACGCAATCACTTGCCGGCCGGGACAAGGGCGTCTCGGCCTCAAGGCTGCCGTTGAGGTCTTGCGGAATCCAACGGCCGGAGTGGCACCGAACTTCGGCCGGGGCCATACTATTCGGGTGCAACACCATTCAGTATGCAAGCAATTCCGACAGAAAACTGTCGGCTGCCGCCGGCCATCTCCGGCCTTTGGCCCGTGCTCTCACGAGGGCATTCGAACGTCGCATTCATATCGGAAACGGCCATAGGCCTCGCATCAGTCCGGCCGTCGGCTTGGGGTCGGGGGGACTAAACCGCTCGCGCGGTATGGAGCTCCGGTTCAATGCTAGTAGTTCTGGAGAGAAAACCGACTCTGTTTTCATGTTGAAGGGCGAGGCAATCCGCCTCGTCGTTCAACGGGAGCAGAGTCATGACCCACACACCTCAGCCCATCAGTCCGCTGCGCCAGCGCATGACCGACGACATGCGCATGCGTCAGCTCGCACCGAAGACGCAGGCCGGTTATCTGCGCGTCGTACGCGAGTTCACCCGCTTTCTCGGACGCTCTCCTGACACCGCCACCGTCGAGGACCTGCGGCGCTACCAGTTGCATCTGGTCGACCACGGCGTGTCACCCGTGTCGCTCAATGCGGCGATCACCGGACTGAAGTTCTTCTTCGAGATCACGCTCCACGAGCCCGACCTGATGGCACGCATGCAACCCGTGCGTGTGCCTCGCGTCCTGCCGGTCGTGCTCAGCCCGGACGAAGTTGGTCGCCTGATTGCCGCCACCGGCAACCTGAAGCATCAGACCGCACTATCGGTCGCCTACGGCGCCGGCCTGCGCGCCAGTGAAGTGGTGGCGTTGAAGGTCGGCGACGTCGACGGCCAGCGCATGACCCTGCGCATTGAACAGGGCAAGGGCCGCAAGGATCGTTACGCCATGCTCTCGCCGGTGCTGCTTGAACGCCTGCGTGTGTGGTGGCGCGTGGCGCACGCGCAGGGCCGGATGCTGGAGGGCGGCTGGCTGTTTCCGGGCCTCGATCCGGTCGATCCGCTCAGCACGCGGCAGCTCAACCGCGCCATCCATGCCGCCGCCGAGGCCGCGAACATCAACAAGCATGTCTCGATGCACACGCTACGCCACTATCTGCCGTTCCTGACTATGTCGGGTGACACCAATGAGCTTCCACGACCCTCAGACGGGTGCGCGTTGTGGAGCAAATCAGCCTGTCCATCACCCGACATAGTTTCTCGACCCTACAGGCTGTTCAGAAAGCTCAGAAGCTGGTCTGTCGGCCGATAGCGTCCTGGCTTGGTGTATGGCGGAGATATCTTCGCGAGAGCTTGCTCCTTCATCGCAAGTGTCGCTTCGAGATAGATCTGCGTGGTTTCCACCGATTCATGTCCCAGCCACAACGCGATGACGGAACGATCGACCCCCGCTTGCAGCAGGTCCATAGCCATGGTGTGTCTCAATCGATGAACGGTGACCCGCTTCTGACTCAACGAGGGGCAAACTTTAGACGCCGTCTCGCGATGCTTGTTTAGCAGATACTGCACGCCATGGACAGTGAGGCGCTCCCCCCTCGCGTTTGGAAACAATACATCGCCATCACCGCGTGGCGGTTCTCGAAGCCAGACTTTTAATACGGCGAGCGTGGATTTGGCGATGGGCGTACAGCGCTCTTTGCGACCTTTGCCGATCACGCGCACGTGAGCGCCGAGACCAAGGATGAGATCCTCGCGTTTAAGCCCGGTCATCTCGGACAGGCGCAGCCCGGTCTGAACGGCGACCAACAGAAAGGCGTGGTCGCGCCGGCCCGACCAGGTGCGTCGATCAGGCGCGGCAAGCAAGGCGTCGACTTCGAGGCGCGTCAGGAAGTGGACCAGAGTGCGGGCAAAGCGCTTGCTGGGGATAGCAAGCACGCGCTGGATCTGTGCGGAATGTGTCGGCGCTTCGAGGGCCGCGTATCGAAAGAAAGAGTGAATTGCCGTGAGGCGCAGATTGCGACTGCGAACGCTTAATCCATGGTACTTCTCCAACTCATCCAGAAATGCGACGACCAAAGGCGCGTCGATCTCCTCGAGGTTTAGTCGTGAAGGTAGCTTATGCAAACGCAACTGCGCGAACTTCAGAAATTGACGGAAGGTATCGCGATAGGAACTGATCGTGTGAGGGCTCGCCTGACGCTGCTGCATCAGACGCTGCGTGAAGAATCGCTCCAGCAACGGAGCAAAGGTAGCGGCAGTGGTCATGGCCGGTTCTCCCAGCGCTGTTCGAGTCGTCGCATAGCCTCACGCATCAGTTCCGGTGATCCGGTTAAATACCACTGCGTGTCGGCGACATGCACGTGACCGAGGTAGGCCGACAGGATTGGCAGGCAACGCGCCGGATCCTGTTTAGACTGGTACCAGTGCACGAGTGTGTTAGTCGCAAATGCATGCCTCATATCGTGCAGGCGCGGTCCGTGATGGTCGGAAACACCACGCAGGCCAACCTGCCGTGACAGCGCATAGAAAGTCCGATGTACCTCTGCGCCATCCAGACGATTCCCCCGGTTGGAAACGAACAAATAGGAAGACACTGGCCGAGTGGCCCAATGACGATTACGTCGCACGATGTAGTCAGCAAGCACCTTGCGAGTCGAGTCATGTAAAGGCACGAGGCGGGACTTACCGAATTTGGCGCCGCGAATCGTCAACACCCCAGTGGTAAGGTCCACGTCCTGAAGCTCCAGATTGCGTGCTTCCCCGAGGCGCATGCCCGACACACTCAGCAACCCGAGCAAGCAATAGAACGTCCAGGGCCGCAACGCACTGCGCTCATAGCGGCATGGCATTTGAAGCGCTGCCCGCAGTAAATTGCGAATCTCATCGTCCGAATACAGGTACGGTCGAGCCCGTTTCGGTTGAAACGGCAGCAGGGCTTGCGCCGGAATCTGTGTACGCGAATCAGTGGCGCTGCGATGACGTGCAAACTCGCGTACGAAGCTGAGTCGTCTCGCCCAATGTGCGGGTTGAACATCGAATGGCTGTTGCGCCCAGGCGAGAGCCAATGTCTGGGTGATGTAGGGGGCCCGGTGTTGCTCCATGAAGGTAACAAAATCGGGCAACGCCTTGCCTGCATCGTGCAACTTGAATCCCAAACTGCGCCGTAGGTTAAGGTACTCCTCAACTGCCTGTCGAAGCGTGTTCATCTCACACCTCCAGGCCACGGTACAGCGAGCGTACGCAATGCCAGGATGTCGACCTTGGTATAGATCTTCGTAGTCTCCGGATTGCGATGACCTAACAACTCCCCGATCTCGCCGAGCGATGCACCGTGGCGCAACATCTCGGTGGCCAATCCGTGGCGAAACTGATGTGCCCCGCAGCTCGGAGCATTGATACCGGCACGTTTGAGAGAATGGCGAACGATGGATCCCACGCCGCCGGGCCCACGAAAACCCGTAACGGGGGCTTTGGCGCGCAGGAATATCCTGCGACTGGCACTCTGCGGCCGCCCATGCCGCAAATATGAGGTGATCGCTCTGCCGACCTCTGCTGATAAAGGCAGTTCATAGCGCTGGCTATTATTGCCGCGTACGGTCAAACGACCCGTGTTCCAGTCAATGTCATCGAGCTCGAGAAATGCCACTTCACTCGAGCGCAAACCCAGCCTCGCGAGCAAAAGCAGGACGGCGTAGTCGCGACGTCCCATCGCCGTGTGTCGGTCGATACTGCTGAGTAGCTGCCGCACCTGATTCGCCGCGATTGCGCGGGGGATTGCGGTCATGGACCAGTTTGCTACAACTGGCACTGTGGCCGCCAGATTCAACATAATATCGCCGCGATAACGCACATAACGTAGAAAAGAGCGCAGCGCAGTCGTCAGAAGCTTCGCAGACTTCGGATGCAGGCTTGGCGCACGATGCTGCACAAATCTCACGACATCGCTCGCACGCAATCGCGCGAGTGTGACTCGCCTATCGCCAAAACAGTCCTTGAGGAAATCGCGGACGACCGGCATATAGTTGATGATAGTTGCTCGTGCCAACGCACGTGCTTCTCGCAAGTACTGTTCGTATTCTTGTGCGCAGCGCTCGGCCGAAGTCAGTCGATATACCGGTGGCTCTTCGGCTGGAATCACCTCCCCGCGGCGCAGGAAGTCAATCAGGTGTTTGAGCGCGGCGAGATCTCCCCGGCAAGGTCGCACATGTCGCGCGCGATATCGCAAATAACCGACCGCGTGATCGGCGCCGACGCACCGTACGTCGACGCTATTCTGCTTAAGCCATCGGCTAAAACATACGGCGATCCGGACCTGCCGCTTCAGCGACTGCAGGCTGTACCCTTGCGCACTTAGCGATTGCGCAAACGACACGATATGGGCCGCGAGCGGCCCCTCAAGTGGCTGCGAAAGCACAACCTGGTCATTGATAGTGCACTTCACGATGAGCTCCTTCCCGACACGCGGGCGCTGGTGGAAGGAGTCAAGACTATCTCTGGCTGAATTCTCCAACTGGCCTTGAAATCCCGGCTATCTCTGGAATACCCGACATAGTGCGGAACGGCACATAGTGTCTCCTGTACTAAACCGCTGACGCGGTATTGGGAGGTGGGCACAAATCTAGGGCTGACGTTTCATGAGGAGGGTCGTCTGGCGCTGAAACCCAGCGAAGTGGTGAGCGGTATCGCGAGGAGCAGTATGTGAACGCCCGGTTGGGCATTCCACCCACTGCTTCCAGGAGGCTCGCCATGACGCCACTGCGCCAACGCATGCTGCATGACATGCAGATCCGCAACCTTGCGGATAACACCCAGAAGTCCTATCTGATTCAGGTATCCAGTTTCGCCCGACACTTCCGCCGCTCGCCCGAACTGCTAGGTCCCGAGGAGATCCGCGTCTGGCTCGTCTACCTCCGCGAAGAACGCAAGCTGGCAGCCGCCAGTCTCGGCGCAACGATCGGCGCACTGCGTTTCCTCTACCGTGTGACGCTCAAACGTGACTGGAGCGACGAGGATTTCCCGCTACCGAAGAAGCCGTTCAGACTACCGGTCGTCCTGAGCCTCGAGGAGATCACCACCTTCTTCGACTCCATTCCCAGCCTGAAGCACCGGGCCATTCTGATGGTTGCCTACGCAGCCGGGCTCCGAGTGTCGGAAGTCGTCCACCTGAAGGTCACCGACATCGACAGCAAGCGCATGGTCATTCGTGTGAACCAGGGCAAGAATCGCAAGGACCGGTACGTGATGCTCTCGCCGCGGCTGCTCGAGATCCTGCGAACCTACTGGCACGACGCCCACCCGCGCGAGTGGCTGTTTCCAGGCAACATTCCCGGACAACCCATCAGCCGCGATGCCGTCGGCCAGGCATGCCAGCTTGCACGTAAGCGCAGCGGGATCCAGAAGCCAGTAACACCGCATTCCTTGCGGCACGCGTTCGCCACGCATCTGCTCGAAGCCGGTACCGACGTGCGCAGGATCCAGCTGCTCATGGGCCATAGGTCCCTGTCCACAACTTCGCGTTACCTTAAAGTGGCCACGAGCACTGTGTGCGCCACCACCAGTCCCTTCGACCTTCTTCCGCGCCCTGAATCCATTCCGTCTGCACCCACTGCGCCCGAGTACTTCTGAACCTGGCGATGAGACCCGCGCTCGAAGTGGCGGACATCTTTCGCCGCTGCGGCCCGCACTACCGGCAGACCCATGCCGACGCTCTCGGTCGTGCCCAGCGGCGCGCGATGAGCGCGATCGAACTGTGCCGTACCGCCGCACTCGGTGGACATGTTGAGCAATGCGATACATGTGGTCATGAGCGCATCACCTACAACTCGTGCCGGCATCGCGCGTGCCCGAAGTGCCAGTCACTCGCCCGTGCGCAATGGCTCGAACGCCGGCGCGTCGAACTGCTTCCCGAGGTGGAGTACTTTCATGTGGTCTTCACGCTGCCAGAACCCGTTGCGGCACTCGCGTACCAGAACAAACGCGTGCTCTACGACATGCTGTTCCGCACCAGCGCCGAAACGCTGCGCACGATCGCCGCCGATCCGAAACATCTCGGCGCGGAAATCGGCTTCCTCTCGGTCCTGCACACGTGGGGGCAGAATCTGCTGCACCACCCGCACGTGCATTGCGTCGTACCAGGCGGCGGCATTGCCCCGGATGGCGAGCGCTGGATCGCCTGCCGGCCTGGCTTCTTCCTGTCGGTACGCGTGCTCTCGCGCCTGTTTCGCCGCCTGTTCCTCGAGCAGTTGCGTCGCGCATTCGACGCCGGCGGGCTGCGCTTCCATGGCCAGTTCGAGCCGCTGCGTGATGCCCGGGCGTTCGCCGCGTGGCTCGCGCCCGCCGCCCTGGCGGAGTGGGTCGTCTACGCGAAACCACCGTTTGGCGGCGCCCAACAGGTGCTCGACTACCTGGGCCGCTACACGCATCGCGTCGCCATCTCGAATAACCGCCTGCTGCGCTTTGACGGCGATTCGGTGCTGTTCCGGTGGAAGGACTACCGGCACGAAGCCCGCCACAGGACCATGACCCTGAAGGTCGACGAGTTCATCCGCCGCTTCCTACTGCACGTGCTGCCCGGCGGCTTCAAGCGCATCCGCAGCTACGGGTGGCTCGCCAACTGTCACCGGGCAGCGCAACTCGCCACCTGCCGGCGGCTGCTCGGCGTCGAGCCGCCCGTCGCTGCATTACCTGCTCCCGGCGAGGACTACCGTGACCGCTACCAGCGGCTCACCGGCAGGTCACTGCGCGATTGCCCCGTGTGCGGCAAGGGTCATATGGTTCGCATCGAGGGCGCGCTGCCTGACGACAGGCCTGGCATCCTGCCGCGGCCTCCGCCCGACCCTAGCCATGTTCACTGACCGGCATCACCGCTACCCCGAGCACGTTGGTCTTCCCCCATGCGGCCAACGCGAACCCACTCGTGCCCTAGCGTTGTCGCTCCACCACAATGCCGCAGAAACCCTGCACTACCTCCCCCTTGACCCTCGCATTCTCACTGTGTTCGCGCCACCGGCTCCTTCAGACCGCTCTTCCGGCCTGCGACGGCCACGCGCCGGCTATCGCAAATCACCGCCATTCATTCAATGCCCATAGACGCGAACGCCTGCGGAGCGGTTTAGCACAAACGTTTTTTTGATTACCGACCGCGGGCTGGCTCCGACCGGCCTGCTCACGCGTCCGTGGCCGCGATCGCCAATCAAAAAAACCTCTGCACTATGTCCCCGGCGACATAGACGCCACAGCTTTGCGACCCACCTGCTGGAGCAGAAGGTCGACATCCGCGTGATCCAGGTTCTGCTGGGGCACAAGAAGCTGGAAACGACAGCACTCTATGCGCAGGTCGCCACCGACCTGCTGCGCGAGGTGATCAGTCCGTTGGAGAAACTGCAGAACAACGGCTGACCGCGGCGCACGGCCGTGCCCGAAGTCGCGGACGTGTTCCGCGCGCATGGGCCCGTGTGGCGACAGACCGCACAGCTGAGTCTGGGACAGCTGAAGGTCATGTCGGCGATCGAACAGTGCCGCAGCGCGGCGCTGGGTGGTCACGTGTTGCGCTGTTCCGGCTGCGAACAGATCGAGATTGCCTACAACTCCTGCCGTAACCGCCATTGCCCGAAGTGCCAGGCGAGCGCCGCGCACCGTTGGCTCGAAGCACGTCAGGCCGATCTGCTACCGGTCGAGTACTACCATGTCGTCTTTACATTGCCCGCCGCGATCAGCGCGATCGCCTGGTACAACAAGGCGGTGCTCTACGGCCTGTTGTTCGACGTTGCCGCCGAAACCTTGCGCACTATCGCCGCCGACCCAAAGCATCTGGGCGCGCAGATCGGCGCGACACTCGTGCTGCACACGTGGGGCTCGGCGCTCACGCACCATCCTCACGTACACAGCATCGTTCCCGGCGGAGGCCTCTCGCCAGACGGTGAGCGGTGGGTCGCCTGCCGGGCCGGCTTCTTCCTGCCGGTACGTGTGCTGTCGCGGCTGTTCCGGCGGCGCTTCCTGGAAGAGCTCACCCATGCACATCGCCGGGGCCAGTTGCGTTTCTTTGGTGAGTACGCCGGGCTTGCCGATCCCACTGCCTTCGCACAGTGGCTCGCGCCGCTGCGTACGTGCGAATGGGTCGTATATGCGAAGCGCCCGTTCGCGGGACCGAAAGCGGTGCTTGCGTATCTGTCGCGCTACACGCATCGCGTGGCCATCTCCAATCAGCGGCTCATAGCACTCGACGAACGCGGCGTGACCTTCCGATGGAAGGACTATCGGGCCAGCGGCCGCACACGCCAGAAGACGATGACGCTTGAGCCACAGGAATTCATGCGGCGCTTCCTGCTGCATGTACTGCCTGTCGGCTTCCATCGGATTCGCCACTATGGTCTGCTGGCCAATCCCGTGCGTCGGCAGAATCTGGCTGCGATACGGGCGCTGCTAGACGTGCCAGCTTCCATCATTGCGAGCGAAGGTCCGTCACCGGGCACTCCCGCCCCGAAGTTCGTCTGTCGGCATTGCGGCGCGCCGATGATCATCGTCGACATCCTCCTGCGCAGCCACCCAATTCGCGCTCCGCCCACTTGCCGACGCAACGTATGAAGACGAATCACTCTGGCTGTCCAGACCGACTGTCGGCTCTTCGGCAACGAGCGCCAGGAGAAGACGCTTGTGCCTGTCGTTACCAGCAGACCTTGCCGCGCTCGCGACACCTCTACAGACGTGCAGCATGGATGCTGCAGAATACTTACGTGATCACCAAACCCTCGCTTCGACCGAAGATTGTGAGTCTCCGCAGTTCATGAGAGCACTTCAATCCCCATAGCTGCACAAGATTCCTGCCGTCCTGGTCCACTCCCCGGTTTCCTCCCTCGAGCGTTGTCCAACGCCTGCCCGCATGCGTCGTCATGTGCTCACGCGGCGGCAGACATGGGCAGGCGTCGAACAACGCTTAACAGGAGCGGACGTTGCGGTCACGCGGGGTTGAATGTCTCCTCAGGGTCGGGTACGGCCGACCGCGTGAGGGAGCACCCGACCATGAAGCGCCATTCGACCACACCAGCCGCTCAGACACTCGGGTGTCGGCTGCCCCCAAGAAACGGCCATTTCCAGTTCCTGCACGGCGACCATGTCGTAGGCGCCGTCGATCCAGATCACGTGCACCATAAGGTGACGCTGCTTTGTGCGGAGGCTGGCGTGGATAAGGCTGCCGCGGCCGTGGTCACCAGCGCGGTTAACGCTTTCGTCCTTGTCATTATGCGAGATTGAGTACCCGTATCCTTCGCGGAGGCACGGAAACGAGCCGTGTCGCGAAGGGCGGGTTTTTTAGCACGAATGCGCGGCGTCCAGCGCAGCGACGAAGCGTTGATGTAAAGAACGCCAATAGCAAGCGATTCTCGCGACGAACCCCACGCTGCAATTCGCCGCGATACGGGGCCTTACTTCCCGCTTACCAGATTCTTCGTCTGCAGGGTGATCGCCGACAAGCCTTTCTCTACGATCTCGCGCCAGTCGCTCGAAACCACGACCTGCTTGGATTCGCTCACGCGGGTCTTGACGGTCTGAGCGCCATGCAGACCGCCGACATCGCCGGACAGTTGCACTTCAGACTTCTGATTGGTCGTCACGGACCAGAAGCCGGGCTGGAACCATGCCCAGAAATCGATGATCTGCGCGTTCACCGGAGTGGCGGCGACGAAGTTGGGATCGCCCGGCTTCACGACGACATAACCTGCCTCCTGAAAGCCCGTCGCCAACGCGCCTTCCACCAGACCCGAGACCGTCTTGCCTTCCGGAAGGACGACATCGCCCAGTGCCTTGCCGAATCCGCCGCGCTTGCGGCCGATCGCGCGAGCCTTCGATACATCGCTGTTATCTTCGCTCGGATCCAGCGAAGCCATGTCGGCGCTGGGGGGCGAAACGGTGAAGGTACGCTTGTCCTTCACCGAATCGATGCGCACGTATTTGCCCGTTGCCGGATTCGTACCTTGAGGCGCCGAGACATCGACCGTTCCGCGGCCCACCGCGCAGCCGGCGAAGATCGACACGGCAATTCCATAGAGGGCAATTCGACCCAACAACATAGTTATTTTCCCGAGTTGATTGATTGTTTGTTTTTTGCGCCCATGCCGGGATCAAGGCGTTGGCAGAACGGCGGCGCATCTTATGATGACGGCAAGCACGCCGCAAACTTGAGTCATTCGAGTTGTCGTCGTGACGCAAACCTCAGTCGCGCTCACTGTCGCGACAATGAGACGAACTCGAAAGCATCGTGACATTTCTACTGTAACGAGCCGTGATGACCGGTAGAATCCTGCCGATCAAAAATAGACCAATGGCCGTCTCGTCGATCTGGAGCGTGAACCTCTAAATTGTTTGCGCGTCCCGCCGTTATCCTGTTCGAAAGCAAACCGATCATTTGGATAAGCACCGGGTGGCAGCGCCGCCGGACGAAACGCATCTCATCGCGCGAACCGACGCATGTGGCAGACGGCACCACAAAAGAAGGGGAATGACCGTGACCGGGAACGAGATCCTTGAGCGCATCCGCGCCATCTTCGAAGAGAACTTCGCAATCGCGCCGGAGCGTGTGACGCTCGAGACGCATTTGTTCAATGAACTCGATCTGGACAGCATCGACGCTGTCGATCTCGCCATCAAGCTGCAGGAAATGACGGGCCGGCGCATCAAGCCCGAAGAATTCAGGTCGGTGCGCACGGTCGCGGACGTGGTGGTCGCCGTCGAGTCGCTGCTCGCCGAGCAGGAATGATGCACTCGCAGACCGCGCGTGCTCCCAAAGCGCATGATGCCGGTGTAAGGGCGCGGGACAGGACGGGCTTTGCGCTGAACGTCGCGCTCAAGCTCGCGTATCCGGCCGTCATTCTCGGCGCCTGGCTCTGGCATGCGCCGCGTTACGCCGGCTGCGTGCTGCTCGCATCGATTAACAATCAAGAGTGACCGAGAATGAAAAACAGATTCGTGATGTTGGGGATGGTCGCCGGTATCGTGATGTCGCAAGCGGCGTGCACCACGCAAATCCGCTCGCTGCCGATGCCCGCCGACGTGCAGACGCAAAACAAGCAGGGCGTCCCGCTGTATTTCGGAGACGAGTCGCATCCGGACGTGAGGAAACTCATCGAGACCAAGGAAGTGCGCGCACGCGTCGCGCGCGAGATGACCGGTCAGGACGCGACGTGCAATATCGCGCTTGGCAAGGCGCTTCAACAACTGCGCGACTATGCGGCCGCGCAGCACGGCAATGCCGTCGTCAACGTGACGACGCGCTTCCAGCGCACGGAAACGTCGTCGTCGAAGGAGTACACCTGCGGTTCGAGCAATAACGGTTCGACGCTCGCCGTGCGCGGCGATGTCGTCCTGCTCGACGCGCAATAAAGATGGGGCGCTGCGCGTGGTCAGATGCGCGCCGCGCATTCGCGCTCAGTCTGTCTTGACCGCCGCGACGTTGACGAGCGTTTCGCGCCGCTTGCCCGGCTTCGGTGTGTAAATGCCGATGCGCTCCAGCAGTCCGAAATCCTTCGCGCGGCTCCACCACAGGTAGGGCAGCGACACGTTATGGTTTGCGAAGCTGAAGCCGCCGTGGCGGATCATGTCGAGATAGCCGTCCGCGCTTTTTTGCACGTGCATCGGATGGCGAAACAGCAGGCGGATGACCCACGACTTGATATACGCGTCCGTCGATTCCGCGAACAGCAGCACACCGCCCGGCTTGAGTACGCGGCGGAATTCGGCGAGCGCGCGTTCCTGCTCGACGAGATGATGGAAGGTCTGGTGACAGAAGACGATATCCGCGCTGGCATCGCCGAGCGGCAAATTGGCACAATCGCCGTGCAGCACTTCGATGCGCGTCGCGGCTGTGTCAGGATCGCTCTCGCAGGCATGCGCGGCCTGCGTGGCGAGTGCGATCGACGGCTCGTGAAAATCGATACCGACGATCCGTCGCGGCGCGAATGCTTTCGCCAGCAGCCTGAACGAAATGCCCTGGCCGCAGCCGACATCGACGATGGTCGGACGAACGGGCAGCGGTCCGTCGATCAGGCCTTTGAGGTCGTTGATGGCGACGCGCAACACGTGGTGTTCCCACGTATGCGTGCGCAGGAACCAGACGCCGAACGCCGTTTCAGAAACGAACGGCACGCTGGATGATTCGGTGTTTTGCACAATTGAATCCGGTAACGAAATATTGATTGAATCTTTGATACGTGGGTGGCTCGATTGTAATCGCGGATGCGTGGTGCTTGCGTCGTATTTGGCCTACGGCTCATGTCGCCTTCGTGAGTATTAGCAACGAATCAGGAATGTTCGATGAATGCCTCCCGGTCATTCGGGTGCGGCTGCCGCCGCGCTGCTGCGAAAGTCGGTCCGGCATTCCCGCCGATGCACGATCTCAACGA
The DNA here is from genome assembly GCF_000698595.1 of Caballeronia glathei. Taxonomy (GTDB): domain Bacteria; phylum Pseudomonadota; class Gammaproteobacteria; order Burkholderiales; family Burkholderiaceae; genus Caballeronia; species Caballeronia glathei. The sequence goes on along the minus strand of NZ_JFHC01000107.1, from coordinate 645 downwards.
GATCACGGTTGCAACCGAACGCGCGCAGGTTGTGCTTGACCCTGCAAAGGCTTCAGTGAACGCGTTGACGGAGGCTACAGCCGATGCTGGATATCCGTCCCACGTAAAGGAGGTGCAGTGATGGCTGCAGTCATTTTGAACTCGACGATCACGTGCCCCGTCTGCGGGCATATGAAGGAAGAGGCAATGCCAACTGATGCTTGCGTTTGGCTCTATGAATGCGAGCATTGCAAAACGTTGCTTCGGCCGAAACCCGGAGATTGCTGCGTGTACTGCTCGTATGGCACCAACAAGTGTCCGCCGAAGCAACAGTCTGGCCGTTGCTGCGTCTGAACAGGCAGTAGGCAAGCGACGCCAAGGCAGCCCATGCGGCAATCCTTCGAGATGGCCGTGTTCATGCCCTTCGCGACGGTTATCGGTGCTGCTGTATCCGTGACTGTGCGCCATCACATGCGGCATCAACTGAACGACGATTCAGCCAGCCAGCCCGTTGCCTAGCCCAAGTGAGAAGATTTCGCTTTCGGTTGGGTGGTTTCCATCGAGGTCAGCCCGTGAATGATTCCGCATTCCTCCACCGGCTTCTCGCCTGCGCACCTCTCGCGCAGTGAGGTCAACTGTTCGCGAAGCTGGAGCAGTTCGTCGATT
>NZ_JFHC01000106.1 GCF_000698595.1 Caballeronia glathei | reverse complement strand
TCAAGATGCCATCACCGGGCGCTTACGGATCAGGTCCGCGCCGCCGCCTTGTCCAGACTCTTCAGGAACTTGTCCGCCGGCTCATAACCGACGACACGTGCCACCTCGTTGCCCTGTGCATCGAAGAAGATGATGCCGGGCGGGCCGAACAGCTTGAAGCGCCTGAGCAATGCCTGATCGTCCGCGTTGTTGGCCGTCACGTCCGCGCGCAGCAGATTGAGCTGCGCGAGCCGCTCGCGCACGCGCGGATCGCTGAACGTCAGATGCTCCATCTCCTTGCATGAGACGCACCAGTCCGCGTAGAAGTCGAGCATCGCCGGACGGGCGGCGGCTTTGACGGCGAGATCGAGTTCCGTCGACGTGCGCACCCGCGCGAACACCGGGCCTTGCGTCTGCGCTTCCGCGTTCGGTGTGCCGCGCGCCGCGAACACGGCGAGCGGCCGCAGCGGATCGGTCGAACCGGCGGCGAGACCCACGAGCAGCGTCGCGGCCCAGATGGCGAGCGCGGCGCCGAGGCCCCGGCCAAGGCGGCGCCAGATGGTGACGGTCGCCGTTCCGGCTGCGAACAAACCGAGGGCCGCGGCAGCGATCAGCAGCCACAGCGCACCGAGCAGCATTTGCGCGACGCCGCCGAGAACCGGCCACACGATCCACAAGGCAGCCGCCAGCAGCACAACGCCGAAGAAGACCTTGACGCCGTCCATCCACGTACCGGCGCGCGGCAGCAGCGAACCCGCGCCGAGCCCGATGATCAGGAGCGGCACACCGAGGCCGATGCCCATCGAGAACAATGCGGCGCCGCCGAGCACGGCATTGCCCGTATGCGCGATGAACGCGAGGACGGCGAAGAGCGGCGCCGTCATGCACGCGCCGACTACCAGCGCCGACAAGGCGCCCATCACGACGACCGCCGCGAGCTTGCCGCCGGAGCGTTTCTGCGACGCCTGGTTCACGCCGCTCTGCCAGCGCTCCGGCAGGGTGATGTCGTAGCCGGCGATCAGGGTGAGCGCGAATATCGTCAGCAGCGAGGCGAACGCGCCGAGCACCCAGGGATTCTGCAGCCACGCGCCCAGGCTTTGCCCGATCAGCGCGGCCGCCACGCCGAGCGCGGTGTAGACGAGCGCCATTCCGAACACATAGGCGACCGACAACCCGAACCCGCGTGCCCGCGTCACGCGGGCGCCTTCGCCGATGATGATCGCCGAGAGAATCGGAATCATCGGGTATGAACACGGCAGCAGGCTCAAAACCACGCCGGCCACGAAGAACAGCCCGATGACCGCGAAAAAGCCGCCATCCTCGAGCAGCGACTGTGCGTAGTCGGCGTTCGTCGCGCGGTCATACCAGGGCGCATCGCTGGCAGAAGGCGCCGCGGCGGCAGCGTTCGCGTCCGCCGCCTTTAACGCCGCGCCGCTCACGCGGTATATGCGCTCCATCGGCGGATAGCAGATGCCCTGGTCCGCGCATCCCTGCGACGTCACGGCGAGATCGAACGGGCCGCTCGCCTGCCTCACGGGAATCCGGATGACGAGATCGCCGCGATAGGTCTCGACGTCCTTGTTGAATGTCTGATCGAAGTGGACCTTGCCGGCCGGCAATTGCGCCTCGCCGAGCGTTGCAGCGCCGTTCTTTACCGCGAATGCAAACCGCTCGCGATACATGTAGTAGCCATCTGCGACCTTATACCGCACCTCGATTTCGCCCGGACGCTCCGTGGCGCTGAATTTGAACGCGACGGCGGGATCGAGAAAATCGTCGGCGGCGTGGGCGACGGTCGCCCCGCCGAGCAGCACGAACAAGCAGGACAACAAAAGTGCGATCGCGGCCGATAGTCGACGCAGGAAAGCGTCATGAAGCTTAAGCATGAAGAGGACGTTGCGTTTCTGCGATGACCCACTGCCCGTAAGCCGGCGACGCGTCCGCCTGCCACGAGAGAATTTCGGGCGTTTCGTAAGGATGGTTCGACTCGATGAAGCGCTGAAGCTCCGCGCTGCGAACGAGGCTCGTCTTGAAGAGGACCTGGATCTCCTCCGCCGTCTCCAGCTTGCCCTGCCAGTGATACCGCGAACGGACCGCGCCGAGCTGCGTTACGCACGCTGCGAGCCGGGATTCCAGGACCTTTCGGGCGAGGACATCGGCTGCGTCGGCGTCGGGCAGCGTGGTCAGGAACAGAACCACGGCGGTGTTCAACGGAAGCTTCATGGCGAATTTCGTGCCGGACACGGAGACCAACGTATCGTAGCATCGACGCGAAATCTGCATGTTTTCTGGATACGCGGCAGGAACACGAGCGCCGAAAAGCAAAAGGCCAGGCAGAGCCTGGCCTTTTTACCTACTGTGCGCAGCGGACGCTTATTCAGCTTCCTGCACTTCTTCCGCTTCAGCGATTTCCGGACGGTCCATCAGTTGGACCAGCGCCATCGGCGCATTGTCGCCGACGCGGAAACCGAACTTCAGGATGCTCAGGTAGCCACCCGGACGGCTTGCGTAGCGCGGGCCGAGCACGTCGAACAGCTTCGCGACGGAATCGCGATCGCGCAGGCGGTTGAACGCCAGGCGGCGGTTTGCCAGCGACGGCTTCTTGCCGAGCGTGATCAGCGGCTCGACGACCTTACGAAGTTCCTTCGCCTTCGGCAGCGTCGTCTTGATGACTTCGTGCTCGATCAGCGAGTTCGACATGTTACGGAGCATAGCCAGACGGTGGCTGCTCGTGCGGTTCAGTTTCCGCAGACCATGTTTATGGCGCATTTTGATTTCCTGGTTACGAGTTTTGATCCAGCTCTTCTATTGCGCTTCTGGTGAGCGCACGGGCCGGTCGAGAAAAAGGCAAGACGCGGATTTTAAAGGAAAATCCGCGTCTTCGCCAGTCATGCATACAACGTAAAACTTACTTGTCGAGACCAGCCGGCGGCCAGTTTTCGAGCTTCATGCCCAGCGTCAGACCGCGCGATGCCAGGACTTCCTTGATTTCGTTCAGCGACTTGCGGCCAAGGTTCGGCGTCTTCAGCAGTTCGTTTTCCGTACGCTGGATCAGGTCGCCGATGTAGTAGATGTTCTCGGCCTTCAGGCAGTTCGCCGAGCGAACCGTGAGTTCCAGATCATCCACCGGACGCAGCAGGATCGGATCGATCTGCGGCGCGCGCGACGGCGCTTCCGCCGCTGCTTCGGTGCCTTCCAGTGCGGCGAAGACGGACAGTTGATCGACCAGGATTCGAGCCGACTGACGAATTGCTTCCTCGGGCGAGATCACGCCGTTGGTTTCAATATTCATCACGAGCTTGTCGAGGTCGGTGCGCTGCTCGACGCGCGCGCTTTCCACCGCATAGCTCACGCGGCGAACCGGCGAGAACGAAGCGTCCAGCACGATGCGGCCGATGATCTTGGCCGAATCTTCGCCGTAGCGACGCACATTGCCCGGCACATACCCGCGGCCCTTTTCGACCTTGATCTGCACGTCGAGCTTGCCGCCCTTCGACAGATGGGCAATCACGTGATCCGGATTGATGACCTCGCAATCATGCGCGAGTTCGATATCGCCAGCCGTGACGACACCTTCGCCTTCCTTGCGCAGCGTTACCGTGACTTCGTCGCGGTTGTGCAGCTTGAAAACGACGCCCTTCAGGTTCAACAGCAGGTTGACCACATCCTCTTGCACACCATCGAGCGTCGAGTATTCGTGCACGACGCCTGCGATCGTCACTTCGGTCGGGGCATAGCCCACCATCGACGACAGCAACACGCGCCGAAGCGCGTTACCCAAGGTGTGGCCGTAACCGCGTTCGAACGGCTCCATGACCACTTTCGCGTGGCTTTCGCCAAGCGATTCAACTGCGATAATCTTGGGCTTCAACAAACTGGTTTGCATAGGTTTTCCTTTTCAATACCCTCGGCTCGTTACACCGATAAGGCTGACCGGTAACAACCTGAAAATAAACAGCCGAGGCCACCCCTTGCCTTCGGCAATCAGGGTCCCCCGGCCGCTAATCCGATTACCGCGAATACAATTCGACGATCAGGCTTTCGTTGATGTCGCCAGCGATATCGCTGCGTTCCGGCATTGCCTTGAACGTGCCTTCGAACTTCTTGGCATCGACCGCAACCCAGCTCGGCATTCCGCCTTGCTCGGCCAGCGAAAGCGCCTCGACGATACGAGCCTGCTTGCGCGACTGCTCGCGAACAGCGACCACATCGCCTGCCTTCACTTGCAGCGACGGAATGTTCGCAACCTGGCCGTTAACCGTGATCGACTTGTGGCTCACGAGCTGACGCGCTTCTGCGCGCGTCGAGCCGAAGCCCATGCGATACACGACGTTGTCGAGACGCGATTCGAGCAACTGGAGCAGGTTTTCACCCGTCGGTCCCTTGCGACGATCGGCTTCGGCGAAGTAGCGGCGGAACTGGCGCTCGAGCACGCCGTAGATGCGCTTGACTTTCTGCTTTTCGCGCAACTGCGTACCGTAGTCGGACGTACGAGCACCCGACGTGCGGCCATGCTGACCAGGCTTGCTATCGAGCTTGCACTTGTCAGCGAGCGAACGACGCGCGCTCTTCAGGAAGAGGTCAGTGCCTTCACGGCGGGACAGCTTGGCTTTAGGACCGGTATAGCGTGCCACTTTGCATCCTTAAAAATTGATCACGCGAACTTCCGTCCGCGCTAGTCCGAACCCTTTGGGTCGAACGGTGGGCTTAGTCAAATTCATAACGCAAGCAACCCGCCGGCGCGCTAGCACCAGCAGGACGTTTGCGGCAGCGGCGCCTTAGATACGACGACGCTTCGGCGGACGGCAGCCGTTGTGCGGGACAGGCGTCACGTCGGAGATCGCGGTGATCTTGATGCCAAGACCATGCAGCGCGCGCACCGCCGATTCGCGGCCAGGGCCAGGGCCCTTGATCCGCACTTCAAGGTTCTTCACGCCGTACTCCATCGCCACGCGGCCAGCCGATTCGGCTGCGACCTGAGCTGCAAACGGCGTCGACTTACGCGAGCCCTTGAAGCCCTGGCCACCCGACGTCGCCCAGGCGAGTGCGTTGCCCTGACGATCGGTGATCGTGATGATGGTGTTGTTGAACGACGCGTGAACGTGAACCACGCCCTCGGCGACGTTCTTCTTGACCTTCTTGCGAACGCGTTGCGCCGCGGTGTTGTTCGAAGCCTTAGCCATTACGTTTTCCTGTAACTGTCAGTCTCGCTTACTTCTTCAGCGATTGCGCTGCACGACGCGGACCCTTACGCGTACGGGCATTCGTGCGCGTACGCTGGCCGCGCATGGGCAAACCCTTGCGATGGCGCACGCCACGGTAGCAGCCCAGATCCATCAGGCGCTTGATATTCATCGTCACTTCACGACGCAGGTCGCCTTCGACGATGAACTTGCCCACCTCGTCACGCAGCTTTTCGAGGTCTGCGTCGGTGAGGTCCTTGACCTTCTTCGAAAATTCCACACCAGATGCGACGCAGATGCTGCGAGCGCGCGTGCGGCCGACACCGAAGATAGCCGTCAGGCCGATTTCGGTATGCTGGTGGTTCGGGATGTTAACCCCTGCGATACGAGCCATTGTTTTTCCTCAAACGAAAAGCGCGAGCAAAAGCGCGGCGTTCAGCCTTGACGCTGTTTGTGGCGCGGATCAGAGCTGCAAATCACGCGCACAACGCCCTTGCGCTTGATGATCTTGCAATTGCGGCAAATGCGCTTAACCGATGCCATCACTTTCATGATATTACCCTTTTTTCAAATCACTTCGCCCGGAACACGATCCGTGCACGAGACAGATCGTAAGGCGTCAACTCAACCGTAACCTTGTCGCCCGGAAGAATGCGGATGTAGTGCATCCTCATCTTCCCGGAAATATGCCCCAGAACCACATGGCCATTTTCCAATTTCACCCGGAAAGTAGCATTGGGAAGGTTTTCAATCACCTCACCCTGCATCTGGATTACATCGTCTTTGGCCATAATCCTTAATCAGCGCATCGGGACGTTGCCGCCCTTGAAGTTGGCCTTCTTAAGCAGCGACTCATACTGTTGCGACATAACGTACGACTGCACCTGCGCCATGAAGTCCATCGTGACGACGACAATGATCAGCAGCGACGTTCCACCAAAATAAAACGGCACGTTCCAGCGCAGCACCAAAAACTCAGGCAGCAAGCATACGAACACGATGTAGATCGCACCGGCCAGCGTAAGACGCGTGAGGATGCGGTCGATATACCGTGCGGTCTGGTCGCCTGGGCGGATTCCAGGAACGAATGCACCGCTCTTCTTCAGGTTGTCGGCCGTTTCCCGGCTGTTGAACACCAGCGCGGTGTAAAAGAAGCAGAAGAAAACGATCGCCAACGCGTACAGCAACACGTACACAGGCTGGCCCGGCTTAAGCGCCTCGGCTACGTTGTGCAGCGTGTTTGCGAACCAGCCGGTCCGCGTTCCGGAACTGAACCAGTTCAGGATGGTTGCCGGGAAGAGGATGATCGACGACGCAAAGATCGGCGGAATCACACCCGACATGTTGAGCTTCAGCGGCAAATGCGAAGACTGGCCACCGTAAATCTTGTTACCGACCTGGCGCTTGGCGTAATTAACGAGGATCTTGCGCTGACCGCGTTCGATGAACACAACCAGATACGTGACCGCCGCAATCAGAACCACAATGATGATGGCCGAAATGATGCTCATCGAGCCGGTGCGAACCAGTTCGAACAGGCCACCGATCGCATTCGGAAATCCCGCTGCAATCCCGCCGAAGATGATGATCGAAATGCCGTTACCGAGACCGCGCTCCGTGATCTGCTCACCCAGCCACATCAGGAACATTGTGCCGGTCACCAGCGTGACAACCGTCGTCAGGCGAAAGACCATGCCAGGGTCGAGTACCAGGCCCGGCTGATTCTCCAGCGCAACCGCGATACCAAACGCCTGGAACGTGGCGAGTACCACCGTGAAGATCCGCGTGTACTGCGTGATCTTGCGCTGCCCCGCCTGTCCCTCTTTCTTCAGCGCCTCCATTTGCGGCGACACGATCGACATCAACTGCATGATGATCGACGCCGAAATGTAGGGCATGATGCCCAGCGCAAAAATCGTAAACCGCGAAAGCGCGCCACCCGAGAACATGTTGAACATGCCAAGGATGCCGCCAGACTGGCTCTGGAACAGCTTTGCCAGTTGGTCCGGGTCGATACCCGGCACCGGAATGTGCGCACCGATACGGTAGACAATCAGCGCCAGCAGCAGAAAGACTGCCCGCCGACGCAGATCGCCAAACTTCGCCGCGCTTCGACCGGGTTTTGCGAGACTCGGGCTGTTAGCCAAGAACCTTCTCCGATGCTAGTGCTAGTAACCGCAATAACGCGCGTTACTCGGCGAACGAGCCGCCAGCGGCTTCGATTGCAGCACGGGCGCCCTTGGTAGCACCGAGGCCCTTCACCGTGATCTTGCGCGTCAGCTCACCGGTCTTGATGATCTTCGCGCTCTTGATGAGCTCGCCGACCAGACCAGCCTGCTTCAGTGCCAGCAAATCGATTTCGTCGACCGGCAGCTTTTCCAGATCCGACAGGCGCACTTCACCGACGAATTCCTTCGTCAGCGAGGTAAAGCCACGCTTCGGCAGACGACGCTGCAAAGGCATCTGACCGCCTTCGAAGCCGACCTTGTGGAAACCGCCCGAACGCGACTTTTGTCCCTTGTGACCGCGACCCGCAGTCTTGCCGAGGCCGGAGCCGATACCGCGACCGACGCGACGCTTTGCATGCTTCGCGCCTTCTGCCGGCTTCAGGTTATTCAAATCCATATTCAACTCCTTGAATCCCTAGTCAGCCGCTCAGTTGATGACTTTGACAAGGTACGAGACCTTGTTGATCATCCCGCGAACTGCCGGCGTATCCTGCAGTTCGCTGACCGAGTTGAGTCGGCGCAGGCCCAGGCCACGCACCGTTGCACGATGCGATTCGCGGGTCCCAATCAGGCTCTTGACGAGCTGAACCTTGACAGTTTTATCAGACATGGTGACCTCGAGGCTTAGCCCAAAATATCTTCGACGGACTTGCCGCGCTTCGCCGCGATGTCACCCGGCGTCGACTGCTTGCGCAGACCGTCGAGCGTTGCACGAACGAGGTTGTACGGGTTCGTCGAGCCGTGGCTCTTCGCCACCACGTTTTGCACGCCCATCACGTCGAACACTGCGCGCATCGGGCCGCCCGCGATCACGCCCGTACCGTCCTTCGCCGGAGCGAGGAGGACTGCGGATGCGCCATGCTTGCCGTGCACTTCGTGTTGCAACGTACCGTTCTTGAGCGGCACCTTGAACATGTTGCGGCGGGCCTGCTCCATCGCCTTCTGAACGGCAACCGGAACTTCCTTCGCCTTGCCCTTGCCCATGCCGATGCGGCCATCGCCGTCACCAACCACGGTCAGAGCGGCGAAACCGAGAATCCGGCCGCCCTTCACAACCTTGGTCACGCGGTTGACCGAAATCATCTTTTCGCGCAGGCCGTCGTCGCGTTCGTCAGCCTGAACTTTCGCTTGCATCTTTGCCATGACGAATTCTTCCCTTAGAACTTGAGCCCGGCTTCGCGCGCCGCATCAGCCAGCGCTTTCACGCGGCCGTGGTAGCGGAAACCCGAGCGGTCAAAGGCGACGGATTCGACGCCGGCAGCCTTGGCCTTTTCAGCAATACGCTTGCCGATCAAGGTCGCAGCATTAATGTTGCCGCCCTTGCCCGATTTGTCGGCCAGTTCAGCGCGAACTTCCGCTTCGAGCGTCGACGCGCTTGCCAGCACCTTGGTGCCGCACGGCGAGAACACTTGCGCATAGATATGCGTGTTCGTGCGATGCACGGCGAGACGCGCGACCTGCAGTTCAGCGATCTTGATGCGCGTCTGACGAGCGCGGCGCAGGCGAGATTGAGTCTTATCCATGATTGCGCACCCTTACTTCTTCTTCGTTTCTTTGAGGATCACAACCTCGTTGGCATAGCGCACGCCCTTGCCCTTGTAGGGCTCCGGCGGACGGTAACCGCGCACTTCCGCAGCCACTTGGCCAACTTGCTGCTTGTCGATCCCCTTGATCACGATTTCGGTTTGCGTCGGGGTTTCAGCCTTGACGCCTTCCGGCATCTGGTGCACCACGGGGTGCGAGAAACCCAGCGACAGGTTCAGCTTGTCGCCCTGCGCCTGTGCACGATAACCAACGCCAACCAGCGTCAGCTTGCGCTCGAAACCCTTCGTAACGCCACTCACCATGTTCGCCACCAGCGCGCGCATCGTGCCGGACATCGCGTTCGCTTCACGACTTTCGTCGGTCGGCGTGAAGTTCAGCGTGCCGTTTTCGTTCGCAACCTTCACCAGCGGATTGGCCGCGCGGGAAATGGTGCCCAGCGGACCCTTCACGGTGATGACTTCGCCGCTCAGGGCCACTTCGGCGCCTTGCGGCAGCGCGATCGGGCTCTTACCTACTCGAGACATGTTTCTTCTCCTTTTCGGTTAAGCGACGTAGCAGATGACTTCGCCGCCGACGCCCGTCTGGCGCGCCTTGCGATCGGTCATCACACCCTTCGGCGTCGACACGATGGCAACGCCCAGACCGTTCATCACGACCGGGATGTCGTTGCGACCGCGGTACACGCGCAGCCCGGGCTTCGAAACGCGCTCGAGGCGCTCGATAACCGGACGGCCAGCGTAGTACTTCAACGCGATATTCAATTCCGACTTCGCACCTTCGGACTTCACTGCGAAATCGTCGATATAACCTTCGTCCTTCAAAACCTGCGCAATCGCAACCTTGACTTTTGACGAGGGCATAGTCACCGAAACCTTCTCGACCATCTGCGCATTGCGGATGCGAGTCAGCATATCGGCGATAGGATCACTCATGCTCATTTATGTTTCTCCTATTACCAGCTCGCCTTGGTCAGGCCAGGGATTTCGCCGCGGAACGCGATTTCACGAATCTTGCTGCGCGCCAGTCCGAATTTGCGGAACGTGCCACGCGGACGACCCGTGATCGCGCAGCGGTTACGCTTGCGAGTGGGGTTCGAGTTACGCGGCAGTTGCTGCAGAGCCAGGCGAGCGAGGTAACGCTCTTCATCCGACTTGCTCGCGTCGTCGATGACGGCCTTCAGTTCAGCACGCTTGGGAGCGTACTTGGCTGCGAGGCGTGCACGCTTCTTTTCACGTTCGATCAGTGCCAGTTTAGCCACGGTAACCTCAGTTTCTGAACGGGAACTTGAAGCTGGCGAGCAGCGCCTTTGCTTCGTCGTCGGTCTTCGCGGTCGTCGTGATGCTGATGTTCAGCCCACGCAGCGCGTCGATCTTGTCGTAGTCGATTTCGGGGAAAATGATCTGCTCTTTCACACCGATGTTGTAGTTGCCACGGCCATCGAATGCGCGGCCCGACACGCCACGGAAGTCGCGCACACGCGGCAGCGCAACCGTCACGAAACGGTCCAGAAATTCGTACATGGCCTGACCGCGCAGCGTAACCATCGCGCCGATCGGGTAACCCTGTCGAATCTTGAAGCCAGCGATTGCCTTGCGCGCCTTCGTGATCACCGGCTTCTGGCCAGCAATCTTCGTCAGGTCGCCAACGGCGTTTTCGATGATCTTCTTGTCGGCGACGGCCTCGCCAAGACCCATGTTCAGGGTGATCTTGGTGATGCGCGGCACTTCCATGATGGACTTGTAACCGAACTTCTCGACGAGGCCGGGTACAACCTTCTCTTTATAAAATTCTTGCAGACGAGCCATTTTTTAACTCCGCGTCAGGCGTTGAGCGTGGCGCCCGTCGACTTCAAGAAGCGAACCTTCTTGTCGCCTTCGACCTTGATGCCCACTCGCGACGCCTTGCCATTCGCGTCGACCAGTGCGACGTTCGAAATATGCAGCGGCATCGTTTTGGCTTCCACACCGCCCGTCGTACCCTTCATCGGGTTCGGCTTCACGTGCTTCTTGACGAGATTGATGCCCTCGACGGTCACACGCTCTTCCCCAACGGCCAGCACGACACCACGCTTGCCTTTGTCCTTGCCGGTGATGACGATGACTTCGTCACCCTTGCGAATCTTGTTCATCGCGACTCCCTTACAGCACTTCCGGCGCGAGCGAAACGATCTTCATGAATCGTTCGCTACGCAGTTCACGCGTGACCGGCCCGAAAATACGCGTACCGATAGGTTCGAGCTTCGCGTTCAAAAGAACGGCGGCATTGCCGTCGAACTTGATCAGCGAGCCGTCCTGGCGGCGCACGCCCTTGGCCGTACGAACGACCACAGCGTTGTAGATTTCGCCCTTCTTCACGCGTCCGCGCGGCGTTGCTTCCTTGACGGTCACCTTGATGATGTCGCCAATGCTAGCGTAACGACGCTTCGAGCCGCCGAGCACCTTGATGCACATGACTTCACGCGCACCCGTGTTGTCGGCCACTTCAAGCCGAGTTTCGGTCTGGATCATGGTTTATCTTTCCCAACTTAATCCGACTGCACCACCATGGCGCACCCGGTCAGTCTTGGTCCCGTCAGCCAATCGGCTGCTTGGGTTGGAACAGGCAGCGAGGGCAGACGAAACCCGCCATCGCAATCCGGTGAATCTGTCGATACAGGCATGGCGCCCGGACCGGCTTCCCCCACCAACTTCGCCCGCGACGGGGCTCCCACAAAGAGGGAAGACCGAGATTATAACTCATAATCCCGGCCTTGCAAGCGAAAGTTACTGCGATACTACATTTACCGCATGTGTCGCTTAGATCACGCGAGCCGCTTCGAGCAACTTCGACACAACCCAGGCTTTCGTCTTCGAAATCGGACGGGTTTCCTGGATTTCGACGAGATCGCCTTCGTTGTACGTGTTCGCGTCGTCATGCGCGTGGTACTTCTTCGAACGCACGACGTACTTGCCGTAGATCGGATGCTTAACACGGTGCTCGACCAGCACGGTGACAGTCTTGTCCATCTTGTTGCTGACGACCTTGCCGACCAGCGTCCGCTTGAGCGAGGTTTTTACGCTATCGTTCATTTCTGGTTCGCCTTCTCAGTCAGGACGGTCCGCACACGTGCGATGTCGCGACGAACCTTCTTCAGCTGGCTCGTGTTCGTGAGCTGCTGGGTCGCGAGTTGCATGCGCAGGCCGAATTGCGCCTTCAGCAGGTCCGTCAGCTCTTTGTTGAGCGCGGCCTGGTCTTTCTGGTGAAGTTCAGAAGCCTTCATCATTCACTCCTTAGGCGCCGAGCTGGCGCGAAACGAAGTACGTCTTGAGCGGCAGCTTCGCTGCAGCCAGACGGAACGCTTCACGTGCCAGTTCTTCGGTAACACCGTCCATTTCGTACAGCATCTTGCCCGGTTGAATCTCTGCGACGTAGTACTCCGGGTTACCCTTACCGTTACCCATCCGTACTTCAGCCGGCTTTTGCGAGATCGGCTTGTCCGGGAAAATGCGGATCCAGATGCGGCCGCCGCGCTTGATGTGACGCGTCATTGCACGACGTGCGGCTTCAATCTGGCGCGCGGTCAGACGGCCGCGACCGATCGCCTTCAGACCATACTCACCGAACGACACTGCGTTGCCGCGCGTCGCCTTGCCGGTGTTACGACCCTTTTGCTCTTTGCGATACTTTCTGCGTTTCGGTTGCAGCATCGTTATTCTCCAGTCTTCCCGTCGCCGCCGGCGCCGCCAGCACGACGAGGAGCGCCGCGGCGTGCACCTGCCGGGCCACCACCTTCACCATCACGACGCGGACGACGATCGCCACCCGGACGTGCGTTGCGGCGCGGACGCTTGTCTTCGGCCACTTCTTCCACCACCGGTGCATCATTGCGGCCCAGCGTGTCGCCCTTGTAGACCCACACCTTCACGCCGATGATGCCGTACGTGGTTTTCGCTTCCGACGTTGCGTAATCAATGTCGGCGCGCAGCGTATGAAGGGGCACGCGACCTTCGCGATACCATTCCGTACGGGCAATTTCGATACCGTTCAGGCGACCAGCGCTCATGATCTTGATGCCCTGAGCACCCAGACGCATTGCGTTCTGCATCGCACGCTTCATCGCGCGACGGAACATGATCCGGCGCTCGAGCTGTTGCGTAATCGAATCGGCGATGAGTTGCGCGTCGGTTTCCGGCTTGCGGATTTCCTCGATGTTGACGTGGACCGGAACGCCCATGCGCTTCTGCAGTTCCGACTTCAACAGTTCGATGTCTTCGCCCTTCTTGCCGATGACAACGCCCGGACGCGAGCTGTAAATCGTGATGCGCGCGTTCTTCGCCGGACGCTCGATGACGACCCGACCGACCGAAGCGTTCTTCAGCTTCTTCTTCAGGTATTCACGAACACCGATGTCTTCCTGCAGCATCGTCGCGAAATTGTTGTTGTTGGCGTACCAACGCGACGCCCAATTACGGCTGACGGCCAAACGGAAGCCAGTCGGATGAATTTTCTGTCCCATCGTATGGCTCCTTAATTCCCGACCGTCACAGTGATGTGACAGGATTGCTTCTCGATGCGGTTACCGCGGCCCTTGGCGCGCGCAGTAAAACGCTTCAGCGAAGCTGCCTTGTCGATGTAAATGCTCGTGATCTTGAGCTCATCGATATCGGCGCCTTCGTTGTGCTCCGCATTCGCGATCGCAGACAACACGACCTTCTTGACGATACCCGCCGCCTTCTTCGGCGAGAACGTCAGAACGTTCAGCGCCTTGTCGACCGGCAAACCACGGATCTGGTCAGCCACAAGGCGCGTTTTCTGCGCCGAGATGCGGGCACCGCGATGAATTGCTTTCACTTCCATCTTGATAGCCCCTTATTTCTTGGCCTTCTTGTCGGCTGCATGACCCTTGAACGTACGGGTCAGTGCGAACTCGCCAAGTTTGTGGCCGACCATGTTTTCCGACACATACACCGGAACGTGTTGACGGCCGTTGTGCACGGCAATCGTCAGACCGATGAAGTCGGGCAGAATCGTCGAACGACGCGACCAGGTTTTGATCGGCTTCTTGTCACGCGAAGCTGCTGCCGCCTCAACTTTCTTCAGCAAATGGGCGTCGCAGAACGGACCTTTTTTAATAGAACGTGCCATTGCCTACTCCTTAGCGCTTGTGACGGCGCTGGACGATCATCGTCGTCGTGCGCTTGTTGCTGCGGGTGCGATAACCCTTCGTCGGCGTGCCCCACGGGCTGACCGGATCGCGACCTGCTGCCGTCTTACCTTCACCACCACCGTGCGGGTGATCGACCGGGTTCATTGCAACGCCGCGCACCGTCGGGCGGATACCGCGCCAACGATTCGCGCCTGCCTTGCCGATTTGGCGGAGGCTGTGTTCTTCGTTGCCCACTTCACCGATCGTCGCGCGGCACTCGATGTGCACGCGGCGGATTTCGCCCGAACGCAGACGAACCTGCGCGTAGGTGCCTTCGCGAGCCAGCAGCATCGCCGACGTACCAGCCGAACGCGCGATCTGCGCGCCCTTGCCCGGCAGCATTTCGACGCAGTGAATCGTCGTACCGACCGGAATGTTACGGATCGGCAACGTATTGCCTGCGCGGATCGGAGCTTCCGAACCGGACATCAGTTGCTGACCAACCGTCACACCCTTCGGAGCGATGATGTACTTGCGTTCGCCGTCTGCGTACAGAACCAGCGCGATGTTCGCGCTACGGTTCGGGTCGTACTCGAGACGCTCGACCTTCGCCGGAATTCCGTCCTTGTTGCGACGAAAATCGACGAGACGGTAATGCTGCTTGTGACCACCACCCTTATGACGGGTCGTGATGCGGCCGTTGTTGTTACGGCCGGCGGTGACGGACTGCGAGTCGAGCAGCGCTGCGTGCGGCTTGCCCTTGTACAGGTCCTTGTTCACCACCTTGACCATCGCGCGGCGTCCCGGCGAAGTCGGCTTAACTTTTACGATTGCCATGATTACTTGGCCTCCGTTTCAAAGTTGATTTCCTGGCCGGGCTTCAAGCAGACATACGCCTTCTTCACGTCCTTGCGCTTGCCCATGAAGCGGCCAAAGCGCTTGGCTTTGCCCTTCGTGACCAGCACATTGACGGAATTGACTTCCACCTTGAACAGCAGCTCGACAGCAGCCTTCACTTCCTGCTTCGTGGCATCGGGCGCGACTTCGAACACGACTTGCTCGTTCTTGTCGGCCACCAGCGTCGCCTTCTCGGAGACCACCGGCGCGAGCAGGACCTGCATCAAACGATGATCGTTTTTGCGAATCTCGCTCATGACAGCAACTCCTCGATCTGGGCGACCGCAGCCTTCGTAATCAGGATCTTCTTGAAGTAGATCAACGAGAGCGGGTCGGCGTAACGCGGCTCGACAACTGCCACATGGGCGAGGTTGCGCGACGCGAGGTACAGGTTTTCGTCGACCGTATCGGTGATGACCAACACGGAGTCGAGACCCATTGCCTTGAATTTGTCGGCCAACAGCTTGGTCTTCGGCGCTTCGAGCGTCAGCTCGTCGACCACCGAAATACGGCCTTCACGGGCCAGCTGCGAGAAGATCGAGCAGAGACCTGCGCGATGCATCTTCTTGTTGACCTTGTGCGAAAAGTTTTCTTCCGGCGAATTCGGGAAGATACGGCCACCGCCGCGCCACAACGGGCTCGACGACATACCGGCACGAGCGCGGCCCGTACCCTTTTGACGCCACGGCTTCTTGGTCGTGTGCTTGACTTGCTCACGGTCTTTCTGCGCACGGTTACCGCTGCGCGCGTTGGCCTGATAAGCCACGACGACCTGATGGATCAGGGCTTCGTTGTAATCGCGACCGAACACGACGTCCGACGCGCTCACGCCTGCGCCTTCCTGACCATTGGCATTCAGGAGCTTAAGTTCCATTATTTCGCTCCTTTCACAGCACGCGCCTTGACAGCAGGCGTCACAAAAACCTTTCCACCCTTGGCACCAGGCACGGCACCGCGAACCAACAGCAGGTTGCGGTCGGCGTCGATACGAGCGATGACGAGGTTCTGAACCGTGACGGCTTCGTCGCCGAGGTGACCCGTCATGCGCTTACCCGGGAAAACACGACCCGGATCCTGCGCCATACCGATCGAACCCGGGACGTTGTGCGAACGCGAGTTACCGTGCGATGCGCGGCCCGATGCGAAGTTGTAGCGCTTGATGGTACCGGCGTAGCCCTTACCGATCGACACGCCCTGCACATCGACTTTCTGCCCGACTTCGAAAAGATCCGTACCGATCACGGCGCCGTTCGACAGCTCGGCAGCCTTGGCAGCATCGATTTGGAATTCTTTGAGGACTTCACCGGCTTGAACACCGGCTTTGGCAAGGTGACCTGCCAGCGGCTTCGTCACGCGCGATGCGCGGCGAGTACCGAATGCAACCTGAACGGCGGTATAACCATCCGTTTCAACGGTCTTGATCTGCGTCACGCGGTTGTCCGACACGTCCAGTACGGTGACGGGAATCGAATCCCCTTCAGGCGTAAAGATACGGGTCATACCAACCTTGCGACCTACGAGTCCAAGGCTCATCGTTTTCTCCATTCCCGACTGCGATTGGTCGGGGCTGATTTACAAAATGCCGGCGTCTTTCGCGTAGATCGAGCCGGCTTTTTTACGCAAATGCGCGAAAAGCCTTGAAGTATAGCAAGGCCTTTCGTTTTCCGCAAGCAATCAAAGACTTAGCGCCACCAGACGTTCCTGGCGGCGCTCGCTGCCTTACTGCAGCTTGATTTCGACGTCCACGCCAGCCGGCAGGTCGAGCTTCATCAGCGCGTCCACGGTCTTGTCCGTCGGATCGACGATGTCCATCAGGCGTTGGTGCGTACGAATTTCGAGCTGATCGCGCGACGTCTTGTTGACGTGCGGCGAACGCAGGATGTCAAAACGTTGAATACGGGTCGGCAGCGGCACCGGACCACGAACGATAGCGCCAGTCCGCTTCGCGGTATCGACGATTTCGGCTGCCGATTGATCGATCAGACGATAGTCGAATGCCTTGAGGCGAATGCGGATTTTCTGGTTCTGCATGACGATTCCTTGAAAAAGAGCGAGGCGGTATTGCACCGCCGATTTGGCAAAAGAGCGTGAGGCCGGGCGTCCGCTGAGGGAGGACGCCCGGCCCCGGGGCACATTACTTCGTTACGGCAACTACAGGCAAGACGGAGATTTTACTCGATAATCTTCGCAACGACA
>NZ_JFHC01000105.1 GCF_000698595.1 Caballeronia glathei | reverse complement strand
TGTCGTTGCGAAGATTATCGAGTAAAAGCCAGAGATTCTCTCGGTAATCGGTGGTTTCGGGGTCGGCGGTACCGTCGACCCCAAAATGGTTTAGGGGTATAGCTCAACTGGCAGAGCGTCGGTCTCCAAAACCGAAGGTTGGGGGTTCGATTCCCTCTGCCCCTGCCACATTCTTCGCGCCAAGTGGCGCTGTTTAAGGTGTTATGGCGAATCCTTCCGTCGAAACTGTAAATACATCCGGCGACAAGTTGATGTTGACCGTGAGCGTATTGTTGGTATTGGCCGGGTTCGTAGGTTTCTTCTGGCTGAGTAGCCAGGAGTGGTACGTTCGCGGCGCCGCGCTTGCTGTCGGTGTGATCGCTGGGGTTGCGGTTGGTCTGCTCTCCGCGCCAGGAAAAGGCTTCATCGCTTTCGCCAAGGATTCGTACAAGGAAGTCCGCAAGGTAGTCTGGCCGACCCGAAAGGAAGCGACACAAACCACTCTTGTCGTTTTTGCGTTTGTGCTGATCATGGCCATTTTTCTCTGGCTTAGCGATAAGTCGATAGAATGGGTGATTTTCTCGGTGATTCTGGGTTGGAAATGATATGAGCGATACTCCGGCATCCCCGAGCGGAAAGCGTTGGTACGTAGTGCACGCGTACTCCGGTATGGAGAAGAGCGTGCAACGCGCGCTTCAGGAGCGCATCGAGCGCGCAGGCATGCAAGATCAGTTCGGTCAAATTCTCGTCCCGACTGAAGAGGTTGTCGAGGTAAAAGGCGGCCATAAATCTGTGACGGAACGTCGATTTTTCCCGGGATACGTTCTGGTCGAGATGGAAATGACCGATGAAACGTGGCATTTGGTGAAAAATACTGCCAAGGTCACGGGGTTCGTCGGCGGGGCGCGCAATCGACCAAGCCCGATTTCTCCAAGGGAAGTCGAGAAGATCATGTCGCAGATGCAGGAAGGGGTCGAAAAGCCCCGTCCGAAGACGCTCTTCGAAGTGGGCGAGATGGTCCGCGTAAAGGATGGTCCGTTCACTGACTTCAACGGTAACGTCGAAGAAGTCAACTACGAAAAGTCAAGAGTGCGTGTTTCTGTCACCATTTTTGGACGCTCAACACCGGTCGAACTTGAGTTCGGCCAGGTCGAAAAGTTGTAAGGCTAGATTCTCGCGCGCGGCGCTGTTCGCCGTCGCGCGATTCGCGCTTACGGCCCGCGTCAAGGCCGTTGAGGAGCGCAAGTAGACCCTGGTCGAAAGCGCGTTATCACTCACCGAACGCTAACGCGTTCTGCAGAGGTTTTCAACATGGCAAAGAAAATCATCGGCTTTATCAAACTGCAGATTCCTGCAGGTAAAGCCAATCCGTCGCCGCCGGTCGGTCCGGCGCTGGGCCAGCGCGGCCTGAACATCATGGAGTTCTGCAAGGCGTTCAACGCGCAGACTCAAGCGATGGAGCCGGGTCTGCCGGTGCCGGTGGTTATTACGGCATTCGCGGACAAGAGCTTCACGTTCATCATGAAGACGCCGCCGGCCACGGTGCTGATCAAGAAGGCGGCCAAGATCGACAAGGGTTCGGCCAAGCCGCACACCGATAAGGTTGGCAGCATCACCCGCGCGCAAGCGGAAGAAATCGCAAAGGCCAAGATGCCTGACCTCACCGCAGCTGATCTTGACGCGGCAGTTCGTACGATCGCCGGCAGCGCAAGTTCGATGGGCATCACCGTGGAGGGCGTGTAAATGGCTAAGCTTTCTAAGCGTCTTCAAGCGTTCGCGAGCAAAGTGGACCGTCAGAAGTTGTATCCGATTGACGACGCCCTTGTGCTGGTGAGGGAGTGCGCGAGCGCCAAGTTCGATGAGTCGATCGACGTGGCGGTGCAACTGGGCATCGATGCGAAAAAGTCGGATCAAGTGGTTCGCGGTTCGGTCGTGCTGCCTGCTGGTACCGGCAAGTCGGTTCGCGTCGCAGTGTTCGCACAAGGCGAAAAGGCCGAGCAGGCTCGCGCTGCCGGTGCCGAAATTGTCGGCATGGAAGACCTCGCTGAACAGGTCAAGGCTGGCAATCTGAATTTCGACGTCGTGATCGCTTCGCCGGACACGATGCGTGTGGTTGGTACGCTCGGTCAGATCCTTGGTCCGCGCGGCCTGATGCCGAACCCGAAGGTGGGTACCGTCACCGCCGACGTCGCCCAGGCCGTGAAGAATGCCAAGGCCGGTCAAGTGCAGTTCCGTGTCGACAAGGCGGGCATCATCCACGCAACAATCGGCCGGGCGTCGTTCGAACCGGCGTCGCTGCGTCAGAACCTCTCGGCACTGGTGGAGGCCCTTCAAAAGGCGAAGCCGGCAACGAGCAAGGGTGTGTACCTGCGCAAGATCGCATTGTCGAGCACCATGGGTGTTGGGGTGCGCGTGGATCAAGCCACGCTTGCACAGTAAAGAATCGTGCGCGTGGCGCAAATGCCGCGCGTTAAGGGCTTTGGGCGGCTGTGAGGTCGAGGTTGGTCTTACGGCCGGTTGTCAAAGACCGTTGGTGGTGCGCATCAGGTAGGCGTCACCTTAATGACCGCCAACGCAGATGGCGAACCCGAAACAGTTTTGCAGTGGTTGAAGCCGATTGTCGTACACCGAATGGTGGACACCAATTGGTCGAAATACTCCTAACAGTCGGACGCCGTTGTTGAACGCGGTGCGATGGGTTGGTACCCGTTGCATCGAATCTGGAGGTTTAACCGTGCCACTGAACAAAGAAGATAAGCAGGCAGTCGTCGCTGAAGTCGCCGCGCAAGTCGCGAAGGCTCAGACGATGGTGCTCGCTGAGTATCGTGGGATCACGGTTGGCGATCTGACCAAGCTGCGTGCGAAAGCACGGGAGCAGCAAGTGTATCTCCGCGTGTTGAAAAACACCTTGGCGCGCCGCGCTGTGGAAGGTACGCCGTTCGCTCCGCTGGCCGAGCAGATGACCGGTCCTCTGATCTACGGCATCTCGGAAGATGCGATTGCGGCAGCCAAAGTCGTCAACGACTTCGGCAAAAGCAATGACAAGTTGATCATCAAGGCCGGTTCCTACGAAGGCAATGTGATGGACAAGGCGGGCGTGCAAGCGCTGGCCACCATTCCGAGCCGCGAAGAACTGCTCTCCAAGCTGCTTTACGTTATGCAAGCGCCTGTTGCTGGCTTCGCGCGTGGCCTCGCCGCGCTCGCGGAGAAGAAGCAGGGCGAAGCTGCGTAACGTATTCACTTGGGCACCAGTTGCTCAGTTAGGTAGTAGCTAGATCGCTAGCTCGATCCGAATTCAATCTAGGAGTATTTCAAATGGCAATCGCAAAAGAAGACATCCTCGAAGCCGTAGGCTCGATGTCGGTTCTGGAACTGAACGAACTGGTCAAGGCGTTCGAAGAGAAGTTTGGCGTGTCGGCGGCAGCTGTTGCTGTCGCTGGTCCGGCGGGTGGCGGCGCAGCTGCAGCCGTTGAAGAGCAGACGGAATTCACGGTCAACCTGACCGAAGTCGGCGCCAACAAGGTATCCGTCATCAAGGCAGTTCGTGAACTGACGGGTCTGGGCCTGAAGGAAGCGAAGGATCTGGTCGACGGTGCACCGAAGCCTGTGAAGGAAGCGGTACCGAAGGCTGCTGCTGAAGAAGCGAAGAAGAAGCTGGAAGAAGCAGGCGCGAAAGCTGAAATCAAGTAAGTCAAGCTTCGCTGTTGCGAAGGCTGGCGGTTTTCCACCGCCGGCCTTTTTGTGCTTTGTGGAGACAGAAATTTTACTTAACGGTTCCGGTAAGAACGTCCGCATAGAGGCCAAAGAGAATCACGTGTCGGAATATTTTTCCGGTCATTCTCTTTGTCTTCTGAAGCGACTGCAGAAGGCAAGTTTGGTCGGGTAGCGGGCAACACAGGCATCCTCTACCGTCAGCCAGCGGTTGGTAGCGGCCAACCACCAAGCTTCTAGGCTCGTTCGCCCTCGCCGGGCGAACTCACGGGTCTCAGTCGGTGAACACCGGGTCGTGTCATCGAGGTATCCCGCCTCGGCAACGCCCGCCGTGATTCGGAGATCGTATGCAATATTCCTTCACCGAGAAGAAGCGTATTCGCAAGAGTTTCGCGAAGCGCCCCATCGTTCACCAAGTTCCGTTCTTGCTGGCTACTCAGCTTGAATCATTCAGCACGTTTCTGCAAGCCGATACCTCTGCAACGCAACGCAAGGCGGAAGGTCTGCAGGCCGCTTTTTCTTCGGTTTTCCCGATCGTTTCGCACAACGGCTTTGCGCGACTCGAATTCGTGAGCTACATGCTTTCTCCGCCGGCATTCAACATCAAGGAATGCCAGCAGCGCGGCCTGACCTATTGCTCCGCCTTGCGCGCCAAGGTGCGCCTGGTGCTGCTCGACAAGGAGTCGCCGAGCAAGCCGGTCGTCAAGGAAGTGAAGGAACAGGAAGTGTACATGGGCGAAATTCCGCTCATGACGCCGACCGGTTCGTTCGTCATCAACGGCACGGAACGTGTGATCGTGTCGCAGTTGCACCGGTCGCCGGGCGTGTTTTTCGAGCACGACAAGGGCAAGACGCACAGCTCCGGCAAGTTGCTGTTTTCGGCGCGGATCATCCCTTACCGCGGCTCGTGGCTCGACTTCGAATTCGATCCGAAGGACGTGCTGTATTTCCGCGTCGACCGTCGCCGGAAAATGCCCGTCACGATCCTGTTGAAGGCCATCGGCCTGACACCGGAACAAATCCTCGCGAACTTCTTCGTGTTCGACAATTTCGCGCTGATGGGCGAAGGCGCGCAAATGGAATTCGTGCCTGAGCGCTTGCGCGGTGAAGTCGCGCGCTTCGACATCCAGGATCGCGAAGGCAACGTCATCGTGACGAAGGACAAGCGGATCAACGCGAAGCACATTCGCGACCTCGAAAACGCGAAGACGAAGTTCATCTCGGTTCCAGAGGACTATTTGCTTGGCCGTGTGCTGGCAAAGAACGTCGTCGATGGCGAGACCGGCGAAGTGATCGCGAACGCGAACGACGAAATCACGGAAACCGTCCTCGAGAAGCTGCGCGAAGCGAAGGTCAAGGACATCCAGACGCTCTATACGAACGATCTGGACCAGGGCCCGTACATCTCGTCGACGCTGCGTATCGACGAAACCGCCGACAAGATGGCAGCGCGCATCGCGATCTACCGCATGATGCGTCCGGGCGAGCCGCCGACCGAAGAAGCGGTCGAGGCGCTGTTCAACCGTCTGTTCTACAGCGAAGACGCGTACGACCTGTCGAAGGTCGGCCGCATGAAGTTCAACCGCCGCGTTGGCCGCGATGAAATCATCGGGCCGATGACGCTGCAGGACGACGACATCCTCGCAACGATCAAGATCCTCGTCGAACTGCGCAACGGCAAGGGCGAAGTGGATGACATCGACCACTTGGGCAATCGCCGCGTGCGTTGCGTCGGCGAACTGGCGGAGAACCAGTTCCGCGCGGGGCTCGTGCGTGTGGAGCGCGCCGTGAAGGAGCGTCTGGGCCAGGCCGAAAGCGAGAACCTGATGCCGCACGACCTGATCAACTCGAAGCCGATTTCGTCGGCGATTCGCGAGTTCTTCGGTTCGTCGCAGCTGTCGCAGTTCATGGACCAGACCAACCCGCTGTCGGAAATCACCCACAAGCGCCGCGTGTCGGCTCTTGGACCGGGCGGTCTGACGCGTGAGCGCGCTGGCTTCGAAGTCCGCGACGTGCACCCGACGCACTATGGCCGCGTTTGCCCGATCGAAACGCCGGAAGGTCCGAACATCGGCCTGATCAACTCGCTCGCACTCTACGCGCACCTGAACGAATACGGCTTCCTCGAAACGCCGTACCGCAAGGTCGTGGACAGCAAGGTGACGGATCAGATCGACTATCTGTCGGCGATCGAAGAAGGCCGCTACGTGATCGCGCAGGCGAACGCCGCCGTGGGCGAAGACGGCACGCTGACCGACGAACTGGTTTCGTCGCGTGAAGCGGGCGAAACGCTGATGGTCACGCCGGATCGCATCCAGTACATGGACGTCGCGCCGTCGCAGATCGTGTCGGTCGCTGCCTCGCTGATTCCGTTCCTCGAGCACGACGACGCGAACCGCGCGCTGATGGGCTCGAACATGCAGCGTCAGGCAGTGCCGTGTCTGCGTCCTGAAAAGGCCGTGGTCGGCACGGGTATCGAGCGCACGGTTGCGGTCGACTCGGGCACGACGGTTCAGGCGTTCCGTGGTGGCGTGGTCGATTACGTCGATGCGGGCCGTATCGTGATTCGTGTGAACGATGACGAAGCGGTCGCGGGCGATGTCGGCGTCGACATCTACAACCTGATCAAGTACACGCGTTCGAACCAGAACACGAACATCAACCAGCGCCCGATCGTGAAGGTCGGCGACAAGGTGTCGCGTGGCGACGTGCTGGCGGACGGCGCATCGACGGACCTGGGCGAATTGGCGCTCGGTCAGAACATGCTGGTCGCGTTCATGCCGTGGAACGGCTACAACTTCGAAGACTCGATCCTGATCTCGGAAAAGGTCGTGGCGGATGACCGTTATACGTCGATCCACATCGAAGAACTGAATGTCGTGGCTCGCGACACGAAGCTCGGACCGGAAGAAATCACGCGCGACATTTCGAACCTCGCGGAAGTGCAGCTTGGCCGTCTCGACGAGTCGGGCATCGTGTACATCGGCGCGGAAGTCGAAGCGGGCGACGTGCTGGTCGGCAAGGTCACGCCGAAGGGCGAAACCCAACTGACGCCGGAAGAAAAGCTGCTGCGCGCGATTTTCGGCGAGAAGGCATCGGACGTGAAGGACACGTCGCTGCGCGTGCCCTCGGGCATGAGCGGCACGGTGATCGACGTGCAGGTATTCACGCGCGAAGGCATCACGCGTGACAAGCGCGCGCAACAGATCATCGATGACGAACTGAAGCGCTATCGCCTCGATTTGAACGACCAGTTGCGCATCGTGGAAGGCGACGCCTTCTCGCGTCTCGCGCGCATGCTGAACGGCAAGGTTGCGAACGGCGGTCCGAAGAAACTGGCGAAGGGCACGAAGATCGACTTGCCGTACCTGGAAGATCTGGACCACTACCACTGGTTCGATATCCGCCTCGCGGACGAAGAAGCAGCGGCGCAGCTGGAAGCCATCAAGGACTCGATCGAGCAGAAGCGTCACCAGTTCGACCTCGCGTTCGAAGAGAAGCGCAAGAAGCTCACGCAAGGCGACGAACTGCCGCCGGGCGTGCTGAAGATGGTCAAGGTGTATCTCGCTGTGAAGCGGCGTCTGCAGCCTGGCGACAAGATGGCTGGCCGTCACGGTAACAAGGGTGTCGTGTCGAAGATCGTGCCGATCGAAGACATGCCGTACATGGCCGACGGCCGTCCGGCAGACGTCGTGCTCAATCCGCTCGGCGTGCCGTCGCGGATGAACGTGGGTCAGATTCTCGAAGTGCATCTGGGCTGGGCCGCGAAGGGTCTCGGCTGGCGCATCGGCGAAATGCTGCAGGCGCAGGCGAAGATCGAAGAGCTCCGCGCGTTCCTGACGAAGATCTACAACGAGTCGGGCCGTGCCGAAGAGCTGGACGGTTTCAGCGACGACGAAATCGTCGAACTGGCGAAGAACCTGCGTGAAGGCGTGCCGTTCGCGACGCCGGTGTTCGACGGCGCGACCGAAGGCGAAATGCAGCGCGCGCTCGATCTGGCATTCCCGGACGACATCGCGAAGCAACTCGGCATGACGAAGTCGAAGAACCAGGTCCAACTGAGCGACGGCCGCACGGGCGAGCCGTTCGAACGGACGGTGACGGTGGGCTACATGCACTACCTGAAGCTACACCACCTGGTCGACGACAAGATGCATGCTCGCTCGACCGGTCCGTACTCGCTCGTCACGCAGCAGCCGCTGGGTGGTAAGGCGCAGTTCGGTGGCCAGCGTTTCGGTGAAATGGAAGTGTGGGCGCTCGAAGCGTATGGCGCGTCGTACGTGCTGCAGGAAATGCTGACGGTGAAGTCGGATGACGTGACCGGCCGGACCAAGGTTTATGAGAACCTGGTGAAGGGCGATCACGTGATCGATGCAGGCATGCCGGAATCCTTCAATGTGCTCGTGAAGGAAATCCGCTCGCTTGGTATCGACATCGACCTCGACCGCAACTAATCGGACTACGGAGAGAAGGCAATGAAAGCTCTGCTCGATCTATTCAAGCAAGTCCAACAAGAAGAAGTTTTTGACGCGATCAAGATCGGTCTGGCCTCGCCCGACAAGATCCGCTCGTGGTCGTTCGGCGAAGTGAAGAAGCCGGAAACCATCAACTACCGCACGTTCAAGCCGGAGCGGGATGGTCTGTTCTGCGCGAAGATCTTCGGGCCGATCAAGGACTACGAGTGCCTGTGCGGCAAGTACAAGCGCCTGAAGCACCGCGGCGTGATCTGCGAAAAGTGCGGCGTCGAAGTGACGCTCGCGAAGGTGCGTCGCGAACGGATGGGCCACATCGAACTGGCTTCGCCGGTTGCGCACATCTGGTTCCTGAAGTCGCTGCCGTCGCGTCTGGGCATGGTGCTCGACATGACGCTGCGCGACATCGAACGCGTGCTGTATTTCGAGGCATACGTTGTGATCGATCCGGGCATGACGCCGCTGAAAGCGCGGCAGATCATGACCGAAGAGGATTACTACAACAAGGTCGAAGAGTACGGTGACGAATTCCGTGCCGAAATGGGCGCGGAAGGCGTGCGCGAACTGCTGCGCGCGATCAATATCGACGAGCAGGTCGAGATGCTGCGCACCGAACTCAAGAACACGGGTTCGGAAGCGAAGATCAAGAAGTACGCGAAGCGCCTGAAAGTGCTCGAGGCCTTCCAGCGTTCGGGCATCAAGCCGGACTGGATGGTGCTGGAAGTGCTGCCGGTGCTGCCGCCGGAACTGCGTCCGCTCGTGCCGCTCGACGGCGGCCGTTTCGCGACGTCGGACCTGAACGACCTGTATCGCCGCGTGATCAACCGTAACAACCGGTTGAAGCGTCTGCTCGAACTGAAGGCGCCTGAAATCATCGTCCGCAACGAAAAGCGGATGCTGCAGGAAGCCGTCGATTCGCTGCTCGACAACGGCCGTCGCGGCAAGGCGATGACGGGCGCGAACAAGCGTCCGCTGAAGTCGCTCGCCGACATGATCAAGGGCAAGGGCGGTCGCTTCCGTCAGAACCTCTTGGGCAAGCGCGTTGACTATTCGGGCCGTTCGGTGATCGTGGTCGGCCCGACGCTGAAGCTGCACCAGTGCGGTCTGCCGAAGCTGATGGCGCTCGAGCTGTTCAAGCCGTTCATCTTCAACAAGCTGGAAGTGATGGGCGTCGCAACGACCATCAAGGCTGCGAAGAAGGAAGTCGAGAACCAGACGCCGGTGGTGTGGGACATTCTCGAAGAAGTGATTCGCGAGCATCCGGTGATGCTGAACCGCGCGCCGACGCTGCACCGCCTCGGCATTCAGGCTTTCGAGCCGGTGCTGATCGAAGGCAAGGCGATTCAGTTGCACCCGCTTGTCTGCGCGGCGTTCAATGCCGACTTCGACGGCGACCAGATGGCCGTTCACGTGCCGCTGTCGCTGGAAGCGCAGATGGAAGCGCGCACGCTGATGCTGGCGTCGAACAACGTCCTGTTCCCGGCAAACGGCGATCCGTCGATCGTCCCGTCGCAGGATATCGTGCTCGGTCTCTACTACGCGTCGCGTGAAGCGATCAATGGCAAGGGCGAAGGCATGACGTTCACGGGCGTGTCGGAAGTGATCCGCGCGTACGAGAACAAGGAAGTGGAACTGGCATCGCGCGTGAACGTTCGGATCACGGAAATGGTCGCGAACGAAGACCAGAGCGAAGGCGCGCCGAAGTTCGTGCCGAAGGTCACGCTGTACGCAACGACCGTCGGCCGCTCGATCCTGTCGGAGATCCTGCCGCCGGGCCTGCCGTTCTCGGTGCTGAACAAGCCGCTGAAGAAGAAGGAAATTTCGCGCCTGATCAACACGGCGTTCCGCAAGTGTGGTCTGCGCGAAACGGTGATCTTCGCCGACCAGCTGATGCAGATGGGCTTCCGTCTCGCAACGCGCGCCGGTATTTCGATTTGCGTCGACGACATGCTCGTGCCGCCGCAAAAAGAAACGATCGTCGGCGACGCAGCGAAGAAGGTGAAGGAGTACGACCGTCAATACATGTCGGGTCTCGTCACTGCCCAGGAGCGTTACAACAACGTGGTCGACATCTGGTCGGCGACGTCGGAGGCGGTCGGCAAGGCGATGATGGAGCAGCTCGCGACGGAGCCGGTGGTCGATCGCGACGGCAATCAGACGAAGCAGGAGTCGTTCAACTCGATCTACATGATGGCCGACTCGGGCGCCCGCGGCTCCGCGGTGCAGATCCGTCAGCTGGCCGGCATGCGTGGCCTGATGGCGAAGCCGGACGGCTCGATCATCGAGACGCCGATCACGGCGAACTTCCGCGAAGGCCTGAACGTGCTGCAGTACTTCATCTCGACCCACGGTGCACGTAAGGGTCTGGCTGATACGGCACTGAAGACGGCGAACTCGGGTTACCTCACCCGGCGTCTGGTCGACGTGACGCAGGATCTGGTCGTGGTCGAGGACGATTGCGGCACGACCAACGGCGTGGCGATGAAGGCGCTGGTTGAAGGCGGTGAAGTCGTCGAAGCGCTGCGTGACCGTATTCTCGGCCGCGTCGCGGTGGCGGACGTCGTCAATCCGGAATCGCAGGAAACGCTGTATGCGTCGGGCGACCTGCTCGATGAAGACGCGGTCGAGGAAATCGAACGCCTCGGCATCGACGAAGTGCGCGTGCGCACGCCGCTCACCTGCGAAACGCGTTACGGCCTGTGCGCGGCCTGCTACGGCCGCGACCTCGGCCGCGGCTCGCGTGTGAACGTCGGCGAAGCGGTCGGCGTGATCGCTGCGCAGTCGATCGGCGAGCCGGGCACGCAGTTGACGATGCGTACGTTCCACATCGGCGGCGCTGCATCGCGTGCGGCGGTGGCTTCGTCGGTTGAAGCGAAGAGCAACGGCACGGTGCGCTTCACGGCGACGATGCGTTACGTCACGAACGCGAAGGGCGAGCAGGTCGTCATTTCGCGCTCGGGCGAGGCGATCATCGCCGACGACCTCGGTCGCGAGCGTGAGCGTCACAAAATCCCGTACGGCGCGACGCTGCTGCAACTCGACGGCGCGCAGATCAAGGCCGGTGCGCAACTGGCCACGTGGGATCCGCTGACGCGTCCGATCATCACCGAGTGGGGCGGTACGGTGAAGTTCGAAAACGTCGAGGAAGGCGTGACGGTCGCGAAGCAGATCGACGACGTGACCGGTCTTTCGACCCTGGTCGTGATCGACGTGAAGCGCCGTGGTTCGCAGGCGTCGAAGAGCGTGCGTCCGCAGGTGAAACTGCTCGACGCGCAGGGCGAGGAAGTCAAGATCCCGAACACCGAGCATTCGGTGCAGATCGGCTTCCAGGTCGGCGCTCTGATCACCGTGAAGGATGGTCAGCAGGTGCAGGTCGGTGAAGTGCTGGCACGTATCCCGGTTGAAGCGCAGAAGACGCGTGACATTACCGGTGGTCTGCCGCGCGTGGCCGAGCTGTTCGAAGCGCGCTCGCCGAAGGACGCCGGCATTCTGGCGGAAGTCACGGGTACGACCTCGTTCGGCAAGGACACGAAGGGCAAGCAGCGTCTCGTGATCACGGACCTCGAAGGCAACCAGCACGAGTTCCTGATCGCGAAGGAAAAGCAGGTTCTGGTGCACGATGGTCAGGTCGTCAACAAGGGCGAAATGATCGTCGATGGTCCGGCTGATCCGCACGACATCCTGCGTCTGCAGGGTATCGAGGCGCTGTCGCGCTACATCGTGGACGAAGTGCAGGACGTGTACCGTCTGCAGGGCGTGAAGATCAACGACAAGCACATTGAAGTGATCGTGCGTCAGATGCTGCGCCGCGTGCAGATCGTCGACAACGGCGATACGCGCTTCATCCCGGGCGAACAAGTCGAGCGGTCGGACATGCTCGACGAGAACGACCGCATGGCGGCAGAAGACAAGCGTCCGGCGACGTACGAGAACGTGCTGCTCGGTATCACGAAGGCTTCGCTCTCGACCGATTCGTTCATCTCGGCGGCATCGTTCCAGGAAACGACCCGCGTGCTGACCGAAGCCGCGATCATGGGCAAGCGCGACGATCTGCGCGGTCTGAAGGAAAACGTGATCGTCGGCCGTCTGATTCCGGCCGGTACGGGTCTCGCGTTCCACAAGGCGCGCAAGAGCAAGGAGTTGTCGGATCGCGAACGCTTCGACCAGATCGCAGCGGAAGAATCGTTCGATTTCGGCACGCCCGAAGCCGCACCTGCAGAACAGCAGCATCCGGCGGAGTGAGTTGTAAGCCCGGGCCGCTGGCCCGGGTAGCATCGACTTGCTGGCCGCTCAAAGCCGCCCGGTCCCGACCGGGCGGCTTTTTTTATTTCCATCGTCCGATCGGCGAATCCGCATTTAGCGCTCGGGCAAGTGCCGTGGTCGTTGGTAAAATCGGGCCACTCCTCCTACGGCGTTCCACGTCTTCGCAATGTCCCGCTCGCTCGAAATTCTCAACGAAGTGTTTGGCTACCCCGTGTTCAGGGGACAACAGGCCGAAATTGTCGAGCACGTGGCAGGCGGCGGCGATTCTCTGGTTCTCATGCCGACGGGCGGAGGAAAATCGCTCTGTTATCAGATTCCGTCGCTGGTCCGCAAGGAAGCGGGTTTCGGCGCGGGGATCGTCGTGTCGCCGCTGATCGCGCTGATGCAGGATCAGGTGGCCGCGCTGACGGAAGTCGGCGTTCGCGCCGCCTATCTGAATTCGACGCTGTCGGGCGCCGAAGCTGCCGCGACCGAACGCGGGCTGCGCAATGGCGAGATCGACCTGCTGTATGTCGCGCCGGAGCGCCTGATGACGCCGCGCTTTCTCGACCTGCTCGACAGCGCGCCGATCGGGCTGTTCGCCATCGACGAGGCGCATTGCGTGTCGCAATGGGGGCACGATTTCCGGCCCGAGTACATTCAGTTGTCGGTGCTGCACGAGCGCTTTCCGTCGGTGCCGCGCATCGCGCTGACGGCCACCGCCGACGCCATTACGCGCGATGAAATCGTTCACCGTCTCGCACTGGACGATGCGCGCATTTTCGTATCGAGTTTCGACCGGCCGAATATCCGCTATCGGATTGTCGAGAAGGACAACGCGCGGTCGCAATTGCTCGATTTCATCCGCGCCGAGCATACGAACAAGGACGGAACGACCGACGCGGGCGTGGTCTATTGCCTCTCGCGGCGCAAGGTCGAGGAGACGGCCGAGTGGCTCAAGGGGCAGGGCGTGCGCGCGCTGCCGTATCACGCCGGGATGGAGTTCGAGGTCCGGCAGAAGCATCAGGAAATGTTTCAGCGCGAAGAAGGCATCGTCATGTGCGCGACGATCGCCTTCGGCATGGGCATCGACAAGCCCGACGTGCGGTTCGTCGCGCATCTGGATTTGCCGAAGAGCGTCGAAGGCTACTACCAGGAAACGGGGCGGGCGGGCCGCGACGGCATGCCGGCGAACGCGTGGATGGCGTACGGCCTCGGCGATGTCGTCCAGCAGCGCAAGATGATCGACGAGTCCGACGCCGACGACACGCACAAGCGCGTGCAGGGCGGCAAGCTCGACGCGTTGCTTGGTCTTTGCGAAGCCGCGTCGTGCCGGCGCGTGCGGCTGCTCGGCTATTTCGGCGAAACGAGCCAGCCGTGCGGCAACTGCGATACCTGCCTCGAGCCGCCGGCCTCCTGGGACGCGACGCGCGAGGCGCAAATGGCGCTCTCCTGCGTGTACCGCGCGTTCAAGGCGAGCGGGTTTCACTTCGGCGCGGGCCATCTGATCGACATCTTGCGCGGCAATCGCTCCGAAAAAGTGTTGCAGCGCGGTCACGAGAAACTGTCCACATTCGGGGTGGGCGCGAACCTGTCGGAGCCCGAGTGGCGCGCCGTGTTCCGGCAACTGGTGGCATTCGGCTATCTCGCGGTCGATCACGATGGTTTCGGCGCGCTCGTCCTCACGGATGCGAGCAAGCCCGTGCTCAAGGGCGAGCAGAACGTCACGCTGCGCAAGTACGTCAAGCCGACCCGCACGCGCCAGTCGTCGGGGCGCACAGGCGAGCGCGCCGACCCGACGGCGGGCATGTCGCCGCGGGAGAAGGCTCGCTGGGAGCGTCTGCGCCTGTGGCGCGCGGAGACCGCCAAGAGCGACGGCGTGCCGGCATACGTGATTTTCCACGACGCGACGCTCGCCGAGATCGCGCGCAACGATCCCGATTCGATCGACGATCTGCGCCACATTCCCGGCATCGGCGCGCGCAAGCTGGATCGTTTCGGCGACGAGCTGCTGGAAGTGGTGAACGCCGACTAGCGATCCGGGTCCGGTTGCACGCGTGAACGGTCACAACCTGTTGACCGGATTAGGAATTCCAGACTATTATGCTAGGTTCTCGTTCTTGGCTCGCTTGCGAGCGCGGTTTTTGCGCGTCAATGCAATCGAGCGGCAGTCGGGAGCGGGAAAGTTCGATGCACTCGAAACGTACTGGTTTTGCTTTGCCCAAATCCGGCGCGTCGATTTTGATCATTTTCAGGAATAAACAATGCCAACCATCAATCAATTGGTTCGCAAAGGCCGCGCTTCAGAAACAGTGAAGAGCAAGTCGCCGGCTTTGCAGGACTGCCCGCAGCGTCGCGGCGTGTGCACTCGCGTGTACACGACGACGCCGAAGAAGCCGAACTCGGCACTTCGTAAAGTTGCCAAGGTTCGCCTGACGAACGGCTTCGAAGTCATTTCGTACATCGGTGGTGAAGGCCACAACCTGCAGGAACACTCGGTCGTGCTGATTCGCGGCGGTCGTGTGAAGGACTTGCCGGGTGTGCGTTACCACATGGTTCGCGGCTCGCTGGATACCCAGGGCGTCAAGGACCGCAAGCAGGCTCGCTCGAAGTACGGTGCGAAGCGTGCCAAGGCTGGCAAGTAATTCGCCGGTTTGCAGTTTCAGGTCGCCGAAAGGCGTTCAAGGCGGTGGTGCCGGAAATGCCGGTGCTGTCGAGTAAGTGGTCACCCGGCCAAGCTGGTTAATCAAGTGAGATGGATCGGGTTTGTTGGTGGCCGCGGAGCTGAAATCAGCTCCAACTGAAAAGTTAAAGGAAGAAACATGCCGCGTCGTCGCGAAGTCCCCAAGCGGGAAGTGTTGCCGGATCCGAAGTTCGGCAACGTAGATGTAGCCAAGTTCATGAACGTGCTGATGCTCTCCGGCAAGAAGTCGGTTGCCGAGCGTATCGTGTACGGCGCTTTTGAACAGATCCAGACCAAGGGTGGCAAGGACCCGCTGGAAGTGTTCACGGTTGCGCTCAACAACGTGAAGCCGGTTGTCGAAGTGAAGAGCCGTCGCGTTGGTGGTGCCAACTATCAGGTTCCGGTCGAAGTGCGTCCGTCGCGTCGTATGGCATTGGCGATGCGTTGGTTGCGCGAAGCCGCGAAGAAGCGCAGCGAGAAGTCGATGGCTCTGCGTCTGGCAGGTGAGCTTTCGGAAGCGGCTGAAGGCCGCGGTGGCGCAATGAAGAAGCGCGACGAAGTTCACCGGATGGCAGAGGCCAACAAGGCGTTCTCGCATTTCCGTTTCTAAGCATCCGACCTCGGTCGAACGGAAACCTCCGGGCGGGTGCGCTTAAAAAGCGCCTCGCCCGTTTGTGTTAGGACGCGACAGGCAACCGCCCGACGCGTCGACCCAACAAAGGATTTAAAGTGGCTCGTAAGACACCTATCGAGCGCTACCGTAACATCGGTATTAGCGCTCACATCGACGCCGGCAAGACGACGACGACAGAGCGCATCCTGTTCTATACGGGCGTGAACCACAAGATCGGTGAGGTTCACGACGGCGCAGCAACGATGGACTGGATGGAGCAGGAGCAGGAGCGCGGCATCACGATCACGTCGGCAGCTACGACGGCCTTCTGGAAAGGCATGGCTGGCGATCGTGCGGAGCACCGCATCAACATCATCGACACGCCGGGACACGTCGACTTCACGATTGAAGTCGAGCGCTCGATGCGCGTGCTCGACGGCGCGTGCATGGTCTATTGCGCCGTGGGCGGTGTGCAGCCGCAGTCGGAAACCGTGTGGCGCCAGGCGAACAAGTACGGCGTGCCGCGTCTCGCGTTCATCAACAAGATGGACCGCACTGGCGCGAACTTCTTCAAGGTCTACGACCAGTTGAAGCTTCGTCTGAAGGCGAACCCGGTTCCCGTCGTCGTGCCGATCGGCGCGGAGGACACGTTCACGGGCGTCGTCGACCTCCTGAAGATGAAGGCGATCATTTGGGACGAAGCGTCGCAAGGCACGAAGTTCTCGTACGAAGAGATCCCGGCAAACCTCGTCGACACCTGCAACGAGTGGCGCGAGAAGATGATCGAAGCCGCGGCTGAGTCGACCGAAGAACTGATGAACAAGTACCTCGAGTCGGGCGAGCTGACGGAAGAGGAAATCATCAAGGGTCTGCGCGACCGCACGATCGCGTGCGAAATCCAGCCGATGCTGTGCGGTACGGCGTTCAAGAACAAGGGCGTGCAGCGCATGCTCGACGCGGTTCTGGACTTCCTGCCGTCGCCAGTCGATATTCCGCCGGTCACGGGCGAACTCGAAAACGGCGAGAAGGCAGAACGCCGGGCCGCCGACAACGAGAAGTTCTCCGCGCTCGCATTCAAGATCATGACCGATCCGTTCGTCGGGCAGCTGATCTTCTTCCGCGTGTATTCGGGCGTCGTGAAGTCGGGCGATACCGTGCTGAACGCGACCAAGGACAAGAAGGAGCGCCTCGGCCGTATTCTGCAGATGCATGCGAACCAGCGCGAAGAAATCAAGGAAGTGTGCGCGGGCGACATCGCCGCGGCGGTCGGCCTGAAGGAAGCGACCACGGGCGATACGTTGTGCGATCCGCAGAACCCGATCGTCCTCGAGCGCATGATTTTCCCGGAGCCGGTGATTTCGCAGGCTGTCGAGCCGAAGACGAAGGTCGACCAGGAAAAGATGGGCCTCGCGCTCAATCGCCTGGCACAGGAAGACCCGTCGTTCCGCGTTCAGACCGATGAAGAATCGGGCCAGACCATCATTTCGGGCATGGGCGAGCTCCACCTGGAAATTCTGGTCGACCGGATGAAGCGCGAATTCGGCGTGGAAGCGACCGTCGGCAAGCCGCAGGTGGCGTATCGCGAAACGATCCGCAGCAAGGCCGAAGACGTCGACGGCAAGTTCGTCAAGCAGTCGGGTGGTCGCGGCCAGTACGGTCACGCGGTCATCACGCTCGAGCCGAACGAGCAAGGCAAGGGCTACGAGTTCCTGGACGAGATCAAGGGCGGCGTGATTCCGCGCGAATACATCCCCGCGGTCGACAAGGGTATTCAGGAAACGCTGAAGAGCGGCGTGCTGGCGGGCTTCCCGGTAGTCGACGTGAAGGTCCACCTGACGTTCGGTTCGTACCACGACGTCGACTCGAACGAAAACGCGTTCCGCATGGCTGGTTCGATGGCGTTCAAGGAAGCGATGCGCCGCGCGAGCCCGGTCGTGCTCGAGCCGATGATGGCGGTCGAAGTCGAAACGCCGGAAGACTACATGGGTAACGTGATGGGCGACCTGTCGGGCCGC
>NZ_JFHC01000104.1 GCF_000698595.1 Caballeronia glathei | reverse complement strand
GGCGGCTTCCAGTTCGCCAAGGCGTAAGTCGACGCGCCGGGGAGCCGCATGCCGAACGCGTGCTCTCCGCAGCATCGAGCAGCAAGCAGCGATTGACCCGAACCGCAGCAAAGCCCAGGAGATTTGCCATGACCTCGCTCACGATCAAAGACATCGACCATTCCGAAGAACTCTCGGCCGAAGAACTGTCCGCAGTGCGCGGCGGCCTGAATGTGAATGCCGCCAACCTGAACCTCGCATCCGGCGGCGGCTTCGCCAGCCCGGGCGTCGTGGTGGCGCCGGTCACGCAGACCGACACCAACACCAAGATCGACATCCCGACGATTCAGAACTTCGGCGGCATCCAGATCGCCAAGGCGTAAGCCGAAGCTGGAATCGACAAAAAAAAGCAGGCCGCACGCGCAGGGATCGAGACCAGTCCCTGCGCGTGCTCTTTTCGCTTCGAGCAGCCGTTCAGGCCGCCCCGGCATCTTCCGTAGCGACACCGCGCGATGCACGCGACGCCTGCGCGTGATGCGCGCGGCTGCGCTCCTTGGCTTCGTACATGGCCTGATCCGCCTTCCTCACGAGATCGTCGGCGTTGTCGCCGGGGGCAAGCACGGCAATGCCGAGGCTCGCCCGCATCACGAACCGTTCATCCTGCATGTCGATCGGCATGGCGAGCGCCTGCTCGATGTCCGCCGCGGTCTCGGCGGCGGCGTCCCACGCGTCTTCGGCTTCGAGCACGACGAGAAACTCGTCGCCGCCGAGACGCCCCGTCGCGCCGCGATCGCCGACGATCGTCCGCAGCCGCCCCGCGAGAAGCGTCAGCACCGCGTCGCCGCGCTGGTGCCCGCACGTGTCGTTCAGTTGCTTGAAGTTGTCGAGATCCACGAAGATCACGGCCACGTTGCCGCTCGCGCGGGGCGCGGCGACCGCGTGGTTCAGCAGGTCCTCGATGCGCCGCCGGTTGAAGAGGCCCGTGAGCCTGTCGGTCTCCGAGAGCCGCCGCAATTCCTCCTTGCCGTGCAGCAGTTTCGACACGAGCGCCATGATCCATGCCGCGAAGCCGATGAGGATGACCGAGATCGCCGCCGCCATCGACACGTAGACCTGCCGCATCCGGTAGTAGTCGTCGAGTGCTTCGTCGACGGAGAGGCCCGCGACCACCATCAGCCCGTAGCGGTCGATCGTCTGGCTCGCAACGATCCGCTCGACGTGATCGACCGGGTCCACGACGATGCCGTCGCGCGAGCGCAGGATGCCGTTGTAGCTGTCGGGCAGCGGCCCTCCCGCGGTGCTGGGCGCTTCGCCCGCGCGGCGCGACAGGGTGAAGCCGTGCCGCGAGATCACGGTGATCAGGCCGTGCTGCCCGAGGGCGGCGCTGTTGTAGAAGCCGTCGGTGAGATAGGCGGGGTTCTCCGAAATCACCACGACGCCGCCGAAGCTGCCGTCCGGCCGGTCGATGCGCCGCGTTCCCTGCACGGACCACTGTTTCGACACGCGGCCGATCACCGGGCGGCTGACGAAGAGGCCGACGTTCGGATTGGACTGGTGCACGCGGAAATGCTCGCGGTCGCTGAGATCGACGACGCCGGAGAACGGGAGCGTCGAATCGAGCACGTGGCCGTCCGCGCCGACGAGCGTCACCTGCAACGCGGTGTCGGCGGTGATCAGCCCGTACGCCTGATACCGCGCGAGATCGAAATTCTGCGGCGAGGTTTCATAGCCGTACTTGATCAGGAGCGCGATCGTATCGACGTCGTGAATGGTCTTGAGCGTGTGGCTCTTGAGCGAGCGCGCGAGGGTGCGGGCGGCGTCGTGCGTATCGCGCAGGACCGTCGCTTTTTCGATGTGCAGGCGAACCAGTATCGTGACCCACAGCACGCACAGAACAAGCAGGGTCAGTACGGGAATGAGCGCGAACGCGCGAAGCCGTGCACGCCTGCCGTCAACGCCTGACCGAAACGAATCCATGGTGACCTTGGGTTTTCTGCCTGACTTCACATTTTCCCGCCGCGCGCGAAGCGGCCATCGTCCGAAAAGGGATCGGTTTGCAGGCTTCTTTGGCGAATTGAGGTGCGCGTGCAGGCGCATGCCTCGCGCATCGTCCCGCCCGCCCGAAAGACGTGAACTCGCCTCATGCCGTGCTCTCTAAAAGGAGCGCTGGCGGTTGGCGGGACGTCCGCGGATACGTCCACCCGCGGGATTTGCCGGTTCTTGTCGGCGCGATTCGCCCGCCGGCTCGCTGTTTCAGCAACTGCATAACAGGAGACGCAAATGTCGCACTACGTTGACGGGTTCGTCGTGCCGGTGCCGAACGACAAGATCGAGGCCTATCGCCAGATGGCGGAGCAGGCGGGCAAGATCTGGCTCGAGCATGGCGCGCTTCAGTTCTGCGAATGCATCGCCGACGACGTCCAGCCCGGCAAGGTCACGTCCTTTCCGCAGAGCGTTCAGCTGAAGGACGACGAGACGGTCGTTTTTTCGTGGATTCTGTTCGACTCGCGGGAACACCGCGACAGCGTGAACGCCAAGGTGATGGAGGACCCGCGCCTGAAGGAGATGATGGCGGGCGATTTTCCCTTCGACGCGCAGCGCATGTTCTTCGGCGGCTTCAGGACGCTGGTGGAACTCTCGCGCGCGTGAGCCGCCGGGCGCCTACCAGCGCGGCGAACTGCGGAATCTCGACGATTTGCCCGACGCGTCCACCGCCGATGCCAGTTCGCCCGCCACGCGCGAACTCGTTGCAGTGAATACATAAAACTGGGCGTCCGGAAGCTCGGGCAGGCCGTCCTGCGCGCCGAGCACGCGCAGCCCGCTGCGCAACTGGCTGCGCGCGACGGGCGTCACGGCAAAGCCGGCCCGAGCCGCCGCGAGGCACCCGGCCATGCTGCTGCTTTCGAATACCAGCCGCCACGACTTTCCCGCGCGGCTCAGCGCGGCAATGGCGGCTTCGCGGTAGACGCACGGCTCCGGAAAGACCGCGAGCAGGACGTTGGCGGCGGGGTCGAAGGCGCCGTCGGCGTCGAACGCCCAGACGAGTTCTTCTTCCCACATCAGCCGGCCGCCCGCCGGCACGCGTCCGCACTGCTTGCCGAACACCAGATCGAGATTGCCGCGCTCCAGTTCGCCGACGAGGTCCGCCGTCACGCCCACGCGCAACTGCACCGACGCGCCGGGGTTTCGTCTGCGGAATGCCTGCAAGACGTCCGGCAGCCACGCGCCGGCGAAGTCCTCGGACGCGCCGATGCGCAGATGCTCTTCGGCGGGCGCATTGCGCAAGCGGGCACGCACTTCCTGGTCCAGACTGACGATGTTGCGCGCGTACGCATAGAGCAGTTCGCCGGCCGGCGTCAGGCGGAAGCTGCGCGTGGTGCGCAGCAGCAGGCCGGTTCCGGCGGCCTGCTCGAGCCGCCGGATGTGCCCGCTGACCGCCGACGGCGTCAGCGCGAGCCGTTCACCCGCGAGCGCGAAGCCGCCCGCGTCGACGACTTCGAGGAAAGTGCGCAGCAATACGATATCCAGTGCGGCGTTGCCGGGTTCCATCTTCACATCCATCGAGATTCATCACGGAATACGCATAATAATCGAGCATTCTTCACCAATCCACGCGCCGTCCTGCGTCATAGTGATGGCTGCGAACACTGCCTCGACGGGAATGCCATGACGAAGTCCTCTTTTGTGAAAACCTCGCGCCTCGATATTGCGTATCTGGAATGGAATCCTACGGGCACGCGCGATGCCGTGCTCGTGCACGGCTGGCCGGACTGTCCGGAAGGCTGGGAGCCGGTCGCGGCGCGGCTTGCCGAAGCCGGCTACCGGGTGCTCTGTCCCGCCCTGCGCGGCTTCGGCGCGACGCGTTTTCTCGATCCGGCCACGCCGCGCAGCGGCCAGTTGTCGGCGCTCGGGCGGGACATGCTCGAATTCATCGAGGCGCTCCGCCTCGACAAACCGGTCCTCGTCGGACACGACTGGGGCGCGCGGGCCGTGTCGAATGCGTGCGGGTTGCGCGGGAACGCGGCCTCGCGGATGGCGATCATCTCGGTCGGCTACGGCACGAACGATCCGCGGCAGACGCTGAACTACACGCAGGCGCGCAACTACTGGTATCACTGGTTCATGGCGACGCCGCGCGGCGAGGACGCGCTCACGCACGACCGGCGCGCCTTCACGCGGACGATGTGGGACACGTGGTCGCCCGCCGGCTGGTATGCCGAGCGCGATTTCGAGCAGGCGGCCGCCGCGTTCGACAACCCGGACTGGGCGAGTGTCGTGCTGCATTCGTACCGGCATCGATGGGGATTCGCGCCCGGCGACCCGTCCTACGACGCCGACGACGCGAAGCTGCAGCCGGCGCCCGCGCTGTCGGTGCCGACGCTCGTGCTGCACGGCGGCGCGGACACCTGCAATCAGCCGGCAAGCTCCGAAGGCAAGGAGCAGTTTTTCACGGGCGGGTACCAGCGAATCGTGCTCGACGGCGTGGGGCACTTTCCGCACCGGGAGGCGCCCGGGGAAGTCGCTCAGGCGATCCTGCGGTTTTGCGGCCCGGCTGCGTGATTGCGGGGATCGAAGGGAACCGGGCCGTGTGCGAGGCCAGGCGGCCGGCGTCACGGTGACCGCGGCACTTGACCTTGCGCCGTCCGCGCAAGGCCAGCGCCGCGTGTACGGTCACGCGCTCACGCGCTATGCGGCCGCAGGCGCCGAGGTGCCGCTGCGACTGCCGGGCGCCGTA
Source organism: Caballeronia glathei (assembly GCF_000698595.1). Taxonomy (GTDB): domain Bacteria; phylum Pseudomonadota; class Gammaproteobacteria; order Burkholderiales; family Burkholderiaceae; genus Caballeronia; species Caballeronia glathei. The sequence goes on along the minus strand of NZ_JFHC01000104.1, from coordinate 13,041 downwards.
TCGTCGATCGGGAAGTGCAGCATCGCGGCGAAGAGTCCGGCCGCGGCCGTGGCGCCCCAGATCAGCGAGTAGGAACCCGTGACGTCGAACACGAAGCCGCCGAGCCACGCGCCGAGGAACGAGCCGAGCTGATGGCTCAGGAAGCACACGCCGAACAGCGTGCCGAGATGCCGCGTGCCGAAGACTTTCGCGATCAGCCCGCTCGTGAGCGGCACCGTGCCGAGCCACGTCAGTCCCATGACGGCCGCGAAAACGACCACCGACGCTGTCGTCTTCGGCAGCGCGACGAACGCGGCGATCGCGGCGCCCCGCACGAGATAGAGCCACCCGAGGACGTATTGCTGCCTGAAGCGTCCGCCGAGCCATCCGCACGTCCAGCTGCCCGCCATGTTGAAGAGACCGATCAGAGCGAGCGCCGTCGCACCGAGTCCGGCGGGCATGTGGCACAGGAAGAGATAACCCGGCAGATGCGTCGCGATGAATGCGAGCTGGAATCCGCAGGTGAAGAAACCGACGGTGAGCAGCCGATAGCCGCGATGCCGCCCCGCCTGCGACAGCGCCTCGCGCAACGAAGACGCGGGCGGCTCCGCGGCGGACGGCGCCGCTGGTGTCGCCGACGCTCGTGCATGGCGGTCCAGCGCGATTCCGAGCGGCGCCGCCACGAGCATCACGAACGCGAGCGCGAAGAGGGACGTGGAGACGCCCGCGGTTTCCCTGATCGTCTGCGCGAGCGGAATCATCAGCACCTGCCCGAGCGATCCGCCCGCGCTCGCGATACCCATTGCCATGCTGCGCCGTTCGTCGGACGCGGCGCGGCCCACGGCGCTCAGCACGACGCCGAAGCTCGTGCAGCTGATGCCGATGCCGACCAGCACGCCCAACCCGATGACGAGCATTGCGCCCGATGGCGCCACGGCCGCCATCGCGAGCCCCGCGGCAAAGCACGCCGCGCCGAACGCGACCACCGGCGTACAGCCGTAGCGGTCCGCAGCCGCCCCCGCGAACGGCTGCGCGAAGCCCCACACGAGGTTGTGCAGGGCGATCGCGAAGGCGATCAGCGTGACCGGCATGCCGCGGTCGAACGAGAACGGGCCGATGAAGAGGCCGAACGTCTGCCGGATGCCCATCGCGGCACTCAGGATCAGCGCCGCCGACACGACAACGAGTGTGGTCGGGTTCTTCAGGGATAACAGGGGGCTGCTGGCTGTTGTCGACATCGTTTCATTCCTCCTCGCCACGATGGTGGCAGCGAGGCACCGGCGCGGCAAACGAGAAGATTTTGACGACAGGTGAGGAATTTTCACCTGCCGATTTTCAATCGTGAAACGCGGGCGGCGGCGAGTGCCGTCTCAGCGCGCGACGGCGGGCCGCGTGTTCGAGTGGCTCGGCGCGTGATGGTCGAAGGCCCTGGCTTCTTCGATCAGCCACCGCTTGAAGCCGAGGAGATCGGGCCGATCGTCGGCGCCTTGCGCGCTGACCAGCCAGTACGCGGTTTCAGAGGCGACGCCGTGCGCGCTCGCCTCGACGAGCGTGTGCGCCGCGATATCGGGGTCGACGAGCGGCCGCCTGCCCATCGCCACGCCGAGGCCGGTGGCGGCGGCTTCGAGCGCGAGCTGGATCGTGTCGAAGCGCAGGCCGCCCGAGGGCTCGATGCCTTCGCTTGCCGTCGCGTCGAGCCACGTCTGCCAGTCTTCGCTCGCCGTGTTCACGTGGATGAGCGTCGCCCGGCGCAGATCGACGTTGCCCGCGTGATCGAGCAGCGTGTCCCGGCAGGCCGGGCTGCACACGGGCACGAGCCACTCGCCGAAGAGCCGGCTCCACGACGCCCCGGCGACAGGCCCACGGCTCAGGCGAATGGCGAAGTCGAATCCGTCGACGGGAAAGCCGACTTGCCGCCGCGACGTATCGACCGTCACGCTGACGTTCGGCCACGCCTCGCGAAACTCGTAGAGGCGCGGCACCAGCCAGCGCGAGGCGAGCGTCGGCGCGCAGCTCACGGCGATCGTGCGGTTCGCGCGCCTGTCCGGCAGGCGCTGCGTGCCGGTCGCGATGAGCGCGAACGCCTCGGAGATGTACGGCAGGTAGAGATCGCCTTCCGGCGTGAGAGAGAGCCCGCGCGGCTCGCGGACGAAAAGCTCGACGCCGAGCGCCTGCTCCAGCGCGACGATGCCGTGACTCACCGCGCTCGGCGTCACGTTCAGCTCGGCTGCGGCGCGCTTGAAACTCCGATGCCTCGCGGCCGCTTCGAAGAAGCGCAGCGACGAGAGCGGGGGGACACGAAGCGGCATGGGACGTCCTCGACAGTGGCCGGCACGCTGCGCGTTCGTGTGTGCGTTGTCTGGGGGTTCGTGTGGCGCGAACGACAGGCCCGTCCGTTGTGCCGTTCGAGGATACCGGGCGAGGGCGGGGGCCGCAAGCGCGCGGGCGGGCTTGCGCGGCTGTTTTGCGGGGGGCAGCGAAGCCGGACAGGCTTCGCCGCGGAACATCCGGCGCCTGGCGCGGATGTCAGGCTCCTCAGGCTGCCCCGGCGGCCGCGCGCGGCGCGAACGTCTTCGGCAGCCCGGCGCGGGCGATCGCGCCGACGAACGGCTCGCCCGGCAGCCACGACGCGACCGTCTCCCGGATCGCGGCGAGGGCCTCGATGTCGATGCCCGTGTGCATGCCCTCTGATTCCAGCAGAAAGACCGTGTCCTCGGTGTTGATGTTGCCGGTCGCGTTCGGCGCGAACGGGCAGCCGCCCAGGCCGCCGAGCGACGAATCGAAGCTGCGCACGCCCGATTCCAGCGCCGCGACGACATTGGCGAGGCCCAGCCCGCGCGTGTCGTGGAAATGGCACGTGACGGGCGTGCTGCCGGTCAGCTCCAGCACGCGGCGCATCAGGCCGCGAACCTGGCGCGGGTTCGCATAGCCGACCGTGTCGGCGATGGCGATCGCGTCGGCCCCCGCGTCGAGCAGCGTTTCGACCAGGCCTAGCACGGTCGTCTCGTCGACCCGGCCCGCGATCGTGCAGCCGAAGGCGGTCGCCACACCCGCGCCGAGCTTCACGCGGGAGAGCCCACTTTCGTTTCGCGCGGCGACGATGCGCCGGAAATCCTCCACCGACTCCGCCGTGCTGCGGCGCACATTCTTCAGGTTGTGCTCGTTGCTCGCGGAGAGCACGTAGTGCACTTTCTGCAAGCCGGCGTCAAACGCGCGCTGCGCGCCCTTCAGGTTCGGCACGAGCGCCGACGCATGCAGGCCCTCGATGGCGAGCGCGCCGCGGGCGACTTCGTCGGAGTCGGCGAACTGCGGCACGATGCGCGGCGGCACGAACGAGGTCACTTCGATCTCGGTGCAGCCCGCCGCCACCATGCGCCTGCACCATTCGAGCTTCTGCTCCGCGGAGAGGATGGTCTTCACCATCTGGAGTCCGTCGCGCAGGCCGACTTCGCAAATCCGGACGTGGTCCTGTTTCATTGTGTTTCCCTTCGATCCTTGTCTGAGAGCTGGAGGGCGCGCGCCTGCCCTGGAGCGCAGGCGCTTGCCGAAGCGACGCGTCACATCGCCGCGTTCGCCGTGCTTCCCGAATCCGAGTCGGCCGGTTCGTGCGCCGCGCCGCGCGTTTTCGCGTCACCCGTCGTGCGCGGCGCGAAGAACACCACCGCGAGCGCGCCGATCACCATCAGCAGCGAGATGGCGCCCAGTCCGCCGACCATGCTGCCGGTGACTGTCTTGATCGAGCCGATGATCATCGGGCTCACGAAGCCGCCGAGCAGGCCCACGCAATTGACGATCGCCACGCCGCCCGCCGCGCCGCTGCCGCGGATGTAGTCGGTCGAGATGGCCCAGATGAGCGGATTCGGCGCGAGGATGCCGGCGGTCGCCACCGAGAGCGCGATGAGCGACAGGACCAGGTTGCCGGTCAGAAGGCTCGCCGCGACGAGGCCCGCCGCGCCGACGACCATCGCGCCGCCGCAGTGCCAGCGGCGCTCCATGGTCTGGTCGGAATGGCGGTTGAGCATGATGAGCGCGACCCAGCTAACGAAGTACGGAATCGCGGAATAGCCGCCGATCGCGAGCGGGCTCGTGACGCCGGAGTTCTTGATGAGCGTCGGCAGCCAGAAGCCGATCGCGAATACGCCCGCGATCTGCGAGAACCACACGAAGCCCATCAGATACACGCGCGGGTCGCGCAGCGCGCGGCCGAAGGTGTGTTCCGCATGCGTCGCGCTGATGCCCGAACTCTTGCGCAGGTCCTCGGCGACGAGCGCCTTCTCCTGGCGCGAGAGCCACTTCGCTTCTTCCGGGCTGTTGTCGAGATAGAAGAACGCGATGATGCCGAGCACGCTGGAAGGCAGCCCCTGCACGATGAACATCCATTGCCAGCCGTGCAGGCCGTGCATGCCGTCGAAATGCGTGACGAGCCAGCCTGAGAGCGGTCCGCCGAAGAGGCCCGCGATGCCTGTCGCGCAGGTGAAGATCGCGATCACCTTGGCGCGGCGCTCCACCGGATACCAGCGCGTGAGATAGAAGATCACGCCGGGGTAGAGGCCCGCCTCGGCGAGGCCGAGCAGAAAGCGCACGGTGTAGAGATGCGAGGGCAGCGTGACGAATGCGGTCGACGCCGCGACGAGTCCCCACAGGATCATGATGCGCGAGAACGTCTTTCTCACGCCGATGCGCGCGAGCAGCAGGTTGCTCGGCACTTCCATCATGACGTAGCCAAGAAAGAAGATGCCCGCGCCGATGCTGTAGGTGAGGTCGCTGAAGCCGACGTCCTGCTTCATGTCGAGCTGCGCGATGCCGATGTTGATGCGATCGAGGAACGCGAACACATAGCAGAGGAACAGGAAGGGGATCAGCCTTCGCGTGATCCTGCTGTAGGTGCGTCCGGCGTCGGGGGCGACGTCGGTGGGGGTGGTCGAATTCATGTTGCGTGTCTCCTCCGGTTCGGGCCGGGTGATGGCCGGACGGTCCGTCGCCGTCCGGTGCGAGGTTATGCCTTGTTTCTAGCGTCCCTTGAACACGGGCTGGCGCTTTTCGTTGTAGGCGCTGATGCCCTCCAGCCGGTCGGCGGTCGGAATCAGGCGGTTGTACGCTTCGATCTCCACGAAAAGGCCGGTGCGCAGGTCCGCCTGCATGCCGAGCTCGATCGCCTTCTTCGCCTGCGTGACCGAAAGCGGGGCGCTCGTGCAGATGTCGCGTGCCGCTTCGATCGCCTCGGCGAGCACGTGCTCCGGCTCGCAGAGCTTGTTCACCACGCCCCAGTCGAGCGCTTCCTGCGCGGTGAAGCGTGCGCCGCGAAAGATCAGCTCCTTCGCGCGCCGGACTCCGATGGTACGCGGCAACTGCTGCGTTCCGCCACCACCCGGCATGATGCCGCGCTTGACTTCGGTGAAGCCGAACACCGCGCTCTTCGACGCATACGCGAAGTCGCACGCGAGCATCAGTTCGAGCCCGCCCGCCACCGCCGAACCGTTGGCCGCGCAGATGAGGGGAATCGGGCATTCGGTGATCGCGCGGTTCATGCGCTCGAACAGATAGTGCTGGCGGCCGAACTGCTCGTCGGTCATGCCGTCGCGCTGCTTCAGGTCGGCGCCGCCGCAGAACGCGCGGCTGCCGCTGCCGGTGAGAATCGCGCACCGGTAGAGGCCCGGGTCCGCTTCGAGCGCGCCGAACACGCGCAGGAGCTCATGGCCCATCGGCGTGCTGATGGCGTTCGATACCTCCGGCCGGTTGAGCCGGATCACGAGAATGTGCGCGTCCGCTTCCTCGAGCTGCAAGGTGTCGAGCGGACGCGAACCGAGGTATTCAGCGATCTTCAATGTGTCTCCTGAGCGGTCTGTGCAAGTAGATGGTTGTGTTCCCCGAGCTTCGGCGTCTTGCCGATCGCGCCGGGGCGCTCGCCGTCAAACGAGATCGGCAGGCCCACGATGGTGGCCGCGCCGTCGGACGTGGTCTTGAGCAGGTCGAGCGCGCGCGTCTGCTCGTGCACGACCACCTGGTCGATGCTCTGGATCGGGCCGCACGGAATGCCCGCGGCGTCGAGCGTGGCGAGCCAGTGGGCGGCCGGCTTCGCACCGAACGCCTGCTGGAGCCGCGCGATGAGCGCTTCCCGGTTGGTGACGCGCGCGCCGTTGGTCGCGAAGCGCGGGTCGTCGGCGAGCGCGGCGATATCGAGCACGCCGCACAGCCGCCGGAAGAGGCCGTCGTTGCCCGCCGCGACCATGATGGTTGCGTCGGCGCATTCGAACGCCTGGTGCGGCACGATGGCCGCGGTGCCCGAGCCCCAGCGGCCGGGCAGCACGCCCGAGGCGAGATAGTCCGCGATCTGCACGCCGCCCCAGGCGATGGCCGTTTCATAGAGCGAGACGGACACGGCTTCGCCCGCGCCCGTCGCCTGCCGCCGGAACAGCGCGGCCAGCACGCCGATGGCGGCCCAGAGCCCGGTGCCCATGTCGTTGACCGACACCGGGATGCGCGAGAGCGGCTCGCCCGGGCCGCCGAGAAAGCTCATCAGCCCGCCGAGCGCCTGCACGAGCGGGTCGTAGCCGGGCTTGTCGCGCAACGGGCCGCTCGTGCCGAACGCGCCGAGGTTGCAGTAGACGAGCGACGGCTTCGCGGCCATCAGCTGCGCTGCGCCGAGGCCGTACTTTTCGACGCCGCCCGCCTTCAGGTTCTGCAGCACGACGTCCGCGCGCTGCACGATCAGCTCGCGCAGAAGCCCTGCCTCGCGCTGATCGGCGAGCGACATCGCGATGCTCGACTTGCCATGATTGATCGCGTGAAAGAGGGCGGCGGCGCCGTCGATGAACGGCGGGCCCCAGTCGCGGGCGTAGTCGCCGCCCTCGGCGTTTTCCACCTTGATGACCTCGGCGCCCAGCGAGCCGAGGATCATGCCCGCGTAGGGTGCCGCGAGGCTGTGGCCGATCTCGACCACGCAGACGCCGGCGAGCGGAAGCGGTTTTGTCACGTTCATCCCCTCATTCGCTCGTGACGGCCAGCGGCGCGTCGACCGGCGCGGCATGGGCATCGTGCGCGTCCGGCTCGACGCGATAGAGGCGCCGCGCGGCGTCGGCGCTGATGTAGCCGTCGGCGATGTCGGCGAGCACGCGTTCGCGGTCGCGCTCGAGCGGGTCGCCGTAGCCGCCGCTGCCCGCGGGCTGCACGACCACGCGCTCGCCGCGATGCACGACGGTCTGTCCGCCCTTGGCCGGCACCTTCACGACGCTGCCGTCGGTCTTCTGCACCATGCACAGGAATGGCGTGCCGGGCAGTCCGCCGAAGTGGCCCTCGGGCGCGGTGCGGCCGCGCTCGCCGGAGACCGTGAAGGTGGCTTCGTCGTAGTCGACGCGATAGGTCCGGCGCGAAGTGAGCCCGCCGCGATAGCGCCCGGCGCCGCCGGTGTCGTTCACGAGGCACCACTCCTCGATGGTGAGCGGCGACGTGCGCTCGATCATCTCCACCGACTGGCTGCCCGCGTTGCCCACGTACACGCGGATGCCGCTCACGCCGTCCTTCTTCGCGCGCGCTCCCATGCCGCCCGCGTGGACGTCGTGCATCGTGACGAACTCCTGGCCGGTCTGCGCGACGCGCCCGGCGTGCGTGTCGCGGCCGCTGAAAATGCCCGCGCAGGACGCGCAATTGCTCTGCCCGACGATGCGCTCCGGAATCGCGGGCGCGAGCGCCTTGAGGAGCAGATCGATCACGCGCGGCGAGGTTTCCGTATTGCCCGACACCACCGATGCCGGGTACTGGCAATTCAGCACGCTGCCCGGGGGTGCCACGATCGTCACGGGCCGGTAGCAGCCCTGGTTGATCGGGATGCTGATGTCGGTGATGGCCTTCACCGTGAACCACGTGCTGTTGCAGGTCACCGACAGCGGGCAGTTGATCCCGCCGCGCACCTGCGCGCCGGTGCCCGTGTAGTCGAAGGTCATGTGGTCGTCGGTGACGGTGATCTTCACCTTCAGCAGCGGCCGCTCCTGCTTCCAGCCGTGCGCCTCGATCGGATCGAGATACTCCTCGGCTTCGTACGTGCCGTTCGGAATCTTGCCGATGGCCGCGCGGATCAGCTTCTCGGAGTGGTCGAGGCTCTGCGCCATCGCCGCGCGCAGGTCCGCCATGCCGTACTTCTCGACGAGGTCCGCGAGACGCCGCTCGCCCACGAACGTGCCCGCGTACTGCGCCTGGATGTCGAGCAGCAGCTCGTGCGCATTGCGGCTGTTGCGGGTGAGCAGTTCGAGCACGTCGCGCACCGGCTCGTCGTTGCGGTAGAGCAGCACGGGCGGAATGCGGATGCCCTCGGCGAACACGTCCCACGTCGTGACCGTGTAGCTGCCGGGCGACTGGCCGCCGATGTCCGTCCAGTGGCCGCGCGTCATGACGAACGCCACGATCTCGTCGCCGACGAACACCGGCCGCGTGAACTGCACGTCCGGCTGGTGATTGCCGCCGCCCACATAGGCGTCGTTGCTGACGATCACGTCGCCGGGACGCAGGTTCTCGCGCCCGACCGCCTCGACCGACACGCGCGTCGAGATGACCGCCGAGCCGAGCATCGTCGGGATGTCGTTGCCCTGCGCGACGAGCTGCATGTCGGCGTCGAAGATGGCGGCGGAGGAGTCGCCGCTCGCGTGCATGAGCGGGCTGCCCGCGGTGCGCATCATCGCGATCTTCATCTCGCGGGCGATGGCGAAGAGACTGCTGCGAATGATTTCGTAGGTGACGATATCCATGTTCAGGCTGCCAGTTCGATTACAAGATTCATGTCCGCGTCGACCACCGCGCTCTGCGACGCCTTGAGCACCGCGCAACTGCTGTGCTCCTCGATGACGGCGGGTCCGTCGATGCGCGCGCCGACCGGAATCGCGTCGCGCTTGAAGACGGGCAGGGCGTGCACGTTGCCGTCGAAGTAGACGTCGCGCGAGGCCCCCGCTGCGGCGGGCGCGCCGGTGCCGGCCGCTTTCACGCCGCCGCGCCAGCCGGTCGGCGTGACGAGCTGAAGCCGCAGGTTGGCGACGACGATCGGCTTGTCGGCGCTCACGAAATTCCACAGCCGCTGGTGCGCGGTCTCGAAGTCGGCGGCGAGCGCGGCGGTCATTCCCGCGGGGTCGTCCTGCACGGCGACCGTGATGACATCCGGCTGGCCCGCGTAGCGGCAGTCGGCGAGACGCACCACCTGCGCGCTTTGCGGATCGATGTCGAGCCGGCGCAGCTCGGCCGTGCCGAGGGCCAGCAGGTCGCCGAACTGCCCGGCGAGGTTCGCGTCGTCCAGATGGTCCAGGTCGCGTTCGACCGGGCTCTGATAGTCGTATTGCTGGTCCGCCACCGTCATGCCGAACGCGCTGAAGAGACCCGGCAGCGGCGGAATCACGACGCGCCGGATGCCCATCTGCTGCGCGAGGTCGAGCGCATGCACGGGCCCCGCGCCGCCGTAGCAGATGTACGAGAACTCGCGCGGGTCATAGCCGCGCTCGACCGTCATGATGCGGATCGCCTGCGCCATCAGCGCATTGGCGACCGAGCGCACGGTTTGCGCCGCCTCGAGCACGCTCATGCCGAGCGGCTTCGCCACCACTTCCTCGACCACGCGGAACGCCGCATCGGCATCGAGCTTGAATTCGCCGCCGAGGAAGCTGTCTGGGTCGATATAGCCGAGCACGAGATTGCAGTCCGTGACCGTGGCGCGCGTGCCGCCGCGTCCGTAGCAGGCGGGGCCCGGATCGGCGCCCGCGCTCTCCGGCCCGATGCGCACGCCGCCGCCCGCGTCGATCCACACGATCGAGCCGCCGCCCGCGCCCACCGAGTCGATGTCGATGCTCGGGCTGCGCACCGCGTAAGTATGAAGAAGACTCTTGTTGCGGATTTCCGGGCGGAATTCGCGGATCAGCGAGACGTCGAAGGTCGTGCCGCCCATGTCGCCGAGAATCGCGTTGCGCAGGCCGCCCTTCTCGCAACTGCGGATCGCCGCGCTTACGCCGCCCGCGGGGCCGGACTCGAGCAGCACGATCGGACGGTCGGCCACCACGGCCGGGTTCGCGAGGCCGCCATTGGACTGCATGAAAAGGAACTTGCCGGCAAAGCCGAGTTCGCCGAGCGCGTGCGTGAGACGCTCGATATAGCGGCCGCACACGGGGCCGAGCATCGCGTTGATGACGGTCGAGCTCGCGCGCTCGTATTCCATCACCTCGGGATTGACCTCGTGCGATGCGCAGACGAAGCGCCCGGGCAGCATGCGGCGCAACGCCTCGACGGTTTCGCGCTCATGCGCCGGGTTCACGTGCGCATGCAGGAACGCGACGGCGACCGCCTCCACGTCTGATGCGCGGATGCGCGCGGCGATGTCCTCCAGTTCGTGCGCGGCGAGCGGCGTTTCGACGTTGCCCTCGAACGTCATGCGCTCCGTGACTTCCAGCCGCCAGCGCCGCTCGACGAGCGGGCGCGGGTTGTCGAAGAGCAGGTCGTACAGATCGGCGCGGTCGTGCCGCGAGACGCGCCGCAGTTCCAGGATGTCGCGAAAGCCGCGCGTCGTGACGAGCGCCGTTTTCGCGCCCGCGCCTTCCACCACCATGTTGGTTGCCATCGTGGTGCCGTGGCCGAGAAACGAGACCTGATCGCTCGTCGAGCCGGAAATCTCCAGAATCCGCCGATAACCGTCGATCGCCCCGATCACGCGGTCCTTCGGCGTGGTCGGCACCTTGGTCGACCAGATCCTGCCGCTGCTGTCGTCGACCATCACCACGTCGGTAAAAGTCCCGCCCACGTCGATGCCTATTCTTCTCACGCTGCTCATCTCCACGATTACATGTTCATTACCGGTGCGCCGGCGCTCTCTGCACGGCGCTTCCGGGCCGGGGCGCCGATCGGCTATGATCGGCGCTCGGCCGGGCCTGGAGCCGGGAGGCCGCGCGCCGCGCAGGTCCTTCCGACTGACAGGCTGAGTGTAGTGACGAGGATCGGCGCACAGATAATGAAACCTTCCGATCACGTGAGACTGTGGAGTTATATCGGTGATAACCAGTATCGATGCGATTCTGAGGCGCCTGCGGGGCAGCCACATAGCGCTTCTGATCGCACTCGACGATCACGGCTCGCTGCGCAAGGCGGCGCAGCAGGTCTCGCTGTCGCAGCCCGCCACCACGAAGTCGCTGCGTGAAATCGAGGCGATGTTCGGCACGGAACTGTTCGTGCGTTCGCCGCGCGGCATCGTCGCGAATGAACTCGGCCGCTGCGCGATACGGCACGCGCGCACGCTGCGCTCGGGGCTCGGTGCGCTGCGCGAGGAACTGACCGCCATCATGCGCGGCAGCGGCGGCACGCTTGCGATCGGCGCGGTGATGGGATCGGTGCCGATCTGGCTCACGCCGACGCTCCGGGCGCTGCGCGACGTGCAGCCGGACATCTCGGTGGAAGTGTGGGAGGACAACAGCGCGCGCCTCTTGTCGATGCTCGACCAGCGCCTGCTCGATCTCGTGATCGGGCGGCCGAGCGTCAGCGTGCATCCCGAAGCCTACGACTTCATTCCGCTTGCGGTGGAGGAAGTCTGCTTCGTGGTGGACGGCGCGCATCCGCTCGCGACGCAGCGCGAGGTGACGCTTGCCGACATCGCCGGGAATCCGTGGATCATTCCACAGGCACACCTGCCGATGCGCTCGCTGCTCGAACAGATCTTCGAGGAGGCGGGCCTGCCGTTTCCGCTCTACGCGACGGAGACCACGTCGACGTTCGCAACGCTCGCGCTGCTGCGCGCAGGCGACGGCACCATCGGCATGATTCCGCTCGTGGTGGCGCGCTACTTCGCCGACTGCGGGCTGATCGGCATCCTGCCCATCGCGATCGAGCGCACCGGCGCCCCGTACGGCATCGCCACGCGGCGCGGCGCCACGCTCACTCGGCCCGTGCAGACCTTCATCGACATCTGCCGCAAGCGCATGGCAGAGGGCGTCGAGTAGCGACGCGCGGCCGGTGCGCTTCCGGCTCGCCATTTCAACCCGATACGAGGTTTCCCCAGGCGAGCCGCCTGGCCCGGCAGCGCGCGCCCGCGGAACGGGAATTGCGTGCCCGGCGGTGCGGCGTTGCGCACCTCTTGCTGCAACAGGCCGCCTACCGATCAAGGAGACTTCGATGAAAAAGCTGGTGATTGCGGCGTTGGTTCTGAGCCTGTCCGGGGCTGCCTATGCGCAGGGCGCGGGTGGCGGTGGCGGCGCGGGTGGGGGTGCAGGTGGAGGTGCGGGCGGCGGAGGCGGCGGAGCCGCGGGCAGTGCGGGCGCCGGGCAGGGCGGCACGGGCATGGGCACGCCCAACGCACACGGCGTCACGGGATCGCCTTCGGGCGCTTCGGGCTCGAGCACGATGGGCAATCCGTCGTCGTCCTCGGAGAAGGCGAAGAAGGGCGGCACCGATTCGTCCGGTTCGTCCAGTTCGGGCAGCGGGATGAAGAAGGCGTACTGAGAGGCGTACTGAGCCACGCCTTTTTGCCGCGTTCGGGGCCTTCCCGGGCGTGGCGGCGTGGCGAATCGTCCATGCGGCAACCCAAGAGTGCCGGTCGTTCGCATGGGGCCTTCGGAGTTCGCCGGAGCCATCGCGAGGACAAAAAATATAAAGACTCAAATTCGCAGCGGCAACACCCGAATGGTTTGAGTGGTCATGACATGGCGTTATGGCCGCGTGGAGCGGGAAGGGCGGTTGAGCGATGCGTGGTGAGCTTGCGATTGGGTGTTAGCGCTCGGGAAGAGCGATGCGCGGTGCGTGGCGCAGCCATGATCTTCCGTATCGCTCCGTGGCGTGTCTTGCGCTCGGCGGAATGTCGGGCCGCGCAGCGATGACGCGCGTCCAGATCATGTATCGACTCGCAGTGCGAGCGGTGTTAGTTCAGCGCACGCATTGGCAAAAAAACCTGTGCACGCGCGTGCGAAATTCCCGTCACCGGCGCCGCAAAAGGCGCAATGAATCAGGTTAAATTTACCTGTTACAACTCCCGATAAAAATTACCGAATTTCCTCCTTTCTTGTCACAAAAATATTATTAGGATTGCCTTGCTTTCCCGTCTGACGGTACTTA
>NZ_JFHC01000103.1 GCF_000698595.1 Caballeronia glathei | reverse complement strand
CGATGCCCACGAGTGGCAACTGGCGCTGGCAGCACTCGAAGCAGGGAGACAAGCATGAGCGATACCACCACCAAAAAGCCGCGTTTGAAGACGTCTGCGATGATCGCCTCGATAGCGGGCGAAGGACAAGTAACGCGTTCCGCACCATTCGGCCATGCGTTGGCCAAGTTAGCGCGGGAGAAGCAGAATGTTGTCGGTATGACGGCCGACCTCGGCAAGTACACCGACCTGCACATCTTCGGCAAAGAGTTTCCAGAGCGCTACTATCAAATGGGTATGGCCGAGCAACTGCTGATGGGGGCGGCCGCCGGTATGGCGCACGAAGGCGCTCAACCGTTCGTCACGACCTACGCCGTGTTCGCGACTCGCCGCGCGTATGACTTCATGCATCAGGCCATCGCGGAGGACAACCTCGATGTGAAGATCATCTGCGCACTGCCGGGCCTCACGACGGGCTACGGCCCGAGCCACCAGGCGACCGAGGATCTCGCGGTCATGCGAGCGATGCCCAACATGACGGTGATCGATCCGTGCGATGCACTCGATACCGAGCAGATGGTGCCCGCGATCGCCGCGCATAAAGGGCCAGTGTATGCACGTCTGCTGCGTGGCAACGTGCCTGCTGTTCTCGACGAATACGAATACCAGTTCGAACTCGGCAAGGCCAAGCTACTGCGCGACGGCGCGGAGGTGCTGATCATCTCGTCGGGCATTATGACCATGCGCTCGCTCGAGGTCGCGAAGGCGCTGGCGGCGGACAAGATCGGAGTCGGCGTATTGCACGTGCCGACCATCAAGCCGCTCGACACCGAGGCGATCCTGCGCGAAGCGAAGCGCACAGGCCGCATGGTTGTGGTAGCCGAGAACCACTCGACGATCGGAGGACTTGGCGAAGCGGTCGCGACCACGTTGCTCACGGCCGGCGTCACGCCGATGTACCGTCAGATCGCTCTGCCCGATGAGTTTCTCGCTGCGGGTGCGCTGCCGACCTTGCACGATCGCTATGGTATCTCGACCAGTGTCATGGCCGACACCATCAAAGGCTGGCTTGGCAACTGATCCCAAAGCGACGAGGACCGGTGCGTCGTTTTACACGGCGCACCGTGAATCGTGTGGCAAGTGTGAGCAGAGGATGACTCTCGCCGTTGGCGCACGGCACACAGATGGACAGACACGATATGTCTGCAGCATCCGCTGGCGAAGCCGGTAAGTGAATGAATGGCTGTTGTTGCTCCGGCAACAGACAGCGCGGTGGGATGTCGGCAAGCGGCCGGTCAGGGTCGTCTCCGGTCTTACGAGTCGCGCGGAAACGGACACCCGCTGAGCGCGGGGGCAAGAAAAGGTTGCCGTTGACTCAGTGGCCGGCAATGCGGCGACCGAGTTGCACGGGCTAATTACCCCGATGACTCCGAGGCCTGACTCCGATGTCGCCCTTCACCAGTTCAGTTTGAGGCCCGACTCGGTCGCGCGGTGTCGGTCATCGTCATCGGCGTGCAGGTACTGACTGGTGGTCGAGATCGATGCATGGCCGAGGTTATCGCGCACGTATCGCAGATCGACTTGCCGATCCATCATGTGTGAGCCGGCAGTATGCCGCAGCCAGTGCGCCGACGCCTGCCGCAATCGTTCGGCGGCCCGCTCGGCGGGCTCACCGGTGAGCGCAAGATTCGCGACCGCATTCTCGAACACCTGCTTGATGACGTAGATCGAAGGAATAGTGTCACCGGCGTCGTGTCGTCGTTGCCCAGTGCGACAGGACGAGGCGCGGGCATGTTGACACTTTTCCTGATGGTCCGAGCGAGAGAATTCTGTCAATTCGCATAAGTCCGAATGAAAATCGTCACTCGACCTCCTAGACTTCGAATCCCGTCCCTAAGGTCTTGATCTCATGGGGAATTCGCTGCCAATCCCGCAACCGCTCGCGCTTGCCCGGCCCCGCGGTGCGCATCGCTTTGAGGCGTTCAGTCTGAAGCTGGCAAGACGGGTGACGTTGTATCGACATGTCGCGCTTCAGCAATGGGTGCTGCTCGAGGCAAACTCGACGGTAGAGGCGTTTTGCGAAAGACCCGGGTTTGTCATCATCGGCGGACAGCAAATCCTTGCGGACTTCTGGGTGCGTTATGCGGACGGACAGGAGTTAGTTATCCTTAGTGAGGCAGCGTCTGCGTTTGACGCGGTCTCAAATGACGGCGGCACGCTCGATATGCAGGGATTGTCTATCCGGCGTGTCGAGTCGGCCGAGCTGCTCGCCTCACGTGTGCGGATCAACAACTGGCGAAGCATGCTGCCGTGCCTGGTTGCCAACCGCAGACTGCTCGCGCGCTCCCTGTCGGAAACTATTGTGAGACTCCTCAGTCAGCCCAGACGGCTGGCTGATATCGAGCGTCAGCTTTCGTCCGGCGATCCCGTGCTCGTGCGGGCAAGTCTGTTCAACCTACTGCGCGAGGGAAGGGTGAGCGCGCCGGAGCTTCATTCCCACCCCCTGTCGCTGCTCACGACGTTGTCGCCGCGGAGGCGAAATCATGAGTCGCCGTACTGCGCAACTCCAGGCAATCGATGTGAGCACGTGGTCTACGGTTGCTTATACGCAGTTTGACGATACGACGCGACATATGTTTGAGAAGCGCGTACAGGCTGTGATGGCGTATGTGCAAGGCGGGTCGGTCAAACAGATCGAGCACTCGACAGGAATTGATCGTCGCCAGTTGTACCGCTGGCTCGAACGTGCCGGAGCAATTCATCCGGACGGGCAACCCTTCGGCTTTCGTGCCCTTCTTCGCTATGTACGCTCTACAGACTACGTTCGCACGCGCACCGTTCCCGACAGCATTGAGCCGGGCGGAGCGGCGGGTGCGTTCTCACAGCTTCTGGAGCGCTGTCCTGTGCTGTCGGACTGGTTGCACCAGCAGATCAGGCAACGCAAGGTGTGGCTCGAGGAGGTGAGTTCGGAAGGCGCGTTGCGAACTCGAGTTCGCGGTTTGGAGGCGCTGCATCAGAACTTCCTGCGTCAATGCCGGGCGGTTGGGCTCAGTGGAACAGATTATCCGCTCAACACGGGTGAACGCAGAATCCGCTCGCTTTCGCGACATCTGAAGGACGAACTGTTGCGCAGCTTCGGCAACGCGGCGCGTTCGGCGGGCGCTTCGCACCTGAAGGGCTTGCCGCGCCAGGACGGCGAGGTGCGGACACTCGCGGCGACACGCCCATACCAGACGGTCGAGTTTGACGGGCATCGCCTCGATATCAGCTCAAGATCGTCGTGCACGATCCGCTTGGCTTCGTGCAGGAATTCGAGATGGAGCGCGTCTGGCTGCTGGTCATCATCGATGTGTGCACGCGGGCGGTCCTCGGGTATCACCTAGTGCTCGCCCGTGAGTACAGCCGCTACGACGTGATCAAGACGATCGAGAACGCCCTCGAACCTCATCGCGCACGCAGGTTTTCTATTCCGGGGCTCGCATATGGACCGCACGACGGATTTCCATCGCAGCGGCTTCCGGAACTCGCCTACGCGACGTGGGAGTGAATCCGCCTAGACAACGCGAGGGCGAACCTGGCCAACGAAACGTTGACAGCGCTATGCGAGTTCGTCGGCTGCCTTGCCGACGCAGGGCCGAAATACAGCCCGGATGAACGGCCATACATCGAGCGGTTCTTTGGGACGATTGCAAGCCGATTGTCGGCCCGTCTGCCCGGTTACACGGGTTTGAATCCATCGGACCTGCGGCGTGCGCTCGCGAATGCCAGGGGTAACCTGCGTCTGTATGTGTCCATAGACGAACTCGATGAGTTGATCGAATACGCCATTGCGAACTACAACGGCACGCCACACAGCGGTCTGAACAACGTCACCCCGCTTGAGGCGATGGAGTATTTCGTGCGGCGCAAGCAGACGCTGCTGACCTGGCTTGCGCAATATCATCGCCGCTCATTGTGTCTGATGCAGTCTGCACGGCGGTGTCGTGTTTGCGCCTACCTGGATCAGGGCGTGCGTCCGCGTATCAACCTCCATACCGCACGCTATACGAATAGCGTCCTGGCATGGAGCGCACATCTGATCGGCCAGGAAGTCCTCGTCTATCTGAACGCAAACGATCTACGCAGCGTGCGGGCGTTTCTGCCTGACGGCACGGAACTGGGTGAACTCGATGTGCAGGGGCTCTGGCGGATGATTCCGCACAATCTCAAGCTACGGCGGGAGATCTGTAGGCAAATGCGCATTCGTCGTCGTCGCGGGTAGTCGATACCAATCCGATTGAGGCGTATGTGAAGGAGAAGTTCGAGCAGGCGAAGAAGAGCCGCAAAGCTGCTACGGAACTGGCTCACACGATGCGATTGATCACGTCAGCGCAAGCGGGAGATCTGCCAGTCGCGCCGGCCGTCCCCCATCCTGAGCCGGAATCGTTTGAGTCATTGGGGCCGGTGCCCGACACTCGGTCGACGGAAACGTCTGAAGACCGGCCACCCGCCACATGTGCCCGTCCTCGAAGGCTTTCAATCGGTACTGGTCAGGTCTTTTAACGTCGTGTTCGTGGGAGGCATCAATGTCGCTTGAGATACCGCGTCCAGTCGATCCGTCGCTGCACCCGCTTGTGACGGGGAATTACCGTATTGCAACGCCAGCGATCGAGGCGTTCTACGAACTGGTTGTCCGATGCCTGCGCTACCGGATCATGGGGCGCTTATCTACGGCCCGTCGCGCATTGGCAAAACCCGGGCAATCGAATATGTGCGGCTGCTGCTGGCGCGCAACTGTCCGCGGATGACGAGTTATCACGCGCAGTGCGAGCACAAGCCGCGGCATGCCGAAGGGCCGTTCTTTGCGAATCTACTGGAGGCTGTTGGTGACCCGGATCCCAATGCCGGCTCGAATCCTTCAAAGCGGATGCGCCTGACGCTGAGGATCCGTCAGGCAGCATCAATCGCCGGCAGTGGGGTGGTATTGCTTTTTTGCGATGAGGCACAGCGCTACGACGACAACGAATACGAATGGCTGCGTGATGTGCATGACGCTCTGGACCGGCAGCAGATCAAGTTGTTCACATTCCTCGTTGGCCAGCAGGAGTTGCTCGCGCAAAAGACTGCGATGCAGGTCGCGGGCAAGACGCAGATCGTCGCGCGTCTGATGGTCGAGGAGTTGGCCTTTTATGGCATTCGCAATGCACAGGACGTGGCGACATGCCTGAACGGCTACGATCAGACTGCCTACCCCGAAGGCAGCCAATGGAGTTTTACCCGCTTCTACGTTCCGCAGGCGTTTGATGCGGGATATCGACTGGTCAGTGACGCCGATACTCTGTGGAACGCATTCGAGACGGCGCACCACAAGGCCAATCTGCCGGGGAAGCTTGGAATCCCGATGGAGTCCTTCGCACGCGCGGTCGAGATAGTGCTCAAGGATAGCGAACTGAAGGACGCACGGGGCTATTGCCCGGACCAGGTCCTGTGGGACCATGCGGTGAGGCATTGCGGCTATGTCCAGTCACGTCATGCAACCGGACGCGTCCTCGTTGCCGCCTCGTAACGACGGGCTGCTGAGAGAGCCGGCGTTCCCAATTCTCACGCTCGACGAGCGCCGGCTGACGCCGGCCCTGGGTTACATGTTCAGGAAGGGCTGGCTCTATCCGTATGAGTCACTGATCTCGATCCTGTGGAAGTTCGAGACTGCCAACGCTCTCTCGGGTGTCGTTGTAGCACGACTCATGGGGCTGGAAGTCGATGCTTATGAAGGGGTTGCCCCGCGTCGAGGGTTAGTGGATGTCGGGCGGCTGCAGGAGAGCCTCGGTTTGCCCGCAGAAACGCTGCGGACCTCCTTGACGGATCCGCTCGGACACAGACGCTACAGCAACGTGTTCCGTTACTGTCGTCGCTGTCTCGCTCACGGCTACCACAGTGTTGTGCACCAACTGGAAAGACTGAGCGTGTGTCCTGCCCATCATCGCGTTCTCGAATCAAGGTGTTGGCGCTGCGGGTGTGAAGCACCATATCGCGTGAATGTCCAGCTTCTTGAAGCGCGGTTTCACTGTGCATATTGCTATGTAAGTCATGGCGGAACGTGGACGCCGGAGAACGCTCAAGCGATGAAACCGGAGCACCGCAGTGCGTTCACACGCTGCTACCTTGACTGTTGCCTGGTTTGAACCTGATCTTCGCAAGGGGCGCAACGCTCCCGTTTCGGCTCACCGATTGCTTCAGGTACGGATACGTCGGGAGCCTTGCATCAACCGCAGACATCCAGATCTCGACTGCGTCGTCGCCAGTCTCGAGCGGTGACACAATTCTTTCGGTGGTAAGTATTTGAACAACTGGCGCATTTCCCGGGTCGACGTTCGGGCGCCCGTAGTTGACAGAATTCCTCGCACAACGGAGACAGATTCCCTTCGTTCTACGGGAAGGCAAAGCTTGCCGCCTAATTCACGCCGACTCATGCATGGGTCGGCGTTCTTTCCTATACGAAGTGATCGTCCGAAGAGCACTGTCGCGCGACAATCTGGATGAGAGAGCGTTCTCATCTTGAATGACGCGCAGCAGAGCACCAACTTTTTAACAAGTCGTGGGTTTCGCTGGTATGCGACGCCCGCGTTGAAGACTTGATTGCCTTTGGGGCCTTGTTGCAGGCGCATGAGAGCGAGCGGTTGCTTTATCGGTCGGTGGGTTGGGTTGAGCGACCCGCAGTTACAGTGGGACGTACCGGTACAGCGCGAAAGCGCGGCGCCGGGAGCTGCGCCTTACCGCCCGCTCACAGCTTCCGCTTTGTCTCGCTTAATTTTTGGAACTAGCGCCGCTCCCCTCACGGGGCGGCGTTTTTTCTTTTGGGCGCTGGATTTAGCGGCGTTTCAAGTGAATCGAGATTGCTGCGCAAATGCAGGGCCAGCCGAGCACTAGGAACGCGACCAGCAGCGGCCAGCCAAGGTCATCGAGGAATTTCCATGTTGCGAAAGCGATCCCTCCGAGAACCAGAAGCGACACGAACGCGGTGCCGATCCTCTTCGCCAATGGGGAGCGGATGCCCGCGCTGGTACAGGGAGAAATTCGACTCACCTCCTCCGACGCCAACCCGCTTTAATCACGGGATCCGTTGATGGCCAATTGAACGGCCTTGATCAGAATCTGGCCGTTGAAGGGCTTGCGAAGGTAAGCGATAGCGCCGGATGCGAGTGCCTGCTCGCGCAACCCGATTTCGTCTCGTGCGGTCATCACGATGACTGGAATGCCGCTGTCGGCCAGTCTGTGGTGGGCGTCTAGTCCGGTAAGGCCGGGCCCTCCGATGTCGAGCACGATGCAGGCCGGACGAAATGAGGGAGTTAAGTCTATCATTTCGAGGAGTTGGTCAACGGCTCTGAACGTTTCCGAGGCGAACCCAGAGGAACGAAGCAGCCGCTTGATGGCGCGACATACCTGTTCATCGTTGTCCACAACCACAACAAGCGACTTGAATTTGCGCATCGCGATACCCAGGTACAGGACGGCGTCTCGAAAGCCGGACCCGCGCTAAATTCAGAGTTGGATCGGTGCGTCGCCTGCTGATAATGAACCTTGGTCCAAGACACTTGAAACCTGAGAAATACGCGTCCGCGTACGTTCCGCGCGTTGCCTCGCGAGGTTCGACTAGCGTGGGAAGCTAGGTGTATCGACAAGGGACATTCTGCTTGACTTGGTTGTGCACTCCACCTGAACTGCGCTGAATGGAGGAGCATGCCCGAGGAACCCCTCGCGCGCTCTGGCGTTTGCTCTAATCGTCCCCCTTCAATGTATTGCTTCAACGCGCCGTACACAGAGGCATCGATTTTGACCCCTGAGTCGCTGACGCGCCTCAGCGGCTGATCTTCGTGATCTTTTGGCCCTGCATCCCCATACCGGCCATCAGGCCTTCCTGATGAAAGAGGAACGCGTAGACATCGGATTGCAGCGTAGTTGTGGTCAGTGACCTGGCAACTCCCTCATCCACGACCACGATGCTCGGTCCGATGCCGACAGACCAACCGTCCACACTATCGAGATACTTCCTGGCGTTATCGTTCATGAGGAAAATTGCTTCAGAGAACTCCTGTACACCTGCCTGCAGGCCATAGGAAAGCGCCGATGCATTGTAGTAACCCAGTACCTTTCCGTCCGAGGCGAACATCACGCCGTCGCCGGCCTGAGCGCCGACGACGAAGCCAGCCTTGATCAGATTCGGGAATACGAGGACAGCTTTGGCCTGGTATTGAATGTCCTTGGCCTTGGGCGTTGATTGAAAGAGCTTCGCGAGGGTCTCGCGCGCCTTCGCCTCCAATGCCGGGTCGTTGCCGACTTTTGAAGTTTCCTGAGTTGAACACGACGCCGAGAGCAGCAAGAGCGGGGCGATAAGAATGAGCAGAAGATACTTGATCATGACGCGCGCTCCATTCGGAAAGCCGTGTGTGGGCGAGGTTTCTGCGCAATTTTTCTCGGATCAGTTCAATACGTGTGATCTAAGAAAAGCGCTCGGATATGCGTGAATTAGCATCTGACGCATCATTGGCGCCCCGCCAGCGTATGACGGCATGTCGCCTGCGCATATTGGACCATGGTCCAATACCGGCGCGCGGGCCGATTTCCTAGTCTGCCTATGACGCATGGGTAGATCGCTCGTCGCGGGACGATTTTCGCCATCGAGATCAGAGGCAGGGAATTCGTTGGTACCGACTGGCGACGATCAACACACCCGGCTGGCGACGATGACCGTGAGCATGCTGACGAATGCATACCTCAGGCGAAGCGCTCTTACACCGGACGCACGAAGGAATTTGAATATGGCCTGTCCCGACTATTCCGCTCTGGTCTTGAGCCAGCGTGAGTTCTTCTTGTCCGGCGCCACGCGTCCAGCAGCGTGGCGCCGCGCCCAGCTCGAAGCAGTCAAGGCGCTCTTCACCGAAAATCACGACGAATTGTGCGACGCGCTGTGGAAGGACCTGCGCCGCAATATGAACGACGCAGATCTGATGGATGTCGCCTATTGCGCCAAGGAAGCCGAACATGCGCTGAAACATCTCGGGACGTGGATGAAGCCCACGAACGAGCCGATGCCGGCGGTGTTCCGACCGGGTCATATCGTCGTGCATCGCGATCCGCTCGGCGTGACACTGATCATTGGCGCCTGGAACGAACCGTTCATGCTGACCTTCGGGCCGCTGACGGCGGCGCTCGCGGCAGGCAATACCGCCGTGCTAAAGCCATCTGAAATCGCAGAGAACTGCGCGGCGGCTGCGGCGCGTCTGGTGCCAAAGTATTTCGACCCGCGGGCGGTCGCGGTCGCCGAAGGCGGCGTGCCTGAGACCACCGCGCTGCTCGCGCAGAAGTGGGACTTGATCTTCTTTACCGGCAGCCCATCGATCGGAAGGATCGTGCATCAGGCCGCGGCCAAAAACCTGACTCCTTGCGTGCTCGAACTCGGCGGCAAGAACCCGACCATCGTTCATTCATCGGCCAACCTGAAGGTGGCGGCGCGTCGCATCGCCTATGGGCGCTTCTTGAACTCCGGCCATATCTGCACCGCACCTGACCACGTACTCGTGTGGCCCGACGTGAAAGACGAGTTCGTGCAGCGCCTGACCGAGACGATCCACGAGCTCTACGGCGCCGATCCTCAGCAGAGCCCGGACTACGGACGCGTGATCAACCGCCGTAACTTCGACCGTCTGGTGAGCCTGCTCGGAAGCGGCAAGGTCGCGGTGGGCGGACAGAGTGACCCGGCCGATCTATACATCGCACCGACCGTGCTGGTGGATGTCGCGGTCGACTCGCCGATCATGCAGGAAGAAATTTTTGGCCCCATTCTCCCCGTGCTCGAAATCAGTTCGGTCGAAGCCGTGGTTGAATGGGTCAACAGCCGCCCGAGTCCGCTCGGCCTGTACGTGTTTGCCGACGACAATGCCGTGGTCGATCGGATCCTTGCGGCTACACGTTCCGGCGACGCGGAGGTCAACGACTGTGCCATCCATCCGTTGTTCCCCGAACTTCCGTTCGGTGGTGTCGGAGACTCGGGGATGGGCAAGTATCACGGGCACTGGGGCTTCGAAGCTTTTACCAATGCGCGCGGCGTGCTGCATCACAGTACGCTAGTCGATCCCGGTGTGCGTTACCCGCCCTACACAAAACACGGGTTCGAGCGCGCGATCGTGAACAAGCTGATGCCATAGCGGGATCTGCTTTCTCCGCGAGGGTGAGCAAATGTGGGCTCGGTTGGTAGCGAGAGGTCCGGACACCGGACCATGGGCCCATCTGAGTGGAAGTGAGTGTGGAACTTGACCCTGTCATCCTGCCGCGCATCCAGTTCGGGTTCGTCATCAGCTTTCATATCATCTTCCGAGCCTTCACCATCGGGCTGGCGGCATGGCTGGCGACGGGTCGATACCGTCTTCACCGCGAGCACGCCCCATTTGGTGCCGAACTTGAAGGCCGTCGCCATCCCGGTGACCACACCCATGCGGAAGGACACAGCGAAGATCGGCCGCCAGAAGTCGAACACCCTGCGGTACGGCGTGTCGTCGCTTATGAGCCTCGGGACCCTCGATTCACTCGTCTTCCCGGTTGCCGTGATCGCGGCGGTGGGGACTGCTGTCATGCGCGCACGGGCGCGACGCGACGGGTTGGCGTTTGCGCTCACGGTTTTATTCGTCGTGGACTCCCACCTGGCGCTCGGCGTGATGTTCTGGCCTCACGGTTCCGTATGCCAACATCGTGGGCAAGGCCGCGGCGCCGGAGCCATCGCTGAGGTTTCTGTTTTAAGGGGGGCGTGGGGGCCGGCAGTGCGCGCGCTCTATACCGCCGGCGCCTACTAGGTGTTCCGGGGCAAGGTCCTGCAAGGACCTGAATGACCGAAGCGCTCCTCGCGGCGCCCGCTCGATACACAAAGGTCGAATGCAGACGGGTCAATGATTGCTGAGTAAGACGTGGGAGGTCACCTTCGATGAAATGCGCAATGCTGATAGTCGCGATTGCTGCGTTGGTGACAGCTACGCCAACTTTTTCGCAAGTGCAAAATCTCTCGGACGATTCCTGGAAGTTCGAGGCCACGCCTTATTTCTGGGCCGCCGGTGTCGAGGGATGGTCCCGCATAGGTGCCAACACGCCCACCGCGTATTTCGACGCGGATTTCTCCGATGTGTTCAGGAATCTCGACTTCGGTGCCATGGGCTCGTTCGAAGCACGCAAAGGCCGCTGGGGGATCCTGTTCGACGGAATCTATATCAAGTTTTCGCAGAAATCCGATCCGTTGCTGGGAGGTGCCCTAGGCACGGAGGACCTCAGCGCGAAGCAGACAATACTTCAGCTCGCTGGCGCATACCGGGTGTTTGACGGCTCGTCGTTGGCGGTGGATGTGCTCGCCGGGGTACGATACACGTATGTCGACGGCGATATTTCGCTTTCGGCCAGCAGTTTGTTGCCGAATGGACTGAGTCGAGGCGACCATGCGAGTTGGACAGACGGTTTCGGAGGTGTCCGCGCTGTCTTTGCCCTCACAGACAACTGGTCATTCACGGGGTATCTCGACGGCGGGGCGGGAGGCACCAAACACTCGTGGCAGCTCCTCACATCTGCGAACTACGCCTTTTCCAAAACCTTTGTCGCCAAGGTCGGTTATCGAATATTGAGCATGGACTACGAAAAGCCCGATTTTCTTTACAACATGAAGACGAAAGGGTTCTTTGCGGGCGTAGGTATTCGGTTTTGACTCTTGTCGGACCTGCGCACGACCTCAGGCCGTCCGCAGTTGATGGCTGATTTCACCTCTAGCAGTTTTTCCACTTCCATGAAAAAGCGGCTAATTTATACGCCAACTCTACTTATCGGGTTAAACATGCTATCGCTTTCGGCTCCGTCCAGCGCTCATGAGCTCGAGTCTCAACTCGATTGCCGATCGAGCGCGCACGAATTCATCTCGGCGCTCCTGACCAACCACGAAATAGATTCGAATCCAATCAGGGTTGAACGGAACTCGGTCAACGCCTTCCGTCCGACGCCCGGCGTCAAGCTGACGGCATTTGGCTTTCGCGTCCACACCGTCCTCGGATACCAGCGCGACGATAGCCAGTTCAAAGAGGGAAGTGGCGAGCCCATTGCGGACTCGGCGTACGGCGTGGTGGTGATCGGTTCAGCAGAGGCCGTCGAAGCGCGGCTACGTGACGCCCGCAGCAATGCTGTCGTTCGGCAGGTGGTGCCGCTCATACTGACCGTGATTTTCTGCCAGTGACGCCGAATACGTCGTCGCTATGCTGGCAAGAACACGTGTTCGATATGCACATTCTCGAAGCGCATACTTCACCCACGGAAGCCGTGCATGCCTGCGCATCTCCCCAATTCAATTGGACCATGGTCCAATACCGCAAGACGCAATGTGCAGTCTATGCTCTCTGGCAAATCTGCCGACGGCTTTAGCATAAGAATGCGCGTCGCCTCGTTAATCGATCAAGATCGAGGCGCAAAAGGGACAATGGCGGGTCGCCTAACTTGATTTACCCGGCTCGATTGATTGCGCATGTTTCCACATGCATGGCATGGCGCGCTCGCCCGTGAACAGGGCTGCGCGAGTTGCTGTAGGTAGTCACATCGACCAGCGCCCGCGAACGGTCGTGGACATGAAACGAATAATACCCGCGAGAAATCTTCGCTCGCTCGTCGATCGCGAGGTGTCCTCATGCAGCGCGTCAAGACCGTTCTTTCTGCCACCGCTTCGCTGACGCCATCGCTTGTCTGCGCCGGTCTGTTCGCCCTCTTCCTGACGCAACCTGCAACTGCCCAACCCGGAGACCAGATCATTTATCTCGATCAGGGGTGGTCGCAAGCTGAGCGGGAAATGTACTATCAGATATCCCAGGGGTCGAGTGTCATTTCATACGACATCTTCCTGAATCTCGAAGCTGCAGGGAGCCAGGGTCTTTTCAGGTCGGATGAAAATAGCGATCGCTATGGCCTGATCCCGCAGCCCGCCAATCCGCGCACCAACCCGGACGCCCTGCCAATCGGGTTGAGCAAGACGGTGATCGCGCAAGGTCGATGGAAGGGCGAGCACATCGGTATGACTTGTGCCGCCTGTCATAACAGTCAGTTGAATTATCAAGGGAAGCGACTTCGTATCGACGGCGGTGTTGGCAATACCTTTGACATGATGGCCTACGTCCATGCTCTCGATGATGCGTTGCAGGCGACCCGGGCCGACACGACGAAGTTTGATCGTCTGGCTGCGCGACTTGGTGCGTCGAGTGCCGACGCCAAAGCCGAACTGCGTAAGCGCTTTGAGAGCGATGCCGCACGCGTGCATGAATATCGGACGCGCAGCCTGGTAACCCCAGTGCCCTGGGGTCCAGCCCGCATCGACGCCATTGCTGCGATCGTCAATCGACTAACGGCCGACCAGCCAGGTATTCCAGAGAACTGGTCGACTCCGCTTGCACCGACCAAGCCTCCCTTTCTGTGGAATGCCCCTCAGGGTTCATGGACGCAATGGCGCGGCGTGCAACAGGACCCGATCCAACGCAACCTGACCGAGACAATGGGCGTATTCATGCCCATGGACTTACGCTCCAAGTCGCCCGAAGAGGGGCTTTTCGACGCAAATGCGGCTCTCCTTAATCTTCATCGCATCGAGGACGCCTTACAGCGCCTCGCACCACCCCAGTGGCCGGAAGAGGTATTGGGGAAAATCGACCGCAAACAAGCCAGTATGGGCAAGGCACTATTCGGCACGCACTGCGCAGGTTGCCACAATGCTTGGCCCTATACCTGGACGGAACCGAACAAGTACGGCAAGCGTTTCATCGAAGTTGGGCTGGTGCCGGCGAAATATGTAGGCACGGATCCAGGGCAATTTGAAGATTTGAGGCCCTTTGCGATCACAGGTCAGCTGAGCAGCCAGTTGCCGCCCCCGTATCAGGGTAAAGACATCGTACCGACGGGCGTTCTTTACGAAGTATTGCAGAAGCGGATTCTCGCCAAGGCGTTGACGCAGGTCAAATTGACCGAAGCGGAGGCCATCGAACTTCATGGCTATCGAGCCTTCCCACTCCCACCGCCTCCAAGAGGCGTATATAAGGCAGCTCCGCGTGATGGGGTATGGGCGACACCGCCGTTCATGCATAACGGTTCTGTTCCGAATCTATATGAGATGTTGATCCCGGCCAAGGAACGCACGAAGAAGTTCTATGTCGGTCGGGAGTTCGATCCGGTCAAAGTCGGGCTTGACACGAGCGGGAAGTCTGGGACTTTCCTTCTCGATACTTCATTGCCTGGCAATTCGAACGCCGGCCATTCGTTCGAGAATGGCCCCCGCGGAAACGGCGTGATCGGCCCGCTGCTGACCGATGCGCAGCGCTGGGCAGTCGTCGAATACCTGAAGTCCATTCCCGAGGAAGCAGGGCGAGTCACACCGTTCGGCGGCCCACCCAACGCGCGTAGCGGTCATGGGAAGTGGGCAGGGCCGTGAGCCGCACCATGAGCCGCCCAGCATCACGACACCTGAATCGTTCATTGTCGGAGCAACGTGATGTCAGACCATGTAGACGGGCCGAGATCGATTGGCGATCCCGCCATCGACCTGTCCGATCTGTTCGCATTCGCGAGCCCCGAGAACGCCGCGCGTACCGTCGTTGCCGCTTGTGTGTTTCCGTCGGCGGGTACGAGCGCGATGTTCTCGAACGCGGTCAACCACTCGATCGTGATACGACGGGCCTCCGTGGGCGGGCTGGGCAACGCCGCGAAGTTCAGGACGGGCAGTGAGGAGTTTCGCTTCAGCTGCCGGTTCGGGCCCCTCGAACAGGGGCACGACGGCGCGAAGCCGACGCAGCGCGGCGCCTGCACCTTGCCCGACGGCCAGACACTGCCATTCACCGTCAATGACGAAAAAGGGGTGTCCACTCCCGACAACACCTACCGCGTCTATGCGGGCCTGCGCTCGGATCCATTCTTTCTTGCATGGATCTTCGCCAGCATGAAGAAGGTTCCCAACCTGCTGCAGCACGACAATGTGCTCTGCATCGTCATCGAGTTCGACACACGCCGCGTGCTCGACCCCACCAAAGGTTCCCTGTTCGGTTTGATTGCCGAGACCAGCCCTCTGCCGCATGCCGGCAGCCTGATCGGGCACGATCCTCCGCGATTCGACTGGGTCGGACGCCCGGAACAGACCAACATGCGTCTGAACAATTCCGCGATGAAAGGGACCGACGATCTGCGCGACCTGTGGAATCAGCAGACGCCGTTTGCGATTTCCGAGCGACTCCGCCCTGTGTTCCGCGAGCGGATGCTCGACAGCCTGACCATATGGGACATGCGCGACGGCAAGGCGCAATGGGCGCCTGAGGCGCTCGCCGCCAGCGCCGAAGTCTTTCTCGACGATTTCTTGCTGTTCGACGTCGCCAAGCCCATCACGGATACGAGCTTTCTCGAGATCGAGAAAAGCACGCTCAACGGGCGGCCCTACCAGACGGGCGGCGGCCGCACGATCGATGCGAACGTCATCGACATTCTCCTCACCTGGATGGTCAATCACGACCAGGGAGCGTTCCTTCAAGGCGGGGCAACAGGTGCGACCCGGCCTGGGACAAAGGTGTTTCCTTATATGGCTTCCCCTAATATGGAACTTCAAACCGTGGCCGACAGCGTCGACGTGTCCGCCCCTCCGGATCAGGTATGGGCCTTGGTCGGCATCTTCGGCGGCACGTGGCATCCGTTGATTGCGAAGATACAGGTGACCGGCGCCGGTATCGGCCAGTTGCGAACGATCGAGACAATCGACGGCAAGCAGATCGTCGAACGGCTGGAAGCGATCGACAACGACCAGAGGCAGTATCGCTACACGATGGTCAGCGGCGTTCCGGCATCCGATTACACCGGAACGCTGGACGTCAAGCCGAAGGGAACCGGCAGCACTGTCACGTGGCGCGTGCAGTACCGGGCAGACGGACAACCCGACATCATCGTGAAGACCGTCGTGACCACGTTGCTGAAAACCGGTCTCGACAGCCTGAAGTCACGCTTCGGTGCGCCGAAATGATCGAGGCACCGGATCTCGAAGCTGATCTGCCGCGAGCGACCGCGGGCGACATCGCCGTCAACAATCTCATGAGCGCCTGCGAGCGGTCATGGAGCCAGTTCTGGCAAGCGCGCGAGCGGCCGGGTATCGCGGAGTACATCGTCGAGCAGGAGCACTTGAAGGCGCAGTTTCTTGGCGACCTGGAAGCGCTTGACCGGCTCGATGCGCTCGCCGATGAACTCGAACGCGTGGATCCGGAATCGGTGCGCACGGCCCTCATCCGTGCGCAGGTCGCATCCATGGCGCATCGCTTCGCTGAAGCAACGCGCTGCCTTGAACTGGCTCGCTCTCGTGGCGCGGCGGCGAGTGATGTCACCCGCCTGTCGTTGAGCATCGACCAGGCCTGCGGGAAGGGGCTCGAGGCGGTACTTGCGGCCCGGCGCCGGACGGCAACGGAGTCCGGGCGTCTGGAGGACCTGGTGCCACTGGGAGCATTGCTCGCCGATCTGCGCGAGTTCGATGAGGCCGACCGGATGTATCAGCAGGCGCTGCGGGCATACCAGGATGTGTCGCCGTTCGCGCCGGCATGGGTTTGTTTCCATCTCGGTGCGTTATGGGGAGAGCTCGTGCCGGAACCACAAGCGAGCAGGGCCGCGCAGTGGTATCGCCGGGCCATCAACTATCTGCCGTGCTATGTGAAAGCCCGCGTGCATCTGGCGGAAATCCTCCTCGGTGACGGCTCAACCCCAGATGCGCGAGCGCTGCTGACGCCGGTTGTCTCGAGCGGCGATCCGGAGGTGCATTGGAGGCTCGGCGACGTGCTGAATGCGATGGGGACACCTGCTGACGCCGATGCGCACATCGACGCCGCGCGATCCGGCTTCGAGCGCCTGCTGGGCAGACACCTGCTTGCGTTCGCGGACCACGGCGCGCAGTTCTATTCCGGCAGCGGCAACGACGCCGGCCGCGCGTTTGAACTCGCGACCATCAACGTTGCAAATCGTCCGACGTTGAGGGCCTTCGAGCAGGCGCATGCAATTGCTGTCGGTGCCGGCGAACGGCAAACTGCGTCGAGGCTGTGCGGTGACGCGAAAGCGCATTGGGGAAAGACAGCCGCATTTGACTTGTCATCGCTCGTTACATGTCGATGCGATCTTGTCGAGTAGGAAGTGGCCTCGATCGCGAACCGCGTGTCGAATGGAGCAACGGCTGCCAGAACCCATGTTGCGATGACCATTCGATCGTCACGGCGATACTCACAAAACGGATGGAGCAGGCACATGAAGATCGGCCGAAGGGCTTTCATACTGACTACGGCGCTTTGCGGCGCAGCGCCGGTGTTTGCGAAGCTTCTGTCACCGTTCGAAGCGGGGCGGTCAGGCGAGTCGCCGATGCCGGAACAACTGGCATCGATGCTGACTGCCGGCGCCACGGAAATGAACGGCGTCGAGTTCAGGATCGACGGATGGAATCGTCATGATGGAGATGCGGTCGGCGAATCTCCGACAGCAATATGGATCAGCATCAATCAGTCGTGGCGATCCGGCTGGAGATGATCGAATCCGCGACATCGCGGCCTCACGCCAAGAGGATCATCGAAGCATGGGACATTTCGCGATCGCTTTGCTCGCGTTCGGGTGCGTGTTTGCCAGCGCGCTGATCGGCCTGTACCTGAGCGACATGCTTCCCGAGCACCACCTGAGCGGGGGCTCGATCGATGTTCTGAAACTGGCGACTGGCGTCATCGCGACGATGGCGGCCCTGGTGCTCGGACTTCTCATCTCCTCGGCGAAGGGGTCGTTCGATACGGTCAACCATGAACTCGTACAGAACGCTGCCCGGGTGATTCAGCTGGATCGCACGCTCGCCCAATACGGACCCGAATCGAACGAAATTCGCGAGTTATTGAAACGCGACTACCTGGCCGTCGTCCACCTCCTCGCCTCTGGCGACCCGACTACAGAAGCAAGCCTTGGGCGCTCCGATGCAGTCAGCCGGATGGACGAACTACAGCGCCGGATAGCGGGCCTGTCTCCTCGCAATGCACTTCAGACCCAGCTTCAGGCGAATGCAGTCAGACTCGCGAACGAGGTGTTTGGCACGCGCTGGCTGGTCCTGCTCCAGAAGGAAGGTTCTGTGCCGACGCCGCTATTGGTCGTGCTCGTCGCCTGGCTGAGCGTTGTATTCGGCACCTTCGGCCTGTTTGCTCCGCGTAACGCGACGATCTTCTCGGCACTGATGCTGTGCGCGATTTCAGCCTCCGGAGCCATTTATCTGATTCTTGAAATGGACAGACCACTGGACGGGACCATCGAGATTTCGCTCGCACCGTTGCTCGACGCTGCCGCCCGGCTTGGCCGATAGGCGCGCTTGCTTCAGGACCCGTTTGCGGCCATCGCCAATCCTTTTTTCCACGCTGCGTACTGCGCTATTGGACCTTGGTCCACTAGTGGCGTCTCCGGCGCCCGGATAGTCTTTCAGATAGGGCGATGATGCCGGCCGTGTGTCTTGAGGCGAGACTCTTTCACGTCAGATTCACGACAGGCGTTGACGATGGCCAAGTCCGACTACGCGGCTTTGATCGAGATTCTGAAGCTACAGCGCAAAGGACGCGCTTATGCGGGCGCGTACTGATCAGGGAGCGTGACATGCTCGGATTCGAACTCGGGTTCTGGGATTACGTGACATTTGCCACGGGATTCCTTGCGGGCGGTGCGGGGATCCTCACCTACATCTGGATTGCCGGCTTGCCCGGGCGGATCGCGCTCGCACGCCATCACCCGGAGGCCGAAGCCGTCAAGCTGATGGGCTGGGCCGGACTGCTGCCCACGGTATTGCCGTGGATTCAGGCATTCATCTGGGCCTTCAAGCCTACCGATGTCATCGATATCCGGCGCTTCCCGCGCGAGGAAGCGCGGGCGATCGAG
>NZ_JFHC01000102.1 GCF_000698595.1 Caballeronia glathei | reverse complement strand
TCGGCAGAGTGTCGCGGCCTGGATTTCAGCGCGGGGGTTGAAGCCCTCCGACTATCTGTTTCCGAGTCGCCTGCACGCGTCAGCGCAGGTGTCGACGCGCCGGTATGCACGCATCGTGCATCGTTGGGTTGCGTCAATCGGACTGGACGACGGCGCCTACGGCACGCACACGATGCGCCGCACGAAAGCGTCGTTGATTAATCGACGAACAAAGAACCTGCGCGCGGTTCAGTTACTCATGGGCCATACGAAGCTCGAGAGCACAGTCCGATACCTTGGTATCGAGGTAGATGACGCGCTCGAGATGGCCGAGCAAACCGAAGTCTGATAGCTGATGGCCGGTGAGCGGACGCTTGCCGGCCATGAACCGCCATTCGCCCGCACCGTCGCTCGGACATTCAGGCGTCGGTTCTACCCAGGAAGCGGCCATTCAATTCGCGACGTTGAACGTTGCTTCATCGGCCTTTGCCGACGTTCATGCGTTGCTCTTCGTGAGGCAGCTTCAGGTTCCTTTCCTGTCGTTGGACGCTTCGCCTCCGCAAATGTCGGGTTCACGACCAGTGGATGAGTACTCACGACGCACAACAGCCGGTCGCGTGGCCGACCACATGACGCCAGCTTACAGAGTGGTTCGGTCATCTGGCTGTTGCCTCGGGGTAGCAGTGCCGCCTTTGCGGACTACAAGGATTGATTCTTTTGTTAGGCAGCAGAAAGGCGATTCTCGGCCGTTCGCACATTAGGGAGCGCGAAGAGTTTGGCCGCCGCCAACGCGTACATCTATTCCTGTCTGATGTCTAGGAACTGTGGCGCTCAACGCGGCCTAGAGGCCGCTGCGCAGGAGAGTGCGAATCGTTGATTTGGACGAGGTAACGCTTACGACATCGCTAGACCGAGGACTAGCGTGCAATTAGCTAGACTCGAAAGCACGGAATTGATAGAGGCGATGAAGGCAGGCGAGCGCTTCGATTCCCACCCCATACTTGCCGCCCGGTCGGCCAGTGCTTACTCAGGCAGCGGGAATCACGTTGTGGTTGAGCCGGAAGATATTGGCCGAGTCGTACGTCTTCTTGATGGACGCCAAGCGCTCGTAGCGCTCCGGGCCGTAAATCGCCGCCGCGTCGGCAGCCTCGTCCGGCGCGAGGTTGTTCACATACCGCCGGTCGCCTTGCCAGGGCCTCATGCCGTCGAGCAGCTCGGCGACCGACCTCTTGAGTTGCTGCTCCTGCGACAGCAGACCGGCCGAGACGCCCAGCAGGCTGTACGGCAGGCCCCTGGTCGCCACGGCGTTTGGCACCGTCGGCTCCCGGTCCCACGCCCCGCCCAGGGCACGTAGCTCGGCGATCACCAGAGTGGTTTCAGCATCCGGACCGACGAGTTCGATCAGCCTGTCCTGAGCCTGCGCGGGGAACTCTCGCAGCATGATGCCCCGTTCGTAGTAGGGCACCGGGTCGGTCGGCTCGTTGTGGATCGACGCGACCTCAATGTACGGCATGTCCCGCACTGTATCCAGGACTACAGGAGCTACCGCGCGCAGCGGCTCTACCATCCGCTCGCCGTCCGCGGTCCTACCGTTGTAGGCGATCCGCACCGATACCAGAACCTTCCCGCGCAGACGCTCGGGCACTTCGGGTATCGATGGCATCCGCATCACGGCGATCGACGTGACCATGGTCTCCGGGGTGCTCGGGTGCCAGTCGGCCCAGGCTCGCAGCACGTCGCCCGTTCGCTCACCGGCGAAGTAGATGGCGCCGCCGTAGAGGCGGGGCACCGGAAACAAGTCGAATTCCAACGCGGTGACCACTCCGAAGTTGCCCTTGCCGCCGCGCAGCGCCCAGAACAAGTCAGGCTCGGATTCCGCGTCGACATGCCGTAGTTCGCCGTCCGCGGTCACCACGTCGAGCGAGCGCACATGGTCGGCGGCGTAGCCGTGGGAGCGGCCGAGGGTCGGGCTGAGCCCTCCGCCCAAGGTGTAACCGGACACTCCCACGGTTAGGTTCGACCCATTCAGGGGAGCCAGCCCGTCCCTGGCCGCCTTCTCGACCACCTCGGACCAGATCACTCCGGCGCCGACCCGGGCCGTGCGGCCGACCGCATCGATGACTACGTCATTCATCCGCCGGGTCGCGATCACGACGGCACCGTGCGCCTGGCCGACTATCTGGTGGCCGGTGGTCTTCACGAGGACCGGACGGTGCTGACCCGCCGCGAAAGTAATGGCGACCTGGATATCGGCCACGCTCTCAGGCACCACGATCATCGCGGGCATCAGCTCGTGATTCAGGTTCCAGACGGCACGTTCGTCGTCGTATCCCGCGTCACCCGGCAGTAGAACCGAACCCTCGACCGTGGCCACGAGGGGCGCTGCATCCCCCGGCAATACCGGCGGCAGTGACAAATCGTTGAAAGCCATACATGAACGTCCTGTCGCTAATGGATTGTGCTTGAAGCGACTGATCCTATTCTTTATCACGCACCGGGCATATGTCATTTAAACGGTCGATTTAGGACGAGGTAACGCTTACGGCATCGCTAGCACCGAGGACTAGCGTGCAATCAGCCAGATTCGAAAGCACGGAATTGATAGAGAGGCTGTCACGGTAGGCGAGCGCTTCGATTCAACGTCTTCAGCGAGACACCGGCGCGCAGTGTGGCGCGCTAAAATGTCGCGGCAAAGGTCGAGCGAGGAGTCGATTAACGTCTCTTGCGCGAAAGGCGGCAGACGCCGCAGACACATCGCTCTGCAGGCCAAACCCGCTCGCGTTCGGCTTGGCATTCGCGATGTGCACCGTGGCCCGTTAAAGAAGCGAGAAAAGCGGCCGTTAAAGACGTAGTCCGCCAACATTGATGGGGTCGCGGACAGAAAAGCGACCAACTTTCAACAAGACGATAAAAATGCGCGCACTAAAAACAATCCTCTTTCATCTCCTGCGTACCTTTCGCGGAATCGTTCTTCTCGGCTGCAAGATACTCTCCGGAGTCTTCTTGATTGGCTTTATTCTGATGCTGCTTATCGGCAGCGGACATCAAGGTGCGTTTGGAATGAAGCTCACATTCCTTGTATTCGCAGTCGGATTCGGTGCGCTTGCATGGTATTACGACATGCTAATCTTGAAGCTGAAGCCCGACAACGTCGATCTCGTGCTCTTCCAGTAGACAACTGGTTGAGCAAATGACATTGGCTCACGGCTAGTCGAGCAGCAGACCTTAAACCTCAACCGAATGAGGCAGAACATCGGCCAAAGCCGTCATTGGGATGGGCCGGGCTCTACGTCAGCAATGTGGCAGATTGTCGACGATGGCGGCATCGAGCAACCCGGTGAGAGCATCCTGCATCAGTGCGCTCACACTCCCGAGCTTAAGCGGCCCTTAGACTCGATGCGAGCGCTATGGCAGCTTCCAAACTGGAACTGCCAAGGGGGTTAACTCAGGCGATGACCTTCTGCTCCCCGGCAGCCTGCTCGCGCATGCGACGGGCTTCGTCGCGCAGGAACAGCTGGTAATCGTCCAGATCGCCGTCGAAGGGCTCGACCCCACCTTTGGTGACGAGCCAGAACTCGTCACATACCGCGCGCAGCAGGGAACGGTCGTGACTGACCAGCATCACCGTGCCTTCGAATTCGTTGAGTGCCATGCCTAGCGCTTCGCGTGTGGCCAGGTCGAGATGGTTGGTGGGCTCGTCGAGCAGCAGCAGGTTGGGGCGCTGCCACACGATCATGCACAACACGAGCCGCGCCTTCTCGCCGCCGCTCATCGTGCTGACCGCCTGATGGACCATGTCGCCACTGAAGTTGAAGGTGCCGAGGAAGGTGCGAAGCGATTGTTCGGTGCCACTCTGGCCGGGCGCGCGCATGTGCGGCGGCGTGTCCTTGGCAAGGCGGATCATGTGTTCCATCGGCGTGTCGAGAGGACGCAGCACGTCGAGTTCCTGCTGTGCGAAGTAGCCGATGTTCAGGCCTTTGCCTTCGCTGATTTCGCCGGCAATCGGCGCCAGCTCGTGTGCCACCGTCTTCACCAGAGTGGATTTGCCCTGGCCGTTGGCACCGAGAATGCCGATGCGCTGCCCGGCCAGCACGGATCGGTTGATGCCCCGCACGATAACCGTCGGCGGCGTGCCCGGTGGAGCGCCGGTCGGCGCCGCGTAGCCGAAGCTCGCGTCCAGCATCGACAACAGCGGGTTCGGGACGTTGAGCGGCTCCTTGAACTCGAAGGTGAACTCCGCATCGGCAAGCACCGGTGCGATTTTCTCCATGCGTTCGAGCGCCTTGACCCGGCTCTGCGCCTGCTTCGCCTTCGAAGCCTTGGCCTTGAAACGGTCGATGAATTTCTGCAGGTGGGCAATCTTGTCCGCCTGCCTGGCCACCGCGGCCTGCTGCAGCAGCAGTTGCTCAGCGCGCATCTCTTCGAATTTGCTGTAGTTGCCGCCATAACGCACGAGCTTGGCGTTGTCGATGTGCACCGTCACCTGTGTCACCGCGTCGAGGAATTCGCGATCGTGGCTGATCACGACCAAGGTTCCTTGATAGCGCTTGAGCCAGGCTTCCAGCCAGACCAGCGCGTCGAGGTCGAGGTGATTGGTCGGTTCGTCGAGCAACAGCAAGTCGGACGGGCACATGAGCGCGCGCGCCAGCTGCAGTCGCATGCGCCAGCCGCCGGAGAAACTGTTGACCGGTTGGCTAAGCTGCGCGGCACTGAAGCCAAGGCCCAGGATCAGCGCCTGGGCACGTGCGGGGGCATCATGTGCACCGGCGTCGTGCAGGGCCATGTAAGCGTGTGCCATGCGCATGCCGTCGTCGCAGGCCTCAGCGGCGGCTACTTCGGCCTGCGCGGCCAGCAGTATGGTGTCACCGTCGATGACGAAGTCGGTCGCACTCTGCTCGGTCTCCGGCATCTCCTGCGCGACCTGGCCCATCTTCCATGCAGCGGGAATCGAGAACTCGCCGCCGTCTTCGTGCAGCGTGCCGTTGAGAAGGCCGAAAAAGGACGACTTGCCGGCGCCATTGCGGCCGACAAGGCCAATCTTTTCGCCGGGGGTGAAGGTGACGGACGCGCTGTCGAGTACGACATTGACGCCACGGCGCAGCGTGACATTACGGACGGAAATCATAAGGAGCTACTTCGAGGAGGATAGGCATGATAGCCGATCGGAGGTACAGGGCTGCCACTTTTCTGGCGGCACGAGTGCAGAGCCGCTTGCGCTTTGCGTCGCCCACCCTGCACGCGCCATTTGAAGGTCCGCTGTACCTTAGGGAGCAGACGTATCGCCCTGACTCCGCAGCCCCTGGTGCATGTAGTGCGGGAAAGCCCGCCAGCGGTTAGCGCTGGGGCGCCTTGTCAACGCGCGCCTTCGACACGGCACGGACGTTGCGAAGCCTGCATGACACGCGGGCTTCGCACCTCTTCCCGACGTCGCGCTAGTTCGCCGCTTCGAGCAGGCCGAGCAGCGTCGGCTCCATTCGCCAGTCCGGCGTGTGCATGAGCGGCCATGCACCCGGCGAATCCGGCGAATTGAAGTAGACGATTGCCGTGAGGGCCGGCATGCTCGGCAGCACGTCGCGCAGGGCCGTCAACGCAGCGCTCTGGCGCTCCGGCGTGCCTTCCACGCCTAGTTCCGCGACCATCACCGGCAAGCCGTACTTCTGAACGCGCGCGTACTTCTCCCGCAGGATCGCCGTTGCCGACGGCGCGCCTTCCTTCGCGCCCATCGCGCAAGTCGGGCAGTCGAAGATCGACAGGCCCACTTCGTCGGCATAGCCTTGGCCCGGGAAATACGCGGGCAACGAGGCGTCGCCGCGCGGCGACCAGACGAAGCTCAGGAGCTTGTTGCCAGCCCGGCACCGGTCGACGAAATGCCGGTAAGCGGCGATATAGCCAGCAGGATCGTTCGCGGCCCATGGATAGCGGCCGGTCGCGGTTTCCATCTCCTGGGCCCAACGCACCCTCACTTGCGAACCGACCGAGCGCAGCGCGGTGCACACGTCGTCGATCTCCGCATCGTAGGCACCGAGCGTCACGTCGCGCAGCAGCGTATGTGAGTTGCGCGATGCCGCCGGCCACGGTTCGACCGTCACCATCAGGCTGCGCTTGCGCAGGCTCGCGTAGCTGCCGGCGTCGCGGATCGCAGCGGGCGCGCCCGGATCGGCCCAGGACACGAAGATATGCTCGACGTCGAGCGTATCGGCGAGTGCATAGGCGTGGTCCGGATCGTAGGCGCCGATCTTCGGCGGCTCCGCGGCCACGGCGGGCGTGATCGCTTCGCCGCGCCACATCAGTGCTTCGATGCCCTGACCGAGCCGCAGATAGCCGCCCGCCAGCAGCACGAGCGCTGCCGTGACGAACAGGCCGCGCCGCGCGAGCGGGCCCTCGGCGAGCAGCAGCCCGAGCGTGGATTTGCGATGCCCGTTTTCGCGCGCATGGGCCACCACGACCACGATCGCGATGACAAGGTACACGAGGGCATTGAGCATCGACATCACGTAAAAGCCGCGAGCGTTGTCGGCATCATCGACAAGCAGGACCGGCAGCGCGCAGAGCAGCACGAGCCACAGATAGGGCGCGACGACGCGCATGGATGCAACCGGATCGGCGGCGGCGGTCTTCGGCGTCACGCTGAACGCGAACTCGCGTCCGCGCACGCAGTCGAGCGCCGCCGACACCACGCCCAGCAGCGACCACGGCCAGCGTGCGAAGAGGAACGCGAGCCCTTCCCACGACACGACGTTCGCATCGTGCGGGCGCAGACAGCCCGTGGTTTTCACCCAGGCCATCAGCAGCAGGATACTCGCCGTCACCGGAGCCGCGTGCAGCAGATAATCCGTGTATGGCACGTCCGCCCAGACGCGATGCGTGAGGAGCGCGATGACCGGCATCGCGACGCTCGCCGCCATCGTCAGCGAGAAGAGCGGATACCAGAGCTGCGCGAACAGAAACTGTCCCTTCAGGCGCATCGGCAGCCGGCCGAAGTACGTCAACGTATAGCGGAACAGGATCACCGCCAGGCTCTTCGACCACTGGAACTCCTGCGTGACCATGTCCGCGAACGTGCGAGGACCGTCGCCGCTCGCGATCGCGTCGAGTGCGTGCACGCCGGACCAGCCGTGAGCGTTCATCATCAGCGTGGTCGAGTGGTCTTCCGCGAGCTCGGGGCCGAGACCGCCGATGTCTCGCAGCGCGCGCGTGCGCACCGCATAGTGCGAGCCGATGCAAAGCGGCGCCAGCCCTCCGTTGTGCCCCGCCTGCAATGCGCCGTGCAAGGCCGCTTCCGCGTGCAGCCGGCCGCGCGCCGCCCAACTTTCCGGCGCGTTGCTGTCGCAGATGCTTGGCGCCGACACGTAGCCGACATTCGGATCGGAGAACGGACGCAGCATCGCTTCGAGATAGCCGGGTTGCGGCACGTGATCCGCGTCGAGCTGCGCGACGAAATCGTAGTTGGCGTAGCCGAAGTGGTCGTAGAAATACGCAAGATTGCCCTCCTTGCAGCGCGTGCGCCGGGGCCATGACGCGTTGTGGTAATCGGCCACGTCCTTGCGCGTCGAGAGATGCACGCCGCGACGCGCGCACCAGTCGATCGTCTCCTCGGACGGATCTTCATCGGCGAGCCAGGTGTCATGCGGATAGGACTGCGCGAGCATCGCGAGCAGCGTCGTCTGCACGATCGCGAAGGGTTCCGACGGCGCCTTCGTCACCACCATCGCCACGCGAAGACCGGCGGGAACCGCCCGCGCGCGATTAGGCACGCGGGCTCGCGAGAACACCAGCACGAAGTAGCCTGGGATGACCGTGGTCCAGAAGAGCACTGCGCAGTTCACCGCGTAGCGAAATGCATCGACGTCATGTTGCGGCTGCAGCCACCACGCCCAGAATCCGACGAGGCTCAGCAGCCAGCACGCCGCCAGCACGGTGAAAGAGACGCGTTGCCTTCCGGACAGCAAGGGCACGAGGTAGGGCGCGGCGAGCTCTGGCGTTTCCGCCTCGCTCGCCGGGCGGCCACGCTCCGCCTCCAGTTGCTTGGGACGGGTGACCGGCGTGCTCATACGGCCTCGCTTGCTTCGACGGTGGAGGGAACTTCCGCGCGCGCGTCGTGACGCGCGACCTTCGCCGGCACGACAAGCGGAGCACGCGTGCGTTGGGCGCGCCGTTCGATGGCCGGTGTGCGGCGCCCGCCCAAGGCCTTGCGTCCGATCCGCACATACTGGCGGAAGCCGCTTTCGCGCACCGCGTCCTCATCGAACAGATTGCGCAGGTCGACCATCACCGGATCGGCCATGTAGTCGGCCAGCTCACCGAGATCGCACTCGGTGAAGTCTTTCCAGTCCGTCAGGATCACGAGCGCGTCCGCGCTGCGCGCCGCGCCGACCGGCGTGGTCGCCACGCCGATGTTCGGCAGCATGCGCGCCGCTTCGGCCGGGCGGGAGGGGTCGTATGCACGAACCTTCGCGCCGCGCTCTTCCAGCATCTGGATCAGGCCGACGCTCGGGCTTTCGCGCATGTCGTCCGTCTGGCCCTTGAAGGTGAGGCCGAACACGGCGAGCCGCTTGCCCGCGACCGAACCGCCGCACGTCGCCTCGATCTTGTCGAACATGACCGTCTTGCGGCGCGAGTTCGCTTCGATCGCCGCCTCGACGATGCGCATCGGCACGATATGCTCGGAGGCCGTCGCCTTCAGTGCACGCGTGTCCTTCGGGAAGCACGAGCCGCCCCAGCCGGGACCGGCTTTCAGGAACGCCGCGCCGATACGCCGATCCAGACCGATGCCCGCCGCGACGCGATCGACGTCCGCGCCGACGACCTCGCACAGATCAGCGATCTCGTTGATGTAGCTGATTTTTACGGCGAGGAACGCGTTGGCGGCGTACTTGATGACCTCGGCCGTTTCGATCTCCGTGGCGAGCACTTCATAGCCGTTCTGCGCGAGCGGCGCGTAGATGCGCCGCATGATGGCGGCGGCTGCTTCGCTGTCGGTGCCGAACACGACGCGATCCGGATGCATGAAGTCCTCGATCGCCGAGCCTTCACGCAGGAACTCGGGGTTCGACGCCACCGCGAACGATTGTCCGGGCGCGAGCCAGCGCTCGGCTGCGCGCTGCACTTCGCGATTCGTGCCGACGGGCACCGTCGACTTGGTCACGAGCACCGTGAACGCGTCGATATTCGGCGCGACCTGCTCGGCCACCGCCATCACATAACTCAGGTCCGCGCGGTCCGTGCCCGGATGCGAAGGCGTGCCGACCGCGATGAACACCGCTTCGCGCCCCTTCACGCTCGCAGCGAGGTCGAGGCTGAAGCGCAGCGTGCCGCGCTTGGCGTTACGGCTGACGAGTTCGTCGAGGCCCGGTTCGTAGATCGGAATACGGCCGTCGTTCAATGCATCGATCTTGGACGGATCGTTGTCGATGCAGATCACGTCATGTCCCAGTTCGGCCAGGCACGCGCCGCTCACCAGTCCGACGTAGCCGGTCCCCACGATTGCAATACGTACGCTCATTTTCTTGCTCCCCGATTCTTTTGATAAGTGCTTTCTGTCTTTGTTGGTCTTCTACTGCCCGTTGTGCGTCGCGCCGTTCAAACGTCGACCGGGCTGTCTGTTTCGATGAACCACTTCGCGGCCGTTTCGACCATCGGGCCGATATCCATGTACTGTGGCTTCCATCCGAGGACGCGCTGTGCCTTGTCGGCCTGCGCGTAAAGCGCAGGCGGGTCGCCGGCACGGCGCGGCGCACGCATCGCGTTCACGGGCTTGCCGGTGGCGGCGCGCACGGCGTCGAGCAATTCGAGTACCGACGTGCCGCGCCCCGTCGCGAGGTTGAACGCGCCGCTGTCGCCGCCTTGCAGCAGGTGAGTCATCGCGCGCAGATGCGCATCCGCGAGGTCGTTGACATGCACGTAGTCGCGCACGGCGGAGCCATCGCGCGTCGGGTAGTCGGTGCCCATCACCTTGAAGGCGGAACCCGTGCCCAGCGCGGCGCCGATCGCGAGCGGAATCGCATGCGTTTCCGGATCGTGACGCTCGCCGAGCTCGCCTTCGGGATCGGCGCCGGCCGCGTTGAAGTAACGCAGTGCGATCCAGCGCAGGCCGTATGCGCGCTCATAGTCTGCAGCCATGTGTTCCGTGATGAGCTTTGTGAAGCCGTACGGGTTCACCGGGTGCTGCGGCGTGTCCTCGGTGATGGGCAACACGGCGGGAATGCCGTAGGTCGCGCAACTCGATGACAGCACGATGCGCGCTACGTCGTGATGGCGCATCGCATCGAGCAGCGACTGCGTTCCGCCGACATTCACGCGGTAATAGCTCGCCGGGTCCTGCATCGACACACCCACATAGGCGAGAGCGGCGAAGTGAATCACGATGTCGGGCTGATGCGTCTCGAATGCGGCGTCGAGCGCACCGGCATCGAGCAGATCGCCGACGCACAGCGGGCCCCACTTGACCGCGTCCGCATGACCCGTCGATAGATTGTCGAAAACGATGGGCGTATGACCCGCACGCGCCAGCATCTTGCATGTATGGCTTCCGATGTACCCGGCGCCGCCGGTAACGAGTGCTTTCATGATCAGCATTCCTCCGCGAGCGGCGTGAGCCAGAGCTCGGCGCTGAAATAGGCGATCGTCGACGAGAGTCCTTCGCGCAGCGGAATCTGAGGTTTCCAGCCGAGCAGCGATTGCGCGATGCCGATATCGGGACGGCGCTGCTTCGGATCGTCGACCGGAAGCGGCTTGTTTGTGAGCGTCGACGACGTGCCCGTAATGCCGATCACCAGTTCCGCAAGCTCGCGCATGGTGAATTCGCCGGGGTTGCCGAGATTGACCGGACCTTGCGGTGCCTCAGGCGCGCGCATGATGCGGAAGAATCCTTCGACGAGGTCGTCGACGAAACAGAAGGAACGCGTCTGCGAACCGTCGCCATAGATTTCGAGCGGATCGCCGCGCAGCGCCTGCACAACGAAGTTCGAGACGACGCGTCCGTCCTGCGGGTCCATGCGCGGACCGTAGGTGTTGAAGATACGTGCGACGCGCACATCGGTGCCGTACATGCGGCGATAGTCGAAGCACAGCGTTTCCGCGGCGCGCTTGCCTTCGTCATAACATGCGCGCGGACCGATGGGGTTCACCTTGCCGCGATACGACTCCGTCTGCGGATGCACTTCGGGGTCGCCATATACTTCGCTCGTCGATGCCTGAAAGACGCGCGCGCCGGTATCGTAGGCGAGATCGAGGCAGTTCTTCATGCCCATCACATTGGTGAGCATCGTATGGACCGGATCGACCTGATAGGTCGGCGGCGATGCCGGGCATGCGAGATTCCAGATCTCCGAAACATCGATCTGCGGAAGCGCGACGGAGATGTCGGCTTCGATCATCGTAAAGTAGGGCGATGATCTCAAATGTGCAACATTCGCGCGCCGGCCCGTCATGAAGTTGTCGACACAGACAACGTGCTTGCC
The DNA here is from genome assembly GCF_000698595.1 of Caballeronia glathei. GTDB lineage: Bacteria > Pseudomonadota > Gammaproteobacteria > Burkholderiales > Burkholderiaceae > Caballeronia > Caballeronia glathei. The sequence goes on along the minus strand of NZ_JFHC01000102.1, from coordinate 7,848 downwards.
TTCCCGTACGAGGCGGTCGCACACGTGACTGCCCAGGAATCCCGCGCCCCCCGTCACCATAACAAGTGGCCTGTCGTTCGTTTTACTAATTAGTGTCATAGTCATCGTGGTCTTTTGATTTTTGATTTCTTGTTCGAGTGTTCGGTCCATCCCCTTGATGGCCGTCGACCGCTTTCCCCGCCTCCTGGTTCATTCATCCCGCAGACGAATATTCGACGTACAAATGAATGACCTCTGTTGTGCAGCGCACAATTTTCCACTTCTTGAACGACGACAACGTTTGGCGGGAAAAATTACTTTGCAAACGTTTGCTTGTCGCTTACAAAAAAACGTTCTGCCACGGCTAGCTGAGCCAAAGGGCGGATGTGACGTTCGCTCGCTCTACGCGCGAATAGTCAAGGCGAGTGTGCTGTCCGATCCGAGCGTGAGATGGCGGCGGCTCCGGCCGCTCTGCCCGTTCTGCTGGTGGCAATGCCGACTGTCTGGAGAGGTACAGCCAGTCTCGTTGCGGCACTGAAAGCCGGGCTGACGAGCATTCGCCGCCAACGAGTAGGCGGAATGCAGAGCCTCAGATGGCTTGCGCTTCGGTTCTGCACATCGAGAACCGAATCCCGATTAGTTGTCGCTGAACGGTGCCGAAGGTAGAGTCTCCGTCGATAGTTTCCCGATTGGGCCTCGACACGGCCGTAAAGGAATTGGCGCCCATGAGCGGGTCGATCGGACGCACCGCAATTCTCTTCTGGATCCTCGGTATCGCATTGATAGCGATGCTGACGTATGTGGGTCTTACGGGTCTAAATCCGTTCGGCATTCAGGCCGTCGGCAATACAATCTATGTTGCGTATGCGAAGCTCGCGCCCGATGGTCACAGGGATCAAAGCGGTGCGGGCAATGACGTGGTGGATGCATATGGCCGCCGGTGCGGACGCGCACCTTAAAGTTGCGGTGCCGCTTCTTCAGGCGCTTGGGCAGTCGGTTGGCATTGTCGGCGAGGATCCTTCTCAGGCCAAGCTGGTCAAACTCACCGGCAACTTCATGCTATCGGTGATCATCGAAACCCTAGGCGAAGCATGCGCGGTGGCAGGGAAAGCGGGAATCGACCCCTTGCATTTTGTCGAGTTGCTCAAGAGCGCGAATTTCAACGCCCCGCCGCATAAGATCTATGGTCCGCTGATCGCGTCGCGGCGTTCCCAGCCTCCTGGCTTCTCGCTGGCGCTCGGCCAGAAGGACAACCGCCTGATGCTAGCGGCTGCTGAGGCCCTTGGTGTTCCGCTGCCGCTGGCGAGTCTCATCCATGATAGGTTCCTCACCTTACGTTCGCAAGGTATTGGCGCCGAGCATGACTGGTCGGCGGTTGCGCTTTGTGCGCTATCTGACGCGGGCTTAAGATAGCAACTTCATGACGGCTGAGGTTGATCAATACGAGGCGACCGGCCATGAACGGTGAAGGAACCGTGAAAGGACGAGAAAACGCAGATGATGTACTTTAAGCCGAAGCGCATGTCCCAGAGGCGGACGGGAAGTTTGTACGTAAGTGGGCTTGCGACACCACCCTTTTACCGGGTGCAACGGCCACGAACCACTAAGGATCATCAATGACACACTTCGCTTTTACGCCTGGCTCCGTCGCGGTTCTCACAGGCGGTGCTTCCGGTATCGGGCTCGCCGCTGCCAAGCGATTCGCGCAACGCGGACTTCGCGTTTGCATCGCTGACCTCGGCGCGGACCGACTCGCGCGCGCGGCCCAAGAGGTCGCCGTGCTTGCAACCAACGGAACGGCTGACGTGATGGCGTTCGAGACGGACGTCAGTCGCCTTGAAGATTTGCGTCGGCTCGAAGCTGCAGTCCAGGATCGTTTCGGTGGCACCGATGTACTCGTGAACAACGCCGGCATTCAGCCTGGCAGCAAGCTGTTCGGGCCAGCCGCTAACTGGGAACGGGTGCTTGACGTCAACCTGTGGGGCGTCATCCGCGGCACGCAGACGTTTGTCCCCGCAATGATCGCCCGCGGACGCCCCGGTTTGGTCATTAACACTGGCTCCAAGCAGGGCATCACGACGCCGCCCGGCGACCCGGCCTATAACGTCTCCAAAGCTGGCCTGAAAGCATTTACGGAGGCGCTCGAGCACGAGCTGCGCAATATCCCGAACTGCCGGATCAGTGCTCACTTGTTGATTCCGGGTTTTGTTTTCACGGATCTTACTGCCCGAGGCCGCACCGAGAGACCGGAAGGTGCCTGGACGCCGGAACAAACCGTTGATTTCATGATGGAGCGGGTGCGGGCCGGTGACTTCTACATTCTCTGTCCCGACAACGATGTGCCGCGTTCGCTCGACGAGCGACGGATTCTCTGGGCTGCAGGGGACATTATCGAGAACCGGCCGCCGCTTTCGCGTTGGCACCCAGATTACGCGAAGGAATTCGAGGAGTTCGCCAAGAAGGCCGACTGATCTGATCGATGGTGCCCCTGTCGGCCGCAACCAACACGGTTTTGCTGCGGTGAACGCAAAGTTCGCCGTGCACCCCCGACGAGTCTAGAGCCGTTTGCGCCCGTCGGGAGCGCGGAGTCCAAGGCCTGCACCCCAGAATTCAGTGATGACACGCCCGCCGTAAGCGAGGGACTGAATGCTGCGAGTAAGGTCCTTCCCCGCGATGCTGTCCACCACGACGTCGGCTCCTCGTCCTTTGGTATCGGACATCACCTTCTCGACAAAATCGTTGTTCTTGTAGTTGACGCCTACGTCCAGGCCGAACGACTTGAGTTGTTCACCCGGGCTCCGGCACGCTTGGCGAGTTGAATCGACGCGAGTCCCAGCGCACCCGCCCCGGCGTGAATCAGCACCGTCTCAGCCTGCTTGAGCCTGCCGGCAGTGAACAGGCATTCATATGCGGTACCCCACGCCACGGGTATTGCGGCGGCCGTATCCAGCGCAAGGTTTTCGGGAATGATCCGTGTATCGGCTGCAGGAGCCGTTGCATACTGCGCATGGGGCCCCCAACTGAGGACAGCCACGACCCGGTCGCCGACGCGCCGGTTCAACACATCGCGACCTACTTCAATGATTGCGCCCGCACATTGGTAGCCCACGACGTGCGGTACGCGGGCGAGTGGGCGAAGCTCACGGTTGACAAGGTCACCGCCCTCAACCGAGATTGCTTCCACTCGTATCAGGACTTCATCCGGCCCGCAGCCCGGGTCAACGACATCTTTATAATGGAAAACCTCGGGCCCGCCGTTCTGATAGTAGACAGCGGCTTTCATCGCTTGCTCTCCCCGAGAGATACATTGGATCTATTGCGCAGGCTCCAGCACAATCGATGCAATACGCCAGCCTTCGGACGTTCTGACAGCAACTTCATACACGAGGTACGGTGCGATCTTGGCCGACGCGTCGGAATGACCGAGCGTAATCAGCGTGCGAGCGTATGCCTGCGCAACGTCAAGGGTAAGGGGAATGATCCTGATGCTTTCGACCTCCGGCTTGAACTTCCAAACGCCCTTGAACGTTTCCTTGAAGTGGTCGATGAACGCGGTTTTCCCCAAAAACTGGTAGGTGCGAGCCACGAATGCGATGGGGTCGGGTTGATCGGGCGCGGTTGATACCAATACGCGCTCGAACGCGACAATGTCATGCGGCGTAGCAGCGGCGGCCTGTCGGAGAAAAACGTTTTTGACCTCTTGCCTGTCTGCATCGGCAAACTGATGAATCGGCCCAGCGTGCGCGGGCGCATTCCCGGCGGCGAGCATCAAAGCCGCGATGAACGAGCCACGAATGAAACTGGGTCTGGCTGGCCTGGCGCGGCATACGCGAACATGTTTTCTAGCGCAGCGATGTCATGGGCTGTCTCGGCGTTGGCCTGGCGTAGGAACAGGTCCCGAATCTGCCGCGTATCACTGATTCTCAACTGTTTTTCACATGAATTTACGTTAGTCGCGTTAATAGTCTTCATTCCCAGCGGAGGGCTGGCAGGCCGACCCACCTCCACTCAACCGATCGCCTCATCGGCCCGCGAGAAGCGTTGGCAGGTTAGTGCTGCCATAGCAGCGTATACTTAGCAGGATCGGCGGGACCTACTTGGATGATCCTGTGAGCTTGTTTCTTGCCAGTGGTTCTTTCGCCGTTGCATGAGGCAGTTGCCTCCAGGAGACACTCGGTGGAGAGCATTGCAGAGTGGTTGGCATCACTAGGCTTGTCCAAGTATGCCCAGCTCTTTGCCGAGAATGGTATCGATCGCTCGGTCCTTCGCGATCTCACCGACCAGGATCTCAAGGATCTTGGCGTCTTGCTTGGGCATCGCCGCAAAATGCTGCGCGCGATCGCCCAACCTGGCGACAGCGCCATTGCTACATCTCCAGTCGCGGCGCCGCCCGTGCCACGTGATGACGCGGACCGGCGCCAGCTGACCGTCATGTTTTGCGATCTCGTCGACTCGACAGCCCTCTCGACGCGGCTCGATCCGGAAGACATGCGGAAAATCATCGCCGACTATTACCGAGGGTGCGCGGATGTAGTCACCAAGGCCGGTGGCTTTATTGCCAAGTACCTGGGCGACGGTGTGCTGGCCTATTTTGGCTATCCCCGAGCGCACGAAGACGATGCCGAGCGGGCTGTACGTGCCGGGCTGACGCTCGTGCGAGCCATTGCCAAACTCGACTCCGGTACCGGCGAAGGTTTGCGAGTGCGGGTCGGGGTTGCTACTGGCGTTGTGGTAGTCGGTGATCTCACTGGTGAAGGCGAAGCCCGGGAGCGTGGCGTGGTCGGCGAGACGCCCAATCTCGCTGCCCGGCTGCAGGCTTTGGCTGAGGCCGGAGCAGTGGTGATTTCAACTTGTACGCAGCGGCTTACGGGCGGGCTGTTTGATTACCGCGACATGGGCCTGCTCACGGTGAAGGGGATCGGCGATGCAGTGCGGGTTTGGCAAGTGCTCGGCCCCAGCGGGGTCGAAAGCCGGTTTGAGGCGCTACACTCGACCACGTTGACGCCAATCGTCGGGCGCGACGAAGAAATCGAACTGTTGCTTCGCCGATGGCAGCGGGCGAAGAACGGTGAGGGCCAGGTTGTGCTGCTTTCGGGCGAGCCGGGTATCGGAAAATCGCGGCTGACGGCCGTCCTTGAAGAGCGGCTCCAATTCGAGCCGCACGCCCGCTTGCGGTATTTCTGTTCGCGCCGCCATCAAGATAGCGCGTTCTATCCGTTCATTTCCCAGTTCGAGCGCGCGGCCGGTTTGCGGCGCGACGATACTGCTGAACAACGCCTCGACAAACTTGAGGCGGCGCTCGCGTTGGCCGCCGACAACCTCAGCGACGATGTTCCGCTTGTGGCGGCGTTGCTATCGATCTCGACGGAAAGTCGATACCCGACACTTAACCTCACGCCGCAGAAGCGCAAGGAGAGGACGCTTAGCACAATGATTGCCCAGATCAGCGGTCTGGCAATGCGCCAGCCGCTGCTGATATTGTTCGAAGATGTGCATTGGGTCGACCCCAGCACGCTCGAAGCGCTGGATCACCTTGTCGATCGCACGGCAACCCTGCCTGTCCTGCTGATCGTCACCTTCCGTCCCGAGTTCACATCTCCGTGGATCGGCCGCTCAGGAGTGACGCTCGTTACTCTCAATCGTCTGCCTCCTGGTCAACGAGCGGAGATGATCGAGCGGGTAAGCTTCGGGAAGGCACTGCCAAAAGAGGTTACAGACCGGATCATTGACCATACGGATGGAATACCGCTATTTATCGAAGAACTGACCAAAACAGTGCTGGAGAGCGGCCTGCTGCGCGAGCAGAACGGGCGCTACATCGTCGACGGTCCGCTGCCACCACTGGCGATTCCGATGACGCTGCACGCTTCACTGATGGCGCGGCTCGATCGCCTGGCCCCGGTGCGGGATGTAGCGCAAATCGCCTCTGCAATCGGCCGGCGATTTTCCTATGAGCTGATCAGCGCGGTCGCGTCGATGCCCAAAGAGCGCTTGGACGACGCATTGGATCATCTCGTCGATGCTGAGCTGGTTTTCCGCCGCGGGACGCCGCCGGATGCGGAATACACCTTCAAGCACGCCCTGGTGCAAGATGCGGCGTACAGCTCCCTGCTGCGGGAAAGGCGACAGAAACTGCATGCCCGTATCGCAGTGGAGCTCGAGAATCATTTTTTTGATGCAGTGGAGCGACAGCCGGAAATCCTGGCCGAACACTGCGCCCACGCCGGATTGATGGAGAAGGCGGCTCAGCTTTGGCGGCGTGCCGGTCACAGCTCTGCAAAACGCGCAGCTCATCGCGAGGCGTCGGTCTTGTTCGAGAAGGCTTTGACTGCCTATGCAGCCCTGCCGTCGTCGGCCGACACAATCGGTGAAATCATCGACGTCCGATGGGATCTTCACCACTCGCTTTATCCACTGGGAGAATTGGCACGTGACCGGGCGAATCTCGAGCGAGCGGAACGTCTTGCCGAAGCGCTGGGCGATGAGGTTCGCCTATCGCGCGTCTTGTCAAGGTTGACTTATACGCTCGGTTCGTTAGGCGATCTGGTAGCTGCCGTTGAAGCAGGTGAGCGCGCCTTGGCGTTGGCAGAGAGGCAAAGCGACCCCGATGCGAAGGCTCGGGTAACGATGATGCTCGCAAGATCACGGTATGGCCACGGAGACTATGAACGCGCGGTGGAAAATGCTCGACAGGTGCTAGATCTCCTCCACGAGAGCCGCCACGGTCCCGATGAGGCTTATCTAAAATTCACGCGCGTTACCGCTCGTATCTGGTTGTTGCTGTGTCTTGCCGAATTGGGCCGGTTCGACGAGGCTGCCGTCCTTGGACACGAGGCGATCGACCTCTCACGAGTGTTGAACGAGCCCGAGGAACTGATCTTTGCTGGTTACGGTGTCGGACGGATGCACCTTATTCAAGGCAATCCCGACATGGCTGTCGAGGCACTTGAGCCAGCACTGGCCATGTGCTGGAGCGCTGAGTTTCCAATCTACATTTCTCGGATTGCGTCCTGTCTGGGGGCTGCGTATGCGTTGCTGGGCCGGACCGATGAGGCGCTGGTCCTTCTGGAAGAGGCAGTTCGCCAGGCGGCGGCGAGTAACTTCATGTTTGGCCGGTCCCTAGTGCTGTCAAATTTCGGTCGAGTGTGCCACCTCGCTGGTCGACAAGATGAAGCCCTCACTCATGCACATAACGCGATTGATGTTGCTCAAGCCTCCGGCGAGCGAGGCAATGAAGCCTGGGCCTGGATCCTGTTGGGAGATCTTGTCTCGGATGACAGCGCTACCGCACCGAGGATTGAGGAAGGCCGCAATCACTATCGCACGGCGCTGATGATCGCCCGAGAGCTTGGCATGCGTCCGCTGCTAGCACAGTGCCTATATGGACTTTCTCGACTGCAAAAGATGGTCGGAAATGAAGCTTTGGCCGAGCAACATGCGACGGACGCCACCTCCCTTTGCCGGGAAATGGGCATAAAACCATAGCCCGGTTGAACCTCGTTCACGTCGTTCCGTTCGCCGCGAACTCTCGTCGAAAGGATTGTGGATAGGAACGGCGGACCATGCGAATGTTTTGGGATCGAGGCATTCATGTGATCTCAGGGCCGCGCGCAAGGGGTGAACAGTCCATCGCTGGTCGATGGATCGAAGGGTCGTCCAAGCTCGTCGCCTGTAACCCGTGTAATCCGCGATCCGTCACAGCCATGATTTCTGTGCGTCAAGGCGACAGAATGGAAACAGTAGCTGTTCGATTATGATTATCTGCCGAGAGGCGCTCGTCTAATCGTTGTCCACCACTGCGACGCGTGTCTGGCCCAGCGTTACGGTGGCGACGATTCACCTTTTAGAAGCTGTTGCGAATTTAAGTTT
>NZ_JFHC01000101.1 GCF_000698595.1 Caballeronia glathei | reverse complement strand
CGGCTCGCAGGTGCCGATGAAGCGCCCGGGCCAGCCCGCCGAGCTCGCTGCCGTGTACGTGATGCTCGCCTCCGACGAAGCCAGTTACGTGTCCGGCGCGACCGTCGCCGTGACGGGCGGCAAGCCGATCATCTGAAGCGCGGGCACGAGCGCGAGCCGGCGTATCATGGCCGCTCTTTCTGATCGAGCGCAGCCATGCAAATTCTCGTCGATGCCGACGCCTGCCCCGCCGTCGTCAAGGACATCCTGTTCCGGGCGGCGGCGCGCGTGGAGGTCTGCGTGACGCTCGTCGCGAACCAGTACCTGCGCACGCCGCCGTCGCGCTTCATCCGGTCGGTGCAGGTGGGCGCGGGGTTCGACGTGGCGGACGCGCGCATCGTCGAGATGGCCGCGGCGGGCGACCTCGTGATCACCGCCGATATTCCGCTCGCGGCCGGCGCGCTCGGCAAGGGCGCGCACGCGCTCGATCCGCGCGGCGAGTGGTTCAGCGCGGAGAACATCGAGGAGCGGCTCACGATCCGCTCGATGATGGACCAGCTGCGCAGCACGGGCGTCGATACGGGCGGGCCGTCGCCCTACAGCCCGCGCGACGGGAAGAATTTCGCGGCCCAGCTCGACCGGTTTCTCGCCCGGCAGCGCAAGGCGCCCGCCGCCGGTTGACGCACTTCGACTCTGTCCGACGATGCCCACTGACGCACCATTCACCATCCGCCGTCTGGCGGCCGCCGACGCGAACGCCTACCGCGAGATCCGTCTCGAAGGATTGCAGCGCCATCCCGAAGGCTTCGGCGCTTCCTACGACGACGAAACGTTGCAGCCTCTCGCCTGGTTCGAAGCGCGCATCACGGAGCACGCGGTATTCGGCGGCTGGCTCGCCGGCAGGATGCTCGCCGGTGTCGCGGGACTTCTGGTTCCCGAGGGCGCGAAACTCAGGCACAAGGGCGTGCTGTGGGGGATGTACGTGCGCCCGGCGGCGCGCGGCACCGGACTGGGCGCGGCGCTCGTCGAGCGGGTGCTCGCGCATGCGCGGGGCGTGGTCGAGGAGGTGCAGCTCGTGGTCGCGCCGGAGAACGAGGCCGCCATCCGCCTCTACCGCTCGGCGGGCTTCGAGGAGTACGCGCGGGAGCCGCGCTCGTTGAAGATCGACGGCCGCTATTACGATTCGGTGCTGATGACGCCGCCTTTCCGGCGCGGCTGACCCACTGCGGCTGCGAGGCCGCGAACGTTCGGCCCTTGCCGGATTTGCCGTCGCCACGCCGTTCCGTGCGGAACGCCCCCGGCCCGACGCCGCGCGGCACCTTTCGCCGCTTCCTTTCAAAATCACGTCGTCCGGGCGGGCCGGCATTGCGCGAGCACCTGGCGGGCATAGCCTGATTCTGTCAAATCCTTGCCTGATCCTGCAAAGGAAACGTGCCGGCGCAAGCGAAATCGCGCTCGCGCGAGTAAGCTATCCGCACTCCGTTTCCAGGTGAAATTATGGCTCTGAACGACCGGGCGGACCCCGCCAGTGACACGCCGCAGCACGACGCGCAGCAAGTGCCGCACGCGCCGGATGCGTCGCTCGATCACGCGCGGCTCGAACTCGTGGCGCTCCTCGACCGCTTCACCGAGGGTTGCGAAGGCACGGTCGAAACGGCCGTGCCGGGTTTTTTCGTGCATCGCATCATGAACCCGGGCGGGCCGAAGCCCGGCATCCAGACGCCCGTGCTCGGCCTGATCGCGCAGGGCTCGAAGCGCGTGATGGTCGGCGACGAGGTGTATGTCTACGACCCGATGCACTATCTGGTGTCGTCGGTGGATCTGCCGGTGATGGGGCAGGTGACCGTCGCGAGCGCGACCGAGCCGTATCTCGGGCTGCGGCTCGACCTCGACGTCGAGGAGATCACCGAGCTGATCCGCGACGAGAAGCTGCCGCCCGCCGCGCACTCGGACGCGTCGCGCGGCCTCTACGTGAACCGTCTCGGCGCGCCGATGCTCGATGCGGTGCTGCGCCTTCTGCGCCTGCTCGACACGCCCGAGGACATTCCGATCCTCGCGCCGCTCGTCAAGCGCGAGATCCTCTACCGGCTGCTGATGAACGGGCAGGGTGCGCGCCTGCGCCAGATCGCGCTCACCGACAGCCAGACGCAGCGCATCGCGAAGGCGATTCTCCTTCTGCGCCAGAATTTCGACCAGCCGCTGCGCGTCGAGGCAATCGCGCGCGACGTGCACATGAGCGTGTCGTCGCTGCATCACCATTTCAAGGCCGTCACCGCGATGAGCCCGTTGCAGTACCAGAAGCAGTTGCGCCTGCAGGAGGCGCGCCGGCTGATGCTGCTCGATATGGCCGACGCCGCGACGGCCGCGCACCGGGTCGGCTACGAGAGCGCGTCGCAGTTCAGCCGCGAGTACAGCCGCCTCTTCGGCGCGCCGCCGTTGCGTGACACGCGCCGCTGGCGCGATGCCGCGGGCGCATGATGTCGAAGGCGCCCGCTGGCGTGTGATGGTAAAAGACCGGCCGGAGCATGATGTCGAGGCGACGTGGCGCATGATGTCAGGGTCGTGACGGTGCGCAGGCGCTGGCGCATCGATTTTTTTCTTCATCCGCGGAATACCGCAGCGCTTTCATTCGTTCTACGGGTACTTCACCAGAGGGGACATGAAATGAAGAAGCAAATCCTGATGGCCGCAACGGCCGGCTTCCTGTGTGCGTCCGTGAGCGTGTTCGCGGCGACGCCGAAAGTATCGAACGGCATGATGGTCGATGAAAACGGCATGACGCTCTACACCTTCGACAAGGACACCGCGGGCAGCCCGAGCGCCTGCACGGGCGGCTGCGCGACGGCCTGGCCGGCGGACATGGCGAGCAGCTCCGACAAGCCGAGCGGCGACTGGACGCTGGTGCCGGCCGACGGCGGCAAGCAGTGGGCGTACAAGGGCAAGCGCGTCTACCGCTTCACCAAGGACACGAAGCCGGGCGAGGCGAACGGCGACAACTTCCGCGACGTCTGGCACGTCATCAAGCCCTGAGGACCCGATCTCGGGAGAACAGATATGAAGCAGTCGGCGGGAATCCTCGCGCTCGTCTGCGCGCTCGCCCTGGCTTTTGCCGGGGCAGGCTGCGCGGGCAACACGGCGGGCGGCTCGGGCGGTTCGTCGAGCGGCAATGCAACGAGTTCAGGCGGAAGCTACTGACCATGCGCCCTGGCTCAGCTTCATCGGGCGGCGGTTCTTGAGCTTCGAGGCCGAACTTGTCGTGCATCTTCCGCAGTTGCGGCGCTATGCGCGCGCGCTGACGGGAGATCGCGCCTGGGCCGACGATCTCGTTCAGGACGCGACCGAGCGCGCGCTCGGTCGCGCGAAGGCCTTTCGCGCCGGCACCAACCTGCGCGCGTGGCTTTTCACGATCATGCGCAATCTGTACATCGACCAGTTGCGCGGGCGGCGCGACATCGCCGTCGACGACGAAACCGCGCCGTGGCGGCAGATGGCCGCGCCGACAGGCGAAGTCGACGGGCTCGTGCTGCGCGACGTGCAGCGCGCGCTGTACCTGCTCCCAGCCGAGCAGCGCGAGGTGATGCTGCTCGTGTGCGTCGAGGAAATGACTTATCAGGAGGCGTCCGTGGTGTTGAACGTGCCGGCCGGAACCGTGATGTCGCGGCTTTCGCGAGCGCGCGAACACATGCGCGTCCTCCTCGGAGAGGAGCCGGGCCACAACAAGCCTTCCTCGCTCAAGGTGGTGAGCCGGCTATGACCAACCAGACGCATCCGGACGAAGGGCACGAACTGCAGGCGCTGTCGGCTTATGTCGACGGCGAGCTGCCGGCCGCCGAGCGGGCCGCGGTGGCCGAGCGGATCGCGAGCGACACCGCGAGCGCCGCGACGGTCAGGGCCTACGAGGCGCAGGACAACGCGCTGCGCGCGCTCTTCGCGGGCAATTCCGAGCCGCAGGTCGTGGTGATGCGCCCGCGCGCGCGCCAGCGTTATCTGATGGCGGCGTGCTGGCTCGTGGTCGGCGTGGCGTGCGGCTATCTGCTGCACATGCTGCTGCCCGCACTCGCCGAGGACCGCCCGCAGTTCGCGCAGCGCGCCGACATCGCCTATGCGGTCTACGCGCCGGAACAGCGCCACGCGGTGGAAGTGGCGGCCTCGCAGCAGGATCATCTCGTCACCTGGCTGTCGAAGCGGCTCAACCGCACGCTGACGATTCCGTCGCTGACCGAGTACGGCTTTCAGCTCGTCGGCGGCAGGCTGCTTCCGGGCGAGGACGGGCCCGCCGCGCAGTTCATGTACCAGAATGCGGACGGCGAGCGGCTCACGCTCTACATGGCGATCGTCACGCGCAGTCAGTCGAAGATCAAGATGCTGCGCGACGGGCCTCGCACGACCTACTACTGGGCGACCGATCGCGTAGGCTACGCGCTCTCCGGACAGATCGGCGAGGCCAAGTTGCAGGCGATCGCCTACGACACCTGCCGCGAACTCGGCGGCGATCCGAAGGAGTGGTAGCAGGGCGTCGCCGCTCATGGCGCGTGGCGCGAACAGGCAAAAGCCGGGACATGTCCCGGCTTTTTTACGTCGGCGTCAATAGTAGTGATGGGGCGGCGGCGCATGGTGATACTGCGGCGGATGGCGGCGCTCCCACTCGCTGCGTGCCCAGTAGCGGTGGCCGTCCCAGTAGCGGTCGCCATGCCAGCCGCGTGCGACGGTGTGCACGTATCCCGGGCGGTGGTCATCGGCGGACGCAATGTTCATCATGCCCATGCCGAGCGCGGCGGCAAGCGATGCGAGCAGCAAACCTTTCTTCGTCTTGTTCATGGTGTTTTCTCCAGTCGGTTGTTTGAAGCGTGCTCAATAGCGGTAGTAGTCGCGATGATGGTGATACCCATCACCAGCGGGCACGACGATACAGCCGGACAGCGCGCTGCCGAGCAACACGCTGAGCGCTGCGAGGATCGCTAGTTTTTTCATTGGTTTCTCCGTGTGAATCCGTGAAGCCAATTTAGCGATTCGCAAAATGACAAGCCGTGTGCGTTTGTAAGTAATCGTGTGGTTTGAAATGATTGCCGGCGGGTGCAATGCGTGTCGTCGAGACGCACGATTGCGCGCGTGATGCGGCGCGCGCGAGCATGCGAATTGCGCGGAAACCATTGATTCGCTTGCGTTTGGCCGCGTGGCCGCGCGCGGCGTGCCGCCGCGCGCGGCGTCTCGCTGCGTGCGCAAGTCGTAGCGCGCGATGCACGCGGTCGCGCCTCGCGCGATACGACTTGCGCGGCGCGGATACAAATCGGTAATGAGCGCGCCGTTCATCAACGCATTCACAAGCGGCGCTTGTCAGTCTCGCAAGCTGTGGGGATCTAATCGCGGGGCGCGCAAGCGGCTAGCATCGCGGCATCTGATGGCTTTAGCGAACCCATGCCGTGCAACTGAAGAAATTCATTCCACCGATTACCGTCGTCCTCATCTGGACCGGCAACAACATCGTCACCAAATTGTCCGCAGGCGCCGTCGATCCCGGCAGCATGTCGTTCCTGCGCTGGCTGCTCGCGTGGATCGTGATCGCGCCTTTCGTGCTGCCGTCCGCGTGGCGGCAGCGCCGCGAGATCGCGCCGCATCTGCCGAAGCTCGCCATCTTAAGTCTCCTCGGTCTCGCCATGTATCAGGGGCTTGGCTACTACGCGGCGAAGACGATGTCGGCGACGAACATCGGCCTGTTCATTTCGTTCATTCCGCTCTTCACGCTCGGGCTGAGCGTCGTCGCGCTGCGCGCGTGGCCGACCGTGACGTCGATGATCGGCGCCCTGGTCTCGCTGTGCGGCGTGATCTGGCTGCTGAGCCGGGGTGATCCGGTGTCGCTGCGCAGCCACGGGATCGGCATCGGAGAAGGGATGATGCTCGTCGCGAGCCTTGCCTACGCGCTCTACAACGTGCTCCTGCGCAAATGGCCGGTGCCGCTCACGAACTGGACATCGCTCTTCATGCAGGTGACTTTCGCCGTGCTCCTGCTGCTTCCGCTCAAGCTGCTGTCGCAGCCTGTCGCGCTGACGCCGGGCGGGCTGATGATGATTGCCTACGCGGGCATCGGGGCGTCGGTGATCGTGCCGTTCATGTGGCTCGCGGGCACAGCGGCGATCGGCCCGGCGGGCATGACGAGCTTCACGAACCTCGTGCCGGTGACGACGGCGCTCGCTTCGGTGGTGTTTCTCGGCGAGGAGCTTCATGGCTACCATTTCGTCGGCGGGGGGCTTGCGCTGATGGGCGTCATCCTCACGCAACTGCGGCCGGGACGCGTCGAGCCGCAGCGTCCTCGAAGGGTAGAAAGCCGGGCCGTCGACGTTGTGCTGCAAACACCGACGCACCGGCGCGGAGAAAGCCGCGTTCCCGACAGGAACGCGAGCGAGCCGGCAGAAAAGAACTCAAACGAACAGGCAGAAAAAGTCGGTTGAGGCGAATGATGGGCTGCCCTATCGTCGATGCGTGAACCGTGATCCAGCCATCAACCATGTTCGACCGGTCGAATTGCCGGGTCGAAGCACAATCCGATGAACCCCGCAGGCCTGGGGCGCATGTTTCCCGAACTGCTGCCAAGGCTGTGGGAGCATGCATTGCGCCTTTCCCGCGACCCGCGCGACGCCGAGGAACTCGTGCAGCAGGCCTGTGCGCGCGCGCTGGAAACTGCACACGAGCTCATGGCCGACACGTCGCCGCTCAACTGGATGCTTTCGCTCGTGCACTCGATGTGGATCAGCGACCCGCGCGCTCGGGACATACGCGGCGCAATCGCCATGAAGCCGTGTGAGCGTGCGGCCGCAGCGGACCCGGCCGCCATGCTGGAGCGGGTCGTGACGGCCGTCGACGAGTTGCCTGACGGCGAGCGCGCCGTCGTGCTGCTGGTCGATGCCGAAAAGCGCGATCATCACGAGGCGGCGAAGATTCTCGACGTGCCGGTGGCGACGGTCAGGAGCCGCCTGTGGCATGCCCGGCAAACCGTGGAAAGACGATGCTCCGGCCGCGAGCACGAAGACGCGCCAGCCGGCTGATCGCGCCGACCACGCGAGTCAGCCGGCGTTGCAGACGCCGGGCCCTTGCGCTAAACTACGATTAAACGAGTCGGAGTGAACATGTCGCATATCAGCACGGGCGTCGAGTATGCGCTGCATTGCATGCTGTATCTGGCGGAGCGCCATCAGGGCGTGCGCGAGGCGAGCGTGCGGGATCTGGCAGATCTGCAGGGCGTGCCGGTGGAGTACGTCGCCAAGCTCTTTACCAAGCTGCACAAGGCTGGCCTCGTCGTTGCCACGGAGGGCGCGCGCGGCGGCTTCGCGCTCGCGCGTCCGGCGGAGCAGATCAGCGCGCTCGATGTCGTCGATGCGATCGACGGCGCGAAACCCCTCTTCGAATGCCGCGAAATTCGCGCGCGCTGCGCCGTCTTCGACGACGAGCCGCCTCCCTGGGCCACGAGCGGCGTCTGTGCGATTCACGCGGTCATGAAGAACGCGGAAAAGCGCATGCGCGAAGCGCTCGCGGGCGACAACCTGGCCGACCTTGCGGAACGGGTCACATCGAAGGCGCCGCGCACGTTCGGGCCGCAGGTGGTGAAATGGCTCGAAGACCGGTCGGCGGGACGCCGCGCGCCGCGGCAATGATGTCCGCCCGCTGGCGCCGTGTACGGAAACACGCGGGCAAGCGTCAGCGAACGATCTTCGGCTTCACGTCGGGCGTGAGCGCGACGCCCACCACGCGGCCGTCGCGCACGCCGCACCTGCTGTCCACGCGGGTCCATTGCGGCTTGCCGCGCGCCTTCGCGAAGGCGCGCATGATGACGATCGTATCGACCGGAATCGGATTGCCGACGCTGAAAACCGGCGAGTCGCTCTCGATCTTCGCGCTCAGCACGCGGCGATCCGGCACGATGAACGTGTCGTACTTCGGCGTGAACTCGACCCAGTGGTCGAATGCGGCCACGCATCGCACGACGGCGCTCGGCACGTGCATGCGGGTGAGATAGTCGTAGTCCTTCGACAGTTCGGGCGTTTCCTGTGCGTGTACCGCCTGGTACACGCAGAAGGGAAGCAACAACGCGAGGAGCGGAAAGAGGGCTTTCATGCGATTGAGCGAAGCGAGGGGATTCGAAACAGCGTGATCCGACGAGGGCCGAGTATACCGTGTGATGAATTCACGCGACAGCGACGTGCGCCGAAAAGTGCCTGTTTTCAGGCCCTTTTGTCTGGATTGAGCCATGATCGCCTGCGCGATGTATGCTTTCATTCTCATGACAGCATGGAGAGCGGCGATGAGATCGGTGCGATGGGCGTCGGAGGACGGCAGCGGGCTCGAGCATCTCGAGTTCGATGCGCAGCCTGAGGGCTTCGTGGTGGAGAGCGTGCTTGCGGGCGACCGCTTCGAGGGCGAGTACGGCCTGATCTACCGTGTCGAGTGCGATGTGCACTGGCGGGTCACGCGCGTCGTGATGAAGCTCGCGGGCGGCGGCACGCTCGAACTGCTCGGCGACACGAACGGCAACTGGACGGATGGCAGCGGCGCGCCGCGCGACGACCTGAAGGGCTGCATCGATATCGACATCTCCGCGACACCGTTCACCAACACGCTGCCCATTCGCCGCCTCGGGCTGAACAAGGACGAGCGCCGCGTGATCCGCGTCGTGTACATCGCGGTGCCCGCGATGACGGTCGAGGCCGTCGAGCAGGCCTACACGTGCCTCGAGCCAGACCGGCTGTACCGCTACGAAGGCATCTTCAGGCAGTTCACGGCCGAGCTTCCCGTCGACGAAGACGGCCTCGTCATCGACTATCCCACGCTCTTTCGCCGCGTGACGAACTAGCGCCGCCCGGCCGCCGCGTCACGGCGCGTCCTTACCCTTGAGCGACAGCCGCGGCGACAGCGACCATAATACGGCTCATCACAACCCGAACCGCATCACTCCAATGACCGACCTCACGCAAATCCAGTCCGCGCCCCGCCTGACGAGCCTTTCGCACGGCGGCGGCTGTGGCTGCAAGATCGCGCCGGGCGTCCTCGCGGACCTGCTCAGGCGCACGGTGCCGATGCCCGCGTTTCCCGACCTGCTGGTCGGCAACGACACCGCCGACGACGCCGCCGTCTACCGGATCAACGACGAGCAGGCGATCGTCGCCACGACGGACTTCTTCATGCCGATCGTCGACGACCCGTTCGATTTCGGCCGCATCGCCGCGACCAACGCGCTCTCCGATGTGTACGCGATGGGCGGCAAGCCGATCCTCGCGCTTGCGCTCGTCGGCATGCCGATCAACGTGTTGCCGCACGAGGTGATCGCGGCCATCCTGAAGGGCGGCGAGTCGGTCTGCGCGGACGCGGGCATCCCCGTCGCGGGTGGCCATTCGATCGATTCGGTCGAGCCGATCTACGGCCTCGCGGCGCTGGGACTCGTGCACCCCGGCCGCGTGAAGCGCAACGCCTCGGCGCGTGCGGGTGACGTGCTCGTGCTCGGCAAGCCGCTCGGTGTCGGCGTGCTCTCGGCGGCGCTGAAGAAGGAACAGCTCGACGCCGAAGGCTACGCCGCGATGATCGCCGCGACGACCAAGCTCAACCGCCCGGGCACCGCGCTCGCGCAACTCGACGGCGTGCATGCACTGACCGACGTGACCGGCTTCGGCCTGCTCGGCCATACGCTCGAACTGAGCCGCGGCGCGAAGCTCACCGCGCGCATCCGCCATGCGGACCTGCCGTGGCTGCCGAACGTCGAGGCGTTTGCGAAGGCGGGCGTGTTCACCGGTGCGTCGGGCCGCAACTGGAGTGCGTACGGCGCCGACGTCACGCTCGGCTCCTCGCTCGATGATGTGGCACGCGTTCTGCTGACCGATCCGCAGACCTCGGGCGGCCTTCTCGTGTCGTGCGCGCCGGAGTCGGTAGACGAGGTGCTCGCGATTTTCCGTGCCGACGGCTTCAATGAAGCGGCCGTGATCGGCGAAATGGTGGATGGAGCGAGCCGTGTCGAAGTGATCTGAGCGGCTCGAACACCCGGGAGCACCATGAACGAAGAATCGCCGAAGGCCGTCTTTTACGCGCTCGCCGCCAACTTCGGCATCGCCGTGTGCAAGTACGGCGCCGCCGCGTTCACGGGTTCGGGCTCGATGTTCGCCGAGGCGATTCATTCCACCGCCGACTGCGGGAACCAGCTGCTCCTGCTCTTCGGACTGAAGCGCGCGCAAAGGCCCGCCAACGCGCTCCATCCGCTCGGCTCGGGCCGCGAGATCTACTTCTATTCACTGGTCGTCGCGTTGCTGCTGTTCTTCGTCGGCGGCGCGTTTTCCGTCTATGAGGGCCTGCACCGCATGGTGCATCACGAGCCGCTCACCAGTCCGCTCGTCGCGCTCGTGATCCTGGGGGTGTCGGTGGTGCTCGAGGCATTTTCGCTCGCGGGTGCGCTGCGCGAGATCCGCAAGAGCGCGCCGAACAAGACGCTGTGGCGCTGGTTCCGCGAGACACGCGAATCGGAGCTGCTCGTTGTCGCCGGCGAAGACGTCGCGGCGCTCGCCGGTCTTGCAATCGCGTTCTGCGCCGTCCTCATGACGATGATCACGGGCAATCCGGTCTACGATGCCGCGGGGTCGATCGGCGTCGGCGTGCTGCTGATGGTGGTGGCGTATGTCGTCGCGCGCGAGGTGAAGTCGATGATCGTCGGCGAATCCGCGAGCCCGGAAGTGCGCAAGGCGATCGACGCGCATCTGCGCGCGCGCCCCGAAATTCTCGGCATCATCAGCCTGATCACGTTGCAATGGGGCAGGCACGTCGTGGTCGCCGTGCAGGCGGAAATGATCGACTACGCGAGCGGGCGCGCGATGATCGATGCGATCAACGTGATCGAGGAAGACCTGCAAACCGTCTTCCCGGAAGTGCGCTGGGTGTTCTTCGAGCCTGACATCGCACGCGACCGCGCTCAGCCGGCGAACATGCTATAGAGGCGGGCTGGCGCGCGAAGTGCTACGCACACGGCGCAATGGACGCACTTGAAGCACGTGAAGCACCTGAAGCGCAAGGTCGCGAAACGCTCCGGACGTGGGCCATCGCCTGATCCGGCATGCATGATCCGCACGTTTCATCATCGCGGATAGGGCGTTGTTATTCTGTGCGAACCTGGCGGTCGGCAGCATTCGTTCCGGCTTCGCCAGGCGGTTGCGCGGTACCTTTGGTCGCAACCTGCGCCGCACGAAACGCGCCGCTTCGCATCATGTTCCTGAATTCCTGAAGAGACACTCCGGCTTATGCGCAAATTCCTCATCGTCGGCTTTCTTCTCGTTATGTGCGGCGTGTTGTGCGCACGCGCGAACGCCGCTCCCGACAACGCGAACACGCCCAATCCCGCGCCGGTCTCACTCACGCCGCAGCAGGCCCACGATGCGCTCACGGTCTTGAGCGACCCCGTGCGCCGTTCGCAGGTGGAGAACACGCTGCGCGCCGTGGCCGCTGCGGGCGCGCTCGCAGCGCCGCCTCAGGCCGCGTCGGCGAGTGCCGCATCCGGCAGTGCGTCGGCGGTGCCGGCGAACGCCGCCTCGAGCGTGCTCGCGAAGTCGCTGACGAACAACGGACTCGCCTCGCTGCTAACGCGTCAGGCCGGGCACTGGTTCGTGCAGATCGGCACGGGGCTGCGCCATTCGGTGTCCGCGCTGCTCGACTTCGGCTCGGTCGCGCGCTGGTGGCGCGAGCGCACTGCAACCGACGACGGCCGCGATCTCGTCATGCATGTTGCATGGACGGTGCTGCTTTCGCTCGTTCCGTCACTGCTTTTCGAATTCACGGTCGCGCGCATGATGCGGCGCCCGCGCGCGAAGATCGCGGCGCGCGGTGTCGTCAATGTCGACGATACGAAGCCCGAGCTCGCGCAGGAAGAACGCGCCGCCATGCGCGCGCAGGCGACGGCGGAGCGCATCGGCGATGAGACGGCGCTGCACGTCGCGGAGAAAAAGACCGATACGGTGCGCGGGCGGCGCCATGCCGCGCGTCACTGGACGCTGCTCCAGCGCCTGCCGAGCGCGCTCCTCTACGCGTTCTTCTCGATCGTGCCGCTCCTTGCGTTCATGGCCGCGGCGGCGCTCCTGATATCGATATTCATCGACGAGGGCACGGCCGACGCGCGCGTCGCGGGCGCGCTGATCGACGTCTATCTCGTGTGCCGCGTGATCCAGATCCTGAGCGGCTTTTTCGTCGCGCCCGATGCACCGGGGCTGCGCCTGATCCAGATGCGCGACGAATCCGCGTCGTTCACGCACGACTGGGTCGTGCGCATCGTCTGCGTGGCGGGCGCGGGCGTGGCGCTCGCGAACGCCATGGAGCCGCTCGGCCTCTCCGACGACGCGCACATCGCGATCCTGAAGGCCGTATCGCTCGTCGTGCACGTGATGATCGCCTTCGTGATCTTCCAGTGCCGCAAGCCCGTTGCCGCCCGCATCCGCGAACGCGCGCAGTTCCATCGTTCGTTCGCGCTCGTCGGCAACTGGCTCGCCGATATCTGGGCCGGTATCGCGATCTTCTTCGTGCTCGCACTCTGGTTCGTCTGGGCGCTCGACGTGCAGCACGGCTACCAGACACTGTTCCATCTCGGCGGCGTGTCGGTCATCGTGCTGGTGGCGGCGCGCGTCGTGGCGATCGTCGCGTTCGGCGCGCTCGGGCGCATCTTCCACAGCGAAGCCGGCGCGGACGATTCGGAGCAGTCGATCGCCTATCGCCATGCGTACGGCTACTACCCGTTCATGCGGGGCGTCGTGCAGACGGTGATCGCGGCCGCGACCGTCATTGCGCTTTTTCAGGTGTGGGGCCTGCACGTGCTGCAGTTCTTCACTTCGGGCGGCGTCGGCAACCGGCTCGCATCGGCGCTCGTCACGATTGTCGTGGCTGCGCTGTTCGCGGTGCTCGTCTGGGAAGCGGCGAACGTGATGGTCGAGCGGCGGCTCGCGCAGTGGACGGAAAGCGGCGACCGCCTGCGCGCCGCCCGCCTGCGCACGCTGCTGCCGATGATGCGCTCCGCGCTCTTCATCGTGATCGCGATGGTCGTCGTGCTCACGGGCTTAAGCGAGATCGGCGTGAACACGGGGCCACTGCTCGCGAGCGCGAGCATCTTCGGCGTCGCGCTCGGCTTCGGTTCGCAGAAGCTCGTGCAGGACCTGATCACCGGGATCTTTCTGCTGATGGAAAACGCGATGCAGGTCGGCGACTGGGTCACGCTCGCGGGCGTGTCGGGCACGGTCGAGTATCTGTCGATCCGCACGGTGCGCCTGCGCGGCGGCGACGGGTCGCTCTACACGGTGCCGTTCAGCTCGGTGTCCACGGTGAACAACACGAACCGGGGCATCGGCAACGCGGCGGTGCGCGTCTCCATCGCGATGGGCGAGGACGTCGACCTGGCGATCTCGACGCTCAAGGAGATCGGCACGGCGTTGCGGGAAGACGACGCGTTCAAGGATGGAATCCTGTCGGATTTCAGCTTCTGGGGCGTCGATGCGGTGGACGGTTCGACGGTCACGCTCGCAGGCCAGATTCAGTGCCGCGACAGCGCGCGCTGGCCGGTGCAGCGCGAGTTCAACCGGCGCATCCTCAACGAGTTCACCGCGCGCGGCATCGAGATCGCGAACCCGCAGCGCAACTTCGTGATCGTGAACGGCGGCGAGCCGCCTTTGGCCGCCGGTATCGACGAAGCCACGGCCGACCAGCGTGCCGAGCCCTCGAAGGCAGCGCAGCATCCGACGCCCGAAGCCGCCGCCGATCAGCGCGGCGGGCGCACGAGTACCGGCGAGCCTTCGAATGCGCCGCCGCTGCGCTCGAATCCGAGCCGCTCGTAGAACGCTTCGAGCGCGCCGGGGCCGGGTGCGTCGCGGTCGCGCGCGGGCGCATGCGTGCCATCGCTTTTGGGTCCGAGCGGGCGCGGCACGAGCGTGAGCATCACGCGATGCCGGTCCGCAAGCGCCACGAGCCTTTCCATCGCGGCGCGCGCATGGCCGCGATGATGCTCGCCCTCGGACCAGAGCGCTTCGAGCGCGACCGCGCGATCGCCCGTTTCCTCGAGCCACATCTCCACCTGCTGCTCCTCCTCGACGTGCGTGCGGCGAAACGCTTCGATCATCGCGGCGGCAGCGGTGGCGGCGGGCTCGGGGCGCATGGACATGAATGCTCCAATCGAAAGCATTCACTATACGCGCGGTGCGTGCGGCTGCCGTCGTGTCGCTTCTATAATCAGGCACCGCGCGCCGCGTGCGCGCGCCGGTCAACTGCACAACTACAACGGTAGCGTCGAGATGAAGAGAGTCGTGAAGTCGTTCAGGCGAGCGCTTTCGTGCGTGGGCGCAACGGGGCTCGCAGCGGCCGCCTTGTGCATGGCAGTACCCGCACCCGCGCGTGCGCAGGGCGAGGCGGCGAGGCCCGTCAAGGTGATGATCGTGTCGATGTTCGCGCCCGAGGCGAAGGTCTGGCTCGACAGGCTGGGACCGTGGCAGTCCGTTCCGGTGCCGGGCCTCTCGCCGGACTATCCCGACGTGAAGTGCAACAGCCACGACGTCTGCGTGATGACGACCGGCATGGGGCACTCGAACGCGGCCGCATCGCTGATGGCGCTGACCTTCTCCGACAGGCTGGACCTGCGCCGCAGCTACTTCCTCGTCGCGGGCATCGCGGGCATCGACCCGCTGCGCGGCACGGTCGGCTCGGCGGCGTGGGCGAAGTATCTCGTCGATTTCGGCATCCAGTGGGAACTCGATGCGCGCGAGAAGCCCGCGTCGTGGCCGAGCGGCTTTCTCGGCATCAACACGAAGCATCCCGGGCAAAAGCCGCCGCTCGACTACAAGACCGAAGTCGCGCAACTGAATTCCGATCTCGCGGATGCCGCGTACGGGCTCTCGCGCAACGTCGAGCTTGCCGACAGCAAGGAGGCGCAGGCCGCGCGCGCGAAGTTCTCGTATGCGCCGGCCAACAAGCCGCCGAAGGTGATCCAGTGCGACACGCTCGCGGGCGACACGTGGTGGTCCGGCAAGTACATCGGCGAACGGGCGCGGGTCTGGACGCAGCAGATGACCGACGGCCACGGCGTGTACTGCACGACGCAGCAGGAAGACAACGCGACCTACGAAGCGCTCAAGCGCGCGGCGAGCACGCATCGCGTGGATCTCGCCCGCGTCGCGGTGCTGCGCACCGGCTCGGACTTCGATCGCCCCTACGAGGGGCAAACGGCCGAGGACAACCTCGTGAACTACGCGTCGCAGGGCGGCTTCGCGCCCGCGCTCGAGAACCTGTATCGCGCGGGCAATCCGCTCGTGCAGGAGATCGTCACGCACTGGAGCGACTGGCAGAACGGCGTGCCGCGCCGCTAGGCGGCACCGCAATGCGCTGCTTGCGCGTCCGTATATCCGCATTGGCGATTTCGAAAGGAAAATCGCTTCGTAGACCGCCGCGAACCCGCCTTCTATGATGTGCTTCACTTGAATCAGGAGAGGGCGATGACCTGTCTGCACACGCACTGTCGGCGCTCGGCCGATGCCTAGTACCGAGGCTCGCTAGCCTCCGCTTTCCTTCATCCCCGGTTGTCTTGCGCATCCCGCGTATGTCACGCATCCCGCTTGCGCTGCGTGCGGGATGCGCTCGCCCTTCAATCAGCCAATACGAGCCGATCATGACCATTGCCACCACCGCCTTGCGCGGCCTGTCCCGGCGCCTGCGCATCGCCGCCGTTTTCCTTGCCGCGGCCGCCACGCTGCCGTTTGCTTCGCCGTCGTTCGCCGACAGCGCGCCGCTGAAGATCGGCACCGCGACGAGCCCGCAGATCGATGCACTGAAGATCGCCGTGCGCGAAGCGAAGGAGCAGGGCCTCGACGTGAAGCTGATTGAATTCACCGACTGGAACACGCCCAACGCCGCGCTCGCGAACAAGGACATCGACGTCAACTATTTCCAGCACGTGCCGTTTCTCGAGAACGCGAAGAAGCAGGGCGGCTACGATTTCGTCGCCATTGCGCCGGGCACGATCATGAAGATCGGCCTCTATTCGAAGAAGGTGAAGCGCTTCGACGAGTTGAAGGACGGCGCGACCGTCGCGATCGCGAACGACCCGGTGAACGGCGGGCGCGGCCTGCTGTTGCTGCAGCGCGCGGGTCTCATCAAGCTCAAGCCCGGCGCCGACTATCGTGCGACCACGCTCGACATCGTCGAGAACCCGAAGCATCTGAAGATCGTCCAGCTCGAAGCGTCGCAACTCGCGCGCTCGCTCGACGACGTCGATCTCGCGCAGGGCTATCCGAGCTTCATCAAGCTCGCGGGCACGGCGGACCCGAACAGCGCGCTGCTCTTCGACGGCGTCGAGAACAAGCTGTTCGCGATCCAGTGGGTCGTGAGGCCTGAGAGCGCCAACGATCCGCGCATCCGCAAGTTCATCACGATCTATCAGCACTCGCCAGCGGTGCGCGCGGCGCTCGACAAGGCATTCGGCACGCTCTACGCGGTCGCCTGGTAACTTCTTCGACGGAGGGATCACGTCATGTCGGATCTGATCATCGACGAAGCGCGCGTGGACGCGGCAAGCGCCGCGCCCGCGTACGGCGAAGCGAAGAGCGTGGTGTTCGAGCGCGTCGGCAAGGTGTTCGGCGGCGGGACCGCGGCGCTCGCGGACGTCGATCTCGCGGTGGCGCGCGGCGAAGTGTTCGGCATCATCGGGCGCAGCGGCGCGGGCAAGTCGACGCTCCTGCGGCTCGTGAACGGCCTTGAGAAGCCGTCGAGCGGCGCCGTGTGCGTGAACGGCGTATCGGTCGGCACGCTCGACGAACGCGCGCTCGTCGCGCTGCGGCGGCGCATCGGCATGGTGTTCCAGCATTTCAACCTGCTCTCCGCGAAGACGGTGCGCGAGAACATCGCGCTGCCGCTGAAGATCGCCGGGGCGCGGAAGCGCGCAATCGACGAGAAGGTCGATGCGCTGCTCGAACTCGTCGGCCTGACGGCGAAGCGCGACGCGTATCCACGGAGCCTCTCGGGCGGGCAGAAGCAGCGCGTGGGCATCGCGCGGGCGCTGGTGCACGACCCCGATCTCCTGCTCTGCGACGAAGCGACGTCCGCGCTCGATCCCGAGACCACGCAGCAGATTCTCGCGCTCCTCTCCGACATCAACCGGCGGCTCGGGCTGACCATCGTCCTCATCACGCACGAAATGGCCGTGATTCGCGAAGTCTGCGACTCGGTCGCGGTGATCGAGGCGGGACAGGTGGTCGAGACGGGGCCGGTGTGGCGCGTGTTCGGCGATCCGCAGCACGATGCGACGCAGGCGCTCCTGCGCACGCTCGTGCACGGCCTGCCCGCCGATCTGGCGGCCCGGCTCGACCGCGCGCCGCGTCACGGCGCCGACGTCCTGCTCGACGTGCGCTATACCGGTGAGTCGCGCCACGAGCCCGATCTCGGCTCGCTTGCCGTGGCGCTCGGCGCGCTCGGCGGCCGCGTGAACTTCGTGCATGGCGGCATCGACCGGATCCAGGGGCACGCGCAGGGGCGGCTCGTTGTGTCGGCGCAACTGCGCGCGAGCGGCGCCGATGCCGCCGGGCTGCGCGCGCACGTCGATGCGCTCGTGGCCGGCGCGCGCCGTCACGCGGACAAAGTGGAGGTGCTTGGCTATGTTTGAGATCTGGCTGCCTGAATTCGTCGCGGCGATTCGCGACACCGTCGTGATGGTCGGCGTGTCGGCGCTGATCGCGCTCGTCGCGGGCATTCCGCTCGCGCTCGTGCTGGTCACAACCACGCGCGGCGGCATTTTCGAGCGGCCCGCCGTGAATTCGGCGCTCGGCTCGCTCGTGAACGCCTTTCGCTCGACGCCGTTCATCATCCTGCTCGTCGCGCTCCTGCCGCTCACGCGGCTTCTCGTCGGCACGACGATCGGCGTGTGGGCCGCGATCGTGCCGCTTTCCATCGCCGCGATTCCGTTTTTCGCGCGCATTGCGGAAGTGAGCCTGCGCGAAGTGGACCGCGGGCTCATCGAGGCCGCGCAGGCGATGGGCGCCGAGCGCCGTCATATCATCTGGCATGTGCTGCTGCCGGAGGCGCTGCCGGGCATTCTCGGCGGCTTCACGATCACGGTGGTCGCGATGATCGGCTCGTCGGCGATGGCGGGCGCGGTCGGCGCGGGCGGGCTCGGCGACCTCGCGATCCGCTACGGTTACCAGCGCTTCGACACGACCGTGATGGTGACGGTCATCGTGTTGCTGATCGCGATCGTGAGCATCGTGCAGTGGGGCGGCGATCGCCTCGTGCGCAGAATCGTGCGGCGCACGGGATAATGGCGATGTATCGCACAGACTCTGGAGAGCGCATGAATGCCCCTCGCCGCAGTGACGGCCCCGGTTTGACCGACGTGATCGACGCATTGCGCGAAACCGCCGAACGGCGCGATCGCGAGGGCGGCCACGCGGCGCGCGAAAAGCAGCTGATCGCCGACGTGGGGCTGCTCACCATTGCGGTGCCGCGCGCATACGGCGGCGAAGGCGCGCGCTGGGTCGACGTGTACGAGACGATCCGCGCGATCGCGCGCGTCGACAGCGCGCTCGCGCACCTGCTCGGCTTCACGTGCCTGCAGGTGGTCAGCGTGACCGTGTGGGGCAACGAGGCGCAGCGCGAGCGCTATCTGCGCGGCACGGTCGAGAACCGCTGGTGGTGGGGCAATGCGGTCAATCCGCTCGATACGCGGCTCATCGCGCACGCAACGCAGGGCGGCGGCTACCGGATCAGCGGACAGAAGGGCTTCTGTTCCGGCACCCGCGGCTCGCAGATGATGACGCTTTCCGCGCACGACCCGGCAACGGGCAAGCCGGTTTTCGCCGTCGTGCCGACGACCCGCGCCGGCATCACCGTCCACGACGACTGGAACCCGGTCGGCCAGCGGCAGACCGACAGCGGCAGCGTTTCATTCGACGACGTCGAGCTTCATCCCGACGAAGTGCTGCATCGCTCGGAAGCGCCGCCGTCGCCGCGGGCGACGCTGCGCACGCTCGTGTCGCAGCTCGTGCTGACCAACCTGTTCGTCGGCATCGCGGAAGGGGCGCTTCGCGAAGCGAGCGACTATGTCGCGAAACACGGCCGGCCGTGGATCCACTCGAACGTCGAGCGCGCCGCCGATGATCCCTACCAGCTTCATCGTTTCGCCGAGATGCGGTTGAAGACGCTCGCCGCAGAAGCGCTCGCCACGCGCGCCGCGCAGGCGCTCGACACCGCCTGGGAGCGCGGCGACGCGCTCACCGCCGACGAACGCGCGCGCGTGGCACTGGCGGTCGCCGAGGCGAAGGTGCTGGCTCACCGCGCGGCGCTCGACGTGAGCGAGGCGCTATTCGACGCGTGCGGCGCGCGGGCGACGCATGCGGGTCTCGCGCTCGACCGCTTCTGGCGCAATGCGCGGGTGCATACGTTGCACGATCCGCTCGACTACAAACTGAGGGATATTGGCCGCTTCGCGATTGCCGGCACGTTGCCCGAGGCGAATCTCTACAGCTGAGGCGGCTGAATTCGCACATTCGGCTCTCCGGCCAGCCTCCTGAACGTTTCAAATCCTCAAGTCACGCCGGGTACTCAACCCGGCGTTTCAATCCTGCGCGCATTTAATTCCGCGCTGTCAACCGAGTGGCGAATCACCCGTTTTTGTCGCTGTGATTCGCTTCTTTTTTGTCTTCCATACGGCCCGATTTAATCGTTTTCAGCCATAAAACATTAAGAGGGCCCGGTTATTTTTTCCTGTTACAAAGACCCGAAAAAGTTACCGATACGGGGTGTTGTTTTCCGTAAAAATATTATTGAGACGCCCTTGCTTTCCCGTCTGACGGTACTTA
>NZ_JFHC01000100.1 GCF_000698595.1 Caballeronia glathei | reverse complement strand
ACAGCTATCCGGCTTGCTGTCTGTTCGTGCCGAACAGGCGACTCGAAGCGGCTGTGCAACGCTCGAACGACCAGCAAAGCCCGTATTGGACCAAGGTCCAATACCCGCTCACCGGCTCGCCGCATAGGCTCTCAGTGTGAGATGCCGCCGGGTTGCGACACGACATGCGCAGGCGCCACGCGACCCTCACGCAATCCACGTTTCCATCCGCAGGACAAGAACGAGGACACTCTCATGGGCAAGCGTCTCTTGTGGCTCTCGATGGCGGCGGCGCTGCTGTGCGGCAACTTTGCGGCCGCCCAGTATCCGGTTCTCGACATGGTCGCCGAGAAGGTCGTCCAGAAATATCAGTCATCGTCCTGCGAGCAGTTGTGGAAGGAGAAGGAGCAGCAGATGGGACGGCCGAAGCCTCAGCGCGAGCAGGAGGCGATCCAGATGTTGCGCGGCGACCCGCAGATGCGCACCTTGTTCATCAACAAGGTGGCCGCGCCGGTCGTGAACAAGATGTTCGAATGCGGCATGATCCCGTGAGACGCGACGGGCGTCACCTGAGGCGCTGACGCAACGAGGCCTTTCTCGACAGCGCATCCGGCGCGCCCGCGCCGGCGCTTCCTAAAGCTTCGCGAGTTCCGCGATGGACGGCGCGAAGAAGTACCCGCCGCCTTCCATCTGCACGAAGCTGCGAAGCTGGAGCGCGGGCTTGTCGGCGGCGTTCTGAGAGACGGGCGCCGCGCCGAGCCAGGGTCTTAGCGGCTGCGCCGACTGCCCGATGATCGGATCGATGCCGCTGCCCGGCTGCGAAAAGTCCGCCGCATCGCACCACTGCTGCTGGACGAACTCGAACTGGTTTTCTATCGACGTCACGTAGCACATGAACAGCAAGCCCCGGGTCTTGTCGCCCCCGGCGGAGCGCTGGCTGAGCGCTTCGGACTCGGTCACCTCCGGACCGAACGCGATGCCCCTTCTCAGCATGCGATGCGTCTGCGTGAATGCTTCCGCCTTCTTCACTTCGTCATCGGCGGGCTGGGTGGAGTGACGCACGTCGTCGCGCGGATACGCCTTGCGGATATGCGCCGCCCACGGGCATTTGAGGCCCATGCGGTCGTCGCCGAATTCGAAGGCGTTCACATTCTCCGTGCCGTCCGCGATGCTGAAATCGTCCTGTGTCGGCGCGTTGATGAGCGCGGCACCGCTCTTCCAGCGACCGACCATTTGCGCGCCGAGCAGGTCCGGATTCACGGGATTTTCCGTCCCCGTGATTTCGCTCGCCGCGGCCTTCACGGAGCGGTTGAACTCCGGAACCTTCTGGGCAAGACGCCGGAACACGAGGAACGAGCCGTTGCGCATGAACGCGACAGGCGGCTCCTTCAGCGGGCCGGGCTTGTCGAAGGAATCGGCGTTCGGGTCCTGGCCGATGTAGCCGAACACGAACTCGCCGGGCCAGAGCACATCCTGGCCTTTCTGGCCCTGCGTGTCCTCCGCGCCCGGCGCCTGCGGCGTGAGCGGCTCGCCGCCCGGCAGCCGTCCGCGCACGCCGGGCTGCGAGACGCCGTCGGCGTAGCCGAAATGCTCGTGGCCGCTCACCGGGTCGGGCCGCACCTGACCCGCTTCCTCGTGGCGCAGCTTCCAGCCGTTTTCGTCGGCGGGCGCGAGTCGCAGCGACATGACGTCGACGGCCTCGGAATGGGACGCCCCCGTCACGATGAATACCCCGTGCAGGTCATCGCTCGGCCGCAACACCTTCCACTTGCTGGCGGGCGGGTCGCCGAGCAGCGACTGACGCGCATGCATCCCCTTGCGGAAGGCCTCCAGCGCGGGAAGCGCCGGGAAATCCGGGACGCCCAGCGCCTGCAACCCGGAAAACGTGAACGCAACGTTCAAGCCGGGCGCGGGCACCATCCGGTGGACGCCGTTTCGCTTGTTCGCGGCGATCGTCGCGCGCTGATCGAGGCACTCCTGCATGCTCGTCAGGTGCAGGGACCGGATGAAAGCCCTGAACTTCTTCGTATCGACGATCTGAAAGAAGAGCAGATGCTGATGCTTCTTCGCCAATCCGGCGAGAATGTCGCCCTGGATCTCATGCGTCGGGAATTGCGGCTCCCCGGACAGGTCACGCGCCATGCCGGCCTCCTGTGTGAACGGAATACATCCTGTTGAAAGGGTGCTGCGTCATTGCGTCACGGGAGCGCTCGCCGTCCAGCACGATTGACGAGGTTCCGCCGTGGCCGTCGCGGATGCGGCCCCGCTTTGCGGTTGCGCGGGCGGCGCTGCGGTCATAATGTGAAAACAACTGCCGGCGCGTGTCTATTCCCCGGGCGTGGACGCACGCTGCGCCGCACTCGTCACCCCGCAAGGACTTTTTAGAGGATCACATCATGCGTATCGAAACGTCATTCCTGTTCGACCTCGACGGCACACTGGTCGACAGCGTCTATCAGCATGTCCTTGCATGGAAGGAAGCGCTCGATGCCGAAGGCATCGAACTGTCGGTATGGCGCATTCACCGCAAGATCGGCATGAGCGGCGGCCTGTTCACGAACCAGTTACTGCGCGAAACGCATGGCGAGATCAGCCAGGAGCGCGTGGAGCGCCTGCGCCGCCTGCATGCGGAGGCCTACAAGCGCGTGCGCGCGCAGGTCTGCCCGCTGCGCGGTGCGCGCGCGCTGCTCGACGCCCTCACCAGCGCGGGCACGCCCTGGGCGATCGCGACGAGCGGGCGTCTGGAGACGGCGGCGGTGAATCTGGAGGCGCTGGGCGTCGATCCCGCGAAGGTCGTCGTGGTCACGCGCGACGACGTGAAGTACGCGAAGCCGGACCCCGATTTGTTCGTCGCGGCGGCGGAGCGACTGGGCGTGCCGATCGAGCATTCCGTCGTCGTTGGCGACAGCATCTGGGACATGCTCGCGGCCCGTCGATGCCGCGCGCTGGGCGTCGGTCTGCTCTCGGGAGGCTATGGGATGGATGAACTGGAGCGCGCGGGGGCGCTGCGGGTCTACGAGGACCCGGCGGACCTGCTGCTGCATCTCGACGAGGTGGCCGCGCGGCCCTGAACCCCGCCTTCAGGCGCGACGCTCGTTCGGGTACGCCGGCGCGTTGCCGGTCGGTGTACGGTTGCGGCCGATCAAAAAAAAGGCCCCGCGCGATGCGGGGCCCGGCACACACGACTACGGGTTACGCAGGTTACGCGGACGCCTTGGCGAGCTTCTCCTCGGCCAGCGTCTGGGCGCGCAGACGGTCGTAGTCCACGTTGTCGATGGGCACGGCGTCGGCTTCGCCGAGCGCGCTCATCGGAACCCGGTAGGTCTCCCGCGCACTCCAGGCCGCGATTGCCGCGATGATCGTCACGCCAAGGGTGATCGCGCCGACCGTGAGCGGGATGTTCGTCGATCCCGGGGGTGCCACGTAGGCAAACAGCGCGGGCAGCAGCGCGGTGAACAGCGTGCCGATGTTCTGGGCAATCGCCATCGCCGAGACGCGGGAGCGCGTCGGGAACAGTTCCGGAAAGAAGCTCGGGAAGATCGCGTTGTAGCCCTGGTAGACGATGCCCCACATCAGGAGCGACATGACGATCGCGAGCGGCACGTTATGGATGCTGATCGCGTAGAGGTAGCCGAACGAAAGCAGCCCCGAGCCGATTGCGCCCACCATCACCGGGATCCGGCGTCCGATGCGGTCCGACAGGTTGCCGATGTACGGAATGATCAACACCGCGAGTATGTTGCCCGCGACCGGGATCCACAGGTAGACGCTCTTGTGAAAGCCGATGCCGTACGATGCCTGCACCGCATAGGCCGCGCCGAAGATCGTCGCGACGACCGGAATCACGTTCATCAGCGCCATGCAGATGACGCGGATCATGTCCTTCCAGTTGTACTTGAACGCTTCCTTGATCGGCGACTTGGGCAGTTCACCCTGCTCGCCTTCCTTCGCGAAAGCGGGCGTCTCCTTGACCTCGCGGCGAATGATGTAGCCCGCGATCAGCACGCCAGCCGACAGCAGGAACGGAATGCGCCAGCCCCACGAATTGAACGCATCTTCCGGCATGAAGTACGCGAGCGGCAGGAAGATGGCGGCGGCCAGGATCTGTCCCGCCTGCACGCCCTGCAGCGTGAAGCTCGCGTAGTAGCCGCGCCGGCCGAATGGCGCGTGTTCGAGAATCATCGAACTGGCGCCCGAAATCTCGCCCGCCACCGCGAAGCCCTGCACGAGACGCAGCAACACGAGCAGCGCCGGAGCCAGCATGCCGATCTGATGGTAGGTCGGCAACAGGCCGACAGCCATCGTCGAAATGCCCATCAGGAACATGCACAGCAGCAGCACGGTCTTGCGGCCGTGGGTATCGCCCCAGTGGCCGAGGAAGAATGCGCCGATCGGGCGCGCGACATAGCCGACGCCGTACGTCGCAAGCGACGCGACAATGGCAATCTTCGGGTCGCCCGAGGGAAAGAAGAGTTGCGGAAAGATCAGCGCGGCGGCCTGCGCGTAGATGAAGAAGTCGTAATACTCGAGCGCCGAGCCGATCCAGCCGCTCGCCGTTGCCTTCTTCGCCTGGCGCCCGCCATGCGCCTCATGATCCAAGTGGCTAGCCATGGTTGTCTCCGGTATAGATTGAATGGTTGCGTCGTTGCATCGCAATCTGCAAGGCGCAGCGACGTCGCGTCTGAATGGGCTCGAGAATAGAGGGGCGCCCTTGATTCCACAACGCTTTTTGCGACAAATTGCGCGATAATCGAACGTATGTGTGCG
This sequence comes from Caballeronia glathei, assembly GCF_000698595.1. GTDB lineage: Bacteria > Pseudomonadota > Gammaproteobacteria > Burkholderiales > Burkholderiaceae > Caballeronia > Caballeronia glathei. Next base: position 15,390 of record NZ_JFHC01000100.1, on the reverse strand, counting down.
ATTATCGATCGTTTCCGGGGTTAGCACTAGCCCGTTCACTATCTGGTTAATCGTGGAAATGCGTGACGTGAGGGCCGGCCACCGGCGAGGGAGTGCATGACCAAGACGCCGCTCGACAAGCGCGACTGGATTGCCGGACTCGAGAAGGGACTCGCGATTCTCGAAGCGTTCGACGACCAGCACGCGCGCATGACCCCGACGCAGGCCGCCGTGCGCACCGGCATGACGCGCACCGCCGCGCGCCGCTATCTGCTCACGCTCGAGCATCTCGGCTACGTGCAGAGCGACGGCAAGCTCTTCGGCCTCACGCCGCGGGTGCTGCGGGTCGGCTGGTCGTATTTCGACTCGGCGCGGCTGCCGCGCACCGTGCAGCCGTATCTGCAGCAGTTGAGCGCGACGCTCAACGAATCGGTGTATGTCAGCGTGCTCGACGAATGGGAGCTCGTCTTCATCGCACGCAACGGGACCTCGCGCGTGATGACGACCGGCTTCGTGCTCGGCGCGCGCGTGCCCGCGCCGCTGACCTCGCCCGGCGTCGTGCTGCTCGCGCACAAGCCCGACGAGGACGCGGTGCGCCGATGGCTCGACGCGACGGAACTCAAGCCGTTCACGCCGCATACGCTGACGAACAAGGTGCGGCTCCTCGAAAAGATCCGCCAGGCGCGCGCCGACGGCTTCGCGGTGATCGAAGAGCAGTTGCAGGTCGGCGTGCGCGGCATCGCGGTGCCGATGAAGGACCGTCACGGCGAGGTCGTCGCGGCACTCAGCACCAACATGCCGATGGGCAAGGAGACGACCGCATCCGCGCTCTCCCGCGTGCTGCATCCTCTGCAGGAAACCGCGCTCGCGATGCTCAACGTGATCTAGCGGACGCAGCAGCGATTCCTGGCGAACCGTCCGCCGCGCGGCCTATCATGGAGCATCGCGCCCGGCCTGCGACACCTCGAGCGCACGTTCGTACGCGTCACGCATACGAAACCCGCACTTCCCGCAAGGAGAACGGCGATGGCTCTGACCCCACGGCAAACCGAAATCATCAGGTCGAGCGCGAGCGTGCTCAGCGAACACGGCATGACCGTGGTCACGCGGTTCTACCGGCGTCTCTTCGAGCATCATCCCGAACTCAGGAACCTCTTCAATCACGCCAACCAGCGCTCCGGCGGGCAGTCCGAAGCGCTTGCCCACGCGGTGTGGGCGTACGCGTCCAATATCGACAATCTTGCCGCGCTCGGTCCCGCCGTCGGCCGCATCACGCAGAAGCACGCGAGCCTCGGCGTGCAGCCGGAGCATTATCCGGTTGTGGGCGAGCATCTGCTCGCGGCAATGAAGGAAGTGCTCGGCGACGCGTTCGACGACGAAATGCGCGATGCATGGGCCGCCGCCTACGGGCAGCTCGCCGAAGTCATGATCGGCGCGGAACAGGCGCTCTACGAGCGGCGCACGACCCAGCCGGGCGGCTGGACCGGCTGGCGGCGCTTCGAGGTCGCGCGCAGGGTCGACGAGAGCGATGAAATCTCGTCGTTCTATCTCGTGCCGGAAGACGGCGGAGAACTGCCCGCGTTCGAGCCCGGCCAGTTCGTCAGCGTGAAGCGCTACGTGAGCGACCTCGGGCTCGAACAGCCGCGGCAGTACAGTCTTTCGGATGCGCCGCACGGCAAGTGGCTGCGCATCTCGATCAAGCGCGAGAGCGCGGGAGACGATGCATCGGCCAAGCCGGCGGGGCGCGTGTCGAACCTGATGCACGACGAGCTGCACGTGGGCGGGCATGTGGAAGTCAGCGCGCCCTACGGCGATTTCGTGCTCGATCGCGCAAAGGACACGCCTGTCGTGCTGGTGAGCGGCGGCGTGGGGCTCACGCCGATGGTGTCGATGCTGGCGACCGTCGTGATGGATTCCGGCGACCGGCGCGTCGCCTTCGTGCATGCATGCCGCAGCAGCCGCGTGCATGCGTTCAGGGAATGGCTCGACGATGTCGCCGCCGATCATCCCAATGTCTCGAAGGTCACGTTCTACGAGCGTGTCGCGCCGGAGGACACGCAGGGGCGCGACTTCGATTTCGAGGGGCGCCTCGACCTCGCGAAAATCCGCGACGCAGTGCTGCTTCGCGACGCCGACTACTACGTGTGCGGCCCGATGCCGTTCATGCGCGCGCAGGTCGATGCGCTCAAGGCACTCGGCGTCGATGCGTCGCGCATCCAGACCGAGGTGTTCGGCGTCGGAGACCTGCGCTAGGCGCGATGGCGCCGTGCTAGGCCGCGCCGGGCGCGGCCGGGTGCGCGACGCACAGCCACGCGACGTCGACGTGAAGCAGCGACGACAGCCGCCGGCACTGCGCGCTTCCCGGCAGCGTGATGCCCGCCCGCCAGAACGTGACGTCGCGCTCCTTCACGTTCAGGTACAGCGCGACGAGCCGCGTCGTCAACCGTGCGCGCTTGATGGTCATGTCGAGCCGCGTCGAGAATATCCTGCGAAAGCGGTCGGATTGCATGTTTCGATCGAGATGCACTTCCAGATCGTTCCTGCTGCGCATGTAGCCTCGTCTCCCGTTGAAGTGAAGTGAATAGCCAGGCGAGCCAGGCGCGGTCCCGGGCGGAACCGCGCCGCTCATGCGAACGGCGCCGGCAGCGGCCGTGCGGCGTGGCGGTGCGGCCAGCCGTCGGGCGCGGGCGCCATGGTTCCGCCCTGGATGTAGTGCTCCAGCTGCCGGATCGTGTACTCCTGCTCGCCGATCAGGTTCTTCACCAGATCGCCGATCGACACCATGCCGACCAGCAGTCCGCCATCGATCACCGGCAGATGACGAATCCGGCACTCGGTCATGAGCGCCATGCATTCGTCGGTGGTCTGGGCGAGCCGGACATAGCGCACCGCCTTCGACATGATGTCGCGTACCGCCGTGTCCTTCGACGACTTGTCCTGCAGGACGATCTTGCGCGCGTAGTCCCGCTCGGTGACGATGCCCTTCACCTGGTCGCCGCTCGTCACGACGAGCGCGCCGATATGGTTGTGCGCCATCAGCGTGATCGCGCTGAGCACGCTCGCCGACTCTTCGATCGTATGAACCGTTCCGTCGGACTTCGCACTGAGTATCTGCCTCACCGATGCCATCGTGTATCTCCATCGCTCGAATGTTGCGCCGTTCGCCGCGCCGTTTTCCGCGCGACGAACCCGGTTGCCTGAAACGCGTGAGTGGGTGTCAATCGAAGTCGAACAGCTCGCCGAGCATCGATTTCTTCTTGCGCGGATAGCGCCGGTCGTGGTCGTAGTCGTGGCGATAGCCGGGCTTGCCCCAATCGCCGTGGCGATCGTGGCGGTCATCGTGCCGCGCTTCGTCGCGGCGGTATGCGGGCGCGGCGGCCGGCTGCGCCGGGGCGCTCTGCGCGGCCGTTTCATCGGCCGCACGCTGGATCAGCTTGTCCAGTTCCCCGCGATCGAGCCATACGCCGCGGCAGGTGCCGCAATAGTCGATCTCTATTCCCTGCCGATCCGACATCAGGAGATCGGGCGTCTTGCAGACCGGACACTTCATGGTTGATTGCTCCTTCTCGATACGTGCCAAACAAGAAGCTTCAATCTATCGAACTTTCCGTCGATATAAAAATCGTATTTTTTCAGTGTACAGATCGATAAAATCGAAGGATCAGCCTACGCATCGGGGGACGCGAATGAACTTCAAGCATTTGTATTACTTCTGGGTCGCGGCGCATGCGGGCGGACTCGCGCGCGCGGGCGCGCAGCTGCACATCACGCCGCAGACGCTGAGCGGCCAGATCAAGCTGCTCGAAGAAGCGCTCGACAAGAAGCTCTTCAAGAAATCAGGGCGCAACCTGGAACTGACGGATTCCGGCCGCCTCGCGCTCGACTACGCGGACGAGATCTTTTCACTCGGCGCCGAACTGGAAAGCGCGGTGAGGCACGACAAGGGCGTCGCGCAGACGCAGTTGCGCGTGGGCGTGGCCGACTCGGTGCCGAAGGCGGTCGCCTACCGGCTGCTCGAGCCCGCGCTCACGCTCTCGGATTCGTTCCGCCTCATCTGCCACGAAGGCAAGCTGCATGCGCTGCTTTCGCAGCTCGCGGTGCACCGGCTGGACCTGATCATCGCCGACGCGCCGATTCCGCCCGACGTCAATGTCAAGGCGTTCAATCACCCGCTCGGGCGCTCGACCCTCAGCTGCTTCGCGGCGAAACCGCTCGCGGCGCGCTGCACGAAGGCGTTCCCCGCGTCGCTCGACAACATGCCGATGCTCCTGCCCGGCATCGATTCCGCCGTGCGCAGGAAGCTCGATCACTGGCTGAATTCGCGTGCGATATCGCCGCGCGTCGTCGGCGAATTCGACGACAGTGCCCTCACGATCGCGTTCGGGCGCGAAGGCCGGGGCGTGCTTTTCGCCCCAACCGTGCTCGCCGCGCAACTGAAGCGCGAGCATAGCCTCGCCATGCTCGGCAGCATCGATACGATCGTCGAGGAATTCTTCGCGATCTCGATTGAGCGGCGCATCAGCCATCCGGCGATCGCGTCGATCATGAGCGCCGCGCGCAGCAAGCTGTTCAACGCATAGGCGCACCGACGCACGGCGCACCGAATATCGCGGCGCGCCGATTCGATGCAACATGGCACGAACACCACTCTGGGGACGGGCGATGGACAACTGGTGGCATGCGGTCTGGGCAACGGTGCGGGCCGAGTTCTCCGACCTGAACGATACGGCCGACGTCACGCAGGTCGTGGTGCGACTCGGGCTCGCGCTCCTGCTCGGCGGAATACTCGGCTTCGAACGCGAGATGGCCGGCCGGGACGCCGGCCTGCGCACCCACATGCTGGTTGCCGTGGGCTCCGCGCTTTTCGTGCTCGTGCCGCTTCAGGCGGGCTTCTCGCAGGAGAACATGAGCCGCGTCATACAGGGGCTCGTGTCGGGCATCGGCTTTCTTGGCGCGGGCGCCATCATCAAGCTGAGCGCGGAGCGCGAGGTGCGCGGGCTGACCACGGCGGCGAGCCTCTGGGTCAGCGCGGCGGTCGGCATGGCGGCGGGACTGGGCCGGGAAGCGACGGCCATTCTGAGCGTCGCCATCGCGCTCGTCATTCTGGCCGGGGTGCGCATGCGCAAAAAGCCGAAGCCGGAGGACGAAGAGCCGCGGGACAAATAGGCGCGGCCTCGTCGCGGTCAGCGTTGCCGCGTCAGGATGAAGTCGATCGCGTGCTGCCACCAGACGGTATCGACACGCCCGGTCCAGTCGTTATGGCCCGCACCGGGTATCACGGTCAGCTTCCTCGGCTCGCCAAGCGAGTCATGGAGCGCCGTGCCGAAGCGCGGCGGCACAATGGTGTCGCGCTCCGCGACCACCACGAGCACCGGACGGCCGAACGCAGCGAGATGATCGACGCTGTCGTAGCGGTCGCGCAGGAACCACTTCACGGGCAGCCATGGATAGTGATGAGCGGCCACATTCTCGAGCCGGTCCCACGGCGTGATGAGCATGAGGCCCGCCGTTTTGTCGCGCTCGCGGCCGGCCGCCGCTGCCGCCACGCCCGCACCGAGCGACTCGCCGATCACCACCAGCGGCGCGCCGTGCATGCGGTAGGCGAGCGTGATGGTCTGCTGCGCATCGTCGACGAGGCTGCGCTCGCCAAGCGCGCCTTCGCGCGGTCCGTAACCCGGATACTCGGCGAGAATCACGCGCAGCCCGAGCCGGGTCAGCATGGTGGCATAGAAATCGCGGTGTCCCGCATGCCCCGCGTTGCCATGAAACACGATCGCCGTCGCGCGCACGGGCCCGGCAGGCTCGGCGACGAGTCCGCGAAATTCCTCCTCGGACGGCCACGCGCGCAGCCCGCCGGAGACCATCTCCGCGACCGTGGCCTTCCCGGGAAAATAGAGCAGGCTGTTCTGGGACACCGCGACACCCGGAAATGAAATCAGCAGCGCCGCGGCGATTTGCAGCGAACTCCGCAGCAACCTCCGCGGCAGGCGCGCCGCCCGCCGGCATCGCGTGACAGCGACGGTCCACACGATTCCCCGCTCGAGCGCTTCACTCATCTGACGAACGTCCGTTGGCCGCAGACCCAGCCAGTGTCGCGCGACGCACGCGGCGAATCAACCTCGCGTCCGCGACGCATCAGGCATCCGCTTACATAACCGCACCCGAATCATGCAGGTGGGCCCCACCCTGAGACAAAAGCGCCGCGCTACTTGAATCAATTCTCATTTAGCTTACAATCTCATTTCTTTCAATCTGAAAGCAGGCCGCCGGCCAGGCCTCGCCGGATGAGCTTGCCAATAACAACCCATCAGGGAGTTTGTCCATGTCCTCTCGCTTCGCGCATCTGTTTTGCCTGTCGCTCGTGTTCGCCGGCACGGCCGCCCACGCGGCGGAGCAGGTCAACCTGTACACCACGCGCGAACCGAAGCTGATCGAGCCGCTCATCACCGCGTTCAAGGAAAAGACGGGTGCGCAGGTCAACACGGTGTTCGTGAAGGACGGGCTCCTCGAACGCGTGAAAGCCGAGGGCGACAAGTCTCCCGCCGACGTGCTGATGACGGTGGACGCCGGCAACCTGCTCGATCTCGTGGACGGCGGCGTCACTCAGAAGATCGACTCGAAGGTGCTCGACTCCACGATCCCCGCGAACTTGCGCGGCGCGGACGGCCACTGGTATGCGCTGTCGTTGCGCGATCGCGTGCTGTTCGTCGAAAAGGACCTGCCGCTCGAAACGTTCCGCTACGAAGATCTGGCCGATCCGAAGTGGAAGGGCAAGGTCTGCATCCGCTCGGGCCAGCATCCGTACAACACGGCGCTCGTCGCCGCGATGATCACGCACGACGGCGAAGCGGTCACCGAGAAATGGCTGCGCTCGGTGAAGGCGAATCTCGCGCGCAAGGCGACCGGCGGCGACCGCGACGTGGCGCGCGACATTCTCGGCGGCATCTGCGACATCGGCCTCGCGAACGCCTATTACGTCGGCCAGATGAAGAACGCCGAGCCCGGCAGCGACGCGCGCAAGTGGGGCGATGCGATCAAGGTGATCCGTCCGACCTTCGCGAACACGAAGAGCGGCGGCACGCACGTGAACATCAGCGGCGCGGCGGTCGCCAGGCACGCGCCGAACCGGGACACCGCGGTCAAGCTGCTCGAATACCTCGTCTCCCCCGAGGCCCAGGCGCTCTACGCGCAGGCGAACCACGAATATCCGGTGCGCGCGGGCGTGAAACTCGATCCGCTGGTTGCAAGCTTCGGCACGCTGAAGGTCGACCCGCTGCCGCTCGTCGACATCATGAAGAACCGCAAGCTCGCGAGCCAGCTCGTCGACAAGGTGGGCTTTGACAACTGACACGCTGCGCGGCCGCCCCTGGCCGCGCTTTCGCATCGAACGCGGCGGATGGCTCGTCGCGGCGGTGCTGATTGCGCTCGTGGTACTCGTGCCGATCGCGGTGCTCGCCGCCGCGGCACTCGACGCCGACGCCTCGCACTGGGCGCACCTCGCCGCCTACGTGCTGCCGCAGGCGGCACGCAACACCCTCATCCTGCTCGCGGGCGTCGGCGCGATCGTGACCGTGGCGGGCACCGGCACGGCGTGGCTCGTCACCGCATACGACTTTCCCGGACGCTCCACGCTCGCGTGGGCCCTGCTGCTGCCGCTCGCGATGCCGACCTACATCATCGCGTTCGCGTATCTCGACATGCTGCATCCGATCGGTCCGGTGCAGACCGCGATCCGCGCACTGCTCGGCTTCGACAGCCCGCGCGAGTTCCGCCTGCCCGACCTGCGCTCGCTGCCCGGCGCGATCTTCGTGCTTGGCGTCGTGCTGTATCCGTACGTCTATCTGAGCACGCGGGCGATGTTCGCCACGCAGTCGGAAAGCATGATCGAGGCGGCGCGCACGCTCGGCGCGCATCGCCTCGCGGTGTTCTGGCGCGTCGTGCTGCCGCTCGCGCGGCCGGCGATCGCCGTCGGCCTGAGCCTCGCGCTGCTCGAAACCCTGAACGACATCGGCGCTTCCGAGTTTCTCGGCGTGCAGACGCTCACCGTATCGGTGTACACGACCTGGGTCACGCGCTCGGATCTCGCCGGCGCGTCTCAGATCGCGCTCTCGATGCTCGTGCTGGCGCTCGGCATCATCTGGCTCGAGCGTCACGGGCGACGGCGCCAGCGCTTCGCGCACGGTCGCAGGATGCGGCCGATCACCGCGCGGCGTCTCACCGGCGCCCAGGCGGCGCTCGCGGGCGTGCTCTGCTGGCTGCCGGTGCTGCTCGGCTTCGGCGCACCCGCGCTCTATCTTCTGGCTGAAACGTACAAGCGGCTTCATCTGGTCGGCGGCGTATCGGAGCAACTGCTGCGCGGACTCGGGAACACGCTGCTCGTCGCGTCCTCCGCGACCGTGGTCACGCTCGTGTGCGGACTCGTCGTGGCATGGGCCGCGCGGTCGCTGCGCGAGAGCGGGGGCTTCAACGCCGGCCGCGCGTGCGCACGCGCCGCGAGCATCGGCTATGCGGTGCCGGGAACGGTGCTTGCCGTCGGCCTGCTCGCGCCGCTCGCCTTCATCGACCGCGCCGCTTCCGGCATCGTCGGCAATCACGGCGCGCTGCTGATGGGCTCGATCGGCGGCCTCGTCGTCGCGTACGCAATCCGCTTTCTCGCCATTTCAATCGGCAGCGTGGAAGCGGGCCTTGCGCGCATTCCCGCATCGCTCGAACAGGCGTCGCGCGTGCTCGGCGAAACGGCGGGCAGCACGTTGCGGCGCGTGCATCTGCCGCTTCTGCGGCCGGCGCTCGCGGCAAGCTCGCTGCTCGTGTTCGTCGACGCGATGAAGGAATTGCCCGCCACCCTGCTCCTGCGCCCGCTCAACTTCGAGACGCTCGCGACGTGGCTCTACGCCGAAGCTTCGCGCGGCACCTACGAGGAGGGCGCGGTCGCGGCGCTCGCCATCGTCATGGCGGGGCTGCTGCCCGTCGTGCTGCTCGCGCGAACCAATCTGAACATGGAGCGCTGAACGCCGTGTCGACGCTGCTTGACCTCGATCACATCGATCTCGCCTACGATACGCCGCACGGCAGGCGCACCGTCGTCGACGGCCTGAGCCTCACGCTCGAGCGCGGCGACATCGGCTGCCTGCTCGGGCCGTCGGGCTGCGGGAAGACGTCCGTGCTGCGCGCAATTGCCGGCTTCGAGCCGGTGCGCGCGGGCACGATCGCCATCGACAGCGGCGTGATCTCGTCGCCCGCCATGACCGTCGCGCCGGAAAAGCGCCGCATCGGCATGATGTTTCAGGACTACGCGCTCTTTCCGCATCTGACGGCCGGCCAGAACGTCGGGTTCGGCCTGCGCAGGCTGTCGCGCCGCGAGCGGGCGATGCGCGTGTCCGAGATGCTCGAACTCGTCGGACTGGCGCACGTGGCGGCGAGTTTTCCGCACGAACTGTCGGGCGGCGAGCAGCAGCGCGTGGCGCTCGCCCGCGCGCTCGGCCCCTCGCCGCGACTCCTTTTGCTCGACGAACCGTTCTCCAACCTCGACGTCGACACGCGCGAGCGGCTCGCGCTGGAACTGCGCGACATCCTGAAGGCAACCGGGCACGCCGCCATCTTCGTGACGCACAATCAGGCGGAGGCGTTCGCCATCGCCGATCGCATCGGCGTGATGGCGAACGGCCGCATCCTGCAGTGGGACATTCCGCGCAACGTCCGCCAGCATCCGGCCAACGCGTTCGTGTCGGGCTTCATCCGCCAGGCGGCCGACGCCCGCGCGCCCGAAGGCGGCCGCGTCGCCTACCGCAACTAGCGCTTGCCGGCGGGTGTGTCGTCGATGAAGTGGACCATCGCCGCATTGAACATGGCCGGGTCCTGAATGAACGCGAAGTGACTCACGTTCGGCAGGATCATCAGGCCCGCGCCGGGGATCGTCGCGGCCATGTATTCGGTGTGCTCGCGCTTGATCGCCTCGTCGTGCTGGCCGTCCATGATGAGCACCGGCGACCTGATCTGCTTTAACTGCTCGTCGGTCCAGTTCGGCTGGCTGTCCCACATCTTGCCGATCTGCTCGACAAACGCATCGTATTCGCGGGGCGTCGGTGAATTGCGGCGGTACTCGACGCCGGCGCGCTGGATGAACCCCGCGAACGTGGGAATCTTGTCGAAGCCGCTCGCGACGCCCGAGGTCTTCGTGTTCGCGCCGAACGCGAGGATCTTGCCTACCCGGTCCGGATGCCGGATCGCAAGATCGAGCCCGATGATCCCGCCATCGCTCCAGCCCACCACGTCCGCCTTGCGGATGTTCAGCTTGTCCATCAGCGCGACGACGTCGTCCGCCATCAGGTCGTAACCGTACGGCTGCGCGTCGCGGCTGCTGCGTCCGTGGCCGCGACTGTCCACCAGAATGACCTGATGCTTCGCCATCAGCGCCTTCGCCTGAAGGGAGAGGTAGTCGCGGTTGGCAAGGCCGCCGTGCAGCAGCAGCACGGGCGTGCCGTGTCCCACGACGGCATACGACAGCCGGATGCCGTTCACGTCCGCGTACGCCGCGTGCGCGCCCGCGACAGGCGCAGGCGTCGGCGGCAGGGTCTGCCAGGGCGGCGCCGCCTGCGCGGCCTGCATGAAGCAGACGGCCAGTATCGAACATAACGCGCGCGCCATGCGCCGCGCGGTCTTGCCGGCGCCCTCGTGCGCCAGCCGTCTCCCATGCAGTCCCGGTAGTGCCTGATTGAACAGGGTGCGCATCGATCGCTTCCTCAAGTGGTTATTGTCAGCGCGGTGTCGACGGGTCCGAAGCGAGAGCGCTTCGAAAGCCATCCGACATCCCGCGATGGGAAAACGCCTGCACGCCGAGTTTATTCCTTACGAACGGCTGCGGCATTCATTCGACGCGCGGCATTGAACGCGGCTCCCTGTCTCGCGCTCCAGCGACGACTGCTGATAATCCATCGGTGGAATAACACGAACAAAGGAGTGTTCTGAAGGTGTAGTCCATTGACAATCGCAAGTTCAAAACGAAGGAAGGCTGGCATGTCCAGGCATGAAGCGTTGGTCTCCAGGTGCAGGCAAACCGCGTCGCGCATGCGAACGCGGCTGAGTGCGCTCTCTCGATGCATGCAGAAGACAACGGACGCGGCTTCGAAGCCGCTCCGTATCGGACGTACCGGACGCACCGGCTGGCTGCGCACGCAGCGCAGCGCGCTGATGCTCGCCGCGGGCCTGCTTTGCGCGGCCTGCACGCCGTTCGAACTGAGTTCCGGCACGCCGAGCACGTACGACAGCAACCAGCCGCTCGACGCGCAGAACCCGGACGCCCCGCTCGTCGGCCTCGCGATTTCGGGCGGCGGCAACCGTGCCGCGCTGTTCACGTCGTATGTGATCGAACTGCTGGGCAGCGTGCCCGTGGTCGTGGCCACCGACAAGGATCCGGCAGCCGCCGCGCCGGTCAGTCTCCTGAACACGGTGAGCTATGTGTCGAGCGTGTCAGGGGGCAGCTTCGCGGCCGCGTACTTCGGCATCAGGGGTCTCGGCAACTACGATCCGATGCTCAAGGACGACCCCTTGCCGAAGAAATACACGGACTTCTTCAACAACTTCCACGCGACGATGAACGCCAACTGGACCGCGTCGCTCTTCGGGCTGGACGGCCTGCCGTTCGGCTCCGCAGCGGCGCGCCTCAAGCATTCAGTCGACGCGCGCATCGCGAACGGCGCCACCTTTCGCGACCTGGACCAGCGCGAGGCGTCGAAGTCGAGCCCGTATCTGATCTTCAACACCACGCACTACGACAGCGGACGCCGCTTCGTGATGACGACTATTCCCACGACGCAGTTCTGCCTGAACGTGGAGCAGTTGCTGGTCGACATCGTGCAGACGCCGAGCGCGAACCAGCCGGACATCGACGCGCAACGGCGCGCGAAGCTCGGCGAGTGCGACCGCACCGACGCGCTGACGCCCGAGGGTTTCGACAGCTTCTTCAATCCGCGCATGACGGCCGTCGCCTCCGCCGATTTTCCGATCGCGCAGGCGGTGGCGACATCCGGGGCGTTTCCGGTCGCGGTCGGGCCGATCGCCTACCGCGTGGACAACAGCCGCGACCTGCTTCATCTGATCGACGGCGGGGTCGCGGACAACTCGGGCGTCGAGTCGCTCGTGCAGCTCTTCCTGCGCAAGCTGATTGAGAATCCGAAGCGGCGCGGCATGATCATCGAACTGAACGCGGGCCTGCCGTTCAATGCGCGCGGCACCGCGATCGCCGACGACTCGCAGCCGCTCACGGCGATCATCGACGATCCGACGCGCCTGTCCGATATCCAGGAGGTGCGCGCCTCGCTTTATCGCCAGGACCTGTGGCTTCTGACCGAGAACGTGGCGAAGACCATGAAGCACTCGACCAACGCCGTCACGAGGCTCGACATCAAGCAGCTTCAGCATACGGACCTGCGGGCGAACGCGCTGCACATCGATACCGCCACGTGCCACGTACATTTCGACGACGCCCGCAGCGTGCGCGAAGCCGTGCGCAACATTCCGACGAGCTATCATCTCGACCCCTGCTCCGCCGATCTGGTGCGCATCGCCGCGTGCTGGAGCGTCCATCAGCATGCGGCCGAGTTACAGAGCTTCTTCAGCGGCACCGGTGACGCGGGCAACGCGCACGCCAGCCCGGCGCCGGACCTGAGCGTGCTCGACAAGCGCATCCGCTCGACGTGCCCCGAACTCGCCGCGTCAGGCGCACTGTAAGCGATGCCGTGTTCAGGCGCCGCCCACGGGGCGGCGAGTCCATGCGCCCATTACATTGTTCGCACCGTTCGCCTTCATGGGGGCATCGTCGGGCCCGGCAAAGCGCGCTTCCACGGTGCGCCGCGCGCGCGACAGGCGGCTCATGACCGTTCCGACCGGCACGTCGAGTACGCGCGCGGCTTCGTAATAGCTCAGCCCTTCGACGGCCACGAGCAGCATCACCGCGCGCTGCGCCTCAGGCAGCTTCTCGACTTCCATCACGATCTGCCGGTTCATCATGTCGCACTCGGCATTGCGGCCCGCCGGGTCCTCGTTCGTGTCCATGAAGCTTACGTCCCATCCGTCGCTCGTGTGTTGGCGCGCCCTGCGCCGACGCGAGTCGCTGATCCATGCGGTATGCAGGATCGAGAACAGCCAGTTCAACGGCGACGTTCCCGGCTTCATCTGATGCGTACGTTCGAGCGCGCGCGCACAGGCGCGATGTACGAGGTCTTCGGCGTCGCGCTGATCGCGCGCGAGCCGCAGTGCAAAAACCCACAACTTCGGCAACAGCTCGGGGAGTATGCCGGCCAAGTCAGCAGCACTCATCTACAAGTTCCTTCTGCGATGTTTCAATGCCGCCTTTGCCATGAACCGCGGCCAGGCGCGAGCGCGAGCGCCGCGTATGGGGCAAGGGCGGTGGCGCCTGAATAGGGGCGCCGGACTGTGTAGCGTCGTTCATCGGGCAGGCTCAGAACGCCATCCCGGCGGGACCGTCGGGCGTTGCGGGCTCGGCGGCTCGCGCCGCCCTGAACGCCGCGGGGGAGAGACCATAGCGGCTCCTGAACGCGCGGCTGAAATGCGCCGCGGTGGAAAAGCCGCACTGCCACGCGATTTCCTGCATCGATATGCGACCTGGCCCGCTCGCGTGCAGCAGCCGCGCGGCGTGTTCGAGCCGCGCCTGCCAGACATAGCGCATCAACGAAGTGCCATGCGGCTGGAACAGCCGGTGCAGATGCTTGACCGAGACGTTCACCGATGCGGCGATCGCAGAGGCGTCGAGGTCGTGATCGCCGAGATGCCCCCTGATGTAGCGCTTCGCTGCGCTCACCAGCGCTTGCGCGCTGCGCCGCGCCGCCGTTCCCGTGCTCGCCAGAATCGCATCGATCAGCTCGAGCACCTGCTCGCCCATGCGCTCGCGGATGCTGCGGCTCGGCGCGTCGAATTGACGGGCGATGCAATGAATCAGATCGCCGGTGGCGCGCATGTCCGCGGCGCCCATGTCGGGAACGACAAGACCATCGACGGCCTGACTCAGTCCGCGTTCCCGCAAGGTTGCCTTCCTGATTCGCAGCACGATCATCTGCGCGCGCGCCGGAAACGATTCGACGAAGGGACGCGCCGGATCGAGCACGAAGATGCTGCCCGCGCGAAAGCGGCGCGTCTGCCCGAATTGTTCGACGTCGACGTAGCCCGCGGTCACGAGCTTGATGTACATCCACTCTCCCTGCCATGCCGGATGGCCCTTCGCTGGCGGCATCAGTTCGCGCACGGCGAGGTCGGCGCGCACCATCTCCACGCTGCCGAGCGACCAGCCGCGCACCGTCGAATGCGCCGGCCTTTGCGGATCGAACCGGCAATGCATTCCGTGACCCGTCAGCATGATGTCCTGCCAGTTCGGGTCGGAATTGGCGGCGGCACTGAAGGTGATTTCATGCGAATCGATAAACATGACAGCAACATCCGAAGAGCACGTGATTCCCGGGAACTGTGCAGTGTGTCACAGCAAGGTGAAACTCCGCTCGCATGCCCTGAACCCCAATATTCATCAGGGGAAAGATGCGGCGTACATGAAGCGCGACGCCGTCGTCGATGAGATTTCGCGCCGTATTTCGCGGGCTCGGCCGCGACTGGCGCAGCAGGAGAACGGAACACCGTTCGGCATTCGGCCGGCACGCGTCCGGATTGTGCCGATCCCCACGAGTCATTGTTGCGAGGAATGCGCGGTATCTTCAAGATGGCGAAAGAACTCCAAAAGCTGATGGAAAGCACGTCAAACTCACGCTCACAAGGACAGGAGTCACCCACTCTACCTACGTGCGGCGAAACGGTTTTGTCCCGGGGTGACACATTGCTTGTCCACAGGGCGCAAGTCGAAGGCTCTTGCCGCGCGATTGATTCATCTGCGCAAATAATCAATTCACCTCCGACGGCTTTTTCCGTGAGGCCTGAGCCCCTAGACTGGGTTCCAACGGCGAAGCAAACGGAACCGATCGAGCGATCACCGGCTTCGTCTCTTACATCGAAAAACTGGAGGTTCATCATGTTCAAGGCAATCATCCCCGCAGTCGTGCTGGCGTCCGCTTTGGCCGCGCCTTCGTTTGCCAACGCGCAGGACAACGGTCCCGTCACCCGTGCTCAGGTCAGAGCCGAACTGGTCCAGCTGGAACAAGCCGGCTATCGCCCGGGCAGCGAGCACACCACGTATCCCCAGAAGCTGCAGGCAGCGCAAAAGCGCGTGAACGCACAAAATGCTTCGTCGTTCGGCGGCTCGGCGGAAGGTTCGTCGGCATCGGGTAGCGTGTCCTCGCTACCTGCCCTGGGTGTCAGCGCGGTCGACTTCCGCCGCTCGTAAGCGTTCGCTGAAGCAGGCTGCGCAAGACAAAAAAGCCCGGCAATTGAACTGCACCCCAAAAGTTGGACACC
>NZ_JFHC01000099.1 GCF_000698595.1 Caballeronia glathei | reverse complement strand
ATGTCCACTCCACGTCGCGCCGGTCTTTGGATCACGATATTTCGGCGGCAACTTGCCCTTCTCCGCCTTCGCCTTGGTTACTGCCTTGCCCCCGCTGCCCTTCGCGGACGCGGCGCCTGACGGACGACCAGCGCGCTTTTTCGTAGCGGAATGCGCGTCGATATCTGCCGTGGTCAGCCCGTGCTGGTCCATCAACTTTCGGATGTCAGCAAGGACCGTCTTCGCCTTCTTCGCCATCATGGCCTCGGCCTGTGCCTGGAGTCGTTTCATTTCGCTTTGGATTTGTTCGAGGGTGGCCATAGAGGGCTCCTTGAGAATGTCACACTTGCACTATGCCACCATTCATGCCTTTAACGAAGAGTGAAGCGCGCTAGCGGGTTGATTATTTATGCATGGTCGTTAAGGCGTGCACTGTATCGCACACCTTAGGCTCGTGAAGCACATGCACGGCTCCTGCTTTGCGATGAAATTGCCTCCTATGCAGCGGCATCGCTGACATCGTGTCCGAAGTCTGAGCAGATTCGTCGGCTGGCGCACGCTCTACCGAGCGGGCAAGCGTGCCTCACAGTCGAGAGAACAAGGCGTGCCTTGTCTATTGTCCGAATGGTGTTCGTAGACGCGCCCTGGCGGATCGCCTTGGTCCAACACGCGCTCGACTGGGCGGACCAAACCGATCCCCGTTTCCGGGCCAGCCGGCATGCGTCACGCGACTGATCGCTTCCAATATCTCCCCCGAATCCGGTAGTAATTGTCGTCAGTCAGGACAACGCGCTGAAGTTCAGCCTTAGCGCCGCACGGAAGCCTTGGCCTGCTTCGATGCCCGAAATGGCTGCGTTCGCGGCGAAGCTGCGCTCAGTCTTCGGTGAAGAGGTAATTGACGATGCAGTCAAACGCGGGATATCTGGGGAGCCGAACGTCTATGCCTGCGAAAACGGCCATGCTGTTCGCACGGCAAGTCCGGCGAACGACAGCGCCTGGCGCGTCAACGCTGACATACGAGACCGGCGATATTGCCCTGGCTGTGACGGCGGATGCGTCGGGCAGGGTGTTGGTTGCAAACAGTGGCTGAAACAAACCGCAGGCAAGGAGAAATCGTCAAACGAATAGGATTCGCCATTGTTGACGGCGACGCTCGCGTCAGCTGCGTTCGCGGCTGGCGGCTAGACGGAAGTTTGGATCCCGCCGAAGACTCGTGCGACCAGGGCCAGCATGTCAACGCTACGCGCAAGCCCGCAGTTCACCGACATGCTCCGTCGGCATTTCAAGCGAAGAAGCCAGAACCGGACGTAGTAGAACGCCGGATTCTTAAAGTACGCATAGCCTCGCACCCCAGCCATCCCGGTAGATTGGCGCGTCAGGGCAAGCTGCCTCCGCGTCTTCGGGCACATGCAAGGGCGGTGCCGTCGAGCGACGGCACCGTCGGTGGTATGGCGCAGTGAGCGCACGAAATTACGAGAAAAGAGCTTTAAGGCGTTGCATGAATACAGCGAAGCGCCCGTGTTTGCGGGGTTGCAACGACAGCATGGCATCGTAATGGATGCGCGATTCCTGGACCTGCGGAAGTTGGGACAAGAGGAGGCCGAAGTTCATGAAATTTCTCCGAGCGTTTTGGCTAACGCGGTTCTCAGAAAGCCAGCAGACGCGGAGTCGAGCGCACTATGCGCGTGGCCACGAACGTCTACTCGCTTCCCTCAGGTAAAGGGAAAAGTGAGGTGCATATGGGATAACAGTCACTGTCCGGCATGACGGCTCCTTTCCGGCGTCTGGTACGCGGGTGTTCATCTACGCGCACATCCTCGCCTGTGATAATGGCGCGAACGGGCGCAGCCACGAGTTGACGCTCGCGACTCGGTCCCACATGGACGTGCGCATTCGCGGGATCCATATGGTGCTCTTTGTGGTGCACGGAGAAAGTAACTACGGTGCGCACCGTCTGCCTGTGGCAAGACGGCGGCTGGGAAAGGGAGCGCGGACGTCCTGCCGGTCAGGCAGCGAATCTGTAGGAAGGTCGACTGCTGCAGGTATCCAAGGCATCAGCCCCGTCGATGACAATTGCGCGATTTTACGCCCTCCGGAATCGGTTGCAAGTAAATAGATGATAAAAACCCGTTGCCGAACCAGAATGGCAATGTCGAGGCCGACGCCACTGCCCGGGTAGAAGAAGCCCGCGACCATGAAAGGCGACAGCCAGCCAAACAGCGTCTTGGCGACTGGCGCGTCGCGCCGAAAAGCGCAGTGACTGGAAGTGCGGTGAAAGTGGCGTTGCGACGTGGGATGTGTGCCCTGGGCCGCGCCATCCAGGAAAAACAGAAGCTTCACAAACGGTTTGCCGCATCACGCTATCGACGATTTCAGGCGATGTATCCACGAAGAGGCTAACAAACTCCAGCAGCCAGACGCCCCGGGGAATCTGCCCGTGAGGGCCGGTGCGGATGACTGGATTTGCGTGCATCATCCCGTTGCCGAGGAAGCCCAGTCGAATTCTTACCAGCGGCCGACTCCTCCAGTACGAAACCTAACGTGAATCTACTAATGCGTTATGCAAGCTATTCCCGTCGCGCCTGGGCACTGGCCATCGATTCAATCTGGTGGACTGTCATCGTGCTTTTTATCCCTCTCGGTCCTTCAACGGAGGACCTTCTCATGGCACCGGATTCCCTCACTGCAACCATTCTTCTGTGGCTAGCAATCGGACAATGTCTACCGGTACTGGCTACCGGAGTTCTATGGGCCATATGGGGCACATCGCCGGGAAAGCGAGCGCTGCATTTGCGAATCGTTGATAGGGACACTGGACGACAGATGACTGTAAGGCAAGCCAGTCTGCGCACACTCGGCTATCTGGTGTGCTTCGCGACATGCGGAGCGGGTTTCTTGCCGATGCTGTTCAACGCGCAAAAACAAGGGTTGCACGACCGTATGGCCAATACCGTTGTGATTGACGACGAGCCATTCGACAGAAAGCTTCCGGCAAAGTAGTGATTACGGGCGAATCCGATTGTGCGAATGACAGCTGGTTCGGCTTTGCACACGATGCTGAGCACTTGGGAGTTTCTCGGATTCGGTCTGCTGGCGGTGGCGCTGGCTGCGCTCATTGCGTACCCCTTCTCGATGAACTATGCGCACCGGGCCGCGTCATTCAGTCTCGAAGAAGCTGAGCCACGAAGCCATCATCGCTACGTTCGTGGGCCTGATTGTGGCGATCAGCGTGTGGGAGGGACAACTCCTTGGTCTTCTGGTCATTCTGACCGTGGGGCTGCTTGGAGGGTTACTGTCAAAACGTATCGGCTTTAACACAGGCGTGCAATTCGTGGGCTACTACACCGCCGTCCTTACGGTGCCGGCACTTCTCAAGCTTATCGGTGGGTAGTTTCGCGGGCGCGCTCCTGGAAATTCAAGCGCCGCTATTCGTTCCAGAGAGCCCTTCCAGCTGACAGGCGTCGAGGCCGGTGACCATCCTTCAGTCAGTGACCTCGATTCCGAGTTCATCAATTACCTCGCGGGCCGCCCGAAAAGCTTCGACCGCGGCCGGCGCGCCCGCATAAATTGCGCTATGAAGCAGCACCTCGCGAATCTCGGTGAGTGTTGCTCCATTATTCAATGCGCCGCGAAGGTGCCCCTTGAGTTCTGCACTTCTCCCGAGCGCTGCCAGCATCGCGCAAGTGCACAGACTACGCGTTCGAAGGTCCAATTCATCCCGTAGCCAGGTACTCCCCCACGCGTGCTCGTTGAGCCACTCCTGCAACGGTCGGGAGAATCCATCGAGATTGCTCATTGCGCGCTCGACGAAGGGTGCCCCCATCACCTCGGTACGGCGTTGCTTGCCGGGGCTGGATTTTTCCTTGCTCATGGGTATCTTCTCCGTTATCCACTGCGGGGCCAGGCTTCCATTTCGCCGCATCCGTCGCTTTTGCATGGTGACAAGGGGCCCGGCTATCCTTGCGGCCGCTGCCAGCAAGACAACGGGACGACTGCTATGCGGTATCGAGAATACGCAGCTTTTCATCCAGATCCGTAACCGCATGGCCAGCGCTACGGACCTCTCCCGCAAGCTTTCGCGCGTACATGCGGCAGTTCTCCAAGGTACTGTGCAGTTGCGGTTCGGCGCGCATGGCGGCAACTGCTCTCTCGATTTCCGCCGGCGGGTCACTCAAGAGCGCTGCGACGACCTCTTGTGGAGGTATCGGAGAGGCATGGCTGCGCAACTGGCGCATCCAATCCGTTGCATAATTCGCCGCGTGGCGTTCTCGCTGAAGGGATTCGGCGTTCTCGAGCGCAGCGAGTTGGCGAGCATTGTTGTGAAGCGCGGCGCGCCAGGCTCCCATGACCCTCCCTCGCAGTTCGGCGATTGAATGTCCGAGCGACTCGTTCTCGCCACCTGCCATCAGACGATGGTCTTCAAGTATGTCCAGCCGCTCCCTCAGCCCATTGAGAATCGGGTGCCAGTCGACCGGCAACTGCGCGTGTCCGTCGAACTCACGAGCAAGCTCAGCCAGTTCCTTCCGAATCGCGGCGACGGTCTGATAACTCGCAACACGCGCTTCATAGACGTCATTGGAGGTGACAACCTGACGATGCAAGGGGAAGAGGGGGTTGTTATAGCGGCGCTGCAGATGTCGCTCGAGAGCGCCTGGCGAGGCGCTCCACTTCCAGCGGGGCAAGGAGCTCGGGTCAAAGCCCTGGAGGGTCTGAACCATGGGTTTGAAAATCGGCAGCGCCTGCTCAGTGGCGTTGCGAAGGCAGACCGCCAGCTTGATGTCGTTACCCTCAAAATCCACATTTGTTCGACCGTAGTATGGCGAGCCGGATTCCTGGAGCAGGAAGCCCGTCGCCAGAAAGTACTCCATCGGCAGTTCCACAGATCGGCCACCTTGCACGAAGCTGCGATGTTCAGGCCGTGTGGAATCAAATGACTGAATAATCCTATTCTCCAGTTCAATCAGAGTGTCGAGAGCGTCCCCTGTCGAAGGCTGAGCTTCGTCTGCGAGCAGACAAAACGTGTCGCGAGCCATTCTCGCGGCAACGACCCCGTGCTTTTCCGCGAAAACCCAGAACCACAGGGCGAGCAGATAGCCTTTCGACGCACTCTGTGCGGTGTTTTCGATGTTGGGCGCAAACACGACACCGGACACGTTCCAGTTGGAAAAGGGCGGCGTGTCTGCTCGCATCAGCATGCCAAGCAAAAGCCGCAATGCCTCGGAGGTGTCAGTTGGTCCCTCTGACGAGGCAGGCGAATGGGGGGTTGATTTGTTCCAAAACTTCCAGTCCACGATGTCCTCGACGGAGCAAATACACGCTGTTCCGGGGGCGCGCAGTGAACACGCGCATGCGTACCTTCTGAAGTCTCGCCAATCATGGCGTTTTGCGCACTTCAAGGCAAGAGTTGGCTGACCCGTGAAGCCCCAGGCGCAGCGACGAGGTCGTACACTTCCAGTCACCCCTGCCGATTTAGCCGACATCGATGAAATCAGCCTGTCCGGTCACAGTCGTTGCGTACGAACGAACCGGTCTCGACTTGACGGTTGCATTCCTTCCCGACCAGGCCTTCGTTGTGCCCGGGGAGGTGGCAACACAATTCCCTCAGGCGCTCGCCGAGTGGAAGAAGCGGCTTGCCTTCGATAGCGTGCGAGTTCAGCCCTCGCATATTTCCGTTCGCGGCAACGTTGTCGAACTGTCCGGAGGACCTATTCGCTACAGCGAACTTCGGGCGCTGAAACAGTGTCTCAGGAACCTGCACAACGAAGCTCCAGCCACTTTTGCAAACCTTCCTGCGGGATTCGTCTCGTCTGCCGGTCTCGTGGTAGCCGTCGTCTCCGCTGAAGGGCTCGTGCTCGCAGCGCTGCGCGGTAACAAGGTAGCCGTGCATGCCAACCGATGGACGCTCGGCTTGGGCGAGGGCCTTGAGGCGATAGATTTTCAGGCCGGTACGCTCGATCGAGCCGTCCTACGCGCGTTGTCGGAAGAACTGCACATATCCGAGGCGGACATGCCCGCTGCCAGCGTGAAGATTCTCGGCCTGGTCCGCAATCTGGAAACCCTTGATATAACGGTCGTCGCAGTCGCCGATATGCAGGGGGCGGGTCAGGCATTCGCAGCAGCCGAAATCGTTCGCCGCGCGGCAGCGGCCGATGACGCGTGGGAGCATGCGCGGCTGGTCTTCATCCCGCCCGAGCGAGCGTCGTTGGACCGCACAGTCGCAAGCAGCGGGTTTTCCGAGGTGCCGGGGATGCATGTCGTTTTCAAAATGCTGGTTGGATATCTGTCGGCAAGCTAGGGCGCTCGACGCTCTTTTCATTTGATGCACCGTGGTGGGGTCCGGCACCCGCTTTAAGTTGGGAGCAGGCGGTCGATATGAGCGTATGTCGGATGAACGTCGCTCCGCTCCTTGACGATGTCGACACCTTTCAGCAACCAAAGCACGGCGCGCCGGGATCGTCCGCTTCGGCGGTTCGCCGGCAAGAAGGCTTGTTCAATAGACCCCTGCCGCTCCCGGTGGACGATGCTTGAAGCGTCGATGTACCCAGTAATACTGTTCCGGACATTTCAAAATCTGCCCCTCGAGAAACGCATTCATGCGACGCGCGTCATCCGCGTCGCTTAAGGACGGGAAATCGTCGAGCGGTTCAAAGACTGTCAACTTATATCCACGGTAATTCGGCAGCACCTCGGTCACGAACGGTACGACCCGCGCATGGCCCAGTCTTGCAAGTCGCGAAACGGAAGTGAGCGTGCAGGCGGGAACGCCGAAAAAAGGGACAAAAACCGAGTTGTCAACGCCATGATCCATGTCTGCCGCGAGCATGACTGGTTTGCCTGAGCGCAGTAGTCCCACGATCTTTCTGGCGCTCGTTGAGCGCTCGATCATCTCTGCGCCAAACCTGCCGCGTTGTCGCTTCGCCAAGTCGCACAAGCGTGCGTTTGACATGCGTGTGTACAACGAGGCGGCAGGCAGGTGCGTCGAGTAAAGGATGCAGCCAACCTCGATGGCCACGAAGTGAAAGCCCATGAAAATGGTAGGCGGAGCATTCTTGTCGTAAAGATCGATTTTGCTGTCGATCTCGATAAGATTTTTCAGCGATCGCGCGCTGCCAAACCATTGAATGCCGCGTTCGAAATAGCTGCGCGCCACGTGGCGAAAGTGGTCCCTCGCAAGATCATCGCGCTCTCGATCCGTCTTGGCGGGGAAA
This sequence comes from Caballeronia glathei, assembly GCF_000698595.1. Classification (GTDB taxonomy): domain Bacteria; phylum Pseudomonadota; class Gammaproteobacteria; order Burkholderiales; family Burkholderiaceae; genus Caballeronia; species Caballeronia glathei. The sequence goes on along the minus strand of NZ_JFHC01000099.1, from coordinate 13,274 downwards.
CAGAGGCGCAGGTTGACCAGGACCACGTGTTTGCGGTGGCTTGGAAACGCATAGAACGCTGCACCGAGCCCGCTGCCAAGCCTCGCGACCCACCTGTAAGGGAGCAGCGAAAAAGCTCGTAGCAGCGCTACGATGAGAGCAAAGCCAAGTTGGTTCACGAGTCTCTCCTGGTGCGACGTGGTCGTGAAAAGCGAGCTTGCATGTCGACGCCTGCACAATATCGCCGCACGCGCTGACAGCGCACTGGCGACGCTTTTTAATAAGCAAAATGCCTCAGCAACAACGATTCGTAGCCCACTCTGGCGGTTCAGCCGAATGTCGGAATCCGGGTCAAAAGGACATCGGCAACAACAATCGCTGTCGCCGGTGCCGACCGACCCGTCTGCGTCGTTTAAGCACGGCCGACAACCGTACGATTCCCAGCCAGCTCTCGACATTTATCCGTGAACTCGCCGGTCGGGCGCGCGCTCTCTGCCACAATGAACGGTGCTTCTCGTGCTTTAGCTGTTTGAGGCCAGGTGCATTCAACTGACTACCGGGATATTGCGAATACGAATTCTAATAACGCGCCCGATCACTCATATGGCGTCAGGAGGTGCCTTCGAGCAGCCGTCAGCTATGCGTTCGACGATAACGTTTGTGGGGTCTCGGTTGGTTACGTTTCGGGTGGAAATGCGAAGGTGGCCCGATACGATATTTGATTGAGCGTAGCACCTGATCATGTCTTTGGAATTGGGAATTACCACTCCCTCGCCTGTCGTGGCTACGAAGGTAATGCAATTCCGAAGTGGCTTATAACTTCCGCTCCACTGGTCGTGGCGAACGCTCCCCAGGAGAGTTCGAAGCCCAAGAGCGTGCAAGCCCGAATCCGCTAGCGAACCGTTGCGCAGCGCCAGATCGATATGCTCGTCGATCAGGTTGACGGTGCTATCGCTCAGCAACAGCCTCCTATGAATGCCGGGATGGAGCGCCTGAATGCGATCGAGCGCAGGCCGCAGTTGAACGCGGCCGAAGTCGTTTGTCGATGTCACGCGCATTGGCCCGGTCAGCAGCCCGTCCTCTTTGAGGCTCGTGAGCGTTGCGTCCCATTCATCCGCAATGCGGCGCGCGTTCGTCAGCAATGCCAGACCCTCGTGCGTGAACACCGGTCGCCGCGTCATGCGTGTGATCAGTGTCGCTCCGACTTCCTGCTCCAGTTGACTCACCGCCAGCGTCACCCGAAGACGAGGACTGGCAGCGGTTCTTCAATATCAATGTGATGTCGGGCGTGCGGATATCTCGCGCATATCTGCCGGGGATGAAGGCACGGAACTGGGGGCGAGTGGTATTCATGAGCAGCGAGAGAGCGATTCAGATTCCCGTCGAGATGATTCACTACGGCATGACAAAGATCGCTCAGCTTGCCATCTCGCGCGGTCTAGCCGAGACGTGCGCCGGCACAGGGGCGACTGTCAATGCAGTGCTTCCAGGGCCCACAAGCTCCGAGGGTGTCAATGTGCTCGTGGAGAAGCTGTCGCAAGGGCAGTCACTTCATGACTTTGAGAATACGTTCTTCGAGGAGGCACGGCCAAGCTCACTGCTGAAGCGGCTCACGACGCCGGACGAAGTCGCACACCTCGTGGTGTATGTTTGCTCGGGTTTGTCCTCTGCTACTACGGGTGCAGCCCTTCGCGCCGATGTAGGCGTGGTCCGTGCCGTTATCTAACGGTTGCTGCAGATGCCTGCTTCGTGTCCGCGCAAGGAGCGCTGTCTCAACATGAGCGGGGCTAGCGGAGGCATCTGCTCGAACGTGCAACTGATGCGAAATCAACAGGGCGCTTCAGACTCGGCCGGATTTAATGCGCTCTATACCGGCGACGTTGCAAGCGCGATCCCGACCGGCCGTTCGCACGATGCCGCCCGCGCACAGATCGATACGTTGCGCAAACGTGGCGATCGGCGAGGACCATGTGCTGCGCACTGAAGCCCCGTCATGCGACCTGCTCGCCGGAGTCGACGTCCTCGTGCACTGCCGTGCGAAGCGAAATCACGAGACTGTGCGATTTCCCGTCCAGCGGCACACGCACACGACCATCGTTGCAATCAATGCCTGCGCCGTCGAGTTGCACATGCGTCGTGCCGTGCCCGCGTGAAGCTTCCACGCGGATGTGGTAGCGCGTCGAATGCATATCGACTGTCGCGTCGAACCCGGGCCACGCATCCGGTATGCATGGATCGATCACAAGGTCGTCCGCCTCGCGACGAATCCCCAGTATGCCCTCGACGCCCGCCCGGTACATCCACCCGGCCGACCCCGTGTACCAGGTCCAGCCGCCACGCCCGACATGCGGTGGCACCGAATACACGTCGGCGGCAACTACATATGGCTCGACCTTGTAGCGCGCGACCTCCATCGGCGTGCGCGCATGATTGACCGGATTGAGCATCGAGAACAGCCTGACGGCCTTGTCACCATGCCCGAGCTTCGCAAATGCAAGGACGGCCCACATCGCCGCGTGACTATACTGCCCGCCGTTCTCACGCAGACCAGGCGGATAACCCTTGATATAGCCGGGATCGCGCGGCGTCTTGTCGAACGGCGGCGTGAACAACAGGGCAAGCCCGTCCTCGCGGCGCAGCAGGTGCCGTTCGAGCGAGGCCATGGCGAGCGCCGCGCGCGCCGGGTCGGCTGCGCCCGAGAGCACCGCCCACGACTGCGCGATCGAGTCGATGCGGCATTCGTCGTCTTGCCTGGAACCCAGCCACGTGCCGTCGTCGAAGGTCGCGCGGCGATACCACTCGCCGTCCCATGCATCGCGCTCCAGCGCCTCGCGCACGGACACTGCATGGGCGCGCCAGCGCGCGGCGCGCTGATCGCCGCGCGATTGGGCCAGCGGCGCGAATAGCTCGATCGTCCTGATCAGCAGCCAGCCGAGCCACACGCTTTCGCCCTGACCGCCGGCGCCGACCCGATTCAAACCGTCGTTCCAGTCGCCGGTGCCGATCAGCGGCAAGCCATGAGCGCCCGTCAGCTCGATGCATTGATCCAGTCCTCGCGCGCAGTGTTCGAAGAGCGTCGCCGATTCGTCAGCGATCATCGGCTGAAAAAAGGCATCGTGCTCGCCGGGCGCCAGAGGAGGTCCATCGACGAAGGGCACGATCTCGTCGAGCACCGCCGCATCGCCCGTGCAGTCGATGTAGGTTGCGCTCGCGTACGAGAGCCAGACGCGATCGTCGGAAATGCGCGTTCGCACGCCCTGCCCCGAATGCGGCAGCCACCAATGCTGAACGTCTCCTTCAACGAACTGCCTCGACGCGGCGCGCAGCAAATGCCTGCGTGTTTCGCCGGGCTGCGCGTGCGTGAGCGCCATGCCGTCCTGCAGCTGGTCGCGAAAGCCATAGGCGCCGCTCGCCTGATAAAACGCCGAACGAGCCCACATACGGCACGCGAGTGTCTGATAGAGCAGCCAACCGTTCAACATCAGGTCCATCGCCCGATCGGGCGTCCTGACCTGAACGGTGCCGAGCACGGCTTGCCAGTGCCTCGTCACGTCGGCGAGGACTGTATCGAGATCGGTCCTGCGATAGCGTTCGATCAAGACTCGCGCCTCGTCGACCGAAGCGCATTGCCCGACGAGCCACACGACTTCGACAGCCTCGTCGACGCCAAGCTCGATGACGTCCTGAAGCGCCGAGCACGGATCGAGGCCCGCGCCGGTAACGCCGGACAGCGGCGTGTTGCCGGTCAGTGCGAGTGGCATGACGGGCCCGCCGTTACGCCCGAGGAATTCCGTTCGATCCGCGGTCCAGGCCGTCTGCCGGCCACCCAGATCGGCAAATGCAACGCGCCCTGCCATGGCAACGCTCCATGGGTTATGCGCCAGCATCGCGCCAGTGGCCGGGTCGATCTCTGTCGTGATGAACGGCCCCGAAGCGCCGCGCGACGTGCCGAGTACCCATTCCATCCACGCCGTTACCGACAGACGGCGCGGCGCACCAGACAAATTGCGCAGCGTCAGCCGCGAGATCTTCAGGGGATCGGCGAGCGGCACGTATTGCAGCAAGTCGAGTGCGATGCCGTGTGTCTCGTGTTCAAAGCGGCTGTATCCGAATCCGTGACGCGCGATGTACGTGCCTTCGTCGCGGATCGGCTGCGCGGTGGCGCACCATACGGTGCCGCTCGTTTCGTCGCGCACGTAGATGGCCTCGCCGGCGGGGTCTTCGACCGGATCGTTCGACCAAGGCGAGATCTGGTTCTCGCGACTGTTTTCGGCCCATGTGCAGCCGCTCCCTGTAGCCGATACCTGGAAGCCGAAGCGAGGATTCGCGACCACGTTGATCCACGGCGCAGGTGTCGTTGCGCCGGCGGAAAGGACCGTGACGTATTCGCGGCCGTTCTTGTCGAAACCGCCGAGACCGTTGAAAAAATCGAGCCCCGCAGAAACCGGCGAAGCCGCGGCAAGCGGCGATACCGCCGGCGGCTTGCGCCGTATGCACGCGGACACCTGGCGCTGCACCGGCGGCAAACGGGCGATCTGCTCGGCGATGGAACCGCCGCGGGCAACAAGTTCGACGCGCGCAGCCGAGCGCAGCAACGCTCTTGCGTCGACGCTCATCAAATCCGAGCGCAGCGTGTAGACACTCCCCTGCGCCGGCACTTCGCCCAGCCGCGGCCGCGACTGACTGCTGCGCACGGCGGTCTCGATTGCGATCTGCAACTCCTGGACATACGACGACGCCCGCTCATTGACGATCACCAGATCGATACCGAGACGCTTCATTCGCCAGTATTCGTGCGCCCTCAACAACTGTTGAACCTGAGCCATGTCGTCGATGTGATCGATGCGCAGCAGCAGGATCGGCAGGTCGCCGGAAATGGCGTGCGGCCACAGACCGGACTGCATCCCCGCCCCTCGAACGATCGCGTCCGACGGCGCCCTGAAGCGCGGATCGACGTAGATGAGCGGCGCCGCCAGGCGCTGGAAGTCCGCCGCCTCGTCTGCCTCGATGCCGAGATGGCGCAACTGAACCTGCGCTCGCGTCCACGCGAGCGTTTTGGCACGATCGAATGCGTTGCCGTCATGGTGGTTGTCGATCAGGTCGATGAGTTGCGCCCGCGATGCGGCGACCACGGTCCAGAAGGTCACGCGCACTACCTTGCCCGGCGGCACCAGCACCCGATAGCGGAGCGCAAACACCGGGTCGAGCACGGTGCCTACCGTGTTCGTCAACGGCTGCTCGCCGACGATCGCAGCCGCGGTGCCCGCGTTTTGCCCTCGACCCAAAAAGCGCGCGCGATCCGACTCATGCTGCGGATCAGCGGAGATTTCCCCTTCCACCACCGCGAAATGCGCAGCCCACACCTCCGGCTCGTCGTGTGAACGCAAACGGCGCGTCGCCACCAGTGCGCCGAATTCGGGGAGATGTTCGGTCTGAACGAACATCCGCGCGAACGCGGAATGTGCGTTGTCCGCGGCGGGCGTCGTCAGCACGAGCTCCGCGTACGACGTCAGTTCGATCTCGCGGGTACGTCGTCCGCTGTTCGCAAGCGACACGCGGCGCACTTCGCCGTCGGCCTCGTCGGAGACCAGTACGTCCATGGTGGTCGTCAGGGATCCGTCGCGGCGAGTGAATTCGGCATGGTCCTCGCCGAACGCGACATCTTCGCATTCGGCTTCGCTGCCCATCGGCTGTGCGCCCGCCGACCACACGTGGCCGCTGCGCGTATCGCGCAGGTAGATGAACGAGCCCCAATCGTCACGGGTCGGGTCTTCGCGCCAGCGCGTCACCGCGATGTCGTGCCAGCGGCTGTAACCTGCACCGGTCGCGGTCAGCATCACCGCATAGCGTCCATTCGACAACAGATGAGTGACCGGCGCGCCACCCGCCGTCGCGGGTGCGTCGATGCGCCGGAGCTTCGGTATTACCGCGCCGGAAACGGCGGCGGCCGTGTTCACTTCTTCGGCGCGCGGATGCGCCACCGCGACGTCGCGCGGCATGCGTTCCTGCAACAGCAGTTCGCTCGCCTGAATCATCGGCTCGCGGTGAAAGCGCGATCGCATCTGCGCGCCGAGCAACGTGTTCGCGATCGAGACGATCGTCATGCCCTGGTGATGCGCCATGAAATTGCGGACGATCGCGACGTCTTCATCATCGGGCAACCGCGAACGGGTGAAATCGAGCGCTTCGTAGAAGCCATAACGTCCAAGCGCGCCCATCGCAGCGAGTTGCGCGTAGTTCTGCCGCGCTGCCTGCGGATCGACCATCGCGGCCAGCCCCGTTGCGTATGGCGCGATCACGCGGTCCTCAGAAAGACCGCGTTTGAGGCCGAGACCCGGCACGCCGAAATTGGAATACTGGTAAGTGAATTCGATGTCCCGGGCGTTATATGCCGATTCCGAAATGCCCCACGGAATGCCGAGAGCCCGGCCGTACGCTGCCTGCCGTTCCACCACCAGGCGGCTCGTCTGTTCGAGCAGGCTGCCGACGGGTGCGCGCATGACGAGCGACGGCATGAGGTATTCGAACATCGATCCCGACCACGAGATCAGCGCCGACCCGTTGCCGACCGGCGTCGCGGCGCGGCCAAGGCGGAACCAGTGACGCGTCGTCACGTCGCCTTTCGCAATGGAAAAAAGGCTCGCAAGCCGCGCCTCGGAGGCGAGCAGGTCGTAGCAGTTTGGATCGAGGCGGTTGTCGGACCGTGAATAACCGATTGACAGCAGCTTGCGTTCGGGATCGAGCAGGAACGCGAAGTCCATGCCGAGCGCCATCGCGCGCGCCGTATCGGCGAGTGCCTTCAGGCGTTCCTGCAGGCGGTGCGGCACGTCGGCAAGTTGTTGCCGGTCGCGGCCATGCTCGACGACGCTCCTTGTCAATGCGTCGATCCAGAAGAGCGGCTCGGTGGAACCGTCGTCGCCGCCCGCGGGCACGATGTCACGGGCTGTCTTTGCGGCCTTTTCCGTCAGACGCGCGAGCGACGGCGACAACGCCTCGAGCGACCTGGGCCCGTACAATTGCGCGTCGATCTCATCGAGGACCGCTGCAAGCTGCTTGCCGCGCTCGCCGCTTGTACCGGGCAGCGCGTCGATGGCTTCGCGCGCGAGCTGCAGGTTGTCCGTCATTCCCAGCCGCGCTGCCGGCGCGAGCGGCGCATGCAGCCATTCTTCGCATGCGTTGGCGAGAACGATCAGATGGCCCGCCAGATTGCCGCTATCGACCGACGAAACGTAAGCCGGGGCCAGCACCTGAAGGTCGAGCGTACCGTACCAGTTATAGAAGTGTCCTCTGAAACGCTGGAGTTTCTGCATCGAAGCGAAGGCCGCTTCGATGCGTTCGACCGTCTCCGAAGTGCCGGCCCAGCCGAAATCGCGAGCGGCGATCGCCGACAGGAGATAGAGGCCGAGATTGGTCGGCGAAGTCCGGTGCGCGACGACCGGCTTCGGGTCTTCCTGGAAATTGTCGGGCGGCAGCATGTTTTCTGCCGGCGTGACGAAGGTCTCGAAGAAGCGCCACGTGCGCCGTGCGATCAGGCGCAGGTCTCGCGTGTCCGGATCCGACATCGCAAAGCGCCGCGCTACGGCTGGCGAGCGGCTCGAATACAGCGCAAGCGGCGGTGCGGCGAGCCACAGCAGCATGAACGGCAACACGAGCGGCCAATTCGACGGCGCATACACGATCGCCCCCGCCGAAAGCGCCAGCCCGAAAGCCGTACCGCCCGCCATGCGCCGGTAGAAACCGTGCAGGTCGAGGCGCGGACTACCTTGCGATTGCGCCGCCGTCGTCCACTCGAGCAGACGCCGGCGGGTCACGTGCAGACGCGTCAGCGTGCGAACGATCGCGTCGCCCATGCGCCACGCCTGATCAGCCAGAAATGCGGTCGACAGAGCGGTTTGCAGTCCGGCGACGCGTACGTCGGCAGCGAGCCTGCCCAAGTGATTGCGCAGACGGATGCCCGCGTGACGCGGCAGGATCGCGAACAATGCCGGCAGGAAAGCAGGGATCGCAATCGCCGCGAGCACGAAGAGCGCGCCCGCGATGCCGGAGCGCATCGGCATCAGCCAGGACACCGCGAGCGCGGCGACCATGAACGGCGCCAGCAGCGAGCGGCGGAGGTTGTCGATCATCTTGAAGCGTCCGATCGGCGGTATCGCGTGACGGCCGCGTCCACGATAGCCAATGATCCACGGCAACAACTGCCAGTCGCCACGCGTCCAGCGATGCTGCCGCTTGCCCACGACGTCGTAACGCGCTGGCATCTCCTCCACCACCTCGACGTCCGACGCCAGGCCGGCGCGGGCGAACACCCCTTCGAACAAGTCGTGACTCAGCAGCGCGTTCTCCGGCACGCGTCCATGCAATGCCGCTTCGAAGGCATCGACGTCATAGATCCCCTTTCCGGTGTATGAACCCTCGCCGAAAAGGTCCTGATAGACGTCCGACACAGCCGCCGCATACGGGTCCATCCCGCCGGGCCCCGAGAAGACGCGTTGATGCAGCGAGCCTTCCTGTCCGACTGGCAGCGAGGCCGTGACGCGCGGCTGAAGAATCGCGTACCCGTCGACGACGCGTTGCTCGAGGTCACTGAATCTCGGCCGGTTCAGCGGATGCGCCATCTTGCCTATCAGCCGCATTGCGGCATCGCGTGGCAGACGCGTATCGGCATCGAGCGTAATCACATAGCGCACATTGTCCGGCACATGCGGCGGGCGCCCGCCGATCGGCATGAAGGTCGTATCGGTCGCGCCGCGCAGCAGCCGGTTGAGTTCGTGCAGCTTGCCGCGCTTGCGTTCCCAGCCCATCCATGTGTTCTCGCTCGCGTTGAATACGCGGCGGCGGTGCAGTAACAGGAAGCGGCTGCCACCCGCACCCGGTTCATATTGCCGGTTCAGCGCTGCGATGGCGTCAGCAGCGACGGCGAGCAAATGGGCATCGCCAGCCATCACCTCCTGATCCGCATCAAGGCCGTCCACCAGCAGCGCGAACGACAGGTCGCCGCCCGCGCCTGCGAGGTGGTGCACCTCGAGGCGTTCGATCTGCTCGCGCAGATCGGCTTCGCTCGTCAGAAGCGTCGGCACCGCGACCAGCGTGCGCAGCGACGAAGGCACGCCCGACGTCAGTTCGAGACCTGGCAACGTAACCGCGCCAAAACTCCAGGTAATTGCCCGGTTGACCAGCGCGCTCGCGATCTCCGTGGCGGGCAAAAATCCGCATGCGGCGAAGAGCGCTATCAGCGTCGCATCGAGCCCTCGCGGGGCCAGCGACCATAGCATCCACAACGCCAGCCCAAGCAATGCCGCGGCGACCATCAGGATCGCCCCGGCGTAACCGGTGATGCCAAGGCGCGCGTTGAACCGCATGATGCGCAGGCGCGGTGAAGGGCGGAATTCGATTGCCCGCTCAAGCGCCGGGCGACCTTCCGCGATCAGATGAAACCCCGGATCGGCCGCACGCTCTGCGTATTCGGCGTCGCCGACGAGCGCCGCAGCCTGCGCCGATCGAAGCGCGAGATCCGCGACTTCCAGTTCCGCCAACTCCGAGCCGCGCGCCAGCTGTTCGATCGCGCTGCGGTAGAGATTGCGCGTCGCGAAATCCATCGCGGCGAAGGCGCTTTCCGCGCGCAGTCGGGTGTCGACGAGACTCACGCTCTCGACCAGTTCGGCCCAGTCGATGTCGGAAATCAGGCGCATGCTGGTAATTACATTGCGTACGGTCACGTGCGATGCGCCCTGCCGTTGCTGCGCGTGCTGCACGACTGCGTCGATCGACGCACCTTGCAGTTTCAGCCGCTCTTCGAGCCAGCTGAGCGCCGGCGTGGTGCGCGGGTCCTGGTCGCGCAGACGCTTGGCGAGTTGCGCAGCAAAGAGCTCCGACAACACGCCCGACGAACGCGTGGAAATATCCGCCTCCAGAGCCGAGCGGGCGCTGCCCGACGCGAGCAAACGGTCGGTCAGCGCATCCGCGTCCGCGCGCGCGGCACGTCCCGCCGTGATCTGGTCCGTGAGGCGCCTGAGGTTCTCGATCAGTACGATGCGCAGCGTGATCGCGACAGCCCATAGCTCGCCAATGGTCAGTGGCTGAACGCGCTGATAGGCATCGATGAAGCGCCGCAGGATCTGCGGATCGAAATGGCTGTCCGTATGCGCGACGAACGCCCACGCGACACCGAATACGCGCGGATAGCCCGCGAACGGGCCCGCTGCGAGCTTTGGCAACTGACGGTAATAGCCCGGCGGCAGGTCCTCGCGGATTTCGCGGATCTGTTCCTCGACGAGGTGGTAGTTGTCGAGCAGCCATTCGGCGGCCGGTACCACTCCGCGGCCCTTCTCCAGCTCGTCGGCACTCGCCCGATAGGCGGCCAGCAGGACGGCGGCGTTGTCGTCGAGCCTGGTATGGAGCGACAGGACGGCGGCCGGCGTCTTCGTGACGGGTTGAGCGTTGGCGAGACTCTGGGCGTGCTGCTCCAATCGCTCGATACCGAACAGTTCGTCACGCACCGGCGCCGTATCGGCCCACAGGGAAGACGGCCGGCGACGCGATGCGATATAGCGGAAAACCGTGTTCATAACCGTTATCGGCCGGTTGGCGGCCCCGTTGGCGAACGGTTGGCGACCGGTTGGCGGCGGACACAGGACGACGGCCGCTCACCATCGGCGACGGTACGGCATACGCCGGCCCTCACCGCTTTCGTGACCGGTTCGAGAGTAAAAGGGAGATGAGATGGAGACGTCGACGTGCTCGCACGTCTTCGCTCTGGACTGCGCGGCGGAGAGATCGATCCGCGTACGCGCGTATCGGCTATTTCGTCTTCGTGGGTGCGCTGGCTACGGTGCTTTTGGGGGAGGTCCCCCAGGAGGCAACTTCCGCGGGAGAGGCTACCTTCTTCGGCTGTTTCGGTTTTTTGGCCTCTCGATTACCACGTGCCTGACTCTTTGCCATCATCCTGCTCCCGCATCGACGGCCGCGAAGGCGACCGCTACGCTGCACAGTGTGGGCGCATTCCGAAGAACTGTCGCGATCTATTTTTCAACGCCCCCGCATGTTGTGCGTATGAGGCCTGCGCCGCGACAGGTGGCCGTCGAGTCTGGAATCCCCGTCCGCCGGGCACAGCACACAAAAAGAATCGGAGCCGCCACCGCTCACACATACGTGCCTGGAATGCGGGCATACCTTTTTTCTCGCGATGATCAAACTCCGCCGCGCGACAACCAGGTGTTGCCGCATCCACTAACTCCTTTGCATCGAACCCCAACGTTGCTGAATCGAGACCCTGAGGTCCTTAGCTGAGACTTGAATGTCCTTAAACGACCTTAACCACCGCCTGTTTACGCTCACGCGGAATTGACCGGCCTGAGCCTGTCGTTTTCATCGGATTTTTTGGCCGACGTGATTGAATGCTCTGCTCAGTCACTGAGCATGGGATACCGAGGTGATCACGATGGACATGCCCCACATCCATGGCGCCTTCACGACATGCAGGGGGCGTAGAATATTGCTGCGGACTGCGTTCAGGCACCCCCTCGAGCGTCGGACGTGAACGACAAGTCGAACCGGCGCTTGGGGGTTCCGAACTGACGAGCCGCGTCTACGAGGTCGAGTCGGTCGATCATGAGTTCAAGGAGACGACATGGACGCAGTGTGCCCGCTGCACGGGCCAACCAAAATCATCCGCACGAATGCGTACGGGTTTCCGGTCTATGCGTGCTGCTGCGACGACGTGGCCTATGTGACGCCCCCGGATGCGTGTACGAGGGCACCGACGCAATCCGGACGCGACCCGCAACCCGAACAACCGAAGACAAGGAGAGAATGAGTCGGCCAGTTGCCCTCGCGGACCTTCACTGACCTGCGAGTGAACCAGAACGACCTCAACATCGCCAACGCGCAGCAGGAATCGCAGACGAAAACAGACGACCAGCGGCGCCTCGCGCTCTCGCGTCCGACTCTCGCGGAATCACACCGTTCATACCGAGTGCGTCCGCCAGCCGATCATTCGCGCACGCTCCGGGCCAGTGAACGCAACAGTTCCGCGCCATCGCCGCTCCAGGCACTGCCATGCATGCATGCCAGCGTTGTCGGCGCGAGTTCAGCCAGTCTCTCGAACATGGCGTCGGCGTTTCGAGTATGCGAAAAATAGTCCATGCTGCGCCGAAATGCTTCGCTTGGCCCCAGAATGTCCGACGTAGTGAGCGGCGGAAGATTCGCTCCACCCTGCGTAAACAGGTCGCCGCAAAGCAACGTTCGGGTTCGCTCCTCCATCAGGAAGCCGCATTCCCACGCATGCGGCAAATGGGGCGTGTCGATCCACCGTACGGTATGACTTCCGAGGCAGACACCCTGTCCGTCCGCCAGGGCGACAGGCGGCCGGTCGGCGAGATCACTGATGGAAACGAGCGCGGCAACGGTACCGCACAGCGGTGACGCGTGAGGCGCCGTTGCAAGCCACTCGTTGAGCGACCCGCATTCGTCCGCCTCGACGTGGGAAAAGGCAAGGTGCCGGAGTCGCCCCGGATCGATGACGCTCGTCAGCGCCTCGCGCACCAGGGAAAACATCTTGCGGGGCCCGGTATGAAACAGCAGCGGCTCATCATCGACGATCAGATACTGATTGAACGAGAAGCCCCCCGAGTCGCCCGGGATCATGACCGGCGTGTTGATGCGATACAAGCCGTCGGCGATTTCCTCGACGTTCGTACCCGACTGCGAATTGGTGATGATCATGTGCTCCTCCCGGGTGTCTGCTTTCACCTCGCGTGGGCGCGCCGCAAAACCACATCAGAGCCAGGCATCAGTGCCTGTGTGGACAAGTTATTCGTCTGCCCAGAAAGACGTCCGGGCGAGTGCTTCAACCCGGAAGACTTAACGTCGTGCCGATACGAGCGTATTCTGCGTTTCCCTATCGTAGCAAATGCCAGCGGGAACGCGCGAGGCCATGCCTCCTTCCGTGAGCGATCAAAACGACTGAAAGGGCGCAGGCGAGCCTTCCGTAGCAAATGGCCGGCATCGGAGTGGAACGGCACCTGGAGTGCCTGCCCTCGCTCACATACGAACGACGGGGATCGAGCCTATGCCCGACCCGACGATGATCTTGCAACATTAAGCGGCGATAGCCTGCCGTCGATCGGCGGTTCGCAACCCTCACGGCGGTCCTTCGTCACGTCGCCCCTGCAAGAGCGGGTTCCAAGGTTGAAGCAGTCATTCAGACGGCGGCGCAGAAACTGCTCTTGCGAGCGAACCGTCGCTAGTCACCGGCCGCTCGCCAGCCATGCCTCAGACAGCACGGCGCACCATCAATT
>NZ_JFHC01000098.1 GCF_000698595.1 Caballeronia glathei | reverse complement strand
CACCCGGTTGATCAGCTCGCGCACGTTGCCAGGCCAGCCGTAGTTGTGAATCGCCGCGATCGCGCACGGCGAGAAGCCGCGCAACCGCCGGCTCGCGTCCTTCTTGAAGCGGTCGAGCATGTGCTTCGCGAGCAGCTCGATGTCCTTGCCGCGCGCGCGCAGCGGCGGCTCGTCGATCTGCAGCACGCACAGGCGGTGATACAGGTCCGCGCGAAAGCGCCCTTCGATCATCGCGGTCTGCATGTCGACGTGGGTCGCGGAGATGATCCGCACGTCGACCGGCGTCGAGCCGTGGCCGCCCAGGCGCTCGACCTTGCGCTCCTGCAGGAAGCGCAGCAGGCTCGCCTGGCTTTCCAGCGGCAAATCGCCGATTTCATCGAGAAAGAGCGTGCCGCCATTGGCCGCCTCGACCCGTCCGATCTTGCGCTGGTTCGCGCCGGTGAACGCGCCGCGCTCGTAGCCGAACAGTTCCGACTGCAGGAGATGCGCGGGAATCGCCCCGCAGTTGATCGCGACGAACGGCTGGTCGCGGCGCGACGAGCGCTCGTGGATCGCCACCGCCGTCAGTTCCTTGCCGGTGCCCGATTCGCCGGAGATGAAGACCGGCGCGTCGGTCATCGCGACCTTGCGGATCGAGCGGAAGAGCGCGAGCATCGCCTCGCACGAACCCACCATCTCGCCTTCGGCGCGCCCCTCGGCGCCCGTTGCGCGGGCGTCGTTCGACGCCGCGTCGTGCAGCGACACCATGCCGTACGCATGGCCGACGGAATCGACGATGCGGTCGTTCGACGTCGGCAGCGTCACGTAGTCGAAGCAATAGTCGCGAATCAGCCGGCGCACGGCCGCGTCTTCCAGTTGTCCGGATACCGTCGCGGCCACCCAGCCCACATTGGTCAGCGTGAGCGACGCTTCGAACGCCGCCAGCTCGTGAGATTCGAAGCGGCTCGACAGGTCGAGCAAACCGCCAATCGCCAGATCGCTGCGCAGCGATTTGCGCGCATCGCGCGCACTCGCCACGATCTCAATGTGCCATCCGCGCTCCTCGAATCGCGCGCACAGCGCCTCGCTGGGATCGCGAGTCACATATATGAGTTGCCGCCGAGCGACTTCCATTATTCAGATCCTTTGTTCAACGTTCGTTGAAAAGGTCGCATAGTTCAGGCCCTCGGTACATCGCGGTGTTCTGTGCCCGCACGCTCCTCGTGCGTCATGCAGTTATTCAAAACGACATGGCCCCCTTGATCGACACACTTGGCATCGCTGGTTTGCTGCGAACCCCTTGTTTGATGCTGAGCCGTTTTTGAGAGACTACTATAAGCAGCCAATTTCTAAAACAAATATCCTCAATTGGTCGGACGCAATCCCTGAAAGCCCCGTCCGGCGGGCTTTTCATGAATTTTTCAAATATTTATTAAAACCGGTTAAACCTCCATTAATAAGACAAGAAACGGTTCACCAATTCAGTCTTATTTGCTCGATTTCGGGGCTCTCGTTTCACACGTGAAACGTTTTCGTCCGTTTGTCCGCCCGGTATTAGCGTCATTTTTCACTGCAATTAGACGCGGTAAGGGATTGCCGCGAGTGGCATAAATTTCGCTAAATGGAGCGCGCGACAGGAGTAAGAAATGCGTATTAGCGCACGGACGTTCGGCCAGCTGGTTTCGAATTCGACTCTCGTTTTCGCCAATACCGGGCTGGCACTGGCACTCTTTCCATTTGGCGCTGAAGCGAACGCCGCCATGGCGGGCGGCGCGGGCGGCATTGCCGGGGATTCCTCCGAGGCCGGAATGGAATTGAAGCGCCCTCTGCACCACGGTGGTGAGGACTCGTCACGTCCCGCGTTTGGGTGCGCGCTGGCGGACGCGGCCACGAGTCCCGACAAAAGCGCCACCCCGGCGATCGCGCGAGTGACGCACCGCAACAACAGTGTCACGCTCTGGGACGAGATCACGCCGCCGGCGCCCCCGCCGGTTCCGGTTCCCGCTCCCGTGCCGGAACCGCTGCCGGTGCCCGTCGAAGCGATACCGGACGCCTCCGGCGCGGCGAAGACCTGCGCATCGGGCTAGATCTGCGCGGTCCCGCGCCTTTGCGTCGGGCGGATTCGTGCGTCGGTTAGAATTGGAGCCCGCCTGCCGGCCGCCCGGATCGCCCGGATTCGGCGGCGGCCCTGGCTCCCACCTTCTGCCCTTACATGACGACGCTGACCCTGATCGTCGCCCGCGCGCGCAATGGCGTGATCGGACGCGACAACCAACTGCCCTGGCGCCTGCCGGAAGACCTCGCCTACTTCAAGCGCACGACGATGGGCTCGCCCATCATCATGGGCCGCAAGACGCACGAATCGATCGGCCGGCCGCTGCCGGGCCGCCGCAACATCGTGGTGTCGCGCGATGCCGCGCGCCGTTACGAAGGCTGCGACACGGTCACGAATCTCGACGACGCCCTCGCCCTCGCCGCCGGCGATCAGGCGGATGAAGCGTTCGTGATCGGCGGGGCGCAGCTGTATCGCGAGGCGATCCACCACGCCGACACGGTGATCGTCACCGAGATCGACGCCGATTTCGAGGGCAATACGAAGTTCGACGCGCTCGATCCGTCGCAATGGATCGAGGCGTCGCGCAGCGAAACGCATCGCGCCGCCGCGCCGAACGATTTCGAGTACGCGTTCGTGACCTATCGACGCACGGGCTGAGCGCCCCGCGTCCGTGTTTTGCAAGCCGCGCTCGCGCACGTCGCGAGCGCGGCTTTTTTGCGCCCTCCTGCATCGCCAGGCGCTGACTGGGCGCCGCGCACTTTCGGAATTCTCTGAATCAGACCGCTGATAGACTTCAAACCTCTTTTTTCATTAGTCATCCGATTGATTTTGATACGGATTTCTGGGTTCGAACTAAACAGCACCGAGAGGCGCAATGAAGCAATACAGATTCACGGTCACGGCCATCGCAGCCGCCACAGTCATGCTTGCCGCGTGTGGTGGATCGGACAACGAAACGGATGAAGAAACGGATAACGGCACGCGTCCGGTGATATCGGCCCGATCCAATTTCGATGTCACACAAATCGACAAATCCATCCCGGCGTGCCAGGACTTCAACGCCCACGTCAACAGAAAATGGGCCGACTCCATCGAAATTTCCGACGATGCCTCGTCGATCGACCAGTTCGCCGAACTCAGCGAGCAAAGCCAGGCGGTGCAACGGCAGATCGCCCAGAACGGCGGATCGGACCCGTACAGCCAACTGGTCAGCAGCTACTACCGCGTCGCGCTGGATGAAGCCGCACCGGATCGCGCGGGCGTCACGCCGCTCATCCCGCAATTCGCGAAAATCGACGCGATCAGGGACACGGCGAGCCTCGCCGCCTATCTGACGGGATCCGCGGGCGATGGCCGGGCCATCCTCTTCAAGGCGAGCGCGGCGCCCGGCTTCGCCGACGCCACGCGCCATATCGCCATGCTGGCACCGGCCCGCCTGAGCCTTCCCACTCGCGACACCTATCTGGACCCCGCTCAAGCGGAAACACGCGAGGCGTTCGTCGCGTCCGCCGCGCGTTCGTTCGAGTTGACCGGCATGCCGCAAGGCGACGCCCATGCCGCAGCCCGGAAGGTGCTCGATTTCGAAACGCGGCTGGCGACGGTTTCGCCCACGGAGGAACAATCGAACGAACCGGGCGGCGTAAAAGACATGGTCAGCATCCCGGAGGCGAACCGGCTTACGCCGCCGCTCGACTGGAATGCGTTTTTCAGGGCGCAGGGCGTGAGTTCACCCGAATCGTTCGCGATGCCTCATCAGGCGTTCTACAGCGAGCTAGGCAAGATGATGACGAGCGTTCCGCTCGATCAATGGAAGGCAGCGCTGCGATATTCGCTCATCCACGCCGCGTCGATGTACCTGTCCAGGGCGCTGCGCGAGGAGGAGTTCAACTTTTATGACAAGACCCTCAAGGGCATGCAAGCCGAGCAGGAGCGACCGGACCAGATTCTCGCGGGATTCAGCCAGGAGGACGGGATACTGAGCCGCGCGATGGGCGCGGCTTACGCAGGCAAGGCTTTTTCGCCCGCGGCAGTGGCCGCCACCCAGGTCATCGTGAACGATATGCGTGCCGCCTTTCGGGCGCGCCTGCGGGCGTCGGAATGGCTCAGTCCGCAGACCACGGCGCGCGCGCTGGAAAAAGAGCAGGCGATGGTCTTCAAGATCGGCGCCCCGAAGGACGGTCCCGACGTATCGCAACTGAAACTTCCTGGCACGTCCTATTTCAACAATGCGATGGCCGTTCTCGCCTTCGACCACAAGACGGAGATGGCCAGGATCGGCAAGGCAGTGGACCGGGACGAATGGTCGATCGGTCCGCATATCGTCAACGGCACGTATTCGCCGCAGGACAACAGCGTCGTGCTGACCGCCGCCATCCTGCAGCCGCCGTATCTCGACCTGAAAGCGGACCCCGCGCTGAACTACGGCGGAATCGGCACTGTGATCGCGCATGAGATCACGCATGGATTCGATACGGCCGGCTCGAAGTTCGACGCAGCGGGCAATGAATCCGACTGGTGGCAAAACGGGGACAAGGCGCGGTTCGAGGCGCGCGTCGCAAGGCTCAACCGGCAGTTCGACGCCTACGAGGTGCTGCCGGGACTGCGGGTGAACAGCGCACTCACCGAGGTGGAAAATATCGCCGACCTGGGAGGCCTCAGCACCGCGCGCGACGCGCTCGCCCTGCGTCTCGCGCGCGAGCCGTCCGCTGACCGCCCCGTCGATGGCTACACCCAGCAGCAGCGCAATTTCCTGGCGTGGGCCAGAAACTGGCGAAACAAGGCTACAGAAGCGACGATCCGCGACGACGTCGCCACCGACGTGCACGCTCCGGGCAAGTTCCGGGCGAACGGGCCTGTGTCGAATCTGCCGTCGTTTGCCGCAGCGTTCGCCTGCGCGCCGGGTGCCCCGATGGCACGATTGCCCGAGGATCGCGTAACGATCTGGTAGCGCCTCCGGAACACCGTCGACGAAAAAGAAAATCCCGGATGACCTGCGTCATCCGGGATTTTTTTCCTCCGGAGCGACCGCCTTACTGGCCCGCCACCGTCATCCTCTCGATCAGCACCGAGCCGATCTCCTTCGTCCCGCGCACGACCGTATCCGCGCCGATCGCCTCGATGTGGCGGAACATCTCCTGCAGCGTGCTCGCCACCGTGATTTCCTCCACCGGATACTGGATCTTCCCGTTCTCGACCCAGAAGCCCGACGCGCCGCGCGAATAGTCGCCCGTCACGTAATTCACGCCCTGCCCCATCAGTTCGGTCAGCAGCAGGCCGGTGCCGAGCTTCTTGAGCATCTGCTCGAAATCGTCCTCGGGCGACGTGCGCGAGCTGCGCAGCGACAGGTTGTGCGAGCCGCCCGCGTTGCCGGTCGTCTTCATGCCGAGCTTGCGCGCCGAATACGTCGACAGGAAATACCCCTGCACCACGCCGTCTTCCACGACGTTGCGGCGCTGCGTGCGCACGCCTTCCTCGTCGAAGGGCGCGCTGCCCATGCCGCCGCGCACGTGCGGGTCTTCCACCACCTGGACGTGCGGCGCGAACACCGGCTTGCCGAGGCTGTCGACGAGGAACGTGGTCTTGCGATACAGCGCGCCGCCGCTCACCGCCTGCACGAACGCGCCGAGAATGCCGGCCGCGAGCGGCGCCTCGAAGAGCACCCGGCACTTGCGCGTGTCGAGGCTGCGTGCGCCGATGCGCGACAAGGCGCGCTCGGCCGCATATCGTCCGACGGCTTCCGGCGACGCGAGGTCGGCGGCGCTGCGCCGGGACGTGTACCAGTCGTCGCGCTGCATGTCGCGGCCGCTGCCGGCGATCGGCGCGCACGCGATGTAGTGCCGCGAATACGGATAACCCGCCAGGAACCCGCGCGACGTGGCGAGCACGAACTGCGAATGCTGCGCCGATACGCTCGCGCCCTCCGAATTGGCGATGCGCGGATCGACCGCGAACGCGGCGCCCTCCGCGCGGCGCGCGATGTCGGCGGCCTCCTCGGCGTCGATCTCCCACGGATGGTAGAGATCGAGGTCCTGCGGCGACATTTCCAGCAGCTCGGCCTCCGCGAGACCCGCCGCGCTGTCTTCCGCCGTGAAGCGCGCGATGTTGTACGCGGCGGCGACGGTGTCCTTCAGCGCCTCGCGCGAAAAGTCAGACGTGCTCGCGTTGCCGCGCTTCTTGCCGATGAAAACCGTCACGCCGACCATCTTGTCGCGATTGTGCTCGATCGTCTCGACCTCGCCGCGACGCACGCTCACCGACAGCCCGTCGCCCTCGGAAATTTCGGTGGCCGCGTCGGTCGCACCGAGTTCCTTCGCGTGGCGCAGGATGTCGGACGCGATTTCCTTCAGCTCGTCCTGGGTGTGCGGGAAAAAGCGTTGCTTGACGTCCATGTCTGCTGCCATTTTTCGTTGCCTTTGGGAATCGGGCCGTCGTCCGGCCGCGTGTTCGTTGCGATGGTGTCCTGCCCTCTTTCGCCTGCCGACGCGCGGCATCGAGCGCGTATCACGCGATCATAGCAAGGTCGGCGCGGATTCACCCGCCAACATCGAACGACGGCTCACGCGTTTCCCGCGCCCGGGCCGGCGGGCGCGCCAGGCCGGTGCGCCCGCGCCGCCCGCCCGGGCACGGCGGGCGATACAATACCGCCCATGAACCGTAAAACCCGCATTCAACCGATCGATTCCGCCCACGCCGCCGCGCAGGACGACGACGACAACGGCTACGACCGTCCAAGCAAATCCCAGCTCAAGCGCGACATGCACGCGCTGCAGGAGCTGGGCGAGGCGCTCATCGCGCTGCCGAAAGATGCGCTGAAGCGCATGCCGATGCCCGAAAGCCTCGGCGACGCCGTGCGCGAAGCGCGCCGCATCACCGATCACGAGGGCAAGCGCCGCCAGGTGCAATACGTCGGCCGCGTGATGCGCTCGCTCACCGACGACGAAACCGCCGCGCTGCGCACGGCGCTCGACACCCATCGCGGTGTGAACCGCGCCGAGACGGCGAAGCTGCACTGGATCGAGCGCACGCGCGAAAAGCTCCTCGCCGACGACGCCGCCCTGACCGAATTCATCCGGCAGCATCCGGGCGTCGATCCGCAGGAGGGCCGCACGCTGATTCGCAACGCGCGCAAGGAACGCGAGCAGCAAAAGCCGCCGCGCTATTTCCGGGAGCTGTTCCAGTGGATCAAGAACGCGGCGGGCGTGGAAGAAGACGACGACTCCGCAGAAGCCGCATCCGGTGAAGAAGATGACGAGACCAACGCGTAATCATCCCGACGAACTGGTGGTCGGCCTCGTGTCGATCAGCGACCGCGCCTCGCAGGGCGTCTATGAGGACAAGGGCATTCCGTCCCTCGAAACCTGGCTCGGCGAGGCGCTCGCCACGCCCTGGCGCACCGAAACGCGCCTGATCCAGGACGACGCCGCGATCATTTCCGCAACGCTCATCGAGCTCGCCGACGTGATCGGCTGCGATCTCGTGCTCACCACGGGCGGCACCGGCCCGGCCCGGCGCGACGTGACGCCCGAGGCGACGCTCGCCGTCGCCACGAAGCCGATGCCCGGCTTCGGCGAGCAGATGCGCCAGATCAGCCTGAACTTCGTGCCGACGGCGATTCTGTCGCGGCAGGTCGCCGTGATCCGCGAAACATCGGACCACGCGGCGCTCATCATCAATCTGCCCGGCCAGCCGAAGTCGATCCGCGAAACGCTGGAAGGCCTGAAAGACGGCGAAGGCGGCACGCGCGTGCCGGGCATCTTCGCCGCCGTGCCGTACTGCATCGACCTGATCGGCGGGCCGTATGTGGAGACGCGGCCGGAAGTCGTGGCCGCGTTCAGGCCGAAGAGCGCGATCCGCCCGGCCAAGGATTAGGATGCGTCGCCCGCGGCCGGATCGGTGGGCGCGCTCGGCGCGGGAATCAGGAAATGCTCGCGGTAGTACTTGAGTTCGTCGATGGACTCGTGGATATCGGCGAGCGCCGTATGCATCGCGCGCTTCTGGAAGCCCTTGTAGATTGCCGGCTGCCAGCGGCGGCACAGTTCCTTCAGTGTGCTGACATCGAGGTTGCGATAGTGGAAAAACGCTTCCAGTTCCGGCATCCAGCGCGCCATGAACCGGCGGTCCTGGCAGATCGAGTTGCCGCACATCGGCGACTTGCCGGGCGGCACGTACTGGCCGAGAAATTCGCGGATCTGGCGCGTCGCCTCGGCTTCATTCACCGTCGAAGCCCGCACGCGCTCGGTCAGCCCGGAGCGGCCGTGCGTGTTGCGGTTCCATTCGTCCATTCTGCCGAGCGCTTCCTCGTCCTGATGAATCGCGAGCACCGGCCCTTCCACGAGCGTGTCGAGCGTCGAATTCGTCACGACGACCGCGATTTCGATGATGCGGTCGTTATCCGGATCGAGCCCGGTCATTTCCATGTCGAGCCATACCAGATTCATGTCGGTGCGCGCGAGGACGGCGGGGCTGGCTTGCCCGGAAAGGTCGAGAATGTCGGTCATGAAAGGTGCCTGGGTGAGTGGCCGGGTTTGCGCGGCCGGGGTTGCGCGCCCGGGTCTGCATTGACCCGGCAACGAGGCGTGCATGCACTGCCGTGAAAGACCTTTGCAGGAACCGCGCAGGACCCGCGCAGGACCCGTTCAGCCCCACGCGGCGACGGCCAAGAACCTATAATTCTCGCATAGTTCAATCGGAATCCCCCGGATGTCCAATCTCAATCTCGTATTCTCGGCGGTGTTCGTCGTCGCGCTCGTCGCGATGGTCGGAACCAAGCTCTGGCTGGCCTCGCGCCAGATCCGGCACGTGGCGGCGAACCGCAACGACGTGCCGCAGCAGTTCACCGGCACGATTCCGCTCGCCGCCCACCAGCGCGCCGCCGACTACACCGTGGAGCGCACCCGGCTCACGATGATCGAGGTCGTCGTGAGCGCGGCCGTGCTGATCGCGCTCACGCTGCTCGGCGGCGTCCAGCAGCTCGATCTCGCCATAAGCGACTGGCTCGGCCGCGGCTATGCCGGACAGATCGCGCTGGTGGCGGCGGTGGTCGCGATCACGAGCCTGATCGACCTGCCGTTCGACTACGCGCGGCATTTCGTGATCGAGGAGAAATTCGGCTTCAACCGGATGTCGAAGAAGCTCTTTTTCGTCGATCTCGTGAAGGGCGTGCTGCTCGGCATCGCGGTCGGCCTGCCGCTTCTGTTCGTCACGCTGTGGCTGATGGACCGCGCAGGCCCGCTCTGGTGGCTGTGGACCTGGATGGTGTGGGTCGCCTTCCAGCTGCTCGCGATGGTGGTCTACCCCACGTTCATCGCGCCGCTCTTCAACAAGTTCGAACCGCTTCGGGACGAGGCGCTGCGCGCCCGCATCGAGAACCTGATGTCGCGCACCGGTTTCGCGGCGAAGGGGCTGTTCGTCATGGACGGCAGCCGCCGCTCCGCGCACGGCAACGCGTATTTCACGGGCTTTGGCGCGGCCAAGCGCATCGTCTTCTTCGACACGCTGCTCGCGCGCCTCTCGGGCAGCGAGATCGAAGCAGTGCTCGCGCACGAACTCGGCCATTTCAAGCGCCGTCATGTGCTGAAACTCCTGATCGTCATGTTCGCGATCAGCCTCGCGATGCTCGCCCTCCTCGGCTGGCTCGCGCAGACGGTGTGGTTCTACGAGGGGCTCGGCGTGCGGCCGTCGCTCGTCGAGAGCAACAACGGCCTCGCGCTCGTGCTCTTCATGCTCGCGCTGCCCGTCTTCATGTTCTTCGTGACGCCGCTCGGCAGCCTCAGCTCGCGCAAGCACGAGTTCGAAGCCGACGCGTTCGCCGCCAGCCAGACCGATCCGAAGGATCTCGTGAACGCGCTCGTGAAGCTCTACGAGGACAACGCGTCGACGCTCACCCCCGATCCGCTCTACACGGCGTTCTACTATTCGCATCCGCCCGCCTCGCAGCGGATCGACCGCCTGATGCAGCACGCCGCATGACGGCGCGCGGCTCGAAGGGCGCGCGCGCGGCCGCAGCGGGAATAGAAGGCACGGTGATCGCGGCGCACGGGCGGCATTATCTCGTCGCCCCCGCCGACGGCGGCGCCATGCTCCAGTGCTTCCCGCGCGGCAAGCGAAGCGAAGTGGCGGTCGGCGACCGCGTGACGTACGAGCGGTCGTCGGCGGACCAGGGGGTGATCGTCCGCATCGGCGAGCGGCGCAACCTGCTCTACCGGTCGGATCAGTTCAAGTCGAAGCTCTTCGCGGCGAATCTCGATCAGTTGCTGATCGTGCTCGCCACCGAGCCGCATTTCAGCGAGGACCTGCTCGGACGGGCGCTGATCGCGGCCGAGGCACACGAACTGGAACCCCTGATCGTGCTGAACAAGATCGACGTGGAAGCGGCGCTGCCGTTCGCGAGAAAGCGCCTCGCGCCGTACCGGGAACTCGGCTACACGGTGATCGAGCTCTCCGCGAAGGCGGCGCCCGGCGCCGTGCATCCGCAACTCGACGCGCGGCTCAAGGGCCGCGCCACGCTGCTGCTCGGCCAGTCCGGCATGGGCAAGTCGACGCTCGTGAACATTCTCGTGCCGGACGCCGAGGCCGCGACGCGCGAGATATCGACGGCCCTCAATAGCGGCCGCCACACGACCACGTTCACGCGGCTCTATCCGCTGCCGGGCGGCGGCTCGCTGATCGACTCGCCGGGCTTTCAGGAGTTCGGGCTGCATCACCTGTCGGAGGGACAGCTCGAGCGCGCGTTCGCCGACTTCCGGCCGTTTCTCGGAAAATGCCGTTTCTACAACTGCCATCATCTGCACGAGCCGGGCTGCGCGATTCTCGAAGCGGTCGATGAAGGAAAAATCGCACCGGAACGCCACGCGCTGTATGCGCAGCTCGTGCACGAAGCCAGCCAGATTGTCCGATGAGCGTCCGATGAGCGAATTTCGCCGGCACCCGGCGCCGACCCGCGGCGCACCGACATGAAAAGACTGACGCGCGCTCCGAACCTGATCACGGCGCAGCACTGGGTGAACGTGCTGGTCACGGCGGGCGTGCCGTGTGAACTGCACAACCGGTTTCTGAACGGTGCGCTCGGCGATATTCCGGCAGATCAGTGCGCGCCGGAGATCTGGATCGTCGACGACCGCGACGAAGCGCTCGCGCACGGTATCCTGGAGCGCGCGAGAAGCGGGCCGGCGCAGAATGCGCGTCCCTGGCGCTGCGCAAACTGCGGAGAAACGCTCGAGCCGCAATTCACCGTGTGCTGGCAGTGCGGCACGGCCCGCAATCCGCTCGACGACTGAGCGGCATCCGCCGCGCGACCTACGCCAGCCAGACGGCGATGGTCAGCATCAGCAGCAGCAGCATCCACAGGATCACGGCGCGCCAGACGAGCCCGACGGCCGATTGCAGCGTGCGCGGCGTGCAGTCGTCGCCGACCGGCATCGGGCTCGCATCGCCGACGGCGAGCGCCTCGACGCTCAGCGGCTCGGCCAGCGGCCCCGCGAGCCGCGCCCCGAGCGCCCCGCTGCCCGCGGCAAGCAGCACGCCCTCGTTGGCGTCCGGCCACTGCCGCGCGTGATTGCGCCACGCATAGATGGCGTCTTCGAAATTCCCGACGATCGCAAAACCGAGCGCCGTCAGCCGCGCCGGCACCCAGTCGATAAAGAAAAACGCCCGCTGCGCGAACGACGAAAACGCGACGGTGCGCTCGTCGCTCGGCCTGGACCACGCACGCGCAAGGTGTTCAGCGATCCGGTAGAACACCGCGCCCGCCGGCCCGACCGGAATCAGGAACCAGAAAAACACGCCAAACACGTGCCGATGCGACGCCACGACCGCATAGATGAGCGTATGCCGGACGATCTCGCTTACCGGCATGTCGACTGTGTCGAGCCCCGTCCATTCGGCGAGCACTTCGCGGGCGCGCGGCACGTCGTCGTTGTTGAGCGCGAGATGGATGTCGGTGAAATAGTGGCTGAACTGCCGGAAGCCGAGCGTGAAATACACGATCACGACGTTCCACAGAAACGCGAGCGCGAAGTTGATGCGGTACAGCACGTAATAGATGAGACCGACCGCGAGCGTCCACGGCAGGACGACCACGAGCCACGCGAGAATGCCGTGCTTCTGCTTGCCGGCATCGAATCCGTGCGCCGTCGATTCCGCATGATATTTGAGCAGCGCGGAAACGGGATTGTGCGGCGAGAGCGCACGCACCTGCTCGATGATGAGAGCCAGCAATACGGAGAAAAAAGTCATGCGAAGCGCCGAGACATTCGAGTTTTACGAATTTCGCGTAACGATAGCACAGCGCCGCACGCGTTTAGCGCGCTAAGTAATCGCCGCCTGCCGCGCGGCGCGGGCACCGTGCCGCTCAGGCCGCGAGGAAGCGGTAGAAATTGCGCAACATGCCGGCCGTTGCGCCCCAGATGAAATACGGAGCCTTTTTTTCGTCCGCGACGTACGGCATCGCAAAAAAACGACGCTCGCCGCCTTCCCAGCGAAAGAGGCGCACTTCGTGATTGGCCGGGTTCATCAGGAACGCGAGCGGCACTTCGAAGATATCGGCCACTTCGAGCTTGTCGGCTTCGAGCGTGAACGGCGGATGGACGAGCCCGACGACCGGCGTCACGCGAAAACCGGTGCCCGTCAGATACTCAGGCATCGCGCCCAGCACCTCGACGCGCTCCGGCGCGAGCCCCACTTCTTCGCGCGCCTCGCGCAACGCGGTGGCGGCGGCATCGGCGTCTTCCGGCTCGCGCCGGCCGCCGGGGAAGCTGATCTGCCCGGCGTGGTCGGACAAGTGATCGGCGCGCTGCGTGAGCAGCACGGTCAGCCCTTCATCGCGCACGACGAGCGGCACCAGCACCGACGCGACGCGCGGATCGCCGCCAATCGCCTTGATGCGGGCTTCGGGCGCTTCCTGGGCCCATTCGGGCGTACGCGTGAAACGCTCGCGCAAGCTGTCGGGGGTCAGACGCTCGGGGACAAGGGGCGGCAGGTCGGCGCCAGTCGAAACGACGGGCAGAATTTCGGGCTCGAGAATGCGCGGGGTGGAAGGCTTGCTCGGGGACACGTGGGGGGAAAGGAGTCGGGACGGTACTGCAATTTGAACACATCAAAGAAAAAAGCACCCGGGTGGGTGCTTTTTTCGGTGCAGCTCTTATTCCTTGGAAGCGGCACGGTCTTTCGAGACCAGTTTTTCCTTGATTCGAGCCGACTTGCCCGAACGCTCGCGCAAGTAGTACAGCTTCGCACGACGCACGTCACCGCGGCGCTTCACGACGATGCTCGCGAGCAGCGGCGAGTAGGTCTGGAACGTACGCTCGACGCCTTCGCCCGACGAAATCTTGCGGACGATGAAGTTCGAGTTCAGACCGCGGTTGCGCTTGGCGATCACCACACCTTCGTAAGCCTGGACACGCTTGCGCGTACCTTCGACCACGTTGACGCTCACCACCACCGTGTCGCCCGGAGCGAAGTCGGGGATGGTCTTGTCGCCGAGTGCGCGGGCGATTTCTTCCTGCTCGAGTTTTTCAATCAGATTCATTACTGACTCCTGGTGCCATCTTGCCGAAGTTGTGTGCCTCGCGTCGCGCGGCCCCGGTAGAGGATGGGTTCACATCTGGCGCCGTCCTCGAAGGGCTGGCGCCGCCTTGGTGTCCCGCTTGTCGGCCCGCAAGCGCGCGAAAACTACTGCGCTTTCGATGCCTCCTTCGCGAGACTTGCGAGCCATGCCTCGTCGGCACGGCTCAACATCTTGTTCCTGCGCGCCCGCGCGATCAGATCGGGACGCTTCTCCTGCGTGCTCTTGAGCGCCTCGCGCCGCCGCCACGCATCGATTTCCTTGTGATGACCGCTCAACAGCACATCGGGGACCCGCACGCCTTCGTATTCTTCCGGCCGCGTGTAGTGCGGGCAGTCGAGCAGCACGTCGACGAAACTGTCCTGCACCGCCGACTGCGAATCGTTCAGCACGCCCGGAAGCTGTCGCACGACGGCATCGATCAGCGCCATCGCCGGCAGTTCGCCGCCTGACAGCACGAAGTCGCCGAGGCTTACCTCTTCGTCGACGACGCGGTCGATCAGACGCTGGTCGATCGCTTCGTAACGGCCGCACAGCAGCACTAGACCGGGCTCCTGCGCGAATCGCATCACGCGATCGTGATTGAGTGTCGCACCCTGGGGCGACATCATCACCACCCGCGTGCCCGCGATACCCTGCTGCGCCTGCGCGGCCTTCGCCGCGGCAATCGCGTCTTCGAGCGGTCGCGCCAGCATGACCATGCCGGGACCGCCGCCATACGGACGGTCGTCGACGGTCCGGTAGTTGTCGGTCGTGAAATCGCGCGGATTCCACGTGCGCAGCCCGAACCGCTCCTGCTTCACCGCCCGGCTCGTGATGCCCCAGTCGGTGAGCCCGCGAAACATCTCGGGAAAGAGCGTCACGACGTCGAACTGCATCGCCCTCTCCGTTCGTTACAGGTATTAATAGTCGGCGTCCCAGTCGACGACGATCTTCTTCGCCCCCTGATCCACCGTCTTGACGTACACGCCGACGAACGGAATCAGACGCTCGCCGGTGGTCGGCCTGCCGTCTTTCGCTAAGGCCGGATATTCGATGCGCATGATGGAATGCGCGCCGTTGTCGATCATGTCGGCGACGCGGCCCAACGCCACGCCCGCCTCGTTCACGACATCCAGGCCGATCAGATCGACCCAGTAAAATTCGTTGTCGTCGCTGAGCTTCGGAAAGTCGCTGCGCGAAATGTGCACCGTGTGACCGCGCAGCGCGAGGGCCGCATCCCGATCCTCGCAGCCCGCCAGGTGCGCGACGACCGTGTCGCTGTGCACCTTCGACTGCACGCAGCGCGCCGACTTGCGCTCGCCGCCCTTCACGAGCCACCAACGCTTTGCCGCCAGCATCGCGTCGCCGCCGTGCCCCGCGTGGGCATGCGGCACCACCTTGACCCAGCCCTTCAGCCCGTAGGCATCGACGACCGCGCCAACTTCGATCGCGTCGTCCGGAAGGCTGTCGACAGGTTCGATCGTCGCGTTTTGCGCAGTGCCTGAAACATCGACAGCCACGCGGCGCGCGCCCGGCTTGCGGACAAACGCACCAAACGTGGCGGCGGCGGCCTCGGCGGCCGCAGTTTCCGCGTTTGCCGCGGTTGCCTGACTGGCAGTTCCGCCGGCAACTTCGTTCTGCACCGGCTTCGCGCGACGCGCCTGGCCCGAATCCGGATCACGCGCAGTCATTTGCGAACCTCGAAGCGAAACACGGAGCAAGTCTCAAGCGAACCTCGCCGGCAAATTTCGACGGAATCATGCGCACCGGCCTGCGGTGCACGCTTTCCGCCGATCTTCACTCAGGCAGCCGGCTGTGCTTGCTGCGATTGCTTGACCAGACGCTCGACGGTCGGCGACAGTTGCGCGCCAACGCCTTGCCAGTAGGTCAGGCGGTCTTGCGCGATGCGCAGCGATTCGCCTTTGGTCGCGACGGGGTTGTAGAAACCCACGCGCTCGATGAAGCGGCCGTCACGGCGGCTACGCGAATCGGTTGCGACGATGTTGTAAAAGGGGCGCTTCTTCGAGCCGCCACGAGCCAAGCGGATGATGACCATGCTGAAATCCTTGAAAACCGGGGTTCGGAACTACCAAAACACGCGATTATAGCTTCAAACCGGAGCCTTAACAAACACTTAACCGGATTTATCGAGATGCGGGTTTGCGTAAGGCGCACGGTGCGTGCTTTTTCTTATGAAAGAAACGCGATAGGGGCAGGGCTTCGATGGCGCTCTCGTAAGAAGATGCTTGAGCCGCCGCGCGTCGCGGCTGCCGCTCACGTGCCGTGCCCGGGCGCGGGGGCGTAGAATGCCCGCGTCGGGCGTGACGCGTGCAGTGCGCCGCTCGCCTGTCACGCTTTCATGAGCCACGCCCCTCCAAATCATTTACCGATGAACCCCTCGTCCTCCGCCACGCAGCCGCCCGCCTCGAACCCGTCCAGCGAGCGCGCCGTCCCGCGCTTCCGCTCGAAGACACTCGCCGCCGCGCTGGCATTCTTTTTCGGCAGCATCGGCGTGCATCGCTTCTATCTGTATGGCATGCGCGACAAGTTCGGCTGGGCGCACATCGTCGGCATCCTGCTGGGGGCCGCGGGCTACATGCTGCTCGCGGCGACCGAGCGCGCGTCGCTGCTCGGCTGGATCCTCGCGTTTCCCGGCGCCGCGTCGCTCCTAGCGGCGTTCCTGTCGGCGATCGTCTACGGATTGCGGCCCGACGCCAAATGGGACGCCCAGTTCAACGCCGGCACCGGCAAGGAGAGCCGCTCCGGCTGGACCGTGATCTTCGTCGTGATCTTTTCGCTGCTGATCGGCGCGTTCCTGCTGATGACAGGACTCGCGCTCACGTTCCAGACCTATTTCGAGGGCCAGGTCGAAGCGGCCAAGGCGCTGTCGCAATAACGCTGCCGCCAGCGTTCCTGCCGGGCGGCCCGAACGCCTGCCCGCACTGCCCCGCTCGCCTCCTGTCCGCCGACATCAAAACAGATCGAGTTGCGCATCGTCCGCGCGGCCGGTCGCTTCCCGCCGTGAAAGCGCCGGTGCCGGGCGCTGGAATCCCGACATGTCCAGAATCCCGCGCTGCCGCGCATTGAGGCCGAGCCGCTTCGTCGCGTTCTTGAAACGCTGCTTCAGCATGTCGGCCCACAGGCCCTCGCCCTTCATCCGGGTCGCAAAGTTCGAGTCGTAATCCTTGCCGCCGCGCATGTCGCGCACGCGGCCCATCACGCGCTCCGCCCGGTCCGGGAAATGCGCGGCAAGCCAGTCCTTGAACAGCGGCGCGACTTCCCACGGCAGACGCAGCACGATGTAGCTCGCGCTCGTCGCGCCCGCTTCGGCGCAGGCTTCCAGCACGCGCTCCATATCCGGCTCGGTGACGAACGGAATCACCGGCGCGATGCTGACGCCGACGGGAATGCCCGCCTCGCTCAGCGTGCGGATCGTGCGCAGGCGCCGCGACGGCGTTGCCGCGCGCGGCTCGAGCGTGCGCGCGATGGTGGCGTCGAGCGTGGTCACGGTGATCGCCGCCATGACCTGCCCGCGCTCGGCCATGGGCGCGAGGAGGTCGATATCGCGCTCGATCAGCGACGATTTCGTGATCGCCGCGAACGGATGCCCGCGCTCGTGCAGGATTTCGATTACCCGGCGCGTGATGCGCAGATCGCGCTCGACGGGCTGATAGGCGTCGGTGTTGACGCCGAGCGCGATCGGCTCGGGCCGGTAGGACGGCTTCGCAAGCTCGCGTTCGAGCAGTTCGCCCGCGTTGACCTTTGCGTAGATGCGGCTTTCGAAGTCGAGCCCCGGCGACAGGCCGAGGTAACTGTGCGTCGGCCGGGCAAAGCAATAGATGCATCCGTGCTCGCAGCCGCGGTACGGGTTGAGCGAGACGGTGAACGGTATGTCCGGCGACGCGTTGCGCGTCAGGATGCTTTTGGCGCGCTCCTCGAAAACGCGTGTGCGCAACGCAGGCGCCTCATCGCCGTCCCCGGGCTCGCCCGAATGCAGCCAGCCGTCGTCGACACGCTCGCGCTCGTCCTTCTCGTAGCGCCCCTGCACGTTCGAGACGGCGCCCCGCCCCTTGTACGGCGCGGGCGGAGCGACGGGAAATTCGCGGTCGGTGGAGGACATTGCGGCTAAAGACTCGATGAATACTGTATAAATATACAGTATCGTGGAGCAACCGCAAGCCCGATCAGACGTCGACGAGAATTGTCAGCGTCTCCTTGATTTCTTCCATCACCACATAGCTCTTCGACTGCACCGCGCCCGGCAGCTGCAGCAGGATGTCGCCGAGCAGCTTCCGGTAGTCCGCCATTTCGCCGATGCGCGCCTTGATCAGATAGTCGAAATCGCCCGACACGAGATGGCATTCCAGCACCTCCGGAATGCGCTGCACTTCGCGCCGGAACTGCTCGAACATGTTGCCGCTCTTGTGATCCAACGTGATTTCGACGAACACAAGCAGCGCCGCGCCCAGTTCCACCGGATTGACGCGCGCGTAATAGCCGGTGATCACGCTGTCGCGCTCCATGCGCTTCACGCGCTCGATGCACGGCGTGACCGACAGCCCGACGCGCTCCGCCAGGTCCTTCATGGCGATGCGGCCGTCCTGCTGGAGGATGTTCAGGATCTTGTGATCGAGCTTGTCGAGGGCGCGGACCGGGTTACGATGCGTTCTCATGTGTTTTTACTGAAAATCGGCCAAATACAATAACAAAAACTGGAGGTATCTCAATAGTATAGGCGATAACACTGGACCACCCGTCAATCCTGGCTTCGATCCACTATTCGAACGCGCGCGAGTGACGACATATTGAAATCTGCACGGAGAATTCATGCAAATCGTCATTCTGGGAAGCGGCGTCGTTGGCGTTACGAGCGCTTATTACCTCGCCCGCGCGGGCCACGAAGTCACGGTCATCGACCGCGAGGCGGGCCCTGCCCTCGAAACGAGCTTCGCCAACGCCGGCCAGATTTCGCCTGGCTACGCGTCGCCGTGGGCGGCGCCCGGCGTGCCGCTGAAGGCCGTCAAATGGATGTTCGAGAAGCACGCGCCGCTTGCGATCCGCCTCGACGGCACTGCGTTCCAGTTGCAGTGGATGTGGAAGATGCTGCAGAACTGCACGCAGGACCGCTACACGGTCAACAAGGGCCGGATGGTGCGCCTCGCCGAATACAGCCGTGACTGCCTGCAGGCACTGCGCGCCGACACCGGTATCGAATACGAAGGGCGCACGGGTGGCACGCTGCAGGTGTTCCGCACGCAGCAGCAGCTCGACGGCGCGGCGAAGGACATCGCCGTGCTGAAGGATGCGAACGTGCCGTTCGAACTGCTGTCGCCGGCCGAGCTGTTCAAGGCCGAGCCCGCGCTCGCCGCCGTGTCGCACAAGCTGACGGGCGGCCTGCGCCTGCCGAACGACGAAACCGGCGACTGCCAGAAATTCACCACACGCCTCGCCGCGATGGCCGAAGCGCTCGGCGTGAAGTTCCGCTACAACACGCCTATCGACGCGCTCGCCGTGAGCCACGGGCGCATCGCGGGCGTGCAGTGCGGCAGCGAAATGGTGCGCGGCGACTCATACGTGGTGGCGCTCGGCTCGTATTCGCCGAAGCTGCTCGGCGATCTGGTCAAGATCCCTGTCTATCCGCTGAAGGGCTATTCGATCACCGCGCCGGTCGCCAACGACGCCGCCGCGCCGGTATCCACCGTGCTCGACGAGACGTACAAGATCGCGATCACGCGTTTCAACGACCGGATTCGCGTCGGCGGGATGGCGGAGATCGTCGGTTACGACAAGAAGCTGAAGCAGGCGCGCCGCGAAACGCTCGAAATGTGCGTGAACGACCTGTTCCCCGGCGGCGGCGACACGTCGCAGGCGTCGTTCTGGACCGGCCTGCGCCCGATGACGCCGGACGGCACGCCGATCGTCGGCCGCACGCCGGTGCCGAACCTGTTCCTGAACACGGGCCACGGCACGCTCGGCTGGACGATGTCGTGCGGCTCCGGACAATTGCTCGCCGACCTGATGTCCGGCAAGCAGCCGGCGATCCAGTCGGACGATCTGTCGGTGCACCGTTATTTCGGCGACACGCGCGTGAACACGCGGCCGTCCTACGCGAAGGCGTAACGCGCTCGCGTCGAAACATGCCTGAACGAAGAACGGCGCCCTCAGGACGCCGTTCTCATTTGCGGCACGCGATTTCAGATCATTTCAGAACTGGTCTTCGCGCAGCGCGAGCACGCCCTCGCTGCCGCTCGCGCTGACAACCGACGCCTCGATCCCCGGCGCCTGCGACAGCACGTGCTCCGCGAAGAACTGCGCGGTGGCTATCTTGGCGCCATAGAACGCTTCGTCTTCGCCGCGCTTTTCGCTTGCCACCAGCAGCGCACGCGCCATCTGCCAGCCCGAAAGCACGATGCCCGCGAGCTTCAGATACGGCACGCTGCCCGCGAACACCGCATTCGGATCGGTCCTGAACTTCGCGACGACGAATTCGATGACCCGCGCAAGCGACAGGCTGCCCGCGCTCAGATGACGGTGCATCGACTTGAACGGCTGGCCGTCGCGTTCGGCAAGCGCTGAAATCGTCTGATCGATCTGTGCGAGCAGCACCTGCGCGGTCGCGCCGCCGTCGCGCACCGTCTTGCGCCCGATCAGGTCGTTCGCCTGGATCGCGGTCGTGCCCTCGTAGATCGTCAGGATGCGCGCGTCGCGGTAGTGCTGCGCGGCGCCCGTCTCTTCGATGAAGCCCATCCCGCCATGCACCTGCACGCCGAGGCTCGCGACCTCGATCGACAGCTCCGTGCTCCAGCCCTTCACGATCGGCACGAGGAATTCGTAGATCGCCTGATGGCTCGCGCGCGCCGTCTCGTCGGGATGACGATGCGCGAGATCGCAGTGCGCCGCCGCGACGTAGGCGAGCGCGCGGGCGCCTTCGGTCAGCGCGCGCATCGTCGAGAGCATGCGGCGCACGTCCGGGTGATGGATGATCGTGACCGGCTGCTTCGCCGAGCCGTCGACGGGGCGGCTCTGCACGCGCTCCTTCGCATACGCGACCGCCTGCTGATACGCGCGCTCCGACACCGCGACGCCCTGCATGCCGACCGCGAAGCGCGCCGCGTTCATCATGATGAACATGTACTCGAGCCCGCGGTTCTCCTCGCCGATCAGATAGCCGGTTGCGCCGCCGTGGTCGCCGTATTGCAAGACGGCGGTCGGGCTCGCCTTGATGCCGAGCTTGTGTTCGATCGACACGCAATGCACGTCGTTGCGCTCGCCGGACGAGCCGTCGTCGTTCACCATGAACTTCGGCACGAGAAACAGTGAAATGCCCTTCACGCCTTCGGGCGCGTCGGGCGTGCGCGCCAGCACGAGATGGACGATGTTCTTCGCCATGTCGTGCTCGCCGTAGGTAATGAAGATCTTCGTGCCGAAAAGCTTGTAGGTGCCATCGCCTTGAGGCACGGCGCGCGTGCGTACCAGCGCGAGATCGGAGCCCGCCTGCGGC
>NZ_JFHC01000097.1 GCF_000698595.1 Caballeronia glathei | reverse complement strand
TTCTTCGGGTCCCAGCGTCGCCGGGGAGCGGCCAAAGTGCTTCGCGAAGGCGCCAACTTGCTGCAGGTACGCGCGTTGGGTATTGGCCGAGAGATTGCGAACGCGCATATCCTCGACCATCCGCTGACGTAGGGGTGTCATGGCAGGACTCCTTTCGGGATGAGCAGGTGCGGTGAATTGCACTGTCATCGTCGCACCCGGAAAGGAATGCCCGCGGCGCCGGCCAAGACGGGGACGTCGGCCAGCCACCATACCGCGTCAGCGGTTTAGTTCAATGGCCTTTATCACATAAAAAAGGAGACCAATACCTTGAACTTGAATCTGGACTTGCAGAGTTCGGTGACGACCGGTGTGGCGCTGCTCGGCGCAGCGCTGGGTGTCATGAACACCTGGAACACGATCAGCCAGCGGCGCGCACGCCTCAGGGTTTGTCCGGCATTTGCGTTTTCAGTGCCGCACGGACATCCGGGGTTTTCCATCGAGGTCCTCAATCTCAGCAGTTTTGCCATAACGATCTCAGAGGTCGGATTCATGTTGCGGAATGGTCGTGGAAAGCGGTTCAGGGTCCCGCAGCCCCAGGTCTTTGACGGCAAACCCTGGCCGCGCCGGCTCGAACCGCGCGAAGCGGTATCCGTGTATTTCGCTATAGAGCCGGTGATCGAGCGATCGAAAAGCCTCGGGAAGGCCTATGCGCGCACAGCTTGTGGTGAACACATCAAAGGGGATAGCCCGGCTCTCAATCAGATTCGAAAAGAGTCATGGGAGTAGTTTGATGCTTGAATATCGCAAAAAAATTGTGCAAGAAGTGGCCGCTTGCATCTGCGACCGATGCCAGAAGCGCATGGAACCCGACGATCACGATTCCGGCTGGCATGAGCGCGTGTCGCTGTCGTTCCGGGGCGGCTTCGGCTCGATCTTCGGGGACGGCAGCGAGGTCAGCGTTGACCTTTGCCCGCAGTGCGTCAGGGACACGCTCGGCGCGTGGCTGCGCATCACGCCATCGGAGCCTGATGGCCTGACGTATCAGGACCGGCTTCGGTCGGAATGGGATGGTCGCGAAGCCGACCGGCCACGCCCGCCTTCCGGGCCAGCGGGTGGTGACGACGCATGAACTACCTGACACCGTTCGCAGCGGAGGTGTCTGTGCCTGCGCTGGTCAGCGCAGCGGGAGAACGCGCCGGCATCCGCTTTCTCGAATTCTTCGCTTCGGCAATCCGCAACCCGCACACGCGGCGTGCGTATGCACGCGCTGCGGGGGATTTTCTCGCGTGGTGCGCCAGCGCCGGCGTGACGTCGATTACTGCGGTGCAGCCGCTGCATGTCGCCGCCTGGATCGAGCGGCAGACGCAGACGCACTCGGCGCCGACCGTCAAGCAGCGGCTCGCGGCGATCCGCCACCTGTTCGACTGGCTCGTCACGAGCCAGATCGTCCCGCACAACCCGGCCGCGTCGGTGCGGGGTCCCAGCCACACCACCAAAAAGGGCAAAACGCCGGTACTCGATGCCGCCGAGGCGCGGCAACTGCTCGACAGCATCGATGTGACCACGCCGATCGGCTTGCGTGACCGCGCTGATTGCGCTGATGGTGTTTTCGTTCGCGCGGGTCGGTGCGGCGCTGGCGATGCGGGTGGACGACGTCTATGTGCAGCACCGGCGCCTGTGGGTGCGCCTCCGTGAAAAGGGTGGCAAGCGGCACGAGATGCCCTGTCACCACACGCTGGAAGCATATCTGCACGCGTACCTGGAGGGCACCGGTATCGCCGGTGAACCGAAAGGACCGCTCTTTCGCACGGTCGCGCGCGGCACCGGGCGGCTCAGCAGCACCCCGTTGCCACAGGCGAACGCGTATGCGATGGTGCGCCGGCGCGCGCTCGCGGCCGGCATTGCCACGGCGATCGGCAACCATACGTTCCGCGCGACCGGTATCACCGCCTACCTGAAGAACGGCGGCACGCTCGAGAACGCCGCGGCGATGGCGAACCATGCGTCGACGCGCACCACGCAGCTGTACGACCGGCGACACGACGAGATCAGTCTGGACGAGGTGGAGCGGATCCGCGTTTAACGGCGAGGCCTCGCAGCAAAGGGGTATTTATACGCACGCCAGACGCGGCTCGAATGTCGCTGACCGACCCGCAGCGGTCACTAAATATGCTCTGAAGCGGACGTTCGCCGGGGCAACGTTGGGTGAGTGGCGATTCGGGTTAGGTTTCGCGCTTGGCCTCGAGCGTGCGCACGGCGGACAGCGGCGTCTGGCCAGAGGCAGCCTCTACACGTCGTTCTGGATGTAGTCTGCAGCGAGGCGCGCGCCCTCCGGCACAGGAAGCTACGTCACTGGCTGGAGTGGCGTGTCAGTGTTCGAGCGCGTAGATGGTGTTTTGGAGGCGGCCTAGCAAGTCATCGTAAGTGATGATGTCTATCATGTTCGCGTACTTGCGCTTGATGATTTCAAAATCGAGTTGCTGGCCATCAGTCATCTTCTTACCGCCAATCCGGCCGCGGCCGACGATAATGATTGCCTTCGGATTGGATATCCGGATATCCAATCCTGGAGGAAGTTCGGAGGCGTAGGCCTTCGTGAGGGCGCGCTCTCCGTCGACACCCCATTTCGACAAGTGGAAGAGATACTTCTCTGCCTGCATGACGCTACCGGTCAACTCGGCAGTCGGAATGTTGTTGCCTCGGTACAGTCCTTGGCGAAGAATTTTGTCTTCGAAGGGTTTTTTGAGTTCAATGACGTCGAGGTTTCCGCTCGCGTCCACTAGGCCGATGTCGATATATCGCTTGGACGTTTTACCCGACTTGCTGTAGTAGTCGTTAATTGTGATGTTTTGAAGCACCCTGATGTACTTTGGAAACAGCAGTAGAAGGAATGAAACCATCCGCTGTTGCCATTCTTTCTCGGACAGGTTCTTGCCGGTCAGCAGACTCTGTTGAATTTCGTCATGGATAAGGCGGTACTTAAGGACCTCCTGTTCCTTCAACGCTTTGAGTTCCGGCGGATTTTCAGCAGATAAGGCTCCGTTCAGCGCTGACCTCTTATCGAGGTAGGACTCATAAAGCCCCCGTGCATCCTTCATGCCGTCCACATACTGCGAGAGGATGGTGTGAACGCGTGCAGCAGCGTAGCGATTAAGCTCGTGTGTGGTCGGGAATTTCCTGAGCAATTCCTGATAGACGGGCAGCGGAATGTTCCCGGCGCGGCCGCCCCCGATAACAATAGGCTCGTCGTTATCGAGAAGATCGGAGAGTCGCTTCATAATTGAGACATTTCGTTCGGCGACAAAGACCGAACGTTTTAGCCGAAGCTCGCGGCTTACGAGCACATCTCGCTCGATAGAAAAGACACTGCCGGGGATTCGCAAGTACTCGTCTTCAAACGTGCCAAAGCGAAATGTATAGACGTACTCAGTAAAGTCCGTTTTGTTGGTGGGCGGATTCTTGAGGTCCGCTTTTTGAAAGGAGAATACGCGAGATACCTCCGTGGACTTCCCGCTCTTCATTTCCTCCCAGACCCACTGATGTTGAGTGCCAAACTCCGGCTGGTAGTCGAAATCGACGCCGGTCTTCGTGGTACGGAAATCCAACATGTTTGCCCTCAGTGCGAGATGATTTCGCGTCTAGTTGTGGGGTACCAAAGATTCTGGTTCAAAGTACCCATTTGAACGAGTGCGCCAACAATAGAATGGCCAATTGCGCCTCCACGGAACCCGCCGCGCTCGGCACGCCACTAGTGAAGGCTCCGGCTGCGCCGGCCTCCAGACCAACGTCGGATGGCGATCGTGACGGTGAATGGCCCAGTACTCAAGGCATTAGTCGTAGTGAAGGAGGCTCTTTGATCTGCGGAACTTACCGAGCTCTCCAGCCCAAACTCGACTCACTTCGAGAAGGGTGTATGCCAGTGGGCGGAGGCTTTCTGGCGTGAAAAACGAATTCTCTGGCCCTAGATCCCGATTGATGAACTCGAAAATGTTGCCATGACAGATATTATTTCTCTGGCGTACGATCTCCACATCTAGGCGATCGGGTTTGGAAGTTGTAAGTTTCTTTAGAAAATCACTTTCCCCGGGAAAGGCTAGTGCGCTCACCGGCATCCCTATGTCTGAAGCATTAACAATGAGCTTATTGCTGAGAACGCGGTAGGGGGACAACTCGTCCAAGGGTTTACCAGGTTCAGCTCCAGTTACTTGTGCGATGGTGACGCGCAGACTCGCCTCGATCCCGTTTAGCAATGAGGATGCTCCTGGAACGTAGTATTCGTTCCGAATCGCGTCTACGCCCTGAACAAAGAACCAATGAAATTCGGCCGCGCAGAGTGACTCGAAGAAGTGGCTGCGTTCCTTCGCCCAAGCGGCATTCTTTTCGAAGTGTTCAATGACGTGATCGGCATGGCTCTTCTCCATCTTGCATCCTGTTAGATATAAAGGACAATCAGGTAGTTCTAGGCAACAGGATTGTCAGCAATCTAGCCACATATGTCGAGCGTCCGCTCCTGGCCGATAGTGTTGAAAAACTCCGTCACTAGGACTTTAGCGAAGTTTTTCGGGGGACCTATTACCCCTAACCGATGCTCACGAGCCGCTTGTGGAGCGATCTGAGAGGTCGATTTTTCACGAGCCGATTCTACTGCGCGAGAAAAGGAGTTTTTCAACACTATCGGCCGGACTGCGCCTGACTGTGGCCGGTCCCCGTCGGTGATCGCGGGGCCGGTTTTGCTTTTTGTCGGTATATGAGGCGTTACGTCAACCCCGTCAGCACCAGCCTAGCGTGCCTGCACGGGATGGCGGCAGGTTAAGGTCAATCAGATGCGCTACTTTGAATTGGGTGTGCGGGACTCGAACCCGCACACATCCTTGCTGCAAAAGGCTCTCCGGGTGCAGTAAAAAAAACTGTCATTCCTAAATCGGGCATGGGATGGATTACGATTACACTCGCCGCGCCTGATGGGGGGATAGCTCGGATGGGAGAGCGCGGCGTGCGCAACGCCGACGTCGGGAGTTCGACCATCTTTCCTCCACCAAACACGGTCATGACCATAAGCCCCGAACTGGCTGAAGAACTGCGGCGGATGGCCCTTATCAAGGCCGACCAGCGACGGCAGAAAGCCATCTGGCAGGAACTGCGCGAGCTGCGGGCCAAGCTGCGCCCGATTGATCGCGCGTGGTCCGATACGCGGCTCGCCCTGAAACAATACGAGTGGGATTACACGCACGTGGTCCCGCAACTTCAGGAGCGGGAGGACCAGCTGCTGGATGAGATGCGCCCATTCCTCCGGCAGATTGACACACTGGAGAAGGAGGCCCGGCGGCTGGACCGCAACATACGCAAAGCGCAGCAAGCTAGGCAGCGCACGCCGGCAGGTCCGGCCGGATCGAGCACACGTACGCCTGCAAGCCGTTGAGCTTGTCTATTTTCCGTTGGTTATCACCGGCAACCCCGAAAGCGCGGGTGTCGAGTGCTAGTCAAGAAAACGGTCGATTTATGAACAGATAGAAATTT
Organism: Caballeronia glathei; assembly: GCF_000698595.1. Classification (GTDB taxonomy): domain Bacteria; phylum Pseudomonadota; class Gammaproteobacteria; order Burkholderiales; family Burkholderiaceae; genus Caballeronia; species Caballeronia glathei. Next base: position 15,830 of record NZ_JFHC01000097.1, on the reverse strand, counting down.
ATGTTCCAGAGAGTGTGGATTGCGGACCTTCGTGCAAGTTTTCCCGTCAATCTTTCAATGTGTCGCAACCGTCAATTAATCAAGGCATAAAGCGCACTAGTCCTGACCTACGATCAGCACCTAGGCAAGCCATAGATCGGAGCGCGGCGACTTTTTTTTTTCGCCTCGCGCGCTCGTCGTGTACGAGTACTGCCTTGCCTTGCACATCAGGTGTTATGCCAATTACGGGCGGCCGCGAGCAAGCCGTGTTGTGGATAGCCATGCAGGCTGGATATCTGAATCGCAAGCATGACCGACCACCCGGCCCCACGGTCATGTGACGCGGATTCCTCGTATTGCACGAAATCAGGAAGATGTATCTGCTCTTCAGGCAAAACGAATAGCACGATCACTCAACTTGTGGGGAATCTTGAGGTGCTTTACGGGGGGCTGCAGGGGTGGTGGTTACCCGCAGCCTATACCACAACCACTCCATATAAGAAATTCTTTGTCAGGTATATTCGAACGGATATAATTTGAAATTGAGATCCACGGCCGGGACCAGTACTCAGCTGCCGCACGTGGCCTGATCGAGAACGCGGTCGAAAGTAGCGCCCACCTGGTACGGGTTGAACGGGAGATGACGATGCCTCGCAAGGCAATTTCTGGAGCCACGGGTAGCTTGCTGGTTGATCTCGAGTTAGCGGATGCGGAGGAACTTTCGGCAAAAGCTGTCCTCGCGATCAAGCTCAACGAGTTGATCGAGAAGCGTGGTCTGAGCCAGACAGAAGCCGCGAGTATCACCGGTATGACGCAACCGAAGGTGTCGCAGGTGCGACGATTCAAGCTCCAGAACATCTCACTCGAACGTCTGATGCAGGCGCTCGTGTCGCTCGATCAGCACGTAGAGATTGTCGTTCGCCCTGCGCGCCGCGCTCATGGCGCAGGCATCACCGTAGCTGCGCGATGAGGTTCGCTTACGAAGACCTGAGCGACGGACAATTCGAGAACCTGATCGTGTTCTTGTGTCAGCGCCTGCTTGGCATTTCCGTGCAGGGGTTCGCCAAGGGACCCGATGGCGGACGGGACGCCAAGTTTGTCGGAACGGCCGAACTTCATCCCAGCAAGGCGGCACCTTGGGTCGGTACGACTATCATCCAGGCCAAGCACACTAACGGCTACAACCGCAATTTCTCTGAATCTGATTTTTTCAGCACGACGGCGGCGAACACGGTGTTGGGTAAGGAGATCCCGCGTATCAAGAAGCTGCGCGAAAGCAAGCAACTTGACCACTACATGCTGTTTGCCAATCGACGTCTGGCTGGCAATGCCGAGAGCGAGATACGCGCGTATATTGCTGCCCAATGTGACATCCCGGAATCGTCAATCCACCTATGTGGCCTCGAGCATCTGGAGGTCCTGTTGAAGACCTTTCCGGACGTTCCGGAGAAGGTGAACCTCGATCCGGTGGATTCGCCATTGATCGTGAGTCCCGATGACCTTGCCGAAGTTGTCCAGGCGCTCGCGCGGCAGCGGAGTGGGGTATCGGATGTCCTTGACGACCCGCCGACCACGCGTGTGACGTACGAGCAGAAGAACGCGCTCAACAACATGACCGGTGAGTATGCGAAAGCTCAGCGCCGACGTTATCTCAAGGAAACTGCACAGATCCGCGCATTTCTGGCCGCGCCCGAGAACCTCGAATTGCTGCGAATGTATGAGTCGGTAGTCGACGAGTTTCAGCTCAAGATCATCGCAAAGCGCAAGGACCACCAGACCTTCGACGCGGTGATGGAGTACCTGGTGGACTTGCTGTTCAACCGTGATCCTATACTGCGTCAGCACGCGCACAAGCGACTTACACGTGCGGTGCTGTTCTACATGTATTGGAACTGTGACATCGGGGAGGTGGATGATGCTGCGGCCGAGTAAGCACTCTCACCCAGACCGCACGGTCATCAACGTGTCACTCCTGTTGCTGGCGCGCCTCAAGGCGCGCCGCGTGGACGAGTACGACACCTTGCGCAAGTATGCGAAGAAGGCCGTGATTGGGGGCGACGTGCTGTTTCAACCAGCGCTGAACTTTCTCTTTCTGATGGGACTGATCGACTATCGCCCTAAGACTGACGCCGTAGAATACGTGGGGCCAAATGAAGCTGTCTAGACTCTATTCGAACAAGGCCGACCGGTTTGAGCCCGTAGACTTCGAGTCGGGCTTGAACGTCGTTATGGCGGAAATTCGCTTGCCTGAGAATCGCAACAAGGACACGCACAACCTAGGCAAGACTACGTTGGGGCGGTTGCTTGATTTCGCCTTCCTCGCAGGACGCGACTCGAAGTTTTTCCTCTTTAAGCATTTCGACTTGTTCAAGGACTTCGTCTTCTTTCTTGAGGTCGAACTGCAGGACGCGTCGTACGTGACCATACGCCGCGGTGTCGAAGAGGCAACCAAAATCAGCTTCAAAAAGCATCGGGCTGCACATCAGGATTTCTCTACGCTACCGCTGCAGGAGTGGGACCATCAGGAAGTTCCGTTCGAGCGCGCGCGCGATCTTCTGGATGGCTTACTTGATTGGCGCGTGCTCAAGCCCTGGTCGTACCGAAAGGGCTTGGGCTATCTGCTACGTTCGCAAGACGATTTTCGGGACATGTTCCAATTACGGAAATTCGCTGCCGCGCACGCTGATTGGAAGCCGTTCCTTGCTCACATACTAGGTTTCAACGCAAGCCTGGTGGCCAAACACTACGAGAAGGAAGAGGAACTGACGAAGAAGCAGTCCACGGCACAGACCATCAAGAATGAGTTGGGCGGGTCCATCGAGGACATTAGCAAGACAGAAGGTATCCTGCTACTCAAACAGAAAGAAGCCGAGAAGAAACAGAAGCTTCTCGATGCGTTCGATTTTCGCGCGCAGGACAAGGATCGGACCAAGCAATTGGTCGATGGCATCGACGAACGCATCGCGGCGCTCAATGGCGAACGTTATTCGCTAAATCAGAATAGGAAGAAAATTGTTGCGTCGCTGGAGGAAGAGCAGATCCAGTTCAATCCAGACGAGGCTGAGCGGCTATTCGAGGAAGCCGGCGTGCTGTTCAGGGGGCAGGTAAAGAAGGACTTCGAGCAGTTGATTGCATTCAACAAGGCGATCACAGACGAGCGCCGCGTGTACCTCCAGGAAGAGCTCAGTGAGGTGGAGGCCGACTTGAAGCGCGTCAACGCAGAACTCAGCGTGCTCGGCAAAAAGCGTTCGGATACGTTGTCTTTCCTGAGCGGCACGGACGTTTTCAGCAAGTACAAGCAGGTTTCCGATGAAATGGTGACACTCAGGGCGGACATCACGTCGCTGGAGCGGCAACGCGGTTTCTTGCATAGGCTGCAGGAGTTGCGCACGGAAATCCGCACGTTGATGGACGAGCGAGGGCACCTACAGACACAGATTGAGGCCGACGTTGAGAAGCAGAACTCGGACCAAACCAGCCTTTTCTCTGCTATCCGGCTATTTTTCAGTGAGATTGTTGAAGAGGTAATTGACCGCAAGGCTTTGCTCAGTGTCTCGCCGAACCAGGCTGGTCATCTCGAATTCAAGGCAGAGATCCTTGATGAGTCTGGCAATGCCACGAGTGCAGACTTGGGACACACCTATCGCAAGTTGCTGTGTATCGCCTTCGACATGTCGTTGCTACGCGCTTATCTCGATGACAAGTTTCCGCGCTTCGTCTATCACGATGGCGTTTTTGAGTCGTTGGATGATCGCAAGAAGGAGAACCTCCTGGAGGTCATTCGTCGGTATGCCGAACTTGGACTCCAGCCTATCATCACCTTAATCGATTCGGACTTACCCACGCGGGCGGAAAAGCAGGGCTCCGTGTTTGATGAGAGCGAAATCGTGCTGCGGCTGCATGATGAGAGTGAGCAGGGTCGTTTGTTCAAGATGGCGGCCTGGTAAGCGCGGTAAGAACCTGACCGCCGCGAGCAATAGAGAATAATGAAGATCGCGGTGGCGGACACTTTGTAGGTCGAGGTGTTTTCAAGGCTTGCACCGAATCTGAGAAAAATGAGGAAATTCCTGCGATGATGAAACTCGACCAACTCCAGCCCAACGCCGCCATACGCGGCATTGTCCCCGATGCGCTGGTGACGGTCGTCAACGTCCAATGGTTCGGCTCCGAGGCGCTGGAGATTACCTACAAAACGGCATCAGGTAAGGTTGCCAACGAGTTGCTTTACCGTCACGATGAGTCGCGGTTGGAATTGGTCGAACTTGGTAGGCCGTGGAGCTTTGACGGTGACGGCGCGCTCTTCCGTCTGGTGTCCGAGGCCCAGCGCATCCGGCTTGCGCATTTGTTTGACCCCGTCCTGGCAGTGCACACTTCCGTTGTCGATCCTCTCCCACATCAGATCACGGCTGTGTATGAGTCCATGCTCCCCCGTCAGCCGTTACGCTTCCTATTGGCGGACGACCCGGGTGCCGGCAAAACCATCATGGCTGGACTGCTTATCAAAGAGCTGATCGCCCGTGGCGATCTGCAACGCTGCCTGATCGTCTGCCCTGGCAGCCTCGCGGAACAATGGCAGGACGAACTCTATCGACGGTTTCACCTGCCCTTCGAGATTCTGACCAACGACAAGCTGGAAGCGGCGCGTACCGGAAACTGGTTTCTCGAGACCAACCTGGTGATCGCTCGCCTGGACAAACTGTCGCGCAACGAAGATGTGCAACAGAAGCTTCAGGCGCCCGATTGCCGCTGGGACCTGGTGGTCTGTGACGAAGCACACAAGATGTCCGCCACGGTGTTCGGCGGTGAAGCCAAATACACCAAGCGCTATCGGCTGGGGCAACTACTCTCGACCCTGACCCGGCACTTCCTGCTGATGTCGGCGACACCGCATAACGGCAAGGAAGAAGACTTCCAGCTTTTCATGGCGCTGCTGGATGGAGATCGGTTCGAAGGGCGTTTCCGGGACGGTGTACATACGGCGGACGTGTCCGACCTCATGCGCCGCATGGTCAAGGAAAGTCTGCTCAAGTTCGACGGCACGCCGCTGTTCCCCCCGCGGATTGCCTACACCGTACCTTACATGCTGTCGGATGCCGAAACCCACCTCTACAAAATCGTCACTGATTACGTGCGCGAGGAATTCAATCGCGCTGAAGCACTGGAAAATGACAAGAGGGCTGGCACCGTCGGTTTCGCGCTGACCATCCTGCAACGGCGGCTGGCCTCTTCGCCGGAGGCTATCTATCAATCGCTGCGTCGTCGGCGCGAACGTCTTGAGAGCCGGCTACGAGAATTGGAAGTCCTTCATCGTGGAGGACAGGCGATGCCCATCTTGGCGGCATCACTGCCAGCCTTCGACAGTGAAGACGTCGAGGACCTGGAAGAAGCGCCCGACACTGAAGTCGAGGCTGCCGAGGAGGAAATCCTCGATCAGGCAACCGCAGCTCGCTCCATTGCCGAGCTGCGTATCGAAATCGAAACCCTGAAAGGGCTGGAAGACCATGCCATGGTTGTGCGCCGCAGTGGCACCGATACCAAGTGGCGTGAACTTGCCAGTTTGCTCGGTGAAATTTTCGCCACGGTTCCTTTGGATCAGCAAGTCACCGGATCTGGCGCGGGCGCGATTCCCCCGCCCAAACCATCCCCCCACCAGAAGCTGGTCGTCTTCACCGAGCACCGCGACACGCTTAATTATCTGGAGCAGCGTATCACCACGCTGCTTGGTCGCAGGCAGGCAGTCGTCGTCATCCACGGCGGCATCGGCCGCGAGGAGCGCCTAAAGGTACAGGAATCCTTCAGGCACGACCCGGAGGTGCAAGTACTGTTGGCCACCGACGCAGCGGGCGAGGGCATCAACCTCCAGCGCGCGCACCTGATGGTCAACTACGACCTACCATGGAACCCTAACCGGCTCGAACAACGCTTCGGCCGTATCCACCGTATTGGCCAGACCGAAGTGTGCCACCTGTGGAATCTGGTAGCAGACGGCACACGTGAAGGCGATGTCTATCGCAAGCTGCTGGAAAAACTTGAACAGGCGCGTCAGGCGCTGGGTGGCCAGGTGTTTGACGTCCTAGGCAAGCTCCAGTTCGAGGGCAGATCGTTGCGCGATCTGCTGATCGAGGCCATCCGCCATGGTGAAAAGCCCGAGGTTAAGGCTTACCTCACCACCGTGCTCGATGCCGCTCTCAATCGCAGCCATCTTCAGCGGCTTCTCGATGAGGGGGCACTGGCTCACGATGCCATGGACGTGAGCCAGGTACAGCGTATCCGGGAAGACATGGAGCGCGCCGACGCAAGGCGTCTGCAACCCCACTACATCGAATCATTCTTTCACGAAGCCTTCAGGCAACTCGGTGGCACGGCGAAACAGCGCGAAACCAGACGCTACGAAATCACCCACGTTCCCGCTCCAGTGCGCAACCGGGATCGCCTTATCGGCATTGGCGAACCTGTGCTGCCGCGTTACGAACGCATCGCCTTTGAAAAATCCCTCGTGGCGCCGCAGGGCCAGCCGCTCGCAGCCTTTGTTTGCCCTGGTCACCCACTGCTCGATGCCGTCATCGACCTCACCTTGGAGCGCAATAGAGATCTCCTGAAACGCGGCACCGTGCTAGTCGACGAGCGAGACCCCGGCACCTCGCCGCGTGTAATTTTCTATCTGGAGCACGTCATTCAAGATGCCGGCGTTGCCCGTTCAGGTGAACGCCGCGTCGTATCCAAGCGCATGCTCTATGTCGAACAGGATGCCCAAGGTGTCACGCGCCACGTGCACTACGCGCCTTATCTCGACTACCGCCCCTTGGCAGCGAGCGAACCGGATATCGAGGGCATCCTCGATCGGGAAGAATGCCAGTGGATTAATCGCGATCTGGAGCAGAAGGCGCAGGCTTATGCCATCGCCAACGTCGTGCCGGAACATCTGGCGGAAGTACGTCGCCACAAGCTCGGACTCATCGCCAAGACTGAGGCAGCGGTAAAAGAACGGCTTACCAAGGAAATCACCTACTGGGACCATCGCGCCGAAGAACTCAAGCTGCAGGAGCAGGCCGGAAAACCAAATGCCAAACTCAACTCCGGCGAAGCCCGCAAGCGCGCGGACCTCCTGCAAGGAAGGCTGCAAAAGCGGCTCGAAGAGCTGAAGCTCGAAGCGCAGCTCTCGCCGCTGCCTCCCGTGGTGCTGGGAGGACTACTGGTGGTGCCAATAGGGCTGGTCAACGCCATGACCGGGCCGGCAACGCTTACGCTCAGCGCGCCGACTGCACCGGTGGATACCCAGATCAACGCCGCGCGTGCCCGTGCCATCGTCATGGAGATCGAACGTAGCTTGGGTTTTGAGCCCGCCGACCGCGAATTTGAAAAACTCGGCTACGACATTGAAAGCCGTGTCCCCGGCACCGGCAAGCTGCGCTTCATCGAAGTGAAAGGGCGCGTGTCCGGGGCCCCGACCATTACGGTCACGCGCAACGAGATTCTTTATTCACTCAACAAGCCGGAAGACTTCATACTCGCCATCGTCGAATTTACTGGTGAAGACACGCATCAGCCCCACTACCTGCGTCAGCCCTTCCAGCGCGAGCCGGACTTCGGCGTGACCAGCGTGAACTACGATTTTTCAGAACTGATCGCCAGATCGAATGCTCCATCATGACCTATAAGAAGAAGCTCATCGAAGTTGCCCTACCGCTGGAAGCCATCAATGTTGCCAGCGCGCGCGAGAAATCGATCCGGCACGGCCATCCGTCGACGCTACACCTGTGGTGGGCACGGCGGCCCCTGGCAGCTGCGCGGGCGGTAATCTTTGCGCAAATGGTGGACGACCCCTCGGCGCATCCGGACATCTTCAAAACTGAAGAAGCGCAAGAACAGGAGCGTCATCGGTTGTTCCGCATCATTGAGGAACTGGTGAAGTGGGAAAACAACACCAATGAGGCGGTCCTGCAGCAGGCGCGTGACGAGATCTGGCAGAGCTGGCGCTATACGTGCGCCGAGAACGCCGCCCATCCGCGTGCTGAGGAACTATTTAACCGCGACAAACTTCCCGCCTTCCACGACCCCTTCGCCGGCGGCGGCTCCTTACCTTTGGAAGCTCAGCGGCTAGGGCTGGAGAGCTACGCTACTGACCTCAACCCGGTAGCGGTAGTCATTAACAAGGCAATGATCGAGATACCGCCGAAATTCGCGGGGCGTCCGCCCGTAAATTCCGAGGCACAGAGACAAAAAGCGCAGATGGACCAAACTTGGGCCGGTGCGCAGGGTTTGGCCGACGACGTACGTTACTACGGCAAGTGGATGCGCGACGAAGCCGAAAGGCGCATTGGTCACCTCTACCCCGACGTAGAAGTGACTGCAGATATGGCTCGAATTCGGCCCGACCTGAAGCACTATTTGGGCAAGCGTCTAAAGGTAATCGCTTGGTTGTGGGCGCGAACGGTAAAGAGTCCAAACCCAGCTTTCGCGCAGGTGGAGGTACCACTCGCGGCTACCTTCATGCTTGCGACCAAGCCGGGTAAAGAGGCGTACGTTGAACCGTTGATCAACGGTGATCGTTATAGCTTTACAGTAAAAGTGGGCTTGCCCACCGATCCGGAGACAACAAAAAATGGCACGAAGCTTTCCCGCGGAGCGAACTTTCAATGCGTCATGTCCGGAGTGCCGATAAGTAGTGACTACATCAAGGCGGAGAGTAAGGCTGGAAGGATGGGCACAAGGCTGATGGCAATCGTAACGGAGGGTGAACGGGAGCGCGTGTATCTGCCACCGACCGAGGAGATGGAGGCGGTCGCGCGCGAGGCGAAGCCAATGTGGAAGCCAGATCTTGCGATCTCTGGTACCTCACAATATCTCGGCGTAAAGCCGTACGGGATGGAGCAATTTTCGCAGCTCTTCACCGACCGTCAGATCGTCGCGTTAACGACTTTTTCTGACCTCGTCCATGAGGTTCGCGACCAAGTACTTTCGGACGCCAAGTCATTAGGCACAATTCCTGACGACTCTCGCCCACTTCACGAAGGTGGAACCGGGCCGGCGGCTTATGCCGATGCAGTGAGTGTCTACCTCGCCTTTGGCGTCGACAGGAGCGCCGACTTCTGGTGCAGTCTGTGCATATGGGCTAACCAGCCAAAAAACGAACTTGTTACGCATGTGTTCGGCAGGCAGGCGCTACCCATGACTTGGGACTTCGGCGAGGTAAACGTATTCTCAGATTCCGGAGGTAACTTTCTCAAGAATTTGGAGTACGTTGCGAAGAGCATTTTAATGAGCGGGTCTCTGCCAGGTACAGCAGCGCAGGCAGATGCGCACACCCAAGCCGTATCCGCCGGAAAAGTGGTCTCGACCGACCCACCGTATTACGACAACGTCCCTTATGCGGATCTCTCCGACTTCTTCTACGTCTGGATGCGCCGCTCCCTGAAACCGACTTTCCCGGACCTCTTCGCTACGCTGGCTGTACCGAAAGCTGAAGAGTTGGTTGCGTTCTCCTATCGCCACGCCGGGAAGGCCGGGGCGGAAGCATTCTTCCTCGACGGAATGACGCAAGCCATGCATCGATTGGCTGAACAAACGCATCCAGCCTTTCCAGTCACCATTTACTACGCGTTCAAACAAACAGAAAGCGATGGAGAAAGTGGCACGACGAATACCGGGTGGGATACCTTTCTCGATGCGGTGATTCGCGCTGGCTTCGAGACCACTGGAACCTGGCCGATGCGGACGGAAAGGCAAGGGCGGATGCGTCAGAATTCCTCCAATGCCCTCGCCTCTAGCATCATCCTCGTCTGTCGCCCACGGGCCGCCGAAGCGCCCACAGCGACGCGACGCGAATTTGTCGCTGCCCTCAAGGTAGAACTCCCCGCGGCGCTCGCACATCTTCAGCATGGCAATATCGCACCGGTAGATTTGGCGCAGGCTGCCATTGGACCTGGCATGGCGGTATATACCCGCTACGCCCGTGTCCTTGACGCCGAAGGAAAGCCTCTCTCGGTACGGCAAGCACTGGTACTAATTAACCAGACACTTGATGAGGCGCTCGCCGAACAGGAAGGCGACTTCGACGCGGACAGCCGCTGGGCACTTACCTGGTTCGAGCAGAACGGCTTTGCCGAGGGCGATTACGGTGTTGCCGAACAGCTCTCCAAGTCGAAGAACACTGCCGTGGCCGGCTTGGTTGAGGGAGGCATTCTTGTGTCCAAGGCCGGGAAGGTACGCTTGCTCAAACCCGCTGAACTTCTGGCGACCTGGGATCCGACGACAGATACCCGTCTCTCTGTTTGGGAAATGGTGCACCACCTGATTCGCGTGCTCGAAGCGGGTGGCGAAGGCGCGGCGGCAGTGCTGGTGGCCAAGCTGGGCAGCCGGGCCGAAACCGCGCGCGAGCTTTGTTATCTCCTCTATACCTTGTGCGAGCGAAAGAAGCGCGCAAACGAAGCCATGGCTTACAACGGTCTGGTGCAAAGCTGGCCGGAGATCACACGACTTGCCGGCGAAACGCCTCGTGCTGCTACGTCAGGTACTTACGATATGTTTGATCAGGAATAAGCAACCATGGCCACTACCAATCACGAGCGCGTCGGAAAGGCACTGGAGCTTCTAAAGGCTGGCTTGGCGCCGTTTGTCGAGCGCGAACTCAAAACAAAGTACGGGAACAACTGGGCGTTCGAAGTGAAGGACGTTTTGTCGGACACGCGCCTCGGCGCTGGCAAAAATGAGTCGCTCAGTGACGTCGCTGTTATGCTGGTGGTTATGGATCGCAAATGGAGCGATGTGTTTCGCCAGATTCTTGGCAAGACAGAACGTAGTTTGGTGAACGAGATTCAGGCTGTACGCAACAGCTGGGCCCATCAGGAACCCTTCTCCAGCGATGATGCCTACCGTGCTCTCGATTCGGCAGGGCGCCTGCTCTCTTCCATTTCCGCGGTTGAGGCGGACGACGTCGAGAAGATGAAGATGGAACTGTTGCGGGTGCGCTTTGACGAGCAAGCGCGCAACGACAAGCGCAAGTCGGCAGGCATCGCCATCGACAGCGGCGTGACAGCCACCCTCAAACCCTGGCGTGAAGTGGTGATGCCGCACGAAGATGTAGCCAGCGGTCGCTACCAGCAGGCTGAATTCGCTGCCGACCTCTGGCAGGTGCATCTGGGCGAGGGCACACCGGAATATCGCAACCCAGTGGAATTTTTCCGCCGCACATACCTGACTGAGAGCCTGAAGGAGATGCTCACAGGCGCAGTGCGGCGTCTCACGGTGGGTGGAGGCGACCCGGTAGTCCAGTTGCAGACCAATTTTGGCGGCGGGAAAACCCACTCGATGCTGGCGCTGTACCACCTGTTTTCTGGGATTGCGCCTACCGAGCTTGCCGGGATCGATGCGGTAATCTCAGGTGCCGAAGTTAGCGCGATTGCTACGGCCCGGCGGGTGGTGCTGGTGGGCAACAAGATTTCTCCGGGTAATCCGTCCACCAAGCCGGACGGTACGGTGGTGCGCACCCTGTGGGGCGAACTGGCTTGGCAATTGGGTGGAAAGAAAGCGTTCTCCCGTGTCAAAGCTGATGATGAAAATGCCACCAGCCCCGGAGACGTGCTGCGCGAACTGTTCAACGAGTACGGCCCTTGCCTGATTCTGGTGGACGAGTGGGTGGCCTACGCACGACAGCTGCACGACCAAAGTGACCTGCCAGCCGGCGGCTTTGAGACGCAATTTACCTTTGCCCAGGTGCTGACCGAATCAGCGAAGCTGGCCAAGAACTGTCTGCTAGTGATCAGCCTGCCGGCCTCAGACACGTCCGGCTCTCCGCACACCCAGGCTGATGACGTGGAAGTGGGCGGGACGCGCGGACGTGAGGCGCTGGACAGGTTGCGGAATGTGGTGGGCCGTGTCGAGTCTTCATGGCGACCGGCGACCGCGGAGGAGGGCTTCGAGATCGTGCGCCGACGGCTGTTTCAGCCACTGTCTGACCCGGCACAGTTCAGGGACCGGGATGTGGTGGCGCGCGCGTTTGCTGAGTTCTATCGCACCCAACAGGCCGAGTTTCCGCCGGAATGCAGGGAATCAGAATACGAGCAGCGGATCAAGATGGCGTATCCGATTCACCCGGAAATTTTCGACCGCCTCTACACCGATTGGTCCACGTTGGTGAAATTCCAGCGCACGCGCGGCGTGCTGCGCCTCATGGCGGCGGTGATTCACAGCCTTTGGGAAAAGGGCGACCGCAATCCGCTCATCCTGCCGGGCAACGTGGCGATAGATGACCCGCGCGTGCAGTCCGAATTGACACGTTACCTCTCGGACAACTGGGTGCCAGTGATCGAGAAAGATGTTGATGGCCCGAGTTCCCTGCCGCTGCGGCTCGACAGCGAGTTGCCCAATCTTGGCAAGCTCTCGGCGTGTCGCCGGGTGGCACGCGCCATCTATATGGGATCGGCACCGACCACGGCGGCCGCCCACAAGGGCATCGAGGATCGACGGGTGAAGCTCGGCTGCGTGATGCCAGGGGAGTCACCCGCCGTGTTTGGCGACGCCTTGCGCCGCATGGCCGGTGCGGCAACCTATCTCTATCAGGATGGGCCACATTACTGGTACTCAACGCAACCAACGGTCACCAAACTTGCAGAAGACCGTGCCGAGCAGTTCAAACGAGACCCCGACAAGGTGGCACATGAGCTGGAGCAGCGCGTGCGAAAGGATTTGGTGCGTATGGGCGACTTCAACCGCGTCCACCCCATGCCGCAAACGGGAGCGGATGTGCCGGACGATCTCGATGCGCGTCTCGTGGTGTTCGGCGTAGGTCAACCGTACAGCAAAGAGGGCGGCAGCGCTGCCGAAATTGCCGCCAAGGCGATTCTGGAAACGCGCGGAAACACGCCCCGCCTCTTCCGCAATACCCTGGTTTTTCTGGCTGCGGACAAGACCCGCTTGCAGGATCTAGACGAGGCAGCACGCAAGTACTTGGCGTGGGCGTCGATCCTGGCTGAGAAGGACCAGCTCAATCTGTCTCCGTATCAGGCGACCCAGGCCGAGACCCAGAAGACCGCCGCCGATAGCGCTGTCACCGCGAGGCTTCCTGAAACGTATCAGTGGCTGCTGGTACCAGTGCAAAGCAAACCGCAGGACGCAGTCACGTGGGAGGCGCTGCGACTGTCGGGACAGGATGCGCTGGCTGTGCGTGCCAGCAAAAAGCTGCGCACCGACGAGCTATATCTGACCAGCTTCGCTCCGACCCGTTTGCGCATGGAGCTGGATCGCATTCCTCTTTGGCGTGGCAATCATGTGCCCGTGAAACAGTTGGTCGAGGATTTTGCGCGCTATCTCTACTTGCCTCGACTCAGCAATTCCTCTGTGCTGCTGGACGCGATCCGGGACGGAGTGAGTCTGTTGACCTGGCCGCAGGATGGCTTTGGTTTCGCAGATAGCTTCGATGAGGACGCCAGTCGTTACAAAGGTTTGCGCGGTGGACAAATGGTGACGGTTACCGATGCTCATGCACCGGCGCTGGTGGTGAAACCGGATGTCGCGAGCAACCAGCTTGACGTCGAGCGCGTGGTTGCCGAACCGATCGGCGAACCTGGACTACCACCGGGGGATGGCGCAGGACCAGGATCCACTCCTCCAGATGAACCGCCCCCGGTGCCCGCAAAAGCTAAGCGCTTCCACGGTATGGCTGTACTCGATACGACCCGCGTTGGTCGCGACGCCAGCCGAATTGCAGACGAAGTTATCTCGCATCTCGCTGGGCTGGTCGGGGCGACGGTGACGGTGACCATCGATGTGGCAGCCGAAATACCGCAGGGTGCGCCGAACCAGGTGGTCCGTGCGGTGACAGAGAACATCCGGACGCTGAAGTTTACGCCGGGAAGCGGGTTCGAGGATGAGTAACCTGCGCGCGCGAGGCAGGCGCAAAGATGTGTGGAGGAAAATGATGGCGACAGCCTGGCGAGATTATGAACGGTTCATTCGCTGGCTTCACGAGCCCGATCGACGAGTTTCAGAGGACGCTCGCCGGTTCGCCAATTTGGCGCTTGCGAACTTCCATACGGTCGCGGAGACTTCGCGCCAGCGCAATCAGCGTTCCGAGGGCCTTGATATACGCATCTTTGACGTCTTCCTCGAATTTGGCTTGCGCGAGGGTGCTGTGAGCTCATTGGTTAGATCAGTAGCAGTGGAGGGTAGTTATCCCGTTATCTTCTTAGTGCCCCGAAAATTCGCAACGGAATTGCAGAGCAAGATTGCGAGCTGATTGGGGCTGTTAAGGATTGCTCATGGGGGCATTTCTGGGGGCATGACTTCCTGCAATCTGCTGAGGCGAGTTAAGTTACGCCAGCCTCTTTGCTAGGTCTTCGGCACGTGGATGGTAGTAACGCATCAACATGCGCGGGTCTTTGTGGCCCGTTATCTTTGTCAGCTCGTGCATGGGGAAGATCGACGCCAAGCGGGAGGTCGCCTCGTGTCGCAAGTCGTGAAATCGAAGGTCCGTCAGGAGCTTACCATCCGGCTTCAGCCTGGCCGCTCTGGATTCATCGACGTAAATCTTGCGGGCGCGCGCCACTGCGCGTTCGAAGGCTCTGGTAACGGCGTCGCTGCGAATCTCGAACACGCGGCCGGCGTCGTCCTCGCCACCTTCGGTCGTACCATCCTTGGCGTCATTCCGCGCGTCTTTCAGCGCCTGAAGCACCGCAACGGCGCGCGAAGACAGAGGCACGTCGCGGGCGTCTCCATTCTTCGTCGACGGTAGATGTACGACGCAGCGATTGAGATCCACGTGCACCCACAACAGGGATACAATCTCGCCTCGGCGCATCGCAGTTTCGACGGCCAGCCAGATGATGGACGGCAGCAGCGCCGAGTTGCTAGCCTTCACCACGCGTTCAAGCTCACCACCTCGCGCGCCGCGTTCCGACTCGAGTTCGTCGCCTTCTAGCGTACCGACAGGTCCATCATTGACAGCAATGCGCCGAGTGCGTGCGTTATTGGGCTGCGGCTTTCGCACCAGCTCGACCGGATTCGAAAGGCTTTCCATGCCCCATTCTTTGCGGGCGATGTTGAACACATGGGACAGGACCGCCAAGCGGCGCAGCACCGTCGCGGGCTTGTAGTCCTTCAGCCATTCGTCGCGGAGCTTCGCTACGTCTGCGCTACGGATCGTGGCTAGCGGCCGCTTTGCCAGGTCAACTGCCTTGCAGGTCTTTAAGACAGAAGATTCCTGCGCCGCCCCCTTCTTTGTCAGCGAGACTTCTTCCTCATAGCGTTTCAGCGCCTCATAGAGCGTTGTCGCCTCGGCCTCACTGCGGCTAACCCATACGCCGCGCGACATTTCCGATTCGATCATGTTGGCCCAGGCTTCCGCTTCAGCCTTGGTGGTAAAGGTCCTGCTTTGCGCTGGGTAGCCGCGCCGGCGTACCTGCGCTTCCCATTGGTATTGCCCACGCTTTCGGATGGTCGACATTTCTCGATGCTTGCTCGAACGGATTGTGGCAAGATTGTGGCAAATAATCCAGAAAAGCGCTAGAGGTCGCGTATTTGCTGATGAGGTTTTTACATTCGCAATGCGAAGGTCGGGAGTTCGATCCTCCTCCTCACCACGAATCTCATGAAACAGCGCACTACATCGGAAGATGTAGTGCGCTGTTTGCATATGGGCCCCGGCAAATTAGCGCGGAGCCCGGCCGCGAATCTCACCACTCAACTCGGCGCTTTCAATCGCGATTCAGGCGATCGCGCCGCAACCGCCAAAGTCAAACACCCTGCGCGCGCAAAAAAAAACCGCTCCACACCAGAGGGCGATGAGCGGACAAGATCGGAGAGTTACAACGACTACATGCGCATACATGGTAAGCGCCCGGTGATCCCAGGGGTTC
>NZ_JFHC01000096.1 GCF_000698595.1 Caballeronia glathei | reverse complement strand
TGCAAAAAGTTCTGGGTTCGGCCAGTAGCCGTCACTCGCGCCACGTCCGTTTCAGACATTCGAGCGTCGTTTGTCGCTTAGCCAGCGTAGATAGCTCCCAGTCGAATGTCCATGCATGAATGATTTCTGTCCCGTTCATGAGCAGCATGTCCAGGAAAAACTCCGAGACGGTCGGCGTGCTAATCGGCACCTTCAGCGGAGATGGTTGCGCCATAGGCGTCGGGCCGGCTTCACGCTTTGTTGTCCGATCTTCTGGCCAATCGGCCTCGGCTTGGTGGCGGGCGGGATCGGGCTGATGCTCGCCTGGAAGAAGCGCTGCCACAAGAGCAACTGCGCCGTCCTCAACGTTCTTTTTGCCGTGGAATCCTTGTTCACTTTGCCGTGGAATACGCAGGTTAAAGCCGAAATGGTCCTTCAGGTATTGGCCTACAACCTCAAGCGCGTCATGAATATACTCGGGGTAGCCCAGACAATAAAGGCGATAAGGATGGCTGCTGGCTGAGGCGGAAAGGCCTTCTTGCGACAGCGATGTCAGGACGATCGTCTGGTCCATGAAACGCATTCAACTAAACCAACGAACCGCGACTTAACGCGAAAAGTAGTTCCCAGACGGCCTCGTCCAGCCGCCTCCCGGCAATTCTGTCGCTAGAGAAGGTGCGTTCGGATTGCTCAAGGCTCAAGATGGATCTTATATTGCCCAAGAGTACGCTTCCGCGACGGTCTGAATGTCCCCCGCAGTCAAGCTCGAAGACCCGAGAGTGACGCCGAAAGGGGCGACAATGACGCGTTGCTCTCCGGGGCTTCAGCGATTATTTACATCGACGTTGCCCGGACGCACTGGTGTTTAAAATGCCCGAATAAACGGTAAACAAGTCTTCGGAAATCAGCGGCTTCTCCTGCGACTTATTAACACTGTCTCGCCGGCGAGAGTTCTCACTGACTCGAATTCGATCGCGCTCATCCGTGGCACGTATAGGAGTGGCTGGCGAAATGTCGCTGAACGGGCCACGAGGAGACGGTCGAATCCTCGTTCACTGGACATTTGAACGGCGGTTGACTTCTGTTTAGCGGACGATCGACCGATAAAGATCGCCGACCAGGCTACGAGAGCGTTCCTTCGCTGACGATGGAGTGCCGCACACTGCTCAGTAAGCGGTTGCGAACCTCGGCGCCAGGGAATTCCGAACAATCGATGCTTTAAAAGTCTCGGGAGTCAAACTCGATCAGAACCGGTGGCGCAGTCCCAGCGTGACCGATGCGCTGTCGTCATGACCCGCGAATGGGCCGTTGAACGTACCGCTGACCTTGCTCCATGCGCCCGCCAGATACACGTCCGTACGTTTGGAGAGGAAATAGTCGCCGGTCAGGAACGTCGAAAGCTTGTTGCCTCCTTCGCCGTTCGCGTCCACATGGCGGCCGAGATCGTAAATGGCGGCTGCCTTGATCTGCACCGCGGGCGTCGCCTGCCACGTCGCGCCGAACTGGAATACGTTGTCCGTGCGCGCCTCGCTGCTCGTGCCGATGTTCGTGTTGCCGGGATTCGTATAGAGCTGAGTGTAGGTGCCGTAGGTCGGCGAGAAGTCCTGACCGCTCGTCGGCGTGAACGCGCCGTCGCGACGCGTGTAGAGATAGTAGGCCTGCCAGGTCACCGGCCCGGTCACGTACGACGCGCCCGCGCCGAGATTCGACTGCTTGTTGCCGACGAGGTCTTTCGCCTGCTGCGCGGTGACGCCTGCGGAAAACACGTTGCCCTGATAGTTGAGGCCCGCCGCATACGTGGAGCCATGCGACACACTGCCCGCCTGACCGCCGAACGAATAGGCCGCGTTGAACTTCCACTGGTCGATAGTGAGCGTGTACTTCGCTGTATTGTCCAGGCGCGAGCCGGCGAGCAACTGAACCCAGACATCGGTCGCGGCGGAATTGGCCCAACTGATGACGTCGTACGGCAGCAGCGTTTCGAATGGAACGCTGTACTGGCGGCCGAGCGTCAGTTGACCGTATCCGCTCTTGATGCCCACGTACGCCTGCCGTCCGAACTCGCGGTTGCCTTGCAGCGAGACACCCGTCGTCGGATTGAATCCCGCCTCGATGCGGAAGATCGCGGACAGTCCGCCGCCCAGGTCTTCGGTGCCGAACAGGCCCCATCGCGATCCGTTGAAGAAGCCCGGGCCGAGCGCCACGGAACTGCCGCTGGACAGCGCGCGCCCGTTCGCGGCCGTCGCGCCGACCTGATTGGTTTGCCACGAGATGGCGGTATCGATCAGGCCGTAGAGCGTGACGCTGCTTTGCGCGTGAACCGCGCAGGTGAAGGCGAGGAAAGCGGCTGCGGCGCATGCGTTCTTCATCTTCCAAGTCCCCGTTATTGGCATTAGGTATGCGAAATAGATGATTTATGAATCGGCGTGAGTGTAAATTTGCCACATTTAGACGATGAGCCTTCCCACCGCGTCGCGATACTCCTCGACGAGCCGCGCCACGACATCCGCCGCGGCCGGCATATCGTGAATCAGGCCCGCCGACTGGCCGAGTTCCACCTTGCCGCGCTCGATATCGCCATCGAGCGCCGCTTGTCTCAGCGTGCTGCTTTTGAAGAGCGCGTCGTAAGCGGCGTCATCGGCTTCGTGCGTGTCGGCATGCAGGACGTCGGCGGCGAACTGGTTCTTCGTCATGCGGACCGGAAGCTGACGCACGCCCACGAGCACCGTTTGATCGATTTCGGTTTCCAACACGGCGCGCTTGTAGTTCTCGTGCACGCCGGATTCACGCGTCGCGATGAAGCGCGTGCCGAGCTGCACAGCATCCGCGCCGAGCGCGAGCAGAGCCGCGATGCCGAAGCCGTCCGCCACGCCGCCGCCCGCGACGATCGGCACGGAAAACTCCTGCGCCCCGCGCCGCACGGCGATCAGCGTGCTCACGCCGTTGGCTGGCGGATGGCCGCCCGCTTCCGCGCCGACGACGACGAGCCCATCGACGCCCGCGGAAGCCGCTTTGCGCCCATGTTCGAGCGTCGAGACGACATGAATCCAGCGCGTGCCGATCCGCTGAAAACGCTCCAGGTGCGCCTTCGGCCCGCCCTGCGATGCGAACACGACCGGCACGCGCTCTTCCTCGATGACATCGAGAAACAGCGCCGCCTCCGGCCGGTACAGCGGCAGGTTCACGCCGAAGGTAGCGCCGTGGGTGGCTTCCTTGACATCGCGCACGGCTTGTCGGAAATCATCGAGATACATCGGCCCGGCCGCGATGACGCCGAGGCCGCCCGCGTTGCTGACGGCGGCAGGCAGCGCCGCGTTCGACGACGCCCAGCTCATGCCGGCCTGGATGATCGGATATCGAATGTTCAGCATGCGGGTGAGTCTGGTCGGTGTCATCGTGTAGTCCCTTCGAAATCTGAGTTTCTATCTATCGCGACTGGCCGCTCGCCAGCAGGCGCGCTGGAATACCGATCAGCAACGTTACGCCGCCCGCGAGAACCAGGCAGCCCGCGAACTGGATGCCGAGGGTCAGACTGCCGGAGACGGACTTCACATAGCCAATCATGCTTGGGCCGACGAGCCCGCCGAGCGATCCGATGCTGCTCACGAGCGCGATGCCCGCCGCCGCACTCGTCGAGCCGAGATAGGTCGACGGAATGGTCCAGAACACGGACAGGCTCGACAGATGCCCCGACGTCGCGATGGCGAGCAGCAACACGGAGAACATCAGATCGCCGCGTGCGAAGGGCAGGGCGATGAGGCCCGCCGCCGCGCACATCAGCGGGACGGCGGCATGCCATCGGCGTTCGCGCGCACGGTCGGAATGGCGGCTGACGATCACCATCGTCACGATGCCCGCGACCGGCGGTATCGCGGCGAGCAGGCCGACCTGCAACGCGTCGTGCACGCCGGTCGCCTGAATCACCATCGGCGCGAAGAACGCGATCGTGCTCGCCAGCACGTAAGCGCAGAACGACACCAGCCCCGCGATATACACGCGCCAGTCGCGCAGCGCGGCGAGCATGCCGCCGTGTCCGTGCGTCGCGCGCTGACGGCGCTCGGCCGCAAGCACGCCGACGAGACTCGCTTTCTCCTCCGCCGTGAGCCAGGCGGCCGCTTCAGGACGATCCTCGAGCCGGAAGTACACGACGATGCCGAGCAGGATCGCGGGCAGGCCTTCGAGGAGGAACATCCACTGCCAGCCCGCGAGGCCGTGAAACTGATGGAAGCTGTGCATGATCCAGCCGGAGAGCGGCGCGCCGATCATCGTTGCGACAGGAATCGCGACGAACGACAGCGCGGTCACGCGCGCGCGCCGTTCGGCCGGGAACCAGTAGCTCAGGTAAAGAATGATGCCGGGAAAGAACCCCGCTTCGGCCACGCCCAGCAACATGCGCGCAACGTAGAACTCGAACGGCGTACGCACGAACATGGTTGCGGCGGACACCGCGCCCCACAGCACCATGATGCGCAGCAGCGTCCGGCGCGCTCCCATTTTCGCGAGCAACAGATTGCTCGGCACCTCGAACAGCAGAAAGCCGACGAAGAACAGCCCCGCGCCGATGCCATACACGAGATCGCTGAAATGCAGATCCGCCTTGAACTGAATCTGCGCGATGCCGATATTCACGCGATCGATGTAATTGATGATGTAGCACACGAACAGCAGCGGCAGAATGCGGCGGTTGATCTTGCGATACGTCGATTCGCTGACTGCTTCTTCCGGGCGTGTGAGCCCGACGGCGTCGGATGCGTACGTCGTCATTGTCTCCTCCTTGATAAATGGCTTTTCGGCGGCGACACGCGAATGGCCGCGGCCGTCCGCGCCGCACTCACGCGAGATTGAACTCGCGGATCGCGTAGTCGCGCAGTTTGTTTTTCTGAACCTTCGAGCTGCCCGTCATGCCGATGTCGTCGAATGACTGCACGAGTCGCAGATAGCGCGGCACCTTGAAGTTCGCGCAGCGCGACTTGCACCACGCGATCAGCTCTTCGCCCGATGCCTGCGCGCCCACCCGCAGCACCACGAACGCGGCGGCCACTTCGCCCAGACGTGGATCGGGCACGCCGACCACCTGCGCGAGCTGCACGGCGGGATGCCCGAACAGCGTTTCCTCGACTTCGGCGGGCGCCACGTTCTCGCCGCCAACGCGAAATACGTCCTTAAGCCGGCCGAGCATGCGCAGGCGGCCGTCGGCATCGATCACGCCGAGGTCGCCGGTGCGCAGCCAGCCGTCTTCGCTGAACGCCTTCGCGGTTTCCTGCGGCTTGTTGTAGTAACCCTTCATCACGCTCCAGCCGCGCACCTGGATTTCGCCGGGCGCATTGGAGGGCTGCACGTCGCCCGTTTCCGTCGATACCGTGCGAATTTCGATGCCCGCATGCGGTGATGCCCAGC
Organism: Caballeronia glathei; assembly: GCF_000698595.1. Taxonomy (GTDB): domain Bacteria; phylum Pseudomonadota; class Gammaproteobacteria; order Burkholderiales; family Burkholderiaceae; genus Caballeronia; species Caballeronia glathei. The sequence continues at coordinate 16,746 of NZ_JFHC01000096.1, read as the reverse complement.
CCGCCACGCGCAATTGGAGCGGATCGCGCCAGTCGTTGAGCACGACGTTCGGCGATGCCTCCGACTGCCCATACGCGCCGACCATGTGCTTCACGCCCATCACGTCGTGGATCTTCTGCATGATCTCGGGGCCTGCCGCCGCCCAGCCGCCGCGCAGGTGAATGCGCTCGCATTTGAATTCTGGATGGCTCATCAGCATCAGAAAGATGGTATCGTTGCCGGACGTGAGCGTGCAGCGTTCCTCGTCGAGGATGGTTAGCACCTTCGGCACATCGAACGACGGCACCGACAGGAGACACGCGCCGGACACGAGCGAAACCAGCAGCGACATGGTCGTGCCCGCGACGTGGAAAAACGGCCGCACGCTGAAATAGCGGTCGTCCGCCCGCACGCCGATGCGCTGCGCGGATGCCGCCGCGTTCATCAACATATTGCGATGCCGGAGCAGCACGCCCTTCGGAAACGACGTGGTGCCGGACGTGTACTGGACCAGCAGCGTGTCGTCGGGCGTCACGCTGTGTGCGCGGGTGACGGCTTCGGCGCGCGATTCCGGCGTGTCCGCGAGCGATTCGAAGCGCTCGGCGCCCGCGGGCAGCGCGCGTTCCGTGCCGCCCATCAAGACGGCGCGGCGCAGGAGCGGCAGCACGTCGCCGGGCAGCGTCGCATCGAAGGCGGGCTCGACGTCGCGCAGCAGTTGCGAATAGTCGATGTTGAGGAACGTATCGACGTAAAACAGCACGCGCACGTCGCCTTGCTTCAGGCAATAGTTCAGTTCGTCGAGCTTGAAGCGCGTGTTGACCGGCACCGTCACCGCGCCGATCGACGACGCCGCATAAAACAGCACGACCCAGTCGATGGAATTGCCCATCAGAATGCCGACGTGCTCGCCGTGCTGCACGCCCGCCGCGATCATGCGCGCGGCGGCGCTCTGCACACGCTCCGCGAGCGCGCGGTAATCGATGCGCTCACCGTCGATGACGAGCGCTTCGGCATCGGGCGTCGCGGCGGCGCGCGCGGCAAGAATCACGGGCAGCGTCACCGGCTGCGTCAGGCCGAAGCGTTCGGCATAGGCTGCGTAATCGTCATGCATGGCGTGCTCCGTTGTTCTGATCGTCTTGCGCACCGTCGCCACGCTGGCCGAAGCTCGAAATGGACTCCTTCCAGTCGGAGTTTTGCAGCAGCGTATCGATGGCGAGGATTTCGATGGCGAGCGCGCCCGCGGGATTGCTCTCCACGCCGCGATCGATGCAATCGCGCGTCAGCTGCATCGCGAGCGGCGACGCGGCGGCGATGTCGCGCGCCATCTGCCGTACGACTTTCACCGCCTCGTGCGCCGGCACGATGCGCGACACGAGCCCCGCCTGCAAGGATTCCTCGGCGGACAGGCTGCGGCCCGTGTAGGCCATGTCCTTCGCGAGCCGCTTGCCGACGACGCGCGGCAGGCGCTGCGTCGCGCCGACGGTGCCCCACAGCGCCTCGGGCGTGCGGAAGCTCGTCTTTTCCGTCCCGACGATGAAATCGCACGCCATCGCAATCTCGCCGCCCGAGCCGACCGCCGGCCCTTCGACCAGCGCGATGCACGGCTTGCCGATCTTCTCCAGCGCATCGTAAGCGGCGAAGGCCTTCAGGCGGCGCGCACGCACATCGTCGATATTCATGCCCTTGCGTTCCTTCAGATCGGCGCCCGCGCAGAACACGGGGCCGTTCGCGCGCACGATCACGCAGCGGATCGACTCGTCGGCACGCAGGCGCACGGCGGCGGCGCGCAGCTCGTCGCACATCGGCGCGTTGAGCGCGTTGCGCTGCTCCGGCCGGTTGAGAACGATCTCGGCCACGCCGTCCAGGAGCTCGACGATTAGCGTTTGGTCATCAGTCATGGTGTCCCCTTGGTATTCCTTATGCGTCCATGCATCGTTCAGATGGCGCCGTCGCGGCGCAGCGCGGCGATGTGCTGCGCGTCATAGCCGAGCCGCTCGCGCAAAACCTGCTCCGTGTGCTCGCCGAGCAGCGGCGGCCGCACGACTTCCGGATTGGCAAAGCCATCGAACTTGAACGGCAGCGGCAGCGCGCCGAAGGTGCCGACGCCCGGATGCTCGAATTCACTCACCATGCCGCGCGCCCGGACGTGCGGATCGGCGAGCACTTCGGCGACGTTCTTGATCGGGCCGGCGGGCACGCCTTCGGCGTCGCAGGCATCGCACAGCGCCTGGCGCGTCCAGCCGGAGATGGCCTGCGTGAGCGCGTCCATCACGCGTTCGCGATGCTCCACGCGCCCCGCGTTGGTCGCGAGCAGCGGGTCGCTTGCGAGCGTGTCGAGCTTCAGCAGCTTGCACAGCGGCAGCCAGTGCTGATCGCTGCACGTGATATGGACGAACGCGCCGTCGCTGCACGCGAAAGTCGCGGACGGCACGCGTCCCGGATGTTCGGTGCCCAGACGCGGCGGCACTTCGCCGAGCGCGAAGTAGCGGCCCGCCGCGAGCGTGAGCAGACTCACTTGTCCGTCGAGCATCGAGAAATCGATGTGACAGCCCTTGCCGGTCATCGCGCGTCCGTTCAGCGCCGACAGCAGTCCAATGACGATCCACATGCCGGACGTCAGATCGGCGATCGGCAAGCCCGGCTTCACCGGTCCGCCGCCGCGCTCGCCGGTCAGGCTCATGATGCCGCCCATCGCCTGGAACACGGTGTCGTAGCCCTTGCGCTTCGCGTACGGCCCGGTCTGGCCAAAGCCCGTGCACGACACATACACGAGCCGTTCGTTGTCCGCGCGCAGCGTCGCGTGATCCAGGCCGTAGCGCGCGAGCGTGCCGACCGGAAAATTCTCGATGAGGATATCGGCGCGCTGCGCGAGTTCGCGCACGATGCGCCGGCCCGCGTCGGTCTTGAGATTGGCCGTGACCGACTGCTTGCCGCGGTTGCACGCGAAGTAGTACGCGGATTCGTCGCCTACTTGCGGCTCGAAGCTGCGCGTCTCGTCGCCCGTGCCCGGCTGCTCGATCTTGATGACGGTCGCGCCCAGTTCGGCGAGGATCATGTCCGCGAACGGGCACGCGAGCACGCGCGCCAGCTCGATGACGGTGACGCCGACGAGCGGCTTAATCGGAGTCTCGATCATTTGTCGTTCGCGCGTTCCTTGCGGAAGCTGCGCATCATCAGATTCGTATCGAGCGATGCATCGAGCGCCTGCTGCAGCGGCAGATCCGCCACGCGATGGAAGAGGCGCTTGGTGGCGGCCATGGCGGGCGCATCGAAGACGGCGAGCCTTTCGGCGATGCCGACGGCGGTGTCGAGCATGGCATCGTCGGCGACGACGCGGTTGGCGAGTCCGAGCGCGAGTGCGCGCTGAGCATCGGCGGCTTCGCCCAACGATACGAGTTCGAACGCCGCCTTGCGCCCAACCTGGCGCACGAGGTTGGCCATCACGATTGCGGCCACGATGCCGTGCTTCAGTTCCGGATAACCGAGCTTGAGGCTAACGCCCGCGACCAGCATGTCGCATGCGAGCGCGAGGCCTGCGCCGCCGCCCATCGCGTAACCGTGCGCCGCGCCGACGACCGGCTTCGCGATCTGCGAGAACACGCGATGCAGATTGGTCGTGAGATGTGCGCGATCGAGCGCGGCCTGGGCGGCGCTGTTTGCGTTGGCATTGGCCGAATCGCCCGAATTGACGAAGCCGCCGAATTCGTTGACGTCGGCGCCGGCGCAGAACGACTTGCCGGCGCCCGCGAGGACGATGGCCTTCACCGAAGGGTCGCGGTCGGCGGTTTGCAGCGCGGCGAGCAGCGCGTGCGTGAGTTCGTTGTTGAGCGCGTTGCGCTTGTCAGGGCGGTTCATCGTCAGCACGCGCACGGCGGCGCGGTCTTCGATGAGGAGGCTGTCGGTGGAAGTCATGGTTGGTCGAGTCGAAGCGATGGGCAAAGAGTAAAGCCGATGCGTGATAAAGTCAAACAAATATCCGTGATTTAAACAACTAAAGTGAGATGAATCGGGTCCTTGCAAACCCGATCGTCGTCTCTCGATTGGCGTTGCGCATCGACGCAGGGATACACGGAGAGTTCGCTTAAGGGCTTGTATGGTATGGCGTCGAGACGTTCAGTGCAGGGTGCTGAACAACGGGCGAAGCGGCCATCAAGCCCGCGCAATTTAGTTGACATTGAACCACAATGATGTTTTGATTCGCTCGACAGTCAACTATTTCCGCAAGCAACGCAAAACCATGTCCGACCTGACTCTGTGTGAATGCTTCGCCCGTGACGGGCTTCAGCACGAGACCGATTTCATCCCGACGCAGGAGAAAGCCGCGCTGATAGACCGCTTCGCCCGCGCCGGTTTCGCGCGCGTGGAGGCAACGTCGTACTCGAATCCGGCAGTGGTTCCGCAATTCGCCGATGCGACCGATCTCCTGCGCACGCTGCCGCGCCTGGACGGCGTCTATTACAAGGCGACCTGTGCGAACCTGCGCGCCGTCGAGCGCGCGCTGGCGGATCTCGATGCGGGCATCGGCGCGAACGAGATCAGTTTGCTCGTGTCGGCGAGCGAAGCGCACTCGCAGCGCAATCTCAAACAGTCGCGCGCGGATCAATGGAAGCGCATCGAGGCGATGGCCGCCGCCGCGCAGGGCCGCTTTCGCCTGATTGGGACGATTTCCGTCGCGTTCGGCTGCCCGTTCGAAGGCGCGATCGACGAAGCGAGCGTGCTCGCGGACGTCGAGCGATTCGCCTCGCTCGGCGTGCATCACGTGACGCTCGGCGACACCATCGGCGTGGCGACGCAGGCGAGCACGCAGCGACTCTTCCGCGCGACGCTGCGAACGTTCCCCGATGTGCATACCATCGCGCATTTCCACGACACGCGTGGCACCGGCATCGTCAACTATCTGGCGGCGCTGGACGCGGGCGTGCGTCATTTCGATGTCGCGTTCGGCGGCACGGGTGGCCATCCCGCTAAAGTGAAGTATGGCGGCGGCGTGACGGGCAATGTCTGCACCGAAGACTTCGTCAACGTGCTGGAGACGATGGGCGTCGCGACCGGCATCGATCTGGACGCGATGATGGCCGCATCGCAGGCCTGCGAAACGGCGCTCGGCCGTCAGCTCGCGAGCCGCGTCGCGCGCACCGGACTGAATCCGATGCGCGTGCGCGCCAAAGATGCCGCTGCCGCGAACGCCGCCGGATGAACACGCCCGCGTCGACTCGGCCGCTCGCGCTCGAATCCGAGTTTTGCATCGAACAGGGTTTCGAGCTGGTCGATTACGGCGACGGCTGGGCGATGCTCGCGTGCGATGTGGAGCCGCGCCATACCAACCGCCACGGCAACGCCCACGGCGGCCTGATCGCCGCGCTGCTCGATACCGCGATGGGACTCGCCACGCGCGCCAGTGGTCGCGTCGAGAACCTCGGCACCGCGAGCCTCACCGTGAACTATCTGAAGCCGGCGTCCGGACGCATCGCGGTGCACGCGCACCTGCGCCGCTGCGGCCGCACGCTCGCCTTCTGCGGAGCGGAAGCGCGCAACGGTGCCGACGACGTGGTCGCGACCGCGAGCGCCGTCTTTTCCGTTGCGCCGGGCGGTGCATGACGGCCGTCCATCGATCACTGAACCCGCCCGCTTCTGCTAAAATACGTGACGATGTCATGTAAATCGGGCGTGTATTCGTGCCCTTGACCGTTGGAGGTGAACGTGGGAGCGACTGTGCGGAAGGCAAAGGGACAAGCGGTCGGGCGGACCGTCGCGGACGCTCACGACGCGCCCGCATTGAGCGATTTGCGCGACCTCGTCTCGTTTCAGTTGCGTCAGTTGACCAACATCTACACGAAGGGCTCGTCGAGTGAGTACGAACGCAACTTCGGCCTGACAATGAACGAGTGGCGCTGCATCGCGCTGTTACACGGCAAGCGCGGCATGTCGATGAATCGGCTCGCCGAGCACGCGCAGTTCGACCGGGGACTTGCCAGCCGCACGGTGAGCGGCCTCGAGGGGCGCGGCTTGCTAGCGCGCGAAGCCGACGCCACCGATGGCCGAGGCGTCGTCATTACGCTGACGGCGGAAGGGCGCGCGCTGGTGTCCGAAGTCTTTCCCGTTGCCGAAGAACGCAATGCGCGTCTGCTGTCCTGCCTCACGCGCGCCGAGCGCGAGATGTTGCCGGGCATCCTCCAGAAGCTCACGAATCAGGCGCGCGTGATGCTCGATCAGGAGCGCGAAGAGGCTGAAGCGAGGAACAATTCAAGCGCTTATGCGTCACCCAATGGGGAGGAGGATCACGCAATAGCGGATCTGAATCGGTGGAAATGAAACGAATGGCGATTGGTTACATCACGCCCGACCATCGATATTAAGACTTGAATTGGCGAACGCGAAAAGTGGACGTGAGAAGAATCATTGCCTTCTATATGTCGTTTCCGGAGCTTGATTGAATGGCCGTTAAGCACTGCGGATTCAACCGGTCGATGCAACACAATAGAAGCTGCGTGAGCGGCGGGAGTGTGGCGGGCGCGCTTGTCCGCCGGCCCGGATCGCTAATGTCCGCGACCGGACGAAGTTTCTGATCGACATCGCGGCTAACGCCCCAAGCGATGCCGTCGTGAAGAAAGGTCTCGCCAAGAAGGCTGCCACCAAAAAGGTCAGCGCGCCGAAGACCACAGCGACCTGACTGAAGACTTGTAAACAAGGCGGCCAAGGTCGCGCCGGGCCGGCGGTTCGGTGCCTTGCCTGTTCAGCTTCGCGTGCCAAGAAGTAGTTGGCGCATGCCGGCCCACAGGATTGCAAGTTTCGCGACCGATCGTCTGAATCATCAAAAGAAGTACGCGATCAGCAATCCCTCAGTTACGACGCCGAGAATTGTACTGACCAGAATCGTCGCAGTGGCGTCGCCGGTGTAAGTATTGCTTTTGAGCGCGAACATAGCGGCCGCGGTCGCGGTCGGCACGGCGCCTGTGATAACGGCCTGGTGCGCAGGAGCGCCCACTACGCCGAACAGTACGGCGCCGAGTGCCATTAATGCGGGTTGCAGGAAGTTCTTGATACCCAGATTCACCAGGACGTTAGCGTTGAACACAAAGCGCTCGCCGTAAAGCATCAATCCGAGCGCAAACAGCGACGTGCCACCGGCGGCCTTTGCGATCAGGTCCACCGAGGTCAGCACCGGTCGAGGTAGCGTGACGTGGCAGAAGCTGAGCACCATGCCGGAGACTGGCAGCCAGACAATGGGATTGATGACGGCGCATATCATACTTTGTCCGAAAACCCGCAATACGTCCGGCCGACCCTTTACCATATCATTCTTGCCGCCCAATCCGGTCAGGACTATGGTCAGCGGCAGCATGAAGATGCTGGTGATGAGATTACCGACCAGCACTGCCAGAAACCCCTCCGGCCCGAATACCGCAGCGAGAATCGGGGCGCCGAAGTAAGCCATGTCAGGAAAAGCACACACCAGTGCCTGCATGGTGGCGGTGCGCAAGTCATGTCTGAACACGAAGCGGCCGGCCCCCAACGCAATGACATACGTACCCATTAGGCCGAGGGTCAGGCACAGCGCAAACCCTACGTTATGCAGCTTGTCCGGCGAGGTCTTGACCGCGCCTTCGAACAGCGCGAAAGGGAGCGCGAATCGGATCACCAGGGTCGCCAGCACGTCGGCATCGTCGTGTTTCAACAAGCCTATGCGAGCCGATAGCCAGCCAAGCGTGATGACAAACGCAACCGGCAACAGCCCGTTAAGAATGGTGTCGAGCAAAGGAATACTCCTGTTTTGTTCAACCGGCTTATATCGCGCTACTCTTGATTTTCCTCCACGGCACGTAGTGCGGCGCCCAGACCTTGCCGCGAATCAGGCCTTTGGTCTGGTCAGGGCTCAAACCCGAGGACGGAACCTTCTTGTGCGCTTGCAGTGCCACGGCGAGAGAGACCGAAACCGCGATGTCACGCAGGGCGGTCACGGGCGGCAGCAGATTTATACCGGCGTTGATATACGCTGACGGCGCCGAGGCGATCCCTTGCGCGGCTGCCATGAACATCGAGTCGGTAACGCGTACGGATTTTGCCGCATCGACCCGTTCCCACCTGGCGAGCACGACAAGCCGGATCGGCTGCTGATTCCCGAGAAGTTGCACGGGCGAGCATTCCGAATCACTACGCCCTTGGCGTCGTTTGACTTGGGACAGCGGCACCAGCGGCCCAGCCATCGCGCCTTGTATGACGCGAGCCACGAGCAGTATGGGCAAGTTCGGCGCGAGGCTGCACATCGTGAACGACACCACGAACAGCAGGATCGCCACCACGAGAAGCTTTACCTGCCCGACCCGCTGCGTGAGCCATTCGGTCAGCGGGATTGCCACCGCATTGGGCGTGGCGTACAGCGTGATGACCCACGTGCCTTCATCCACCGAGACACCCAAGTCACCGGCGAGTGTCGGAATCGCGACGTTGGCGATCGACGAGTCCAGCACATTCATGAAGCTGGCGACGGCGACCGCGAACGTGCCCAGTGCGAACTGCCAGCGAGTGAACGGCGCAGGAGTGCTCGCGTTCTTTGGGGAGGCCATGTTGCGTCCTTCACGAGGGCCGGTGGAGGGCTGTTCTCTAGCCGTCCCCGGGGATCAAATTTGTTCGCATCGTCCGAGCACTTGATCGAGAGTGTGGTCACAACAACGCGGTAACCGAGACTTCGAAAATGCCTTCATGACTTCGGCGCCTCCGACTCGCGATGCGCGGCGACAACGACACACTTGTGCGAGGTTTCATGCATAACTTCGAACGTTGGTTTTTCGGCTGCGATAGACCAAAATATATGTGAATTGACGGGGTTTCAAATACTCGAGCGGAAAAACATTCTTGCGCGGCGAGAACAAATCGCAATTTAACTGGGCGACTTGGAAGTCCGATCTTTACGATGATGTTCCGCGCATTGGAGCGGGAAAATTCCCGAAGTGGGATTCATGAACCCGTTTTGCCGGCGTCGCGCGTGCGGCATGGTTTCGTATGCGAAAGCGAATCCTTCCTTTCGGCCTGCGCTGGAGATCGTACATTTCTCCCGCGAGAGCTCCGTCAGGTTGATTGGCGCAAATTACCTGTGGCCGTGGTGCCAAATGGCACGGGCATGATTGAAGCTCGCAGGAAGACGGCGCCGTGCGAACAGGGTGCGAATGACAATCGACGCTCGCAGCTCTCACTCTCACAAAAAGGACTTCTGCTCAGCCTATCAGACCAAATTGTGATTACAACGTCTTCGCAAACGGCCTTGTTGCCCGAGATGCATTACGATGCCGATGATCCGACTGTCCCGAATCCCAACTACCGCGCGACGCGATAGCGAGACGAGGTCGGACCGAACGGGAGAAGAACCCCACGAGTCTGTTAGTGAGTCGTTACGTCGTTACCGCATGGGGCTCAATGCGCCGTGCCTGTTCGCCGGTTTTCAAATAGGGATCTCCTATGCGGCTCATATCTTGGCCCGCCCGATACGTCTCAGGCAACGAGGTCGTTTGCAAAAGACGCAGTCTGTTCCTGGTATTGCTTCGACACGACAGCGGCAGTCGATTTGAGAAAACTGACATGATCAAACCAACTTGTCCACCTGCAGGGAAGGGGCACCTGAAAGCGGTCGTTCGCCGATGTTTTATTTATTGGAAGTCGTCGGCCAAAACGATCGTTCACGCATTCCCGATTTTGGTCGCTCCCGAGCGTTCGCGTCTGTGAGACCTGAGATAGTTGGCTTCCATCTCAACGAGGCCGATCTTTCGGGGCAATCGGCCGGCCAGTTGCGGCGACCGCGGGCCGTATCACCAGCTTCTACATAAGACGCTCAGTGGTTATTTAACGCCATCTTGTCAATGAGGAACATCCTGTCGGGCATACGTTGACTCCCACCCGCCGCCGAGTATCTTGCAGAGTGTGATGAGTTTGGGGGTACTTCTAACACGCCGATCCCATTGATCGTGGGCTCGCTACGCGATTCGAGCGTCGGGATCAAACTTTCGGTCGTCTCCGCCTGCGCGAAAGCGTTAGCCACGTCCAGCTCCTTAGTGACGCCTTCACGTACCCGGTTTCGCGTGAGCTCCACGCCGTCGCGGGTCATCTATGGGCCACTCCACCTTCGACCCGCGTATCGACACGGTTGCCAACGGCGACCTCTGTTTCGACAGAAAGCCCCACGCTCAACGCGGACGCGGCCTGTTGTCCCCGGTCGATTGTTATCTTAACAGGCACGCGCTGGACGACCTTAGTGAAGTTGCCGGTTGCATTGTCAGGCGCTATAGGCGCGAAGCTCACGCCTGTAGCGGGGGCAAGGCTATCGACATGTCCTCGAATCACTACGCCTGGAAAGCTGTCGACTTTGATGAGCGCGGCCTGGCCGGGTCGCATGTCGGTGAGCTGGTTTTCCTGGAAGTTGGCGACGATATAGGCGTCCGACAGCGGCACGATCGCGAGCAGTGGCGCGCCGGTTGTGACGAACGCGCCGACGCGCGCCGAACGTCGTCCAACCTTGCCGTCAACGGGCGCGTGGATCTCCGTATATGACAGGTTGAGGTTCGCCTGCTCGAGAGCGGCCTCGGCGTGGACCAACGCCCCCGCGGCCTTGTCGCGCTGGGTACGCAGAACGACCAGATTCTGCTGGGTCGCAACGAGTGCCGCGCGGTCACGGGACTGCTGCGCGAGTTGCTGGGCGAGCGCGCTCGAGGCTTGCTGATGCTCCTGCGTCGTTCCCGCGCCGGTTTCCGAGAGATTCCGGTAGCGCGAGGCATTCGCTCGTGCAAACTCGATCCCCGCTTCAACTGAGCGAAGCGTGGCACGCGCCTGGTCGACAAGCGCGGGGTGCCGCGCGATCTCTGCGTCGTAATTCGCGACCGATGCTCTTGCTGCCGCCACGTCCGCCTGCGCACTCATGAATGCGGCTCGGAAGTCGCGATCATCAATACGCACCATTAACTGCCCGGCTTTCACCTGCTGGTTATCTTCTACGAATACTTCTGAGAGCTGGCCAGCGACACGCGGCGCTACCAGCGTGAAATCGGCGGTGACATAGGCATCGTTCGTGGTCTCGGTATCTGAGTGCGCAAATAGCCTTACGCAAGCCCATGCGGCGACGCCGAGTGTGACCACGCACGCGACAAGACCACGTGTTCTAAAAGGAAATCGGATCACGGGTGACATATATGTCGTCCCTTAGCGCCAAGAGGGGGCGTAGTGCTCCATGGCGGATAGTTACGCACTGGTAACACCGGAATGACGGGAAGAAGGGCGAGGGCGACCCCTGCCATCACGAGATAGAGATCCGCCGACTTCATGACTACGGCCTGCTCGTGGACTCGATGCGGGAATTCACCAAGACCATGAACTGCATCGATGGTTTGGCCCGTGACAAGTGCGTTGTTGCCCGGGTGGTCCACGAGCATGCTCGAATGAAAATGTTGGCGAGCAGTACCCAGCCCTTCGATGAGACCGATTGCCGCAACGCTAGCGAAGCGCTTGAGCGAGTTGAACATGGCCGAAGCAAACGGGTCTTCCGCTGGAGGCAAGCCTGTCGTTACCCCCATCAGGATCGACATGATCACCATCGGTTGTGCAGCGATCTGTATCGACTGAAGCCAGTAGAAGTTCCCGCGGATCCAGTTCATGAAACTCCCCAGGAAGCAAGTGACGGCCATCATGCAAAGGCCAGTGGCCACTCGTCAAGCGGAGCCTGCGTCACAAATCTTTGGATTCAATGTTTAAATAACCCGGACAGGTGCGCTGCGCTTAGGCGCGTCCCATCAGACAGCCGGCTGCTCTAGTGGCACCTTAGCGGGGAGCTTTTCGCGCGATGCATTGCTGCTCGACGCCATTTAACAACGGCGCTCCCGCGCGGTCATTAAATGACATATTTTTTCCGTTGAAAGGACTGCGAAAGACGTGGATTCTACTATTCGTATGGAACTAACGCTGCAGGCAAACTATTGTCGCGCCGCAATCTTATTGCATGGTTAAACAGAAGTTCGACACGTACGTACCGGCTAACAAGGGAGGCACGATGGCCTCAAAACCGCATCCGGCTTCGACCAGAAACGGCAGTGAAGACAAGACGTCCGTCGTGTACGTCATTGACGATGATGAATCGATCCGGTTTGTATTGGACGGTCTGGTGCGCTCGGTCGGACTGCATGCCGAAACCTTCGAATCGCCGAAGGATTTTCTTGCTTTCCCGAAGTACGACACGCCCAGTTGCCTGATTCTCGACGTCAGATTGCGCGGTGAAAGTGGCCTCGAATTTCAGGAAGAGGCGATCCGCTGTGGCATGCGTATGCCCATCTTGTTCATGACGGCTCATGGCGACATCGAGATGACGGTCAAGGCAATGAAAGCGGGCGCGCTCGATTTTTTCCCGAAGCCGTTTCGCGATCAGGACATGCTGGACGCCATCGCTCATGCACTGAGGCGCGATGCCGAGCGAATCGCGTCAGAAGAGGCAATGGCGACCGTTCGCGCATCCTACGAATCCCTGACACCCCGGGAGCGGGAGGTATTGAAACTCGTGGTAGCGGGTTTGCTGAACAAGCAAATTGCGTACGAGATGAATCTAAGCGAGATCACCGTGAAGATTCACCGCGGCCACGTGATGAAGAAGATGGCTTCGCGCGCGCTCCCCGATCTCGTTCGTAAGGCGGACGCGTTAGGAATAGACCCAAATCGCTCAAGTTCCCCGTGAACTTGGGTAGGCCGTCGCGATGTGCGCAAATCTCGTTTTCGGACAACAAGGAGCGCCCAACTGCTGGACTAAAGGGCCTTCACGCTGTTCCCAAAGCTACCGCATCGGCCATTTTGACAAAATGGGTGCGAATCTCACCGGAAGCCGTGGCGGGAGGGCTCATCGGTGGAACATAGCCATGGATTGGCGCCTACTTACACTTTGCGAATCGCTCTCTCCACCCGGAGGCGCTTGTGAAAAAAATTGCCGTTGTCCTCGCTCTTTCTGGTGCGCTTGTTGCATTCTCAGTTAATGCGCAGAGTTCGGTCACGTTGTACGGACTCATCGACGCGGGCCTCATGTACACGAACAATGTCGTCAAAGGTGCGACGAGCGGTTCACTTTTTCAGGCGACAAGCGGCGATATCAACGGTAGTCGATGGGGGCTGAGGGGAGGTGAGGATCTGGGCGGTGGTCTCAAGGCAATTTTCGTATTGGAGAGCGGGTTCAGCGTGCAGAACGGCAGGCTCGCCCAGGACGGTCGGGAGTTCGGTCGCCAGGCGTACGTCGGTGTTAGTAGCACTCAGTTCGGTACGGTGACGCTGGGCCGACAGTACGATTTGCTGGTCGACTTCGTCGAACCGCTCGCGGGCACGGCGGGCACGTTCGGCGACGCGGGATTTGCACACCCGTTCGATAACGACAACCTGGATCATTCCGTGCGCATGAACAACGCGGTCAAGTACACGAGCATCGACTACGGCGGCCTGAAGTTCGGTGGACTCTACGCGTTTTCGAACAGCACCGACTTCGCCATCAATCGAGCGTACAGTGTCGGCGCAAGCTACGCGTTCGGGCCCCTGAATTTTGCCGCGGGTTACTTGCAGATTAACGGCTCGGCGGGCACCACAGCAACAAGTCCGGGCGCAGTCGACGTCAACGAATCGGCGGCCAACGGAACGGGCGGTTTCCAATTGGGCGCCGATATTCAACGCACCTTCGGCGCGGGCTTAAACTACACGTTTGGCCCTGCGGTGATCGGCTTTGTCTATACGCATAGCCAGTTTCAGGGAACGACCTCGTTCAGCCAGAGTAATGGGAACAACAGCGGCACCATGCGATTCGACAACTTCGAGCTGAATGGGAAATACGCACTGACGCCCGCGCTTGGACTGGGCATCGCATACACCTATACGGACGGCCATGTTGGCAATGGCAGCAACACGCCGTACGGCTCGGACCCGAAATGGCATCAGGTCAATCTGCAGACTGTGTACTCGTTTTCGAAGCGCACCGACGTCTATGCCGAAGCAATGTATCAGCACGTTATAGGCCATAACTACGTCGCGTTCGTCAACACTGCGGGCGGTGCTGCTTCGACTGCGAATCAGGTCGTAGCAACGGTGGGGCTACGCACGCGCTTCTAGACTAGGCGGTCGAGCGCTTAGTCGCGCCCGGCGATCAACCTCGCTCCACGTTTCTGCGGATAGCGAGACTCAGTAGGCACTTTACCGGTGTTCTAACTAAGGATTTCTTATGAAGCGGCTATCCGACTCAGCTACCTTGACGCTTTTTCTGTTCATGGACCTGGCGCCACAAACGCACGCTCAAGCGCCGGTCCTTCGCCGCTGGGCACGAGTTAGTGTGGAGGTGTTGTCATGATTGAGTCTTCCGATTTTCGGAGCAAAAGGATAGTGCTCAACCACGGAGGCAGCCGCATGCCCGCTGTCGGGTTTGGCACGCTGATTGCCGATGCGATTATGACTACCAGTGCCACGAGAGATGCGCTTGCGGCCGGCTATCGACACTTCGATTGCGCCGAGCGATATCGGAACGAGCGTGAGGTGGGCGAGGCGTTGCGGGCGGGGCTTGCCGCTGAAGGGATCGAGCGCGAAGAGATCTTTGTGACCACAAAATTATGGAACTCCAATCATCGTCCCGAGCGGGTCGAACGGGCTTTCGAGGCAAGTCTTAAAAGACTCGGACTCGACTATCTGGATCTTTATCTGATCCATACGCCGTTTGCATTCCAACCAGGCGATGAGCAGGACCCGCGCGATGAAAATGGGGATGTCATCTACGATAAAGGAGTGACCTTGCTCGACACGTGGAGGGCGATGGAAGATCTCGTCGAACATGGAAGATGCCGGTCCATCGGACTGTCTGACATCAGCTTGAACGAATTACGACCCCTCTACGAATCGGCACGAGTCAAGCCAGCGGTGGTGCAGGTCGAAGCACATCCGTATCTTCCTGAAACGGAACTTCTGGAATTCTGCAAGGAGAAAGGGGTAGTGTTTTTGGCCTTTGCGCCATTGGGTCACGGAATAAGGCCGGGGCCACTTGAGGACCCAGTCATTTCTCAGATTGGCGCGCGAATTGGAAAGACGCCAGCACAGGTACTGCTAGCCTGGGCGGTGCAGCGCGGGGGGGCTTTGCTTACCACCCCAAAGACTGCGGCCCGCGCGCGGGAAAATTTCGACATCTCCGCGCTTCCGGCAGACGCATTTGACGAGATCAATCGAATTCAGACCAAGCAGAGGTTCAACGAAGTCGTCAAGACTGGCAGTCCGGGCTTCATCCCGCGAAGTAGATGATAGTGAAATGTGCACCGCGTCTGGAGTCAGTCGATTGACGTGGCATGGAGTGCGGCTGTAAGAGGCCCGGGCGGTCGCCCATCGGGAAGATCGTAAGACACTTGTCTAAGCGAGCGATGTTTAAACGGGTATCGCAGGGCAGCGGAGATGTGTCGGCCACGCTCAGCCTCGACGAAACCTTGCGGAGGAGAGGGTTAGTTCGCTTGAGGCGACAGAGTTCTTTGAGTTAGTATTTACTAACACAGGGTCGTCAAGAGTAAACCGGTCAATTCCGGCCTTTCACCGTCCCCGCGAAGCTGCCTCCTTCGAGGGGCATTCAAGTTTTCCGGACGTTGACCGTTAAACATGGACAAAACGTCTCACAGCTAAACAGCATTTTCCTGAGGCGGTATTGAACGGCGCCGGGAGGGTGCGATGCGACATGGCTGAGAATCTAGCGCAGTGGATTTCGTCCTTGGATCTGGCCTGTCGGCAATCATTGGCGCGATCGTCTTCGGTGGTAAAAACGGAAAAAAGTGGTTCCCGCGGATCTTGCGGTGAGTGTAGTCGTTGACCGGGTCGGCGCCAGATTTTGCAGTTGGTCGCCTCACCGCCGAAAGAAAGTTGTGCGGCGAGGTTGCCAAGCATGAGTTGGCAGTCTCAAGCAGTAAGCGAGCGCGTGGCCGGTCGTGCTCGCACCGACTATTGCGCAATCAGACTCGTTCTACGGAGTCGGCGCCGACTCATTGCTATACGCGTGCTCGAATGGAAGACAGGCGCCGCAACGCCTGGTCGTCTTACTAGACCACTGGCAACGCAAGTTCCGCGCCTTTGGCGATGCTGTCAGGCCAGCGCTGCATTACGCTTTTGTAGCGCGTGTAGAAGCGCACGGCCTCCTCTCCGTAGGCGTGGTGATCGCCGAACAGCGATCGCTTCCAGCCCCCAAACGAATGCCACGCAGGCGGCACGGGACTGGGTACGTTGATACCCACCATGCCGATTTGAATCTGCCGGGAGAACGCGCGCGCGGCGCTGCCGTCCGATGTGAAGAGTGACACACAGTTTCCCAGTTCGTGCGCATTGACAAGTGCTATCGCGCTCGCGAGATCGGGCACTCGAACAACCGACAGGACTGGCCCGAAAATCTCTTCCCGATAGATGCTCATATCGGGCTTCACGTCGTCAAAGAGGGAGCCGCCGAGAAAAAAGCCCTGTTCGTGGCTGGCGACAGTGTGGCCGCGACCATCGACGACGAGCCTGGCACCTGCCGCGACGCCGGCGTCGATATAGCCCAAGACCTTGGCGCGATGCGCGGCGCTGATGAAAGAGTGTTGCCTTTGAAAATTAACGGGTGTTGCGTTTGCACGATGCGTTTGCCACTAGCATGACCGAGTACGAAGTTCGTCAGTGTTGCTTTTGGGTTCGAGCAGATTCCTAGCACGCACGGATCAACGACTCCATACGATTTGCGGGTTCACCGACCGATCCTGCATCGCATACTGCAGCTTC
>NZ_JFHC01000095.1 GCF_000698595.1 Caballeronia glathei | reverse complement strand
CGCCGTATCGAAGTCAGGTCCGGCTAAACGCCGCATTGGCCGGTTCGGCGACCGCGGTGGGGGCGCTCGGTGCCGCCGACCCGAAGCGCTTCGCATGGAAATAACGGGCGGTGAGGAGCAAGCCCTCGTCGACCGCTGTAACCGGCTGCCAGCCGAGCACCTCCATCGCGCGCGCGATGCATGGCCGCCGATGCAGCGGATCATCAACCGGCAGCGGCTTGAATACGATCTCCGACGATGAGCCGGTCAACGCAATCACGCGCTGTGCCAGATCTAGCATCGACACTTCATCGGGGTTACCGAGATTGAGAGGGCCGGTTACATCATCCGGCGTTTCCATCAGGCGGATGAACGCATCAATCATGTCGTCGACATAACAGAACGAGCGCGTCTGTGAACCGTCGCCGTAGACCGTTATCGGCGCGCCCGCCAGTGCCTGCATCATGAAGTTCGACACCACCCGGCCGTCGCATGGATGCATGCGCGGGCCGTACGTATTGAAAATGCGAGCGATCTTGATCGACAGGCCGTGCTGCCTGCGATAGTCCATGAACAGCGTTTCCGCGCAGCGCTTGCCTTCGTCGTAGCACGAACGTGGGCCGATCGGGTTCACGTGTCCCCAGTACGATTCGGGCTGCGGATGAACGCGGGCGTCGCCGTACACTTCGCTCGTCGATGCCTGCAGGATCTTCGCCTTCACGCGCTTGGCAAGACCGAGCATGTTGATCGCCCCGTGCACGCTTGTCTTGGTGGTTTGCACCGGATCATACTGATAGTGCACGGGCGATGCGGGGCAGGCGAGGTTGTAGATCTCATCGACTTCCACGTAAAGCGGAAACGTCACATCGTGACGCATCAGTTCGAAATTCGCGGTGTCGAGCAAGTGAGCGATGTTGTCCTTGGTGCCCGTGTAGAAATTGTCGACGCAGAGCACGTCGTGCCCCTGCATGACGAGCCGCTCGCATAAATGCGAACCGAGAAATCCGGCGCCGCCCGTGACGAGAATACGCCTGCGAAAACCTTCCCTCATTTTGACTCCTCGCAGAACTAGCTGCACACCCGATACAGCGCGTCGTTCCAGTCATGGACGAAGCGCGCGATATTGAAGCGTTCCAGCGCTACACGCCGTGCGCCGTCCCCGAGACGCCGCGCTTCGGCAGGATCTCGTAGAAGCGTCGTCATCGCATCGACGAGCGCGTCGACGTTTGTATCTACGATGCCGCTCTCGCCGTTTCTGATGACGGTGGCGAGCTCGGTGGTGGCGAGTCCGACTATGGGCATGCCGATCGTCATTGCTTCGACGATCGCGAGGCCGAGGCTCGTCCAGCGAATCGGGTTGAAGAAGAACCGGTAGCGCGCGATGAACGCCGCGAGATCCAGATTGCCGATCTCGCCGATGCCGCCGGCGGCCCGGGCGTCCATGCCGACGAGATCAAGCGGCACGCGCCGGCTTACGTCCGCATAGACGTCAGAGCCGAGGCGCCGCCCGCGCTGTCGAAGGTGATTGATCACGACGATCCCGCGGTCCTTCTCGCCGCCATAGCGCACTCCGTCAGGCACGATGACGCCATGCTCGATAACGCACGACGGCGTTGGCCCGCTGTTCCACATCAGCCGGTTGAAGTGCGTGACGTGAACAAGCAGCGTGTGCGGATCGTCCACCCAGTGTCGCTGTTCGAACGCGTTCTCCTGCGGCGGGTCGTGTTCGATATAGACGGTCGGAAGCTGCCGTTGCGCTTCGCTCAACAAGTTAAGGCGGTCGTCGAACCAGTGGGTCTTGTGCTGGAATAGGACGACGTCGAATCCGTGCGCTGCGACGTCGCTCGCCGATACCTCATGCACGTTGTCGCCCCACGGCAGCACGCCGACCTTACCCGCATACCCAGGCGGGTGCCCGGGCTTCGTGACAATAAAGAAATCGTGCGGCGCTCGGGTCAGGTAGTACAGGTAGTTGCCGTGCACGTGCCAGGTCAGCACGCGCAGGCGGCGAGAGCGGTCATTTGCCATACGCTGATCCGAGCGGTTCGCGGTGCGAGTGAAGATTGAAGCGCGCAAGTTGCGCGCGTGCCGCCTCGATGACCTTGTCCACACCGATGGCGAGCGCACAAGGATGCCCGTATGGGCACTCGCGAAAGGCGCATGGGCGGCACGGCGGATAGTCCGCCAGCACTAGGTGCAGCGCCTGATCGAGCGGCGCCCAGCGGTGTGTGTCGCTGCCCGACGCGATCACCACGCTCGGCGAGCGTGTCGCTGCCGCAATATGCGAGACGCCCGTGTCGTTACATACCACGAGCCGCGCACGTCCGACAAGCGCCGCCAGCGCGCCGAGCGAGGTCTTGCCCGTGAGGTCGATCGCGCGATCGCCTAGCATCGCCGCGAGCCGCGCCGTCAACGCGGCTTCTCCTGGACTGCCGGTTATTGCGATCTGCCAGCCGTCTGCTTCGAGCGCGATCGCCGCGTGCGCGAATCGTTCAACCGGCCAGCGCCGCGACAGTAATTGCGCGCCGGCGTGCACCAGGATTAGCCGCGACGTATCAATTTCATACGCGTCGATCAGGGCTTCGCATTCGAGCAGGTCCGACGCGCGAAGCGGAATGTCGAGATCCAGATTGCTCGCTTCACTGCCAAGCGCTCGCATCAACGCGTCGTAGCGTGCCGGTTCCGGCAACCTCTCCGGCCACGGAATGAAGACGCCGCCGTGCTCCGCTTCTCCCGGCTGTATGAAACCCGCATTGAGGCGCGCGCCCCATCGTTCGACGATATCGTTCGCCACGCCGCCGCTGCCATGCAGCTGGATCGCTAGATCGAGGCGGCGAGTGCGCATTGCGTCGCAAAATGCGTCGAGGTGCTCGTCGGTTTCCGCTTGCTCCGGGAAGCCGATGGCGCCCGGAAACTCGATCAGCTCATCGAGCAGCGGAGCATAGCGATCGACGAAATTTCGCGCCCACGGCAACCCCACCAGCGCGATATGCGCGTGCGGACACGCGCGGCGCAATGCGCGCAGCGCGGGCACGCTGCACAGCATGTCGCCGAGTTGAAGCGCGCGAAAGATCGCAATGCGCTGCAAGTCCGCCAGCGACTCGGTGAGCGCATTCATAGGAACAAAGTGCGGAATTTCACCGCGCCGTAGAGCCGCCAGAACACGGAGAGAAACGGAATCAGCACGGAGGTGTACGCCATTTCGAGCACGTGCGAGAGAGTGCGCGCCGTCGTCGCGAGGCGTTTGGCGCAGAACCATGCGGTCAGAGCGAGCCAGCCGAGCGCAGCGATCGACGCGACGCCCGTGCGGCCGTTGCCAAGCGCATATAGACAGATCGCCGCCGCTGCAATGATCGCGTAGTAAAGGAGCGGCGGCATGCTGCGCAACCGTTGCCTGAAGAGCCGCGGGTATTTCTTGTAAAGCAGCGCGTCGAATTGGCTCTTCTTCTGCTGCGAAATGCTCACCCCCCAGCGCGCGGGCCGCACCGGATGCAGCACGACAGCATCCGCCGCGCGATCGATCCTATAGCCTGCCTGCATCAACGCGAACTGCAGGTCCGAATCTTCGCGCCACGCGGACGTAAACCGCTCGTCGAAGCCGCCAACACGCTCGAGCGCCGCACGCTCCACGAACGCGTTGGCCGTGGCGAACTCGGCTCGCGCAAGGCCGGCGGCATCGGTTTCGTAGTCGGTCGGACGATCGCGCAGCGGTACGACGATACGCCCCGACACCGCATTCGCTCCGGCTCCCAACGCTCGCAGGCCGGCCGAGAGCCAGTTCGTGTCGGGTAACGTGTCGTCGTCGGTGAACGCGATGCGCGGTGCGCGCGCCGCGCGCCAGCCCGCATTGCGTGCGCCGGCAGGTCCTTGCGTCGAGGTGACGGGCAGATAGCGAATACATGGCCCGTGTTGGGCGTGCACGCGCGCGAGATCCTCCACGCAAGCTCGCGTGGCGTCGTCCGGTCCGTCGTCGCATACGATGATTTCGTAGCGGGCGGGCGCGAGCGCCTGCGCGAGCACGGCGTCGAGGCAGCGCGCGAGCAGGGCGGGGCGGCGGTAGGTCGGGATCACGACCGACACATCGGCGATCTCGCCGCGCGGCTCCGGGGGTACGGCGCCGAGGTGCGCGGCGCCTGCGGACCCCTCGTCGAACATGTCGAAGTTGCCGACCACGGTGCTCATGCAGGTACCCCGCATTTTTCGACCAGGAACGAGCCAATGACGAGCGCATCGAGCGGTGACGTCCAGAACGACTCGAGCGCGTCCCGCGGTGAATTCACCATCGGTTCGCCGCGCGTATTGAATGACGTATTGACGAGCACCGGTACGCCCGTGCGCGCCTTGAACGCTGCAAGCAGATCGTAGTAGAGCGGATGCTGACTACGGTTGACGGTCTGCACGCGCGCGGTGCCGTCGACATGGCGCACCGCCGGAATCTGATTTTCCTTCCCCGGCCGCACGTCGAAGATGAACAGCATGAACGGAGCAACGTTCGCATCGACGAACCAGTCGGCCGCATATTCTTCCATCACGACGGGCGCCACCGGCCGGAAGTCCTCGCGGTCCTTGATCTCGTTGAGCTTCGCCTGCATGCCGGGATCGATCGGCGACGCGAGTATCGAGCGCGCCCCGAGCGCGCGGGGGCCAAACTCGGTGCGGCCCTGATACCACCCGATCACGCGGTTCTCCGCGAGAAGATCGGCGGTCTCGCTGGCGATATCGTTCAGCCGCCGATATGGCACCTTCGCCCACTTGAGGAACTGCTCGATTTCGTCGTCGGCGTAGCCGGGCCCAAGGTACGCATGGTTCATCGTCCAGCGGCACGGGGTCTCGCCCAGCTTGCGCCGTTCCCGGTAGTCGGTCCATAGCGCGGCGCCGAGCGCGGTGCCCGCGTCGCCGGCGGCGGGCTGCACCCAGACTTCGCTAAACGGTCCCTTGTCGCGCACGCGCGCGTTCATCACGCAGTTAAGCGCGACCCCACCGGCCATCGCGAGCCTATCGAGGCCCGTCTGCGTACGCAGCCAGCGGACGAGCTCCAGCACGGTCTCTTCGAGGACCACTTGCAGCGAATGCGCGATATCGAAGTGACGCTGTTCGAGCGGCCCGCCGCGCTCGCGCGGGGGACCGAAGCGCTCGACAAGACGCGGCGCGTCGACCGTATAAGTGCCCTCCTGCCGGTACTTCACGATCTCTCGGAACTGCCGCACGAAGACGGGCTTGCCATAAGAGGCGAGCGCCATCACCTTGTACTCGTCCGACGAATGAAGGAAACCCAGATAGCCGGTCACGGCCTCGTACAGCAGGCCAAGCGAATGAGGCAGTTCGACCTGCCTGAGCCGCTGGTACTCGCCTTCAACGAACTTCCCAAGGCTCGTCGTGACGCCTTCGCCGCGTCCGTCCATTGTGAGGACAGCCGTGTCCGTGAAAGGCGCCGCGAGAAACGCGCTTGCTTCGTGCGAAAGATGATGGTCGACGTAATGCCATTCGAAGCGTGGTGTCCGGCCGCCACTCTTGAAGCGCCTTTGCAGATGATGCGGCGCACCGTCGATCAGCTGCGCTCTCGCATTCACGATATAGCAGATGAAGAGCGGATCCCAGGGCGAATCGAACGGGTTTGTCAGCGCCTTCTCGTCTGGTTTAAGCGGCAGTTCGATCGTCGGGCGCGAGCCTGACGGCATCGCGGAAAGCATCCGCGGATCGTAGGAATACGCAACATGGTCGATATCGGCCAGTTCGATAGACGCTTCCTTCATGCAATAGTCGATCGCATCGAACGGAAGCTGCCATGTCGAGAAAGGAACAGGGCGCTTCGCGTGCTTGACGTGCGTGAACCGCTCGTCTTCCGCCGCCGCGATGACGACGCCGTCCTCGACCAGCGCTGCGGCGCTGTCGTGATAAACCGCGTTGATGCCGAGTGTGTACATGAATGGTTCCCGGGGGTCAGGGGGTCGCGAGCGGCGACGCTTCGAATTCTTCGACGACGCGCCGCTCGCCCAGAAGCTCGCAGGCGGCCGCGACGACCGCGTCGGCCGTGACGCCGTTAAGGCACGCGTGATGGCCTTCGGGGCAGACGCTGCGATAGCACCAGCGGCACGGCACGTCGTGATACAGCACGCGGTGCGGGGTTTGCCACGGCATGTGCTGCGGATTGGTGAGCGCGTAGATATCGACAACAGGCGTGCCGAGAGCGGAGGCGATATGCACCGGGCCGCTGTTGTTCGACACGAGCACGCCCGCGCCGCGAATCAGCGCGCCGAGTTCGCCCAATTCCAGCCGGCCCGCCAGGTCGATCACGTTCGGATGCGCGGCGCTCAGTTGCGCGGTGAGCGCGGCTTCGGCCTCACAGCCGGTCACGAGCACCGCATGGCCGGTGATTTCCGCGAGCCGCCTGGCGGCTTCGGCGAAGCGCTCGGACGGATAGCGCCGTGACGCGGCGCTCGCCCCCGGATGCATCATGAGGTAGGGGGACGCCACGTCGATGCCGCGCTGCGCTAGCTTGTTCGCGAGCGCGGCTTCGTCGCTTGGCCATACGGTGAAGCGCATCCGCGTATCCGCCGCCTGTGCGCTCACATGCTGGACAAGGGCAAGCTGCCGCTCGACCTCGTGTCGCGTGCCCTGCTGCGGTTCGGTTTCTGCGACCCAGTCGGTGAGCAAGTCGTAGGGATTTTCGCGGCAGTGCGCGAGCCGCTTGCGGATGCCCGCGAGATGACACAGCATGGCCGCGGGCAGCGGGCTCTGACTGTAGACGGTGAAGATCACAGCGGCGTCGAATGCGCCGGCGGCGAGGAGTTCGCACATCGCCATGTCGTTTTCCGGAATCGCGCGCTGGCCGGCCCACGGTGCCGCGTATTCGATCACGTCGTCGATTGCGTCGACGTGGCGTGCCGCCGCGGCTCCCGCACTCGAGGCGAGTAGCGTCAGGTGTCGACCGGGCCCGGCCGTGCGCAGCGCGTGCAACGCGGGGCTCGTCATCAGCACGTCGCCCAGATTATCAAGCCGGACACAAAGGATGCGCCGAATATCGTCGCCCCACACGCCCCCGCCTCGCACCGCCGGCGCGCGAGCGTGCGCGTCGATGGCGATCGGAATCGGCTGTGCCGTCATCGCACCACCTCGCGCCGGCGAGATGAGGCAAGCATCGCTTCTTTGATTACGTGTGCGGCCTGGCGCAGGTCGGCGGCTACCGCATGCGGCTCGCGCATCGGCCCGCGTTGCCACACTGTTTCGTTGCCGTTGTCGATCAGCACGGTGCGACATCCGGCTCGGCGGCCGGCCTCAACATCATCCAGGATGTCGCCGACAAACCAGCTTCGCTCGAGTGCGACGTCGTGTTCGCGCGCGGTGCGCAGCAGCATGCCGGGCGCGGGCTTGCGGCAGTCACATGCGCGGTTGTAAGGCGCAACGCGGCCTATGGGATGGTGCGGACACCAGTAGACACCGGCGAGCGTGGCGCCCGCGCAAGCCACGAGTTGACGCAGACGCAGCTCCACCGCGTCGAGTGAGGAGATATCGAACCGGCCGTGGGCGACGCCGCTCTGATTGCTGATCACAAAAAGCGGCGCATCGAGTTCGGCGAAAATCTCGAGCGCTTCTGTCGCGCCGGGCGCAAGGCGCATGGCGCGCGGATCGACGTTATACGGCACGTTTACTAGCAGCGTGCCATCCTTGTCGAGAAAGATCGCGGCGTCGCTCATGCAGAGGCGCCTCCGGTGGCGGCAGCCGGCGCCGCTTCCAAGCGCCCGGTGCTTGCGATGACCGGCACACCCGCCACGCGCGCATATACCGCGCTCAGCGATTCCGCAACACCGCCCCAGGTAAACATCGAGCGCGCACGCGAAAGGCCGGCGGCGCCCATGCGCTCGCCGAGCCGCGGCTCGCACATGAGCGTTGCCAGGCAATTTGCGACCGCACGTGGGTCCTTCGGCGGCACGAGCAATCCAGTCTCCCCATGCGCGACCGAATAGCGAATCCCGCCCACGTCCGCGCCGATCACCGGACGCGCGCACGCCATCGCCTCGAGCGGCGTAATGCCGAACGGCTCGTACCACGGAGTTGTAATAAAGACGTCCGCGGCGTTGTAGAAAAGTCTGAGACGAGAGCGTCCTCTGCGGCCAAGGAAGCTTATCCGATCCGCGACGTTACATTCGCGCGCGATCGCCGCTAGCCGTCCGATTTCCGGCGTGGCGGTCTCGTTTCCGTCGTCGGAATTGCCGCCGACCACGTAGAGATAGGCCTTTTCGTTATGCTGCCGCTCGCACTCGGCGATGCCGCGAACTATGCTTTCGATACCCTTGCGAGGCACCATTCGACCAAGCTGCAGAGCGATGAATCTGTTCAATGGCCAGCCGAGTTCGCGCCGGGCCACCGTCTTGTCCATTGGATAGAACTCGTCGGCATCGAATCCGCAGGGCACGAGATCGATGCGAGCGGAATCGGCGTTGTAGAGAGATACGAGATCGGTCACGTCGTTCGGGCACTCGGCGATCACAGAATCGGAGCGGCGCACGAGAGCGTCTTCGATATCGAAGCGCGCGTCAGGAAAGCCGTCGCTCGTTCCCTGATGAATGCGCCGCACACGCCCGAGCGCATGGAACGTCGTGACGAGCGGAAGGCCGAGCGCCTCTTTGACCCGCAGGCCGACCAGGCCCGACATGAAGAAGTTGGCATGCACGATGTCGTAGGACGTGACTTCACGCCGGAAGAAATCGATCACGAAGCGCGCGAAGTCCTCCATGAACGGAAGAAGTTGCTCTTTTGGCAGTTGGGTCGGCGGACCAGCCGGTACATTGATGACGCGCACGCCGTCGTACCGTGAGACTACTGGTAATAGCGACCGGTCGCGACGCGTGAATACGTCGACGCAATGTCCCTGCCGCACGAGTTGACGCGCCACGTGCGCCACATAGATATTCTGTCCGCCGCTGTCGACGCCGCCCGCGGCGGCGAGGGGCGAAGCATGTTCACTGATCAATGCGATCTTCACGTTGATGTCCCCGGTGGATACCTACTGGCGCGATGGGCGGGTGCTGCATCCGTAAAGCGCGTTCAGCATTCGTTGTGCCACCGTGGACGAAAGTTGCATTTCCGTTTGTTCGTTGCGATCCCAAAGCAATTTTCGTGTGACCGATGCGAAGCAGTAGCAGTGGCGCTTTTTACCCAGCGTTTTGTAGAAGACGGGTAACGAGGCTAGCGGCGCTTCGTCGCGCGGACCCCTTCACGCGATGAGCAAAACGTCGTCGGGCACAACGCGCCGTCTCGCGAGCGCCTAGGGCAGTGCGGCCAACATGGCTCGCGCATCGCTTAGCATTGAACCTTCGTGTCGCATGACATCGAGCGCATGACGCGTGGCGTGCCTTGCTTCGAGCAGGGGAAGGCGCATCCAGGCGACCCACGCAGCATTGCGTGCTAGCAGCCTGCGGCGCACGGCGCTGTCGCGCAACGCGGAAGGATGATGGTGGATCGCAACGTCGTCGGAATAGACGATCTTGCATTGGCTGGACAATACGTCGAGCGCGACAAGTTCTTCTTCACCGCCGACGAAAAGCCGGCGTTCGCGCGCGCTGAGTACTGCGACTGGGGGTGACGCGTCGGCAATTGCCGTGGCCCGCGTCAGCGCGCCGGGTCGCCACTAGATATCGTCGTCGCAGAAGGCGACGTATTCGGTCGTCACCCGTGTGACGCCAAGGTTGCCCCCAGCCGCGCCGAGGATGGCCGGGGGCGGTAACCGTATGAACGGTAGGGAAGCTCCGCGCGACGGGCTCGGCGGTTCCGCCGGTTGACGCATTATCAGGAACCACCGGGCGGGCGGTCGGGAAGTTAGAGTAGCCGCGCAATGATATTGAGGATTTGGGCGCCGCGATTGGACGTCAGCAAAGAAAATAGCGTCGTCGAGGTGCGGCGATACGACTGACATGGGAAGCGAGCTTTTTAAGATCTCCGGCATTGTCGTCGTTAGATCCCGCGCCGAAATGCAAAACGCGGGCCTGAGCCCGCGTTGTCTGGCAAAATCGGGAGCGCTGCCGGGTCGGCCGTCGTTTCTCAGTCGGCGAAATCTTCGTATGCGCGCGCACGCGAGCGGAGTAGTTCAAGCTCGCCGGTGGTGAATGAGCGCTGCTCTGCCTCGACCGCCTGCTGATAGGCCCGGCCCCCCGGCAAGCGATTCAACAGCGCACGAATTTCGCCGGACATCGTGAGATCGGCCGGCTCTAAAGAATACAACGCGAGCTTACGTTCGCCGCGTTCGTACATCAGGAGTGTGCAGGTCGCGAAGACGATAACAGTTAAAATTTCCTGCAATCCGAGCGTGGTCGCGTCGGGCAGCTCCCAAAACTCCAGCAGCACCACACCGATGATGCCGGCGACGGCGAGTGCAGCCGTCGCAACAAGGCTTTGGCGTATTTCTTTGACTAACCGTTCGTGGCTCTTCGCCAGTTGAACCCTGCTCGGTGCAACAAGCAAGGTGATGGATGCGCGATCGGAAAAATGGATAAATGCCACGGTGATTTTGGAGAAGTTGGTACGTTTTTCGCAAGACGTTCGTATAAACGCGTCGAGCGCGGAAAAGTTGACAGAAATAAATAGCGCCGGGTCGGCCAGAATTGGGAAAGGTAAAAACTACCGTTAAGTCTGTTCGCCGGTCACATGTTTTTTCGACGCTCTCCGACGTGAGGGCGTCGGAGATGTCGCCGAGATCGGGTCGACGCGTATCACCCGGCTAAAGCGTTTACCAGCGACAACCCGGCAAAGTTCAAACGCATCAGGTGGATAGAGTCGCGCGCGACGGACGCGTGGCATCGCTATTGCTGAAGGCGGAGCCCCTTTACTCGTTGCGAGCATGCCATGAACAGGAGAGTCATTATCCTATTGGCGGTGATCTCGCCACGCGCGTCTTCGGCGCAGTCCACACAGGCCGCAAGCTCGACAATGGCCGACGATCTGCCCGCCACCGACACGGAATTCGAGCAAGCGGCGTCGATGTCGGGTTCAAGGCGTTCAAGAAAAAAGCGGAGAGCGGACAGAACGCAGACCTAAAGAGGGCGGCTGAAAAGCCGCTGCCTGAAATTCAGGAACCTCTGAAGATGGCGCAAGACCTCGCCGCCAAAAAGGGCGTGCAGTAAAGGACGACAATTGCGGGCGAGCCCCTTGCGCACGACACCAGCGCGATACGTTTGGGCACAATCGTTGCGGCAATAGCGTGTAGGAAGCGGACGACCAAAGACGAGGGTCTTGCAATCGAACGCACCTGCAAAACGGTCGCGCAAAGCGTCCGAGTCCGAACGTGCAAATCCATTCCAGGAGGAAACTATGGCACCCGTTGACGTTACATCTCCGCGGTCGGGAGCGCAGGGTGGCGCTGGCATCGTCGGAAGCGGCGTGGGCGAAGGTCCGGGCCCCGACGTGATGGCGGCATCTTCACTGGATGACACTAAAGTCATCACCTCGGATGGCGAGGACGTCGGAAAAATTTCGGAAATCATGCTGGACGTGCGAAGCGGTCGGGTAGCGTATGCCGTTCTGTCTAGCGGTGGATTCCTCGGCATAGGAGATACTCTTCATGCAATTCCGTGGAACGCCTTAACGCTCGATACCGATGAGAAATGCTTTCGCGTCGACATCGCCGCGGAGCGCATCAAAGATGATCCCGGATTCGACAAGGATCATTGGCCGGCAATGGCCGATACGACATGGGGCTCCTCGCTCCACGAGTATTACAACCGCAAACCGTACTGGTCGACGGCGGACTACATAAGTCGGAAGGGAGGGGACCTCTAGCCGCACGCCTGGTCACCATCGAGGCGCACGCTGTGGGGCCACGCGGCCCTACACAGGAGGTTTGCTCTTGCACACGACGCGTGGGGTGCTTCTCGCACCTTATCGCACGAAAGTGCGGGCACGCTCGATGCGTTACGGTATTGCATCGTCGTATTTGGGAGCGCCGTCATGCCGTCCGATCCAGCTGTAAACGCCGGGGCCGATCCTTTTTATGATCCACGGGACCGGCCCGGTCCTTTGCCGAAAAGGTCCGCTGATGCCGAGCCGCTGACGCCCGTCTCCTTGTCGGCAAGAAAGCCCAACGAGGTAACCCGATGGTGAGAAATAATGCGTCGTGTGCTCACTGCCAGAAGGAGGACGGCCGTCTCACGCTTTTGATCGGCGTAGCGGCCGGTGCAGCCGCCACAGTCGGCCTCATGCTGGCAAGAAAGGCCTTTGCCATTGTAAGCGTCGGTGCACGGCATTCGCTGAAGCACCGCGTTCTCGATGTCGCAGCCGGTGCGGTGCAGCCGAAGTACCCGCTTGCCGCGATGAGCGCCTATCTCAACGGTTTTCACATGTACGCCGACGACATGGGCCGTCAGGTCGAGGCGACGCATTTCTGCATCCACTTGCGTCACGACCTTCACCAATGCGTGATCTTTGATTCGAACCGGCCGGATGCGCGGCTCATCGGCATCGAATACATCATCCCCGAGGAGCGATTCCTTCAGTTATCGGCGAACGAAAAGCAGCTCTGGCACAGCCACCATTACGAAGTGAAGTCGGGTCTGCTAATCGCGCCGGGCATTCCCGAGCTGGCAGAGCGAGCGTATTTCAAGGATCTTGTCACCACTTACGGAAAGACCTTTCACACGTGGCAGTACGATCGCGACGACTTTCCGTACGGCGCGCCGCAATTGATGATGGGGTTCACCCAGGATGGACAGATAAATCCGTCGCTGGTTGAGGCACGCGATCTCAAGCTCGGCATCTCGACCGAAGAGCGTCGCCATAAGCGCTATGACATTCCGATGCCTGATGTAGCGCCAGGGGCCAATGCGTGGGAGGACGGCCATGCCGTGCAGATCCGTATCGAGCAAGCGGAATTTAAGGGGCGCGTCTAACAAAATCGATTGATAGGACGCTGGGAGGTGGTGTCACTGCGCGGTTCGACGGCCTTCGATTCGGGATCGCGATCCGCACGGACCGGTATGGCCGTCGCGCCGCCTGCCAAGCGGATGTGCTTTCGCAGCGCGGAGGGCGGCTAAGCGAAGTCGGCTTCCCCATACAGCATCGACGTAAGAGTGTCTCCACTGGATTTTGTGCGCTCGAAGCACCCGTCGCAGATCGCAGCGTTCTAGTACTGAGCGCATTTGCGCCATCACGAGAGCCGCACCACAAGACCGAGTCATGAGCGAAAGCCGCAAGCCAAGCGCGCACACGCGCACGTCCCTGGACCACAAGCTCGAAGCCGCGCTTCGCAAGGTCTTTGGGTTTCCGCATTTTCGACCCGGTCAGGAAGAAGCCATCCGCAGTGTGCTCGACGGACGCGATACGCTCGCCATCATGCCAACGGGCGCGGGCAAATCGCTGTGCTACCAACTTCCGGCACTGCAATTCGACGGTATGACGGTCGTCGTGTCACCGCTCATTTCGCTGATGCACGATCAGGCGGACAAGCTTAGCGAAGCCGGCGTCGCTACCGCGGTCATCAACAGCACGCTAACCGCGACCGAAGAGCGCGAGGCGATACAAGCCGTCATGAGCGGAACGATCCGAATTCTGTTCGTCACGCCGGAACGGATCGTCAATGCGGACTTCGCGGCATCGCTCGCGGCTGCCAACGCGGTGGGGGTATCGCTCGTCGTGGTTGACGAGGCGCATTGCATCTCGCAATGGGGCCACGACTTCCGGCCAGCGTATGTCGAGCTGATCGATGCCGTCGAGGCGCTCGGCCGGCCGCCAGTGCTCGCGCTGACCGCGACCGCCACGCCTACCGTCAGCGCAGACATTGTGCGCGAGCTGCAGATGCGACGCCCCAACCACATCCACACAGGCGTCTACCGAAGAAATTTGTGTTTCGCAGTCGAGCAACTGACCAGTCCCGCCGAAAAGCGCTCGCGCGCAATCGAACTGGCGAGCACGACGCAAGGAAGCGGCATCGTCTATTGCGCGACCGTCTCGGAATGCGTGGCGTTGCATGAGGCGCTCGTCGCTGCGGGCGTCGTGGCCGAGCGGTACCACGGTAAGCTGTCCGCGCGCGCTCGTTCGAAATCGCAGGATGCGTTCATGGCGAGCCGAGCGCGCGTGATGGTGGCGACAAACGCGTTCGGCATGGGGATCGACAAGCCGGATATTCGCTTTGTCATCCATGCGCAGATGCCTGGCAGTCTGGACGCATACTATCAGGAGGCCGGGCGCGCGGGCCGTGACGGCGAGGCGGCCCGTTGCATCCTGTTGTTCGAACTGAAGGACAAGCACGTGCAGCAGTTCTTTTTAGGCGGGCGCTACCCGAGCGCGGAGACGATTCGCCGAGTCGCGGAAACCGTGCGCAACTTCGCGCGCGAGGGCAGGGGCGAGGTACTGGAAACACCGTTGAAGCGCCTGCGTGAAGCATTGCCGACCATCGGCGCGAACAAGCTGCGCGTGGCGGCGACGCTGCTCAACGACGTCGGCATTACGCGCCGTACGCGACGCGGCGGCATGATCGTCATCAAGGACGGTGCGGCCTTTGCGCGCCTCGATGATGCGGTGGACCAATTCGCGGCGCGCGCCGAGCGCGACCGCGCCGTCCTAGAGCGCATCATCAATTATGCGCAAAGCGCTCAATGCCGCTGGCATATGCTGCTCGATTACTTCGCCGACGATGCGAACGACGGGTACGCGCTCGCGCCTCGCGAAGAGGCCACGGTGGAGTACCGCATGCCGGAAGACGAGCTCGAAGGCAAGACATGCGGCATTTGCGACAATTGCCTGCACCCGCCGGCAGTGACGGAAAGTCCCCGAGAACTGCGCGAGCAGGTGCGCGCCGAAGCGGGAAAAGAGAGACCGAAGCGGCCCGCCAACACCTTCAAGCAGGGCGACTTCGTGCGCGTGCGTCGCTATGGCGTGGGGCAGGTGCAGCTCGTAAGCGGCGAGCGTGTAGCGGTGCGCTTTCACGATGATACGACGCGCGTTTTTGTCGCCCGCTATGTGAGGCACGCTCGGCAGTAAGCCGCGGCCCGCATAGGAAAAAGAACTTGCGTGCGGGGGCGATCACTCGTTCGTCAGGTCCCATATCGTCCCAACGAGCAATTGGAGTGGTCGTTGCTGTCAGCTAATGCACCGTAAAAGCACCGGTGACCATGAGCATCATCCTGCTGGTTGACGACGAGCGCAACATCATGGCCGTCCTTGAGTTGCTTCTCGTTGCTGAGGGATATCGGGTGATAGCGACCAGGAACGGTGCAGAGGCGATCGGAGCGGCATCGGTTTATCCTCCGCAGCTCTTCATTTCCGATTGGATGATGCCAGTCTTGGACGGTGCGCGACTTTGTCGCTGCTTCCACAGCACCCTCATCGTTGAAAGAAATTCCGTTTGTGACTCATGTCAGCTGCGGTGCCGCCTGCCGAGTTGTCCGGCAGGGCGTTTTCGCGAAAGCCGTTCGACCCGGCATACCTGTTCACGATCGTGAAGCAACATGTCCGACGCCAAGCCTGATGGATGCAATTTCCTCGGCTTCGCGCGCAGGGTTTGGCAAGGCGAAGTTATGACGAATGCCGGTTTGCGACCTCCTTGCTTCACGTAGAAGAGCAGAACGCAACGCGTGACCTAAACCGCCCTTCCGGCTTTTGCATGAACGATCGCGCGCATGCGGCGCACATCGTCGGAGATCACGCGCCGATGTGCGAACGTCCACGGAAAGCCGGCCAGCATTGCGCTCGCGTCGCGCAGGAGCACCCCTTCCGCGTGCATTATGGCGAGCGCACGGCGCGTCACGACCGAAGCTTCGGCGGCCGGAAGGCGAAGCCATGCCGTCCAGGCAGCATTGCGCGCGAGTAGACGCCGGCGCAACGCGCTGTCGCGCAGCGCGGAAGGATAGTGGTGCAATACGACGTCGTCCGCGTAAACGATCATGAGACCACGGGCAAGCACATCGAGAGCTACGAGTTCTTCCTCACCCCCAATGAAAAGCCGCGGCTCAAATCCACCGACTTGCCTGAACACCGTGACGCGAAACACACTCGCGCCGGCTAAAAATCCGATCACTGCCGGTCCAGGAAGACCGCCATCACCGAGCGGGCTCGCTCGCATTACCTCGCAGGTTGGGTCGAGCACCTCCGCCTCGCCGACGACAATACGCGCAGCCAGCACGGCGACACGCGGAAACGCGTCAAGGATGGCGACGGCGCGTGTCAACGCACCGGCTCTCCACCACATGTCGTCGTCGCAGAAGGCCACGTATTCCGTTGTTACAGCGTCGACACCGAGATTGCGGCCGGCCGCTCCTAGATTTTTTCGTGCGCGTATCAATTTCACGCATGGATAACGCCGCGCAATCCGGTCCGCGGTGCCGTCCGTTGACGCGTTATCAACGACCACGACCGGCGGACGATCGGGAAGCGCGAGAAGCGTGGCGAGCGTCGCGAGAGCCTGCTCGACCCGATTGTGCGTCAGCAAGACCACGGATATCCGCATCGGCTTCTCCGGTGGCAGACTCATGAGAGCGTGAATGCCGCGGACCTCAAACGTGAGGCACGCTGCTGGCTTCTATTTCCTTCGACAAATTTCGCGGGTACAGACGCCCGCAATCAACAATTGGCACGGCCCCGGCAGTTGCCGCGGATTAAGATCGTTACAGTCTCATTTATCGCGCATCGCCTTCGCGAAGTCGGACGGGGCGCGTGTCCGCCACCCTGGTGTTCAGACCGCGCTCTCTGGCGCGACTTCCCTGCTGCGTGTGTATGGCTGTAGCGCCTCAGGGGTTCGCATATCGCGCGGGACGTTGAAGTTTGCCAGTGCCGCGCCGCGCATCTCACTTGGCGTACGAGGAAAGCCGCTACGACTCCCATAGTCACGGACCGACGCGCCACGAGCCTCGTGGGATGCTTGCTTCAGGCGAAATTGTTGCGCGGCGTATAGATCCAACACTGTGAGACCCATCACATTGACAGCGGCGCGCATCACACGGCTCTGATCTCGTACGACGGTGGTATTCGCAGATGCGGCGAGCGTCGTCAGATCGAGCACGTCGCCGCCGACGCGCGCCCAGAGAAACGGCTTCGCGTTGCGGGACGCGAGAATACCGATCCCGCATACCAGTTCGCGCAGACCATAAAGGCGCACTAGCCCAGCGCTGTCGTTCGTTCCCACTGCACGCGCAATTTTGCGTGGTGCGATCAATTCCGCGACGCCAAGTGCGAGGCTGAACCAACCTAGCCCGCGGGTCACTGACTCCGCCCGCAGCACGCCTTTCGAGGCTTCAACGCCGCTTTTCCGATTTGCATTGGAAAGAGATTTCATCGAGAGCACCTTCAAAAAAGTTGTTCGAGCGCGCGACTCGGCATATTTCGTCGCCCTTCCGGTCGTCAGGGCTTCAGGACGACCTTGATGCAGCCATCTTCCTTGTCGCGGAAGGTCTTGTACATGCCGGGCCCCTCCGACAGCGGCACGGTATGCGTGATCACGAAGGACGGATCGATTTGCCCTTCCTGGATGCGACGCAACAGATCGTCGGTCCAGCGATTGACGTGAGTCTGGCCCATGCGCCATGTCAGTCCTTTGTTCATGGACGCACCGAACGGAATCTTGTCGATGAGACCGCCATATACGCCGGGTACGGAAAGCGTCCCAGCCGGACGGCACACGTAAATCATCTCGCGCAACACATGCGGGCGATCTGTTTCCAGCATCACCGCCTGCTTCGCGCGATCGTAGATCGAATCGAGGGAACGCGTCGCGTGGGATTCCATGCCCACCGCGTCGATGCACTTTTGCGGGCCCTTGCCATCGGTCAGTTCGCTCAGGCGGCCCAGAACGCTCTCTTGCTGGAAGTCGATCGTAACGGCACCGCCCGCACGCGCCATCACGAGGCGCTCGGGCACGCAGTCAATCACGATCACCTGTTTCGCGCCAAGCAGCACGGCGCTGCGGATCGCCATCTGTCCGACCGGCCCGGCGCCCCAAATCGCTACGATATCCGTCGGCTCGATATCGCATTGCACCGCCGCTTGCCAGCCGGTCGGGAAGATGTCGCCGAGAAAAAGCACCTGTTCATCGGTGAGTCCTTCGGGAATCTTTACGTGCGTTTTGTCCGCGTACGGCACGCGCACGTATTCCGCCTGACCTCCCGGGTAGCCGCCCGTCAAATGCGTATAGCCGAAGAGGCCTGCGGTAGTATGGCCGAACAATTTGGCCGCCGCGTTCATGTTGCGATTGCTGCGTTCGCAGACCGAGAAGTTGCCGCGTTTGCACTGATCGCACTCGCCGCAAATGATGGTGAAGGGAACGACCACACGGTCCCCGATCTTGAGCGCGGTATTGGCACTGCCTACTTCCACGACTTCGCCCATGAACTCGTGGCCCATAATGTCCCCGGATTTCATGCCGGGCATGAAGCCGTCGAAAAGATGCAGGTCCGAGCCGCAGATCGCACAGGAACTCACCTTGATGATCGCGTCGCGCGGATGTTCGATCGTAGGATCTGGCACCGTGTCGTATCGAATGTCCTTCTTTCCATGCCATCTAAGCGCTTTCACATTTCCTCCGGGAATTGCCGCTCGCGAATGTGTCGTCGGCAGCCAAAAATCGCGGCGCGGCCTCGGACGGCGCAATCGGATTAGCAATGAATGTTCCGCGAGCGAGCTTCCGTGCCTCGTTTTCGTCCGTCGCGCGACTGGGTCGTTGGTTTGCCGACAAACGATGTGCTATTAACGTCAGAAATGGCCGCTCACTTTCTGGCGCGCTGCGACGACCGTACCTTTATTCGAAAGTGCTAACGCGTCACACCCATAGCAACTTCATGGCCGCCGCTGCAATCGCGGGCTCCTGGGCGAGAATCTCGACGATCGTCTCATGCGCGAGGATCTTTGTAATTCCTTACATCCTTTCGCCCGGGTCGCTTTAGCGCCAACTTAGGTCGGTCGCGATAGTCAGGGCGTTGCCATCTTTGCCGATAGGGCGCCAACGCACAGTCCCGACCATAGCGCCAGCTGGGCCTTCGCCGTGCGGGCGGATGGAAGAGATCGCGTGCGTGGATGTATAACGAAACCCCGCTTCGGTCCCACGATTTCGCAGCGTTTTTCCCAGGGCCTGAATTTTCAGGGTTTTGCCTGCTGCGACCCAATTGCTTCACCCACTCAGGGTAGAGTTCAGTACCCGCTGCCCACTTACGGTCGCGACCGAACCTACGCCGGCGAGGTTCGACCCGAGACAAGACAGGGACCAAACCCGACGTCGATGACGAGTACCTTTAAGATCATAGTGACGATCGAGGGCATCGAACCGGCGATTCGTGTCGCGGCCAGGCAAGGTCGTCGAGTTGAAATGGCCGACGAAGGGTGTAACTTCGACCGACCTTCGGTCGGGGACGCCGCGCCCGTCGCGGTCGGCCGTACTCGCCGAGATCCACTTCGGTCTATGTCACGGGAAGCGACCATCACTTGGCTGGAACCGAACGTGTCGTCTCCAATGAGAGGGTCTGCAGTCCGCAGGCTCACGGCGAATGTTGTACCAAGTCTGGCGACTGCTCGCCGGGAGCTACCGGGGCAGCAGGCGTCTTGCCGGCAAGGCCGCGCTGATCATGGGCGGGGACAGCGGCATCGCGCGCAAGGTGGCGATCGCTTATGCGCGCGAGGGCGCGGACATCGCGATCTCTGAACCCGCAGCCGGACCACGGCGAGGAGCTGAGCTGTGTCGCCGCGGTCGCCAACCTGGTCTGCCACCAACTTTTGGGAACGAGGCTTGCTGCCTCGGGAAGGGCATCCCCTGTCTTGCCCGCCCTGTCGTCAGCTAGGAGAACATCATGGCTCAAGAACCGCCCCTCAAGCCCGGCGACGAAGCCGCGCCCGACACGCCTGGCACTGGCGAGGACTTATGCCCCGCGTGCAACGGTGCGGGCACGACAGATGGCGAGCAATGCGCCATATGCGGCGGCACCGGCAAGGTGATCCAGGGCGTCGGCGGAGGCTGACGCGCGCCGGGCTCGTTCGAGGTGGGCTTGTCGGCGCCGAAGCAGGCCGTGGTCGTGCCTCGCATCGCGTCTCGGTGCCAATTAGAAACGTTCTATGAACTAGCTCCTGAGCGCCGTTGGCTCGGCGCGAAACACCTTCCAAAGTGCGTGGCGTCGTCGTTGGGGGCGCATGCGGTGAGCATTCCACGCCATATCGTTGGCTTTCTCGCCTCGAGAGGGCTCAAGCTTGCCACGGCCGAGTCTTGTACTGCCGGGCTGATAGCGTCCGTGCTCGCGGAGGTACCAGGAAGCGGTAGCTGTTTGGATGTCGGATTCGTTACGTATTCCCCGTCGGGGAAGGCCGGTTTTCTCGGTGTGCGGCAGGAAACTATGGATCGCTTCGGCCTGACCAGCGAGGAAGTCGCGCGCGAGATGGCGGAAGGCGCGCTGGCACAGGAAGCGTGCGCGGTGGACATCGCAGTCGCGAACACCGGTGTTGCGGACCGATCGCCCGCCGGAGGACCGCCGCCGGGCACACAGTGCTTCGCATGGAGTTTGAGAGGTCGCGACGGTAGGGTAGTGACGGCTAGCGAGACCAGGATTTTCACCGGCAGCCGAAACGACATTAGGTATGCCGCAGCACTGTATGCGCTATCGCGCATCCCGGCACTTTTCGATTCGATGAGGATGGCGACAGCCTGTGCGACGAGCGGCCATGAGCACAATTCTCGCTGACATGGTGCGCGGCGACTGCCAGCCGTGCGTGATCCGCGAACGCGAGTGCAGCGCTCTTCCACGCGTCGCTTTTGCGCCGTCTATCGGCACCCCGGACTTCCGGAGCGCCGTCGTTGGATGAGGGTTCAGTCGATGCGTTCATTGCTATCGGCGACCAATCGGCGCCTGTTCGCTAGGTTGTGTTGTTCGACCCGCGGGAATGGAGCCTTCTCGTTCTCGGCCGGGCAGCGACCGTGCTAGCGGCGGCACTTAATCGTCGAAGCATCCCATGCCGGACACCGGAGGAACACGTGGTTTCTGTTCTGTTGGTCGATGACGGCACGGCCGCTCTTGGTAGTCTGGCCCTGCTTGTTGCTGCGCACGGGCACCTCGTAAATATGGCGATTAATGGGATGGACGTCTTGCGACGGGTGCGGACTAACCGCCCAGACGTTGTGGTGGCGGACTGTGAGATGCCCGTAATGGACGGCGTCGACCTTACGCGTGAGATGCAGGCAGACCCGGAACTGGCGCGAGTTCCGGTGGTGCTTTTGTTGGCCGGCGCAGGCCGACGTCGAGTTCGAGTTTTTGCTGTGTTGAGGAAGCCTTTCGCGCCAACGAAGCTTCTAGAGCTGATCAAACGGATCGACAGGCGCAATCCGAAACTACTCGCAGCATTGGGCAGAGGACGCGCGACGCGATGATGTCACCCCGCATGCGCGTTTCGCGTCGCCGTAAGGGTTATGACGAAATCAACGGCTATCGCGAGTTCTGAGTACGCGATAGCTTTTGATCAAATGTCCAACTTATGGCGAGTGTCAGCAGCGCAAGCCGGCCGGTCTCCCGTTCAGAGGCGAAGCTTGGCACTGCCACAGGTGCCGAGGCCCCGGCCATGCAAAATGCGATGTGCTGCGGACTACACCGATGGCGTTAGGCCGCCCCCCAGAAAACGTGCGGCAGCCCTTCTTGAGTCATCAAAAGTCACGTACAACTTCCAGCGAGAAGCGATTAGGTATCGCGCCGAGGGCCGGACAGGCTCACGACGTGCAATCCATGCGCGACGGTCCGCTCGACGACCGGCGGGCCCGCCACGGCTTTACACAGCCTGCCCAGAACCGAGATCGGCCCCGGTCTTCGGGTCGGCACTGATGTCCGACGCGGTCCGCGCGGCCATGGCTTGCAGAACTTCCACGTCCGCACCTGAAACCGTGACGGTGACCAGACCGTCGCCGCCGCCCACGGCCGGTTGGGGATCCTCTATAAATTCCCAGTCACCGTCTGAGTTCCACGGCCCGCGATCGTCCTCGCCCTGCGACATGTTGTAATAAGCGCTTGTAAATTCGGGCATGCCGTTAAGCTTGCCTTGGGGGAAATTCGGCTGAATCGAGTGCAGGTGCCTTCTCGAACGATTTTTGATGGGCGATTTCGCGCGTCATCAGGAAGCCCAGTGCTTCCTTGATTCCCGGGTCATCCGTTACGTTGATAAGCCGTTCATAGCCGATCTTTGCGCGTGCCGCGAGATGATCTATGTGTGCCGGCCTGCCGGAACGCTTTCGGTACCCGGCGTGTATGGCGGGCTCATCGACAAGATTCCGTTCGGGGCGGCGATGAACAAAGGACTCACATGGCGAATGGGTCAGACTCACGTCAACCGCTGGACCGACGACCCTGTTGCGACGAATTCAGGAAGGGCAGATCGACCCGTCTTTCGTGATCACGCACACGGTGCCGCTCCCCGCCGGCCGTTGTCAGTCTTGACGCACCGCGGGAGCACGATATTTGCTGCAGGGTAGCACCACGAAGTCATCAGCCTCAGGAGGCAAACATGGCGCAAGGG
>NZ_JFHC01000094.1 GCF_000698595.1 Caballeronia glathei | reverse complement strand
C
Organism: Caballeronia glathei; assembly: GCF_000698595.1. Lineage (GTDB taxonomy): Bacteria > Pseudomonadota > Gammaproteobacteria > Burkholderiales > Burkholderiaceae > Caballeronia > Caballeronia glathei. The sequence continues at coordinate 22,634 of NZ_JFHC01000094.1, read as the reverse complement.
CGCACAGGGGCGAGCTAATAGACCAAGAACACAACAAATTTCATGAAGGCACGAGCGCATCAAACGGTGTAAACACCAAACCCAAGCGCCAGCGACTCACTCAAGTGCATTCCTGATCTGCTGCAAGGCCCCGGCATCCTCGATGGTCGGAAGCTCCCCCGGATCGCGCCCCTCGGCAAGCGCGGCAATGGCCCGCCGCAAGAGCTTCCCCGACCGCGTCTTCGGCAGTATCGAAACGAAGTGCACCCGCGCCGGGCGAGCAATCGCCCCCAATTGCGTATCGACGGTATGCGCCAGTTCCGCCTCCATCCCTTCGCGCGCGCCCGGCGCGTTGAGCCGATCCGCGTCGCGCAACACAACGAACGCAAGCGCCGCCTGCCCCTTCAGCGAATCCGCGACCCCCACCACCGCGACCTCCGCAACCGCCGGATGGCTCGAGAGCGCCTCCTCGATCTCCCGCGTGCCAAGCCGGTGCCCCGCCACGTTGATGACATCGTCGGTACGCCCGAGGATCGACACATAGCCGTCTTCGTCGCGCACGCCCCAGTCGAAGGTCGAATAGACCTGCTGGTTCGGCACGCTCGTCCAGTACGTGTCGATGAAACGCCGGTCGTCGCCCCACACCGTCTGCATGCAGCCGGGCGGCAACGGATAGCCAAGCGTGATCACGCCCTTCTCGCCCGGTGCGCAGACGTCGCCCGTCTGCTCGTTGCGCACGTTCAGGTCGAAGCCCATCGACGGCACACCCGGCGAGCCGAGCTTCGGCGGCAAGTCCTCGATGCCCCGCGGGATCGCGATCATCGGCCAGCCGGTCTCGGTCTGCCAGTAGTTGTCGACGACCGGCTTCTTCAACGCGCGCTGGATCCATTGCGCGGTCGGCTCGTCGAGCGGCTCGCCCGCGAGAAAGAGCGTGCGCAGGCTCGACAGGTCGGCGTCGCGCATGAACTTCGGGTCCTGCTTCTTGAGCACGCGGATCGCGGTGGGCGCGGTGAACATCAGGTTGATGCCGTACTGCTCGACGAGCCGCCACCAGATGCCGCCGTCCGGACGCACCGGCGTGCCTTCGTACATGACCGTCGTGAGCCCCGCGATCAGCGGCGCATAGATGATGTAGCTGTGCCCGACCACCCAGCCGATGTCCGACGCGGTGAACATCGTGTCGCCCGGCGCGCCCTGGAAGATGTGCTCCATCGACGCCGCGAGCGCCACCGCATAGCCGCCGACATCGCGCTGCACGCCCTTCGGCCGCCCGGTCGTGCCGGAGGTGTAGAGCACGTACGACGGCTCGTTCGATTCGAGCCATTCGCACGGCACGCAGGCATCGAAGAACTGCTCGCGAAGCGGCTCGTATGCGATCAGGTAGTTGGCCTGCAGGCGCTCGGGCGTGAGCTGCCGGTCGATCAGCAGAACCTGCGGCACCTTGTACTCCGCGCGCGCGAGCGCTTCGTCGACGAGCGGCGTGTAGTCGATCACCTTGCCCGCACGGGCGCCGGCGTCGGCCGTGACGATGAGGGCGGGCTTCGCGTCGTCGATGCGCGCCGCGAGATTGGGCGCCGCGAACCCGCCGAACACGACCGAGTGGACCGCGCCGAGCCGCGCGCACGCGAGCATCGCGAAAAGCGCCTCGGGAATCATCGGCAGATAGATGAGCACGCGGTCGCCCTTCTTCACGTGCAGCGAGCGCATCACGGCCGCCATGCGGTTCACTTCGGCATGCAGTTGCGCATACGTATAGCGGCGCTCGATGCCGGTTTCGGTCGAGACGTAGATCAGCGCGTCCTGCTGGGCGCGCGTCGCGAGATGACGATCGACCGCGTTGTAGCAGAGGTTCGTCGTGCCGCCGACGAACCAGCGCGCGAACGGCGGCTTGCTTCGGTCGAGCACCTGGCCGAACGGCGTCTCCCAGTGGATGCGCCGTGCTTCGTCGGCCCAGAAAAGCTCCGGCTCCTCGATCGAACGACGGTGGACTTCGTGGTAGGTCGGCATTCGCGCCCTCGGCTGGCAGTGTGCAGGTTGCTCAAAAGCATAGAGCAGCCCGACACGGCGTGCTAGAGAGGGCCGGCCCCTATGAAGCGCCGCTCAGCGCGCCTCTCTGGCGGCCCGCGGCGGGGCTCTCCGCCCCGCCCGAATGCTTGAGCAGCACGGGCGCGAGTTCCCCCGCCACCCGCATGCTCGACACCACCACCGTGCGCACGCCGCTGCCCTGCGTCGCGATGCGCACGGCGTCGCGCGTGCTCGCGCGGGCCTCGATGCGCGGCTCGATCACGATGAAGCCGCGGCAGCATGCCGCGAGCGCCGCATGCTGCGAACGCAGCCAGGCGGCGCGCAGATGGGCGTCGTCGGCGGTTTCGCCGGTGCAATGCTCCGACACGATCACGAACGGCGTCTTCAGCGCGAGCAGGCGCTGCATCTGCGCGCGCCACACGAAGGCGTAGCCGGGCTTCACGGCACGCCGGCGCAGCCGCACGAGCGGGAAGCGGCTCGCGTCGAACATCTGTTGATCGACGGCGTGCGAGGGATCGATCGATGCGGGTTTCGAACTCAGGTCGGATGCAGTCACAGCGGTCTTGGGCTCCAGTAATTCAACGCGGCAAGGAGGTTCGCCCGTTGGCAACGGGGCGGCGTGATGCGCTTTTTCGAGGTCGCCGGCGACGGCGGCGGCAACGCAGAGGGCCGCCCCGCGCGCTCGCTCTCGCTCCTGCCGGGCACATGCACCGCGCTCGGCTGCCATGCGCGGCGCGTCGTTTCGAGCACCTTCGCAGCATTCGCGGATATCACGCGCTGCGCGTCGTCTGTCTTGCCGGGATCGGCTGGCGCATTCGCCATGTCGCACCTCCTGTCGTCCGGATCATTGTAGTTGAGAATGATTCTCAACTACAAGCGGGTTTTTACCCGGTCCGAAGACGCCGGTCAGACGCGCGAGCGGAGAAATCGGGACAGAATGCCCGACGAATAGGTGCCGGCGATCGCCGTGAGGAATTCGGTGAACGAGGCAGGCGCGGCGGCATCGGCCGTGTCCGAGATCGTGCGCACGACCGCGCACGGCACGCCGTACTCGAAGCACACCTGCGCGATCGCGGCGCCTTCCATCTCGACCGCGAGCGCATCGGGCAGGACGCCGCGCAACGCATGAAGTTCGTCGTGGCTCGCGACGAAGCGATCCCCGCTCACCACGAGCCCGCGGTGCACGCGCGGACGGACCACCGCGAAGCGGTTCTGCAGGGCGTCGCCCTGATCCGCGAGAAACGCTTCGCAGGCGAGCGCGAGCGCGTCGCTCAGGCCGGCGGCGGCGGCAAAGCGCGACTTGTCGAGAAGCGGCACCTCGAAGCGCGGAAAGAGCGGCGACGCGTCGAGATCGTGCTGCAGCAGCGTTTGCGCAACGACGATGTCGCCCACCTGCACGTCCGCATGCACGCCGCCCGCGACGCCGGTGAACACGATCGCATCGACGTCGAACACGTGGATCAGCGCGCTGGCGGTGGCCGCCGCCGCGACCTTGCCGATGCGCGCGAGCGTCACGACCGCGCGCACGCCGTGGGCGTCGCCGATGGTGTAGTCGCGCTGGCCGAGCGTGACGGTCTCGATATCGCCCGCGGCGCGCATGTCGGCGATGAGGTCGCCGAGTTCCTGCGGCAGCGCCGCCACGATGCCGAGCATGTTCACTCCACCGGTTGAAGCTTGGCGACGGCGAGCGCGAGCCACTTCTCGCCGTGCCGCTTGAAGCGCACCTGCGCGCGGGCGTCGCCACCCGAGCCTTCGAGCGCCGTCACCGTGCCCTCGCCGAACTTCGTGTGGAACACGGTCTGGCCGACCCTGAAGCCGGTGTCGGCGGCGCGCTGGGTATTGGCAAACGCGGGCACGGGCGCGCCCGCATCCGGGTTCACGTAGTCCGCCGAACGCTCGCGGCCCGGGCGCGCGAACCAGTCGCGGCCCCAGCCGGCGTTGTCCGAGCGGCCGCCCCAGCGCGCGCCCGCTTCCACCTTCGGCGTGAGCCATTTGAGCGAGCCTTCGGGCAGTTCGTCGAAGAAGCGCGAACGGATGTTGTAGCGCGTCTGGCCGTGCAGCATCCGGCTCTGCGCGAACGACAGATACAGCCGCTCCTTCGCCCGCGTGATCGCCACGTAGGCGAGCCGGCGCTCTTCTTCCAGCCCGTCGGTTTCCTGCGCGCTGTTCTCGTGCGGGAACAGGCCCTCTTCCAGCCCGGTGATGAACACCGCCGTGAATTCGAGCCCCTTCGCCGCGTGGACCGTCATCAGCTGGACGGCGTCCTGGCCGGCCTGCGCCTGGTTGTCGCCGGCTTCGAGCGACGCATGCGACAAAAAGCCCGCAAGCGGCGTCATGGTGTCGGGGTTCTGCGCCGGATCGGCGGGGCTCGCGGCGTCGAGGACGTCGACGGCCGGGTCGCCGGTGGCGAGCGCGATCTCGGACGCGGCGGTCGCGCCCGGGCGCAGCGGGATCGAGCGCGCGGGCGTGTCGAGGCCGTAGCCCTCCTCGCTCACGAACGCCGCCGCGGCATTGACGAGCTCCTGCAGGTTCTCCAGCCGGTCCTGCCCTTCGCGCTCGGTCTCGTAGTGGGCCGCGAGCCCGCTCGCGCGGATCACGTGCTCGACCGTCTCCGGCAGGCTCATCTGCTGCGTCTCGGCGCGCATTTTCGCGATCAGCGTGGCGAAGCTGCCGAGGCTCGACCCCGCCTTGCCCGTCACATAGGGCACCGCGGCCGCCATCGAGCAGTTGTAGAGACGCGCGGCGTCGGCGAGCTGCTCGACCGAGCGCGCGCCGATGCCGCGCGTCGGGAAGTTGACGACGCGGGCGAACGCCGTGTCGTCGTTCGGGTTGTCGATGAGACGCAGGTACGCGAGCGCGTGCTTCACTTCCTGCCGCTCGAAGAAGCGCAGGCCGCCGTACACGCGGTAGGCAATGCCCGCGTTCACGAGCGTGTGCTCGATCGTGCGCGACTGCGCGTTGCTCCGGTACAGCACCGCGATCTCGCCGCGCGTGAGGCCCGTGTTGATGAGCGCCTTGATCTCCTCGACGATCCAGCCCGCCTCCTGCGAATCGGTCGCCGCCTCGTAGACGCGCACCGGCTCGCCGTGGCCGGCGTCCGTGCGCAGGTTCTTGCCGAGCCGGCGCGAATTGTTCGCGATCAGCAGGTTGGCGGTATCGAGAATATGGCCGTGCGAGCGGTAGTTCTGTTCGAGCTTGATCAGGTTGCGCACCCTGAACTCGCGCTCGAAATCATGCATGTTGCCGACATTCGCGCCGCGAAAGGCGTAGATGGACTGATCGTCGTCGCCCACCGCGAAAATCGCGTTGTGCTCGCCCGCGAGCAGCTTGAGCCACGCATATTGCAGCTTGTTGGTGTCCTGGAACTCGTCGACGAGGATGTGCCTGAAGCGCCCCTGGTAATGCGCGCGCAGCGGCGGATTGTGCGCGAGCAGCTCGTAGCAGCGCAGAAGCAGTTCCGGAAAATCGACGACGCCCTCGCGCTGGCACTGCTGGTCGTACGCCTCGTACAGCTCCACGAACTTGCGGTTGAAGGAATCGGTCGCATCGACGTCCTTCGGCCGCAGGCCCTGTTCCTTCGCGTTGTTGATGAAGTACTGGAGGTTCTTCGCCGGATACTTTTCGTCGTCGATGTTCAGGCCCTTCATCAGACGCTTGATCGCGGAAAGCTGGTCGGCGGTATCGAGAATCTGGAAAGTCTGCGGCAGACCCGCGTCGCGGTAATGCGCGCGCAGCATGCGGTTGCACAGGCCGTGAAAGGTGCCGATCCACATGCCGCGCGTGTCGATCGGCAAAAGCGCCTGCAGGCGCGCCATCATCTCGCGCGCCGCCTTGTTCGTGAACGTGACGGCGAGGACGGTCGGCGGCGACGCATAGCCGTGCTGGATCAGCCACGCGATGCGCGTGATCAGGACGCGCGTCTTGCCGCTGCCGGCGCCCGCGAGGATCAGCGCCGGCTCGTTCGGCAGCGTGACGGCAGCGAGTTGTTCGGGATTCAGATTGGCAAGCAGATCGGGCATGGAGAAGTCTTCCGGTGGGGCGAACATTATAAGACCGCACCGATGGCAGCGTCCGGCGCCGCCCGCCCAATTCGTCCGGCGGCCTTTGTAAAACCTTATAATTCGCTGTTCACCCGCATCTTTTCACGCATTTTTCGGCAGATTCCACAATGAGCGACAGCACGCTTGCGAAGAGCTTCGAGCCCCAGAACATCGAGTCCCAGTGGGGCCCGGAATGGGAAAAACGCGGTTACGCCGCCCCGGCCTTCACGCCAGGCGCGAAGAATTTCTCGATCCAACTGCCGCCGCCGAACGTCACCGGCACGCTGCACATGGGCCACGCGTTCAACCAGACCATCATGGACGGGCTCACGCGCTACCACCGGATGCTCGGCGAGAACACGCTGTGGGTGCCGGGGACGGACCACGCGGGCATCGCGACGCAGATCGTCGTCGAACGGCAGCTGGATGCGCAGGGCATCTCGCGCCACGACCTCGGCCGCGAGGCGTTCCTCGAGCGCGTGTGGGCGTGGAAGCAGGAATCCGGCTCGACCATCACCAGCCAGGTGCGGCGCCTGGGCGCGTCGATCGACTGGTCGCGCGAATACTTCACGATGGACGACAAGATGTCCGCCGCCGTGCGCGACGTGTTCGTCACGCTCTACAAGCAGGGGCTCATCTATCGCGGCAAGCGGCTCGTGAACTGGGACCCGGTGCTCGGCACCGCCGTGTCCGACCTCGAAGTGGTGAGCGAGGAGGAAACCGGCAGCCTCTGGCACATCAACTATCCGCTGCCGGACGGCTCCGGGCATCTGACGGTTGCCACCACGCGGCCCGAAACCATGCTCGGCGACGTCGCAGTGATGGTGCATCCCGAGGACGAGCGCTACGCGCACCTGATCGGCAAGACGGTCACGCTGCCGCTTTGCGACCGGGAGATCCCGATCATCGCGGACGACTACGTCGATCGCGAGTTCGGCACGGGCGTCGTGAAAGTCACGCCCGCGCACGATTTCAACGACTATCAGGTGGGCCAGCGCCACAAGCTGCCGCAAATCGAGATTCTCACGCTCGACGCGAAGATCAACGGCAACGCACCCGAGAAATACCGCGGCATGGACCGCTTCGACGCGCGCCGCGCGGTGGTCGCGGACCTGGAAGCGCTCGGCCTGCTCGATTCCGTGAAGCCGCACAAGCTGATGGTGCCGCGCGGCGACCGCACGGGCGTCGTGATCGAGCCGATGCTCACCGACCAGTGGTTCGTCGCAATGAGCAAGCCGGCGCCCGAGGGCACGTTCAATCCGGGCAAGTCGATTGCGGAAACGGCGCTGGACGTCGTGCGCAGCGGCGAGATCCGGTTCGTGCCGGAAAACTGGACGACCACCTACTACCAGTGGCTCGAGAACATCCAGGACTGGTGCATCTCGCGCCAGTTGTGGTGGGGCCATCAGATTCCCGCGTGGTATGGCGAGAACGGCGAGATCTTCGTCGCGAAAACCGAGGACGAAGCCCGCGCCGACGCGCAGCAGCAAGGCTACACGGGCCCGCTCAAGCGCGACGAGGACGTGCTCGACACGTGGTTCTCGTCCGCGCTCGTGCCCTTCTCGTCGCTCGGCTGGCCGAACGAGACCAGGGAACTTCAGGCGTTCCTGCCGTCGTCAGTGCTCGTCACGGGCTTCGACATCATCTTCTTCTGGGTCGCCCGGATGGTGATGATGACCACCCATTTCATGGGCAAGGTGCCGTTCGACACCGTGTACGTCCACGGCCTCGTGCGCGACGCGGAAGGCCAGAAGATGTCGAAGAGCAAGGGCAACACGCTCGACCCGATCGATATCGTCGACGGCATCGGGCTCGATGCGCTCGTCGCGAAGCGTACCACCGGCCTCATGAACCCGAAGCAGGCCGCGCAGATCGAAAAGAAGACGCGCAAGGAATTCCCCGACGGCATTCCCGCGTTCGGCACGGACGCGCTGCGCTTCACGATGGCGTCGATGGCGACGCTCGGTCGCAACGTGAATTTTGATCTGGCACGCTGCGAGGGCTACCGCAATTTCTGCAACAAGCTCTGGAACGCGACGCGCTTCGTGCTGATGAATACGGAAGGCCACGATTGCGGCTTCAGCAAGCCGGGCGCGTGCGCGCCGGGCGACTGCGGCCCGGGCGGATACACCGATTTCTCGCAGGCGGATTTCTGGATCGTGTCGCTCCTGCAGCGCGTGGAGGCGGAAGTCGAGAAGGGTTTCGCGGATTATCGCTTCGACAACGTCGCGGGCGCGATCTACAAGTTCGTGTGGGACGAATACTGCGACTGGTATCTGGAGCTCGCGAAGGTGCAGCTTCAGAACGGCACGCCGGAGCAGCAGCGGGCAACGCGCCGCACGCTGCTGCGCGTGCTGGAGACGGTGCTGCGCCTCGCGCATCCGGTCATCCCGTTCATTACGGAAGCGCTCTGGCAAAAGGTCGCGCCGATGACGGACGCGTACCCGAAAGACGCGAAGGAAGGCGAGGCGTCGATCATGGTGCAGCCGTATCCGCGCTCGCAGCCGGAAAAAATCGACGAATCCGCAGAACAATGGGCGGCCGAACTCAAAGGTGTCATCGACGCGTGCCGTAATCTGCGCGGCGAGATGAATCTCTCGCCAGCGGTGAAGGTGCCGCTGCTCGCAACCGGCGACGCGCCGCGGCTCACGACGTTCGCGCCGTACGTGCAGGCGCTCGCGCGGCTCTCGGAGGTGCAGATCATCACCGACGAGGCGACGCTCGACCAGCAGGCGCACGGCGCGCCGGTCGCGATCGTCGGTGCGAACAGGCTGGTGCTGAAGGTGGAAATCGATATCGCGGCAGAACGCGAACGATTGACGAAGGAAGTCGAAAGGCTGACGCAGGAAGTTTCCAAATGTAACGCGAAACTCGGAAACGAGAGTTTTGTTGCAAAAGCGCCGGCCGCCGTCGTTGAACAGGAGCGTAAAAGACTGGCAGAATACGAAACCACTGTCGAAAAGCTCCAGGCGCAATTATTGCGACTGCCCGCTTGATCGAGCCTCCCCTTTTACCGGTAATGCTTGACGTTCCAATTCGATTAAGAGGATCAGGGTCATCACATGCTAAAAGTCACCAAAGCGGTTTTCCCCGTTGCCGGTCTCGGCACCCGGTTCCTCCCCGCGACCAAGGCCAGCCCGAAGGAAATGCTGCCCGTTGTCGACAAGCCGCTGATCCAGTACGCGGTGGAAGAAGCAATGGCCGCCGGCATCACCGAAATGATCTTCGTCACGGGCCGCAGCAAGCGCGCGATCGAGGATCACTTCGACAAGTCGTATGAGATCGAAGCCGAGCTCGAGGCGCGCGGCAAGGACAAGCTGCTGGAACTCGTGCGCAGCATCAAGCCGAGCCATGTCGACTGCTTCTACGTGCGCCAGGCCGAAGCGCTCGGCCTCGGCCACGCGGTGCTGTGCGCCGAAAAACTGGTCGGCGACAACCCGTTCGCCGTGATCCTCGCGGACGACCTGCTCTACGGCAAGCCGCCCGTCATGACGCAGATGATCGAGGTGTTCGACCACTATCACAGCTCGGTGATCGGCGTAGAGGAGATCCCGGCGCAGGACTCCAGGTCGTACGGCGTGATCGACGGCAAGGAGTGGGAAGACAACATCTTCAAGCTGTCCGGAATCGTCGAAAAGCCGGAACCGGCGGTGGCCCCGTCGAACCTCGGCGTGGTCGGGCGCTATGTGCTCAAGCCCCGCATCTTCGACCACATCCGTGCGCTCAAGCCCGGCGCGGGCGGCGAACTGCAACTGACCGACGCGATCCAGTCGCTGCTCGCCGACGAACAGGTGCTCGCCTACAAGTACCACGGCACGCGCTTCGACTGCGGCAGCAAGCTCGGCTATCTGAAGGCGACCGTGGAATTCGCGCTCCGCCATCCGGAAGTCGCGGAAGATTTCGAGCAATATCTGCGCACGCGCTCGCCGATTCTCGAAGGATAATCAACTGAAAAATAATACGGTCGAACTGACCGCCGGTTTGACCGTATTAATCGAGTATTCAAGTAAAAATGCCCATAACTCGCGTTATGGGCATTTTTTTATTTTTTACTGAATTCAAATCAACGGCGGCGCATTAAAAAAATAAATGTTTTTTCCTGCGCCGACGATTCGACGATTTCATTACCCGTCTGTTTTGCGAACGCTGCAAAATCGCGCTGCGAACCCGGGTCGGTTGCCAGCACCTTCAGAATCTGGCCGCTTTCCATGTCGGCCAGTGCCTTCTTCGCCCGCAAAATGGGCAGCGGACAGTTGAGCCCGCGTGCATCGACTTCCTTGTGAACTTGCATCGGGTTGAGCCTTCGTTATGCCTGCTTTCGGAGGCTTCGATTCTACCCCAGCATGTCCAGATTCACCGGCTGCCCGCGCTCGAACGCCTGCCGCAGCGCGATGCCGATGCGCGTCGCCTCGCGTGCGTCCGCGAGTGTGAGCCCGGTCGGAGCGCCGCCCTGCAGCGCGCGCACGAACGCCTGCGCCTCGTGCAGAAACGCTTCCTCGAAGCGCTCGAAGAAGGTCGGCGTGCATTCGTTGCGCACGCCCGACGCATCCGAAATCTCGACCCGGTTCGCGCGCGCATTGCGCCCCACTGCGAGCATGCCGCCTGTGCCGATCACTTCCGTCTGCGTGTCGTGGCCGTGCGCCATGGTGCGCGACGCGTAGAACACGGCGAGCCGCCCGCCCTCGAACTCGCAGATGCCGACGCCGTTGTCGATGTCGCCGCATTCGCGCAGGCCCTCGTGAATCGCGATCGTGCCGCTCGCGAACACGCGCGTTGGCCGCGGATTGCCGAGCAGCCAGCGCGCGAGATCGATGTCGTGGACGCTGCAATCGAGGAAAAGCCCGCCGGATGTCGGCGCAAAACGCACGAAAAAGCCGTCGGGGTCGTTCTGGTCGCAGGTTTGCGAGCGCACCATGAACGGCCTGCCGATCGCGCCCTGCGCCACTTTGTCGAAGGCATCGCGATAGCTCGGATCGAAGCGCCGCACGAAGCCGATCATCACCTGCAACTCCGGATGACGCGCGCTCTCCTCGATCACGCGGTCGCATTCGCCCAGGTCGAGCGACAGCGGCTTCTCGCAGAACACGTGCTTGCCCGCGCGCAACGCGGCGATGATCTGCTCCGGGTGCAGCGAGGTCGGCGTGACGAGCCAGACCGCGTCGACCGAACGGTCCGCCAGCAACGAAGCGTAGTCGTCATGGAGCGCGAGTGCGGGCAAACTCGCGCGCGCCCACGCGCGCTCCTCTTCCACCGGGCTGCACGCCGCGACGAGCGTCGCGCCGGGGACGCGCCACGCGAGGTTCCCGGCATGGCGCCGCCCGAGCCGCCCGAGACCGACGACACCCACACGCACCGGCGCCGTCATGCGACATTCTCCCCGAGCGTGACCACGCGGCCTTCGCGCCACGAACGGGTCGCGGCCTCGGCGAGTTCGAGCGCTTTCAGGCCGTCCGCGACCGTCGTGCGCACCGGCTTGCCTTCGGTGACGGCGTCGAAGAAATGCGCGATCTCGAGCGCATACGCCGCGCGATAGCGTTCGAGAAAGAACGCCTCGGGCACGTCGCTCGACACGGCTGTCTTCGAGTAGGCCGTGACTTCGGTGGGCCGCACGTTGCCCGCCTGGAGCATGCCCGCGCTGCCGAGCAGCTCGAAGCGCTGGTCGTAGCCATACGCCGCGCGCCGCGCCGTGTTGATCTGGCACAGGCGCCCGCGCTTCGTGCGGATCGTGACGGCGGTCGAATCGATGTCGCCCGCCTCCGCGATGGCCGGATCGGAGAGGCAGCTGCCGGTGGCATGCAGCGTGTCGGCTTCGTCGTCGAGCATCCAGCGGAAGATGTCGAAGTCGTGGATCAGCATGTCCTTGAAGATGCCGCCGGAATGCCTGATGTAGTCCACCGGCGGCGCACCCGGATCGCGGCTCGTCACGACGAGCATTTCCGGCTCGCCGATCTCGCCCGCCGCGACGCGCGCCTTCAGCGCGGAAAACGTCGGATCGAAGCGCCGCTGAAAGCCGATCATGCACACGACGCCCGCCTTCGTCACCGCATCCGCGCATGCGCGTGCGCGCTCGAGCGTCAGATCGACCGGCTTTTCGCAGAACACGTGCTTTTTCTGCGCGGCCGATTGCAGGATCAGGTCGGCGTGCGTGTCGGTGCTCGAGCACACCACCGTCGCGCCGATCGACGCGTCACCCATCGCGCCGTCGATATCCGCGACCTGCGCGCCGTGCTGCGCGGCAAGCGCGGCGGCGGCTTCCCTGTTCACGTCGACGACATACTTCAGCCGCACGCCCGGATGCCGCGCGAGATTGGCCGCGTGAATCTTCCCGATGCGCCCGGCGCCGAACACTGCTACATCAATCGTCATAGCCACCTGTCTCCTTGGATTCCTCGACTGTCAATTCGAGCCGGTACGCAAGCGCGATGAAGAGCGCCTGGCACAGGCAGATCGTGCTCGTGAGCGAGCGGAACGCAAACGCGCTGCCCTCCTTCACGAACAAATGCGCGCTCGCGTGGCGCGCGAGCGGAGAAAGCTGGCTGTCGGTGATCACGAGCGTCTTCGCGCCGTGATGCTGTGCCGCGCGCACGCAGTACTGCGTCTCCTTGCCGTAGGGCGCGAAGCTGATGGCGATCACGACATCGCCCTTTCGCACGCTGCGGATCTGCTCGCGGTACATGCCGCCGAAGCCCGACACGAGATGCACGCGCTTCTTCGTGTGCTGCAGCGCATACACGATGTAGCTTGCGACCGCGAACGAGCGCCGCACCCCGATCACGTAGATGTTCTCGGCCTGCTGGAGCATTTTCACGGCGGCTTCGAACTGCTCGTCGTCGAGACCGGCCGCGAGTTCGTCGAGCCCCGTACGGCTCGCCGCGATGAACTCGCGCGCGACCGACACCCCCGAGACGTTCCCCGCCTTTTCGTCGATCAGCTTCCTGATGCGCTGCTGGTAGCTCTGCGGCGAGCCGCTCTGGCCGGTGTAGGCCTGCTTGAACACCGCCTGGAGGTCGGAGAAGCCCGAAAAGCCGAAGCGCTGCGCAAAGCGCACGACCGCCGAAGGATGCACGCCGCACGCGGCTGCAATGTCGCTCGTGCGATCCATCATCACGTTCGAGCGGTGCTGCTCGATATACGTCGCGACGCTCTTCAACTGACGGGGCAGCGTGTCGAATACCTCGGTGATCCGCTGCATCAGTTCGTCGACGTTCTGCACGTCGCTGCTGGTTTCTTCCTGCATGAGAGGCTCGTCTTGTGCACGCTTCGATGGTGCTGATTATAGGGAGCGCATCGGCAAAATGGAATGTCTTTTCCATTTATTCTACGCATAAACTTTTTGTTGCAGACGACCGAAACTTGACCTAATCTTGGTCGTGAGCGGCGGCACATCGTGTCGGCCGCTCACTTAAAACAACAACCTGGATAGGTGGAGACAATGAGCCTTTGCAACAGCCGGGCGGCGCTGCGCGCGCTGGTGGCTGCTGCTGCGTTGTGCAGCGCAGCAGCAATGTCATCGACCGCGGCACTCGCCGCACCCGACGCCAAGTTCGTCCTGATCAGCCACGCACCGGATTCCGATTCGTGGTGGAACACCATCAAGAACGCGATCAAGCAGGCGGACGAGGATTTCAACGTCCAGACCGACTACCGCAATCCGCCCAACGGCGACATCGCGGACATGTCGCGGCTGATCGAGCAGGCGGCCGCGCGCAACTACGACGGCGTGATCACCACCATCGCCGACTTCGACGTGCTGAAAAGCGCGCTCGGCAAGGTCACGGCGAAGAAGATTCCGCTCGTCACGATCAACTCGGGCACCGAGGAACAGAGCGCGCAGCTGGGCGCGATCATGCACATCGGCCAGCCCGAGTACGTCGCGGGCAAGGCGGCCGGCGAAAAGGCGAAGGCCGCAGGCGTCAAGTCGTTCCTGTGCGTGAACCACATCGCGACCAACACGGTGTCGTTCGACCGTTGCCGCGGCTTTGCCGACGCGCTCGGCGTCGACTACAAGGCGGCCACGCTCGACTCCGGGCAGGACCCGACCGAGATCCAGTCGAAGGTGAGCGCCTACCTGCGCAACCATCCGAACACGCAGGCCATCCTCACGCTCGGACCGACGCCCGCCTCCGCGACGCTCAAGACCGTCACGCAGATGGGCCTGCAAAACAAGATCTATTTCGTCACCTTCGATTTCTCCGACGACATCGCGAAGGGGATCAAGGACGGCACGATCAAGTTCGCAATCGATCAGCAGCCGTACCTGCAGGGCTACATTCCGGTCGCCGTGCTCGCGATCGTGAAGAAGGACCACACCACCGATCCGGCGAAGATCCGCCAGATCCTGGAAGCGAATCCGAAGTTCAAGGCACGCCTCGAGACTTACGGACTGCAACCATCGTACGGGCCGAAGAACATCCGCTCGGGCCCGGGTTTCATCACCAAGGAAAACCTCGACAAGGTCGTGAAGTACGCGGGCCAGTACCGCTAGCCCGCTTCGGCCTTCTTCGGGCGGCGGCCGCATGCCGCTGCCCGCTTCTATCTCTCGCGTCATGACCGCGCTTAGGCGTCGCTGCACGGCGAGGCAGGCGCGCGTGCATCGAAAGTGCCTCAACTCGTGCCTCAATTCGTGTCTCAAGGAGCAATCATGGGCGTAGCCGGCAAGCACTATCCTCACCACGTGAAGCCGCAGGACACCGCTGAAGCGGCGGAGAAGGAGAAGCCATCCGACGAGCGCGTGCGCCGTGAATCGTGGTTCGGGCATCTGCTGAACCGGCCGGAATTCGCCGCGATCTCGGGCACGGTGCTCGTGTTCGCCGTGTTCGGGTTCGGCGCGGGCTCGTCGGGCATGTTCAACCTCGACGGCGTGATGAACTGGTCGCAGGTCGCAGCCTATCTGGGCCTGCTCGCGGTGGGCGCGTGCCTTCTGATGATCGCGGGCGAATTCGACCTCTCGATCGGCTCCATGATCGGCTTCGCGGGCATGATGGTGGCGCTGCCGGCCACGTACTTCCACTGGCCGATCTGGCTCGCGATAATCTTCGCGTTCGCCGCGTCGATGCTGCTCGGCGCGCTGAACGGCTATCTCGTGATGCGCACGCGCCTGCCGTCGTTCATCGTGACGCTCGCATTCCTCTTCATCCTGCGCGGCCTGACGCTCGCGCTCTCGATCATGTTCGCGGACCGCACGATCATCTCCGGCGTCGGCGATCTGGCGCAGAACGACTGGATCACGAACCTGCTCTTCCATGGCGTCGCCCTGCACGGCTTCTTCACGTGGCTCGCGCACATGGGCGTCGGCACGCTGCTCGACAACGGCCAGCCGCTCGTGCCGGGCATTCCGAAAGTCATTCTCTGGTGGTTCGCGCTCGCGGCGGTCAGCGCCTTCATTCTCGCGAAGACGCGTTACGGCAACTGGATTCTCGCGGTCGGCGGCGACGCGAACGCGGCGAAGAACGTCGGCGTGCCGGTCAAGCGCGTGAAGATCTCCCTCTTCGTGCTGACGGCGTTCTGCGCGTGCCTCTTCGCCGTGCTGCAGGTGTGCGACATCGGCTCCGCTGCCGCCGACCGCGGCCTGCAGAAGGAATTCGAGGCGATCATCGCGGCGGTCATCGGCGGAACGCTCCTGACGGGCGGCTACGGCTCGGTGATCGGCGCGTGCTTCGGCGCGCTGATCTTCGGCGTGGTGCAGATCGGCATCACCTACACGAACGTGAGCTCGGACTGGTTCCGCGTGTTCCTTGGCGTGATGCTTCTGTTCGCCGTGCTCTTCAATCATTACGTGCGCCGCCGCGTATCGCAGGCTCAATGAGCGGACACCAACCCACTTGCACGGGACCGGAGCAGGCGCTGAAGCGCCAGCCCCGGTCGCCAGGAGAACCCGTCATGAACGAAGACATCATCCTTGCGCTCGAAAACGTCAGCAAGTATTTCGGCAAGGTCATTGCGCTGAACGGCGTCACGCTGCGCCTGAAG
Source organism: Caballeronia glathei (assembly GCF_000698595.1). GTDB lineage: Bacteria > Pseudomonadota > Gammaproteobacteria > Burkholderiales > Burkholderiaceae > Caballeronia > Caballeronia glathei. The sequence goes on along the minus strand of NZ_JFHC01000094.1, from coordinate 6,621 downwards.
CGCGGCGAGGTGCACTGCCTGCTCGGCGACAACGGTGCCGGAAAATCCACGCTCATCAAGACGCTCGCGGGCGTGCACACGCCCTCCGCCGGCGAGTATCTCGTCGACGGCAAGCCGGTGCATTTCGAGTCGCCGAAGGAAGCGCTCGATCTCGGCATTGCGACCGTCTACCAGGATCTCGCGCTCGTGCCGCTGTTGTCCGTCGCGCGCAATTTCTTCATGGGACGCGAGCCGCAGAAAAAGCGCTTCGGCATCTTCAACGTGATGGACCTCGATCTCGCCGCCGACACGTCGCGCGCGAAGCTGGCCGAAATGGGCATCAACGTGCGCGACCCGCATCAGCCGATCGGCACGATGTCGGGCGGCGAGAAGCAGTGTCTCGCGATCGCGCGGGCGATCCACTTCGGCGCCCGCGTGCTGATCCTCGACGAACCGACCGCCGCGCTCGGCGTGAAGCAGAGCTTCAACGTGCTGCGCCTCATCCACACGGCGCGGGCGAAAGGCATCTCGGTGATCTTCATCACGCACAACGTGCATCACGCGTACCCGATCGGCGACTCGTTCACGCTGCTCAACCGCGGCCGCTCGATGGGCACGTTCACGAAGGACACCATCACCAAGAACGAGGTGCTCGACATGATGGCGGGCGGTGCCGAAATGCAGAAGATGATCGGCGAACTCGAAGGCGCGACGGTTTGAGGACGAGGACATGCCAGTGAAATCAGAAATCCGCTTTGCCCCGGGCCGCAGCCGCGACATCGTGTGTCTCGGCCGGCTCGCCGTCGATCTCTATGCGCAGCAGGTGGGCGCGCGGCTCGAGGATGTGTCGAGCTTCGCGAAGTACCTCGGCGGATCGTCGGCGAACATCGCGTTCGGCTGCGCGCGGCTCGGGCTCAGGTCCGCGATGCTCGCGCGGGTCGGCAACGACCACATGGGCCGCTTTCTCACCGAGACGCTCGAGCGCGAAGGCTGCGACGTGAGCCACGTGCGCATCGACCGCGAACGGCTGACCGCGCTCGTGCTGCTCGGCATCGAGGACCGCGACACCTTTCCGCTCGTGTTCTACCGCGAGAACTGCGCGGACATGGCCGTCGACGAAAGCGACTTCGACGAGGCATTCATCGCGTCCGCGAAGGCGCTGCTCATCACCGGCACGCACTTCTCCACCGACCAGGTGAACCGCACGAGCCGCCGCGCGCTGGAATACGCGCGGCGCAACCAGGTGCGCACCGTCCTCGACATCGACTACCGGCCGGTGCTCTGGGGACTCACGGGCAAGGCCGACGGCGAGACGCGCTTCATCGCGAACGAAGGCGTGACGGCGCACCTGCAGCGCATCCTGCCGCTCATCGATCTCGTGATCGGCACGGAGGAGGAATTCCGCATCGCGGGCGGAAAGGACCAGCTGATCGACGCGCTCAGGATGGTGCGCGCGGTGACGGGCGCGACGCTCGTCGTCAAGCGCGGGCCGCTCGGATGCTCGATCATCGAAGGCGCGGTGCCCGCTTCCATCGGCGAGGCGCCGGTTCACGGCGGCGTCGAAGTGGAAGTGCTCAACGTGCTCGGCGCCGGCGACGCGTTCGCGTCGGGCTTTCTTTCGGGGTGGCTGCGCGACGAGCCGCTCGACGCCTGCGCGCGCGCGGCGAATGCGAGCGGCGCGCTCGTCGTCTCGCGTCACGGCTGCGCGCCCGCGATGCCCACGCCCGCGGAGCTCGACTATTTCCTCGGCGAGGCGAAGAAGGACCCCGCGCGCATGCGCCGCCCGGACCGCGACGCGACGCTCGCGCGCCTGCACCGCGTGAGCCCCGCGCGCAGGCAATGGAACGAGGTGCTCGGCTTCGCGTTCGATCACCGCAACCAGTTCTTCGAGCTCGCGCAGCAGACGGGCGCGGACGAAGCGCGCATCGCGGCGCTCAAGGGGCTCTTCGTCGATGCGGTCGCGCAGACGGAACAGGAGCTCGGCCTCGCGGGCAGGATCGGCGTGCTGATCGACGACCGCTACGGCCAGGACGCGCTGAACGCGGCCACGGGGCGCGGCTGGTGGGTCGGCCGGCCGGTGGAGCTGCCGGGGTCGCTGCCGCTCGTCTTCGATCACGGCCGCTCGGTCGGATCGACGCTGATCGAGTGGCCGCGCGAGCATGTCGCGAAATGCCTCGTCCAGTATCACCCCGATCATCCGCACGAGTTGCGGCTCGAACAGGAAGCGCAGATCCGCGCGCTCTACGACGCGGTGCAGACGAGCGGCCACGAACTGCTGCTCGAAGTGATCGTGCCGAAGAACGGGCCGCCCGTGGCGAGCGATACCGCGTACCGCGCGCTCAAGCGGCTCTACAACCTCGGCATCTATCCGGAATGGTGGAAGCTCGAGCCGATGAGCGCCGCGCAGTGGCACGCCATCGATGCGCTGATCGCCGAGCGCGATCCCGCGTGCCGCGGCGTCGTGCTGCTCGGCCTCTCGGCGGGCGTCGAGCAGCTGTGCGACGGCTTCCGGGCGGCGGCCGCGTCGGCGACCTGCCGGGGCTTCACCGTCGGCCGCACGATCTTTCATGAGCCGAGCCGCGCATGGCTCGCGGGCGAAATCGACGACAAGGAGCTGATCGCGCGCGTGCGCCGCACGTTCGAGACGCTGATCGGCGCATGGCGAACGGCGCGCGGCGAAACCGCCGCCCGCGTGACACAGGAGCAGGCAGCATGAACCAGCGCGAAACGCATCCGGCACCTGCGCAAGCCGCCGCCGGAACGATCCGCCTCACCGCCGCGCAGGCGCTCGTGCGCTACCTCGCGGCACAACGCACGGCAGCGGGCGAGACGCTTTTTGGCGGCGTGTTCGCGATCTTCGGGCATGGCAACGTCGCGGGGATCGGCGAGGCGCTTTACCGGCACCGCGAGGACTTGCCGACCTACCGCGCGCACAACGAGCAGGCGATGGCGCACAGCGCAATCGCGTATGCGAAGGCGCATTTTCGGCGGCGCATGATGGCCGTCACGACCTCGATCGGGCCGGGCGCGACGAACCTCGTCACCGCCGCGGCGCTCGCGCACGTGAACCGCCTGCCCGTGCTGTTCCTGCCGGGCGACATCTTCGTGTCGCGCGCGCCCGATCCGGTGCTGCAGCAGGTGGAGGACCTGCACGACGGCGGCGTCTCCGCGAACGACGCATTGAGGCCGGTCTCCCGCTATTTCGACCGCATCGTGCATCCCGCGCAGTTGCTGAGCGCGCTGCCGCGCGCGCTGCGCGTGCTGACCGACGCGGCGCTCTGCGGCCCGGTCACGCTCGCGCTGCCGCAGGACGTGCAGGCGATGGCCTGGGACTACCCCGCCGCGTTCTTCGAGCCGCGCATCGTGCGGTTTCATGCGCCCGCGCCGGTCGCGAGCGAGATCGAGGAAGCGGCCGCCGCGTTGCGCGAATCGCGCGAGCCGCTGATCGTGTCGGGTGGCGGCGTGCTGTACGGCGAAGCCGCCGATGCGCTGCGCGCGTTCGCCGGGCGGCACGGCATCCCGGTCGCGGAGACGCAGGCGGGCAAGAGCGCGCTCGCGTGGGATGATCCGTTGAACGTAGGCGGCATCGGCGTGACGGGGTCGTCGGCGGCGAACGAGCTGGCGAACGCGGCCGATTGCGTGCTCGCCGTCGGCACGCGCCTGCAGGACTTCACGACCGGCTCGAACACGCTCTTCACGCAGGCGCGCCTCGTCGGCATCAACGCCAACGCGTTCGACGCGCTGAAGCAGAACAGCATCGCCGTGGAGGCAGACGCCCGCCTCGCGCTCGACGCGCTGAGCGCCGCGCTCGGCGACTGGCGCGCCGCCCCGCAGTGGACCACGCGCGCGCATCATCTCGCGGGCGACTGGCGCACCACGGTCGCGAGCGTGACCGGCACGCCGCCGCACGACGGCGCGCTGCCCCGCGAAGCCGACGTGATCGGCGCGGTGCAGCGTTCGCACCCGCAATCGGCGGACAACGACATCGTCGTGTGCGCGGCCGGCACGCTGCCCGCCGACCTGCAAAAGCTCTGGCGCACGGGCACGCCCGGGGGCTATCACGTCGAATACGGCTACTCGTGCATGGGCTACGAAGTCGCGGGCGGCCTCGGCGTGAAGCTCGCGCGGCCCGGGCGCGAGGTGATCGTGATGGTCGGCGACGGCAGCTATCTGATGATGAACAGCGAACTCGCCACCTCGGTGATGCTCGGCGCGAAGCTGATCGTCGTGCTGCTCGACAACCGCGGCTTCGGCTGCATCAACCGGCTGCAGCAGGCGTGCGGCGGCGCGCCGTTCAACAACCTCATCGACGACTGCCGGCAGGGCCGGCAAGGCGCGCCCGCGATCGACTTCGCGATGCACGCGCGTGCGCTCGGCGCGATGGCCGAGCATGTCGCGAACATCGGCGAGCTCGAAGCCGCGATGCAGCGCGCCCGCGCCGCCGATCGCAGCTACCTGATCAGCATCGACACCGATCCCGCGTGGCCGACCGAGGAAGGCGGCTGGTGGTGGGAAGTCGCGGTGCCGGAAGTCTCGGAACGCGAAGGCGTGCGCAACGCGCGCACCGAATACGAGCACGCGCTCGCGGCCCGCGCGGCGAGCGGCAGTCAACAGGGAACGGTCAAATGACGACTTTCGACGTACGCATCGGCATCAATCCGCTTTCGTGGATGAACGACGACCTGCCATCGCTTGGCGGCGAAACGCCGCTCGATGTCGCGCTGACCGAGGGCCGCCGCATCGGCTACGAGGGGTTCGAGCTCGGCAACAAGTTTCCGCGCGAACCTGGGGCGCTGAAGGCGCTTCTCGCGCAATACGATCTCGCGCTCGTGTCGGGCTGGTACTCCGGGCGGCTTGCCGAGCGCAGCGCGGAGGACGAGATCGCGGCAGTCGGCCCGCATCTCGACCTGCTCGCGAAAAACGGCGCGACGGTGATGGTCTACGGCGAGGTGGCGAACTCGATCCAGGGCGCGCCGCGGCCGCTCTACCAGCGTCCGCGCTTCTTCTCCGACGAGCAATGGAACACGTACGCGCAACGCCTCGACGCATTCGCGCAATACACCCTCGCCCGCGGCGTGCGCGTCGCCTATCATCATCACATGGGGGCGTACGTGGAGACGCCCGCCGACGTCGACCGGCTGATGAGCCTGACGGGCGACGCCGTCGGCCTGCTCTTCGACGCGGGACACATCACGTTCGCGGGCGGCGACCCCGCGAGCGTGCTCGACAGGCACATCGCCCGCGTGTGCCACGTGCATTGCAAGGACGTGCGGCCGGACATCGTGAAGCTCGCACGCAATCGCAACTGGAGCTTCCTCGACGCGGTGATCAACGGCGCCTTCACCGTTCCCGGCGACGGCGCGGTGGATTTCGCATCGATCATCGGACGACTCAGACGCCACGGCTATCGCGGCTGGCTCGTCGTGGAAGCCGAACAGGACCCCGTCATCGCGCCGAGCTATGCGTATGCCGAGAAGGGCTATCGCACGTTGCGCGCGCTGGTTGACGACACCATCAGGGAGGCAGCATGAGTCTGCTCGTCAAGGCTTCGCGCGAGGGCCAGACCATCGCGCGCGTGACGCCGGAATCGGCCGGCTGGCGGCACGTCGGTTTCGCGGCGTACCGGCTGGACGGAGGCGACCTCGTCCATGTATATGAGGCAGGGCGCGAGGTGTGCATCGTCGTGCTCACGGGCAACGTGACCATCGAGGCCGGCGACCAGCGCTGGGAATCGATCGGCGGCCGCGACAGCGTCTTCGAGGACACCGCGCCCTATGCGGTCTACCTGCCGCCCAAGCTCGCGGCGATCGTGCGCGCGGAGCGCGAGGCGGAGATCGGCGTGGCGAGCGCGCCCGCGACCGGCAAGTATCCGCCGCGGCTCATCGAGCCTTCGCAGATGAAGCGCTCGACGCGCGGCAAAGGCGCGAATACGCGCTACGTATGCGACATTCTTCCGCAGACCGAGCCGGCCGAGGGCCTGCTCGTGGTCGAGGTGAAGACGCCGGGCGGGCACGCGTCGAGCTATCCGCCGCACAAGCACGACAAGGACAACGTGCCTGTCGAGAGCGCGCTCGAGGAGACGTACTACCACCGGCTGAATCCGCCGCAGGGGTTCGCGTTCCAGCGCGTCTATACCGACGAGCGCGATCTCGACGAGACGATGGCCGTGGAAGACCACGACGTCGTGATGGTGCCACGGGGCTATCACCCGGTGGTCGTGCCCTACGGCTACGACAACTACTATCTGAACGTGATGGCCGGCGACCGGCGCACGTGGCACTTCAAGAACGATCCGAAGCACGAATGGATCGTGGAGCGCGACAGCCGGGCCTGATCCTCTAGCCCGCCGAGAGCCACTCGCTCGTCGTGCGCGCGTCGGCGGCGAGCGCGTCGAGGCTGCCGTCGAAGACGATCGCGCCGTGGCCCATCACCGCGACGCGGTGGCCGATCGCGCGCGCGATCGTCATGCGCTGCTCGATCAGCAGGATCGCGACGCCGCGCTGCTGCAACGCCGCAAGACACGCGACGACCTGCGCCACGACCTGCGGCGCGAGCCCTTCGGCCGGTTCGTCGATGATCACGAGCTCCGGGTCGCCGACGAGCGTTCGCGCGAGCGCGAGCATCTGCTGCTCGCCGCCCGAG
>NZ_JFHC01000093.1 GCF_000698595.1 Caballeronia glathei | reverse complement strand
GGGATTCGTCGAACGGGGGCAAGGTCAAAGCGCCAGCGGCCACATAGACGCGAGCAACAACCGCAAGTTACACACAAGAACTCAACAGGATCAAAAGCACATGCAAGTAAAGACATTTGCCGCGCTGGGCGCGGGCGTGATTGGCAGTGGCTGGGTGTCGCGCGCACTCGCGCATGGCCTTGATGTGGTCGCATGGGACCCGGCCCCGGGCGCCGGGGAACAGCTCCGGTCCAATGTGGCGAATGCGTGGCCCGCGCTCGAGCGCGCCGGACTCGCAAAAGGCGCATCGCAGGCGCGCCTGCATCTCGTCGCGACGGTCGAGGAATGCGTCGCGCACGCGGACTTCATTCAGGAAAGCGCGCCCGAACGCGAGGACCTGAAGCTCGCGCTGCACGAACGCGTCAGCCGCGCCGCGAAGCCGGATGCGATCATCGCGTCTTCCACGTCGGGCCTGCTGCCGACGGATTTCTACGCCCGTGCGCTCCATCCCGAACGCTGCGTGGTCGGGCATCCGTTCAACCCGGTCTATCTGCTGCCGCTCGTGGAAGTGGTCGGCGGCGAGCGCACGTCGGCGCAAAGCATCGACGCTGCAATGAGCTTCTATGCATCCATCGGCATGCGGCCCCTGAAGGTGCGCAAGGAAGTGCCGGGCTTCATCGCCGACCGCCTGCTCGAAGCGCTCTGGCGCGAGGCGCTGCATCTCGTGAACGAGGGCGTGGCGACGACAGGAGAAATCGACGACGCCATCCGCTTCGGCGCCGGCATCCGCTGGTCGTTCATGGGCACGTTCCTCACCTACACGCTGGCAGGCGGCGACGCCGGCATGCGACACTTCATGCAGCAGTTCGGCCCCGCCCTCGAACTGCCGTGGACCAAACTCGTCGCGCCGAAGCTCACGGACGAACTGATCGACCGCGTCGTCGACGGCACGTCGCGGCAAACGGGCGGGCGAAGCATCAAGGAACTGGAGCGCTATCGCGACGACTGCATCGCGAGCGTGCTCGACGCGATCGCCGCCGCGAAGGCGCGCCACGCAATCGACGACTGAAGGAGCCAGGATGGCCGCTGCATCCACGATCTACCGCGACACCGTGAAGCCCGAGTGGGTGGACTACAACGGCCATCTGCGCGACGCGTTCTACATGCTGATCTACAGCCTTGCGACCGATGCGTTCATGGACCGCATCGGCCTCGACGACGCCACCCGCCGCACCCGCCATCGCACGATCTACACGCTCGAAGCGCATGTGAACTTCCTGCGCGAGATCAAGGAGGGCGCGCAGGTTCGCATCGACGCGCAGGTGCTCGCGCACGACGCGAAGCGGATTCATCTGTATCTGGAAATGTTCGAGGTCGACGCGGGGGAGCCGGTGTCGGCGAGCGAGCAGATGCTGCTGCACATCGATACGAGCGGCGGCCCGAAGGCCGCCCGGTTCGACGAAGACATCGCGGAGCGCATCGCCGCGCACTGCGGCGATACGCGCGAAGCCCGCTACGCGGGACGCGTGATCGGCTTGCCCGCGCGGTCGGCATCGGCTTCGGCGTTGTCGCCCGCGGGAAGCGCGCCCGCCTGAGCGCGCCACGTCCTGAGCAGCAGCGCGTTCGTCACCACGCTCACGCTGGAAAAGGCCATCGCGGCGCCCGCGACCATCGGATCGAGCAGGCCGAACGCGGCGAGCGGAATGCCGATCAGGTTGTAGACGAATGCCCAGAACAGGTTCTGCTGGATCTTGCGGTACGTGCGCCGCGAAACGTCGATCGCGTCCGCGACGAGCGCCGGATCGCCGCGCATCAGCGTGATCCCGGCCGCCTCGATCGCGACGTCGGTGCCGCTCGCCATCCCAATGCCGATGTCGGCGGCGGCGAGCGCGGGCGCGTCGTTGATGCCGTCGCCGGCCATCGCCACGACGCCATCCGTCGACGCCTTCAGTTGCGAGACCACGCGCGCCTTGTCATCGGGGAGCACTTGCGCGTGGACGTCGTCCGGCGCGATGCCGAGCGCCTGCGCAACGCTCGCCGCGCTGCCCGCGTTGTCGCCCGTCACGAGCACGCTTTTCACGCCCATCGCCGCGAGCCGCGCGACGGCGGCACGTGCGGTCGGCTTGACGGTGTCGCCGAACGCGATCAGCGCGAGGACGCGGACCGGGCCGCCCGCCGCCAGTTCCGCACCGCCATCCGATTCGATCAGCCACGACACCGTGTTGCCCTGGCTTTCGAGCTCGCGGGCCCGCGCGGCAAGGGCTTGCGGTACGTCCGCATGCAGTTCTTCGATCCAGCGGCCGCTGCCGATCGCAAGCCGCTTCGCATCGCCGGCGTGCGTGCCGGCATGCGACGCCACGCGTGCCTCCACGCCGCGGCCCGCCACCGCGCGTGCCTCGCTGGCATCGAAGCGCGGGGCCTTCGCATCATCCGCCGCCGCGACGACGGCCCGCGCGAGCGGATGGTCGCTCATGCGCTGCACGGCGGCGGCGAGGCCGAGCGCCTCGGTCCGCCCGACATCCGGCGCAGTTTCGAAGGCCGTCACCGCCGGACGCCCGACGGTCAGCGTGCCGGTCTTGTCGAACGCGACGACCTTGATGCGGTGCGCCACTTCGAGCGCCTGCGCGTCCTTGATCAGCACGCCCTGGCGCGCGGCGACGCCGGTGCCGGCCATGATCGCGGTGGGCGTCGCGAGACCGAGCGCGCACGGACAGGCGATCACGAGCACGGCGACAGCGTTCAGCAGCGCTGTCTCCACGCTCGCGCCGTGCACGAGCCAGCCGGTCAGCGTGACGAGCGCGATGACGAGGATCACCGGGACGAAAATCGCCGACACGCGGTCCACCAGACGCTGGATCGGCGCCTTTTCCGCCTGCGCCGATTCGACGAGCCGGATGATCCGCGCGAGCGTCGTTTCCGCGCCGATCGCCGTGGTCTCGATGGCGATCACGCCCTCGCCGTTGATCGACCCCGCGGTCGCGCGCGCGCCCGGCTCCTTCGCGACGGGCAGGCTTTCGCCGGTGATCAGCGATTCGTCGATATGCGTGCGGCCCTCGCGCACCACGCCGTCCACCGGCACGCGTTCACCCGGGCGGACGATCGCGATGTCGCCGATGCGCACGTCGGCGAGCGCAATCTCGCGCTCGCCGGAGGCGTCGCGCACGCGCGCCCGGTCCGGGCGCAGCGCGTTGAGGGCGCGGATTGCGTCGCTGGTCTGGCGCTTCGCGCGCACCTCCAGCCACTTGCCGAAGCGCACGAGCGTGATGACGACGGCCGCCGCCTCGAAATACAGGTGCATCGCGTGCCCGGGATGGACGAACATCTGGTACACGCTCAGCCCCCACGCGGCCGACGTGCCGAGCGCGACGAGCAGATCCATGTTGCCGGCCTTCGCCCGCACCGCGTGAAACGCGCCGACGTAGAAGCGCGCGCCGAACACGAACTGCACGGCGCTCGCGAGCGCGAGCTGCACCCACATGTCGAGCGCGAGCGGCACGCCCAGCATCGGTGCGACGAGCGGCAGCGTGAGCAGCGCGGACACGATGACGGCCGCGAACTCGCGGTCGCGCGAGAGCGCCGCCGGGCGCACGGGGGCGGCGGGCGGCGCGTCGGCGACGATCGGCGTGGCTTCGTAGCCCGCTTTCGTGATTGCGGCGACGAGCGCTTCGTCGGTGACGGACGGATTGGCGCGCACCGTCGCCTTTTCCGTCGCGAGGTTGACGGACACGTGCTCGACGCCCGGCACGCGCTTCAATCCCTTCTCGACCCGCGCCACGCACGACGCGCAGGTCATGCCGCCGACCGCGAATTCGGCGGTTTTGCTTTCAGTTGACGTACTGGACATGACAAATGCTCCGGTCTGGCTGGGGCCAGGGAATGGATTTCCGCCCCAATGAGACCAGTATCGACCTTCCAATCATTGGAAGGTCAAGCGGCTTTTTTATTCGGGGAGAGGCGGCGCCTTGAGCATCGCGTCGGCCAGGGCGTCGGTTTCGTCCCTGCCGTGGCGGCGCAGGCCTTCGGCCGCGCCGCGCCGGTCGGCGTCCGTCTTGTTCTGTGAGAGCTTCGCCTTGCCGACGAGCCGCGTCACCTCGATTTCCAGGCCGACGATCGCGCCGAGCATCTGGTCGATGTAGTCCTTCGGTGCGTCGCCGATCTTCCACGGCACCGGCTCGGCCGCTTCCATCTTGCGCGTGAGGCGCGCGACGAGCCCGCGCAGGAACCGTTCGTCGTCGTGCACGCCGATCCGGCCGTGCGCATGAACCACCAGATAGTTATAGGTGGGCACCTGCCGATGCGCCTCGTGCTTGCTCGGATACCAGTTCGGGGAGATATACCCGGTTGCACCCTGAAAGATCACGAGCACGTCCTCCTGCTCCCGAATCTCCCGCCATAGGGGATTGGCCCGGGCGACGTGGGCGCGTAGAGTACCGTGCGCGCCGGTGGCGGGATCGAATTCGAACGGCAGGTGATTGGCGTCGAGCCCGGTCGGGCCGTGCGTGACGAGCGCGCCGAGCGGGTGCGCGGCGATCAGCCCGTGCAGCGCCTCGGCACGGGTTTCTTCGAAATGGGCGGGAAGGTACATCGCGTGCTCTGAAATTGGGATAAATATCGCCTGATGGTACGCGATGCCGACGGACACCGGAACCCCGCGCCGTGAACTCTGGCGAGGCCCGCGCAGCGTGGAGTGCATGTGTTTCACACGCTTCTTGCCTATCCTTGGCAGATAAGATAAAACCCGGATTCCAAGATAATGAAAAGCAGTGCAACGCCGTGTTACGGGGCCGGGGGAGCAGCGGGGCCGCGATGCGTTGCGACGGATGGTGACAAGGCAAAAAATCGGATTCGAACTCGAATGAAAATTAATCGACGCTGGACGTTCCCGTTGCACGCGGCCCTCTGGATGGCCGCCGGTCTGAGCAGTGCAGCCATGCTGGCAGGCTGCGCCACGAAGGCTCCCGAATCCAAGAGCAACGGCGGCTGGCTGAAGGATCAGGTGGCCGATGCCTACACGTTCGGCTTTCCGCTGGTGGCATCGGATCTTGCGCGCGAGCGCGCGGCGGGCGGCGACGCGAGCCGTCCCGGCCAGGCGCCGCTCAACACGCTGCGTCACGCGACCGCGCTGCCGCCGGTCGGCGCGCCGGGTTATCCGAGCGTCGATACGCTCGAATCGACTGCGTGGCTCGACCTGCAAAGCGAGCCGGTGATCGTGTCGCTGCCGGCCGCGCCGCGCGGCCGGTTCTACGACGCCCGCGCCTTCGACGCGTGGACCAACGTGCTGTATTCGAGCGCCGACCGCACGCCGTTTCCGAAGGCCCAGACCATCGCGTTCGTTCCGGCGGGCTGGAAGGGCACGCTGCCGGCGGGCGTTCAGCGCGTCGATGCGCCCACCCGCTATGTGTGGCTGTCGATCCGCGTGCGCGTGAACGGCGTGCGTGACGTGCGCGAGGCGCGCAAGCTCCAGACCGCGATGCGCGTCGAGACGCTCTCGAGCGCGAAGGGCGCCGGGCCGGATGCGTCGCCCGCGTGGGCGCCCGGTTCGGCGTCCGGCGCCGCGCCCGCGGTGAGCGGCGCGTGGCCGACCGGCGCCGCCGACCGGCCGGCGACGGCCACCGCGCTCGCCTCGCCGCCCGAGCAGGCGGAGGCGCTCGACGCCACCGCGTATTTCACGCGCCTTGCCCGCGCGCTCGACGACAGCCCGCCCGCCGCCGACGATGCGCACGCGATGAGCCAGCTCGCCGATCTCGGCGTGAAGCCCGGCGAGCCGGTGCAGTTCCGCAAGGGCGATGCCCCGCTGCTCGCCTCCGGCCTCGCCGATGCGCGCGAGCGGCTCGCGACGATTCCGTCGAATGCGCTGACGAAGAACGGCTGGACATGGTTCGGCGAGGGCGTCGGCAACTACGGCTCCGACTACACCCTGCGCGCGTTCCTCGCCCGCCGCCAGCCCGGCACCGGCACGAAGGAAAGCGAAGTGAAGCCGGTCGCGGGCGTCGACAGCGACGATCACCCGCTCAACGGCGCGAACAGCTACGTGCTGCACTTCGAGCCGAACCAGCTGCCGCCGGTGCGCGGCTTCTGGACGCTCACCGCGTACACGAAGGACGGCGCGCTCGTCGACAGCAAGGTGCCGCGCCTGTCGATTTCCGATCGCGACAAGCTCCGGAAGAACCGCGACGGCTCCGTCGACGTGATCGTGTCGGAGAGCTCGCCGGGCAAGGCGCGCGCGTCGAACTGGCTGCCCGCGCCCGAGGGCGACTTCGTGCTGATGATGCGTCTCTACGCGCCGAAGCCGCAGGCAAGCGACGGCACGTGGGCCCCGCCCGCCGTTCAGCGCCAGTAGGGTCGCGCCGCGCGGTCGAAGGACGAACCGGGGAATCGGCGCATCGGCGCATCGGTCGCAGGAAGAATAGGACAACGATTGCGCGGTGCATCGTCGTATACTCGGACATCACACTTCCGGAACGGCGCCGCGAGTCCGGGCCCCTCGTGCTCCGCCGCGCCCAACGCATCGAATGGCTAGTGTCACCAAGCATTCCCTGGCCTCGGCCACGCAAACCCTCCGCGGCGTTGCGCATGCACGGCGCACGCGGCGCATCGTAATCGGTCTTCTGATCGCGCTCGCGGTCATCGGCCTTCTCGGATTCTTCGCCGCCCCGCCGCTGATCCGGCATGTGGCCGAGCAGCAGCTCGCCGAACAGCTGGGCCGCCCGGTGACGATCGGCCGCATTGCGCTCAATCCCTATACGCTTGGCTTCGAAGCGGATCGCGTGCATATCGGCGAGGCGCCGGCGAATGCTCCCGGGAACGCCGCGAATTTCATCGATATCGAGCGGCTCGTCGTGCAGCCGTCGTGGTCGTCGCTCTTTCGCGCGGCGCCGATCATCGACGAGGTGAAGATCGATTCGCCGCGCATCTCGATCGCCCGCTACGACGCCGCGCGGTTCAATTTCTCCGACCTGATCGCGAAGTTCTCGAAACCGTCGCCGCAGCCGTCGAAGCCCGCGCGCTTCGCAGTCTCGAATATCCGGCTGGAGAACGGCCGCATCGATTTCGACGACCGCCTGCTCAAGACGCGGCACGTGATCGACCGCTTTGCGCTTGGCATTCCGTTTATCGCAACGCTGCCGTCCGCCACCGACATTTTCGTCACGCCGTCGCTGCAGGCGCGCATCGACGGCTCGCCGCTGTCCATCACCGGCCGCACGAAACCGTTCTCCGAGTCGCGTGAATCGGAGATCGCGCTCACGCTCGGCGACCTCGACGTGCCGCAGGTCGCGTCCTACGCGCCGGCGTCGCTGCCCGTCGCGATCAGGAGCGGACGTCTTACGACTGACCTGAACCTGCGCTTTTCGATCGCGGACGAGGTGCCGACGATCCGCGTGAACGGCACGGCCGATCTCGCCGATCTCGCCGTGACCGACAAGCAGAACGCGCCGCTCGTCGCGGCGCGCGCGCTGCACGTGAAGGTGGCGAACGCGGAGCCGCTGCGCAACCTCTATCACCTCGACGAGGTGCGTCTCACGCAGCCGGACGTGAAGGTCGCCCGCGACGCGCAGGGCGTGCTCAACTTCCAGAAGCTCGCGCCGGCCGCGGCGCAGAAGGCGTCCGAGCCTGCGCCCGGCGACGAAGCGCCGCCGCCGCTCGATCTCGCCATCACGCATCTCGCCGTCGACGGCGGCAGGATTGCGTTCGACGACCGCCTGGTGGCGCAGCGCACGCAAGGCGACATGACGAATCTGGCCGTCACGCTCGACGGCTTCTCGACGCTTTCCAGGACGCCCGCGCGCTATACGCTCAAGACGTCGCTGATGAACGGCGGCACGCTGAACGCCTCGGGCGGCTTCACGCTCGCGGGCAAGCGCGCGGATCTCAAGCTCGCGCTCGACGCGCTCGCGCTGCCGCCGCTCCAGCCGTACGCCGGCAACATGCTGGCGGCGCGCATCGCGGGCGGCACGCTCGGCGCGCATCTGCCGGTGAGCGTCGACTGGTCGCAGCCGCAGGCGCAGATCCAGGTCGGCGAGGGCGACGTGACGGTGAAGTCGCTCAAGCTCGTGCCGGCGGCGAGCGCGGCGCCGGTCTCGCTCGCATCGGCGGTCGCGAAGGTCCGCAAGATCGACGTGGCCGCGCGCACGGCGGCGCTCGACAGTGTCCAGGTGAACGGTCTTTCGCTCGACGCCACGCGCAGGAAGGACGGCACGATCGACCTCGCCGCGCTCGCCGGGGCGCGCGAATCGGCGCCCGAGCCGAGCATCGCGCGCAAGCTCGAGAAGGCGCAGGCGGCGGGCCCTGCGTGGCGTTATCAGATCGGGCAGATCGCGCTCACCGACGGCGCCGCCAATATCACCGACGAAACCACGTCGAAGCCGGTCAAGCTGCGCATCGCGCCGCTTGCCGCGAGCGTGCGGCAGGTGAGCGACGACCTGACGAAGCCGCTCGCCGTGGACGGCAAGCTCACGCTCAACGGCCGGGGCGCGCTTGCCGTGGGCGGCACGGTGACGGTCGATCCGCTGAAAGTCGCGCTGCATGTGGACGGCAATCAGGTCGATGCCGCGGCGTTCGAGCCGTATTTCGGCGACAGGCTGAACGTCACGGTGGCGAGCGCGCTGCTGAACGCGAACGGCGACGTCGCGATGGCGGGCAGCGGCCGCGCGCTCAAGGCGTCCTACAAGGGCGACGTGTCGCTCACCGACGTGCGCATGGTCGACAAGGCGAGTTCCGACCGCTTCGCGGGCTGGAAGCTGCTCGGACTGACGAACGTGAAAGTGAACCACGACGAGCGCGGCACGGACGTCGACGCGGCGCGCGTCGTGTTTGCCAACTTCTACGGCCGCGTGCTGCTCGACGCGCAGGGCAAGCTGAATCTGCGCGATGTCGTGGCGAAGCAGAGCGGCCCGGCGCAGTCCGTGACGCGCGACAAGAGCGAGGCCGCGTCCGCGCCGGCCGTGGCGAGCGCGCCGCAGAACGTGACCGCCGCGACCGGCCCCGATCTCCCGGTGAACCTGCGTTTCGGACAACTGGTGCTGCAAAGCGGCCGCGTCACCTATACCGACAATTTCATCAAGCCGAACTACACGGCGAACCTCGTCCAGATCAACGGCACGATCGGCGCGTTCGGCACGCATTCGACCACGCCCGCGCCCGTGAACGTGGCTGCGAAGCTCGCGCCGAACGGCCCGGTGTCGATCAGGGGACAGGTGAATCCGCTCATCGTGAAGCCTTCGCTGGACCTCACGGCGAGCGCGCACGACATCGAGCTGACGAATCTCACGCCGTATTCGTCGAAGTACGCGGGCTACCCGATCACGAAGGGCAAGCTGAATGTCGACCTGCACTACATGCTCGCCGACGACAGGCTGACCGCGAACAATCACCTGTTCATCGACCAGCTGACATTCGGCGACCATGTCGACAACCCGAGCGCGACGAAGCTGCCGGTGCGGCTCGCAGTGTCACTGCTGAAGAATTCGCGCGGCGAGATCGATGTGAACATTCCGATTTCCGGGTCGCTCTCGAACCCCGAGTTCTCGCTCGGCGGGCTCATCTGGCAGGCCATCGTCAATCTGGTGCAGAAGGCCGTCACCGCGCCGTTCACGCTGCTGGCCAACGCATTCGGCGGGCGCGGCGAGGAGCTTGGCTACGTCGAATTCGATCCGGGCTCGGCCACGCTCAACGATGCGGCGCAGAAGAAGCTCGACACGATCGCGAAGGCGCTCGCCGACAAGCCGTCGATCAAGCTCGATCTGTCGGCGCGGGTGGATCCGGCTATCGACGAGCCCGCGCTGCGCGCGGCTTACGTCGACCGGCAGGTGAAGCTCGCGAAGATCCGCGACACGGTGGGCAAGGGTGCGAGCGTCGATCCGTCGACGGTGAGCGTGTCGCCGGAGGAATACACCCGCTATCTGACGCAGGTGTACAAGGCGGCGGACTTCAAGAAGCCGCGCAACATGATCGGCATGACGAAGACGCTGCCCGACGAGGAGATGAAGCAGGCGCTCGCGGACAATGCGCCCATCGACGAGGCGGACCTGCGCTCGCTCGCGCAGCGGCGCGCGTCGAACGTGCAGACGTATTTCGAGGGCAAGATCGACAACAAGCGGATTTATATCGTTGCGCCGAAGCTGAGCGCGGACGGGATCAAGGACAAGGGCGCGCCCACGCGGGTGGATTTCGGGTTGAAGTCGTGAGGGGGTGAATCCCTCACGTTTCCACATGGCATTGCCCGTCATGCAACGGGTTCAGAAAGAAGCAATGAGCCAGCCGAGGAACTCGAAGAAGGGCAGAAGGAGGATCAGCGAGAGAATGATCAGAGTTCGATTTCGCGGGTCCCTGAACGCGGCGAAGGCGGCAATGAAGATCGTCGTCAGCCAGGCGAAAAGAAACCCGCTGGCGAGCCGTGCTGTAAGCGACATGGGCCGCACGCCTTCGCTGAAATCTATTTCGGGCCACGTCTGACGTCGCAGAACAGCTGATATGACGATAAACGCGAGTTGAAGCGCGGCAATTGCAAGGTATCGCCCTTTCATTCATTTGCCTGCTTGGGGTAGTAGTTTCGTCGCGCGAGTCGCCTGGATTTTTGAAGCACGCCATCGATTTCGGCAGGCGTGACGGGTGTTGGCAGCCAGCGCGGGTCGTGCGCCAGAATCCCGGCGGTTGCGAGGACGTCGGCCACATTCGACGAACAATTGTTGTCGAAGATGCTGTACGTCGAGGAGTTGGGGTGCTTCCTTTTGAATGCCCTGTCGACAGCAATACGGCGTTCAAGCTCCGTGCGTATGACTAGCTTTTGCTTGGGCGACACGCGCAACACGAGGCCGATGTTGTCGCGCCACAAATTTCCGTGCGTCCGGACGACGCGGTTCGCGAGCGCCACGGTGCCGCCATGAAAATAGGTGTGTTTGTCGACCCTTACGTACTCTTCGTGCGCACGGCTGTGCACGATGCCGTCGATGTCGATTGCGACGTGTCCCCATTGCGAGCCCATGCTGTGAAGCCGTGAATCGCTGATTACGATTTCTACCGTGGCCGTATCGACGACGATCTCTTTCGCGGCGGCGTTCGTGACGGGAGTCAGGCTGCGTGTCGCGATCCTTCGATATTTGACGCCATCGGGGCCGGTATGTGTCTGTTCCGACATGTCACCCCGCAATGAATAGTTCGACGCGCTCGGCGTTCGCGTCCGATGCGAGCAGATGCGTATGTCCTTGCGAATCGGTTTCGCCATACTCGAAATCGCCCGCTTGACGCCGCACCGCATAACCGATCCGGGCCAATGGCTTGCCCGCGTCGTTGCATAGAACGAATCGGTCGTCGAAGGCGGCGACAGCGCGCGCGTCGGGTTCAGTGGCAGCGGGCGGACTGCCGCCCGGTTCGAACCCCAAGGCGACCAGTTCATGGACCTCGAATGCCTGAAACATGTCGCCCTGCGAGGCGATCAGACGTGGCGCCGGTTCGCACCTGCACAGGCCAAGGTCGCCGTCCAGCGCGGCGTGCTTTCCCATCAGGTTGTCCGGCCATCGCGGGCCCGTGGCGACGATATGGCCCTCCGATTTGCACGCCGGGCAGTAAATCCTGGCACCCAGAAACGACAGCATCGTTCCGTGGTGAGTCATGCGTTCGATCCCTTCGACGACGCGCGCACCGCTTGTCGTCAGATCGCCGACCTTCACGTAGCTTCGTTTCACAGGGTCGCCTCGTTTTATCGATTGTCGAACCCGAATGTTTAGACCCTGCTCGCCTGACGATCCACTGGAATCGTCCTAAAGTCAGGTGCGTTTCCTGGCAGTTCGTCCCCCGCGCACCCCTCGGCCGCACGCCCTGCACCCTCCTAATGCGCCCCCGCCGCCCCACCCCCACCCTTCGCCCGCGTGGTGATCCAGATGAGCGGAATGATTGCGAGAAAGATCACGGCCGACACAAAGAAGATATCGTTCAAGCCCATCATCGCCGCCTGCGTGTTGACGGTGAAATTGAACATCCCGCGCGCCTGCGCCTCGCTGACATTGAGCGTCGCCTGCGACATGCCGAGCGACTGCATGAACGACGGGTTGTAGATGTTCGCCTGCTCCGTGAGCCGCTCGTGATGCAGCGCGATGCGGTTGTCCCAGGCGTTGCCCGCGAGCGACGTGCCCACCGCGCCGCAGAATACGCGCGCGAAGTTCGACAGCCCCGCCGCCGCCGGAATCTTCGAAGACGGCAGTCCCGACAGCACGATCGACGTGAGCGGCACGAAAAAGAGCGCCATCGGGATACCTTGAAGGAGCGTCGGCATGACGAGATGCCAGGTGTCGATCTCGATCACGTATTTCGAGCGCATGTAGAACACGATCGCGAAGCCGACGAAGGCGAGCGTCGCGATCACGCGCGCGTCGCTGCGCGGCAGCACCTTGCCCATGACGGGCGCGAGCACCACCGCGAACACGCCGAGCGGCGCGGTGACGAGGCCCGCGTCCACGGAACGGTAGTTCAGGTACTGCTGCATCCACTGCGGCAGCAGCACGAGGTTGCCGAAGAACACGCCGTAAGCCACTGAAATCGCCACCGTCCCGCCGAAGAAATTGCGTCCGGCGAAGAGCCGCAGATCGACGACCGGATTCGCGTCCGTCAGCTCCCACACGACGAAGAACGCGAACGCGATCGCCGCGGCGATGCCGAGCGTCACAATCACCGGCGAGGAAAACCAGTCGAGGTCGCGGCCCTTGTCGAGCATGATCTGCAGCGACGCGACCCAGGTGACGAGCAGGGCGAGGCCGACCGTGTCGATGGGCGCGCGCCGCGTCGGCGATTCGCGCCTGCGGTAGATGATCCACGTGACGGCCGCGGCGAAGAGGCCCACCGGAATGTTGATGTAGAAGATCCACGACCAGCTGTAGCTGTCGGTGATCCAGCCGCCGAGCGCGGGGCCCGCGATCGGGCCGACGGTCGCGGTCATTGCCCAGAGCGAGAGCGCCATCGACGCCTTTTCCTTCGGATACGAGCCGAGCAGGATCGCCTGCGACAGCGGAATCAGCGGACCCGCCACCGCGCCCTGCAGCACGCGGGCGACGAGCAGCACGGGCAGCGTCGGCGCAAGCCCGCACATCCACGACGAAATCACGAACAGCAGGATCGCGCCGACAAAGAGGCGAATCTGGCCGATGCGCTGGGTCAGCCAGCCGGTGAGCGGAATGGAGACGGCGTTGGACGCCGCGAAGACGGTGATGACCCAGGTGCCTTCGTTGACCGAGACGCCAAGGTTGCCTGAGATCGTCGGAATCGCCACGTTCGCGATCGACGAATCCAGCACGTTCATGAAGGTGGCGAGCGCGACGGCGAACGTCGCGAGGACGAGTTGCGCGCCTTCGAGCGGAGGCGGCGGCGCAGCGGCGGGTTGCGGCGTGCTCATGCGGAAGTCCGGATGAAAAGGCTGCGACGGGGGTCGCGCCCGGAAATAAAGTCGCCAGTGTGCCAGCGCCGATAAAACGCTGCACGCGGCGGCTTAACCTTTCATCCGTCTTCCTGGTTATTACGTCAGCTTACTTCGCCGAAATGTCGATATCGCCGAGGTACTTCTTCGCGTACTTGTCGATCGTGCCGTCGGCCTTGACCTTTTCGATCGCGGCGTTGAGCTTCGCTTTCAGCGCGTCGTCGCCCTTGCGCACGCCGTAGGCGATGCCGCTGCCGAGGATCTTGTCGTCGCGCACCGGTGCGCCGACGAAGCTGTAGCCCTTGCCGTCCGGCTTCGAGAGGAAGCCCGTCTGCCCCGCGGGCGCGAGCACGAGCGTGCCGTCGAGGCGGCCCGCGACGAGATCGGCGTACGCCTGGTTCTGGTCCTGATACGGCACGACGTTCACGCCGTTGCTGGCCCAGTGCGCCTTCGCGTAGTTCTCCTGGATCGAACCCTGCAGCACGCCGACGCTCTTGCCCTTGAGCGACTCCGCCGTGGGCTGGAGGCCGCTGCCGGTCTTCGCGATCAGCTGCGTCGGCACGCGATACACGACGGTCGTGAAATCGATCGCCTGGCGGCGCTGCTCGGTGGCGTTCATCGCGGAGTTGATCGCGTCGAACTTGCGGCCCTGGAGCGCGGGAATCAGGCCGTCGAACGAGGTCTCGACCCACTTGCAGGTCATCTTCGCGGCCACACAGACGGCGTTGCCGACGTCGATGTCGAGGCCCTGCAATTCTCCCGTTGCCGACTTCGACTCGAACGGCGGATATTGCGCCTCGAGGCCGAAGCGCAGGGTGTCGGCGGCGAGCGCCGCGGTGCTGGCGAACGAGCACGCGAGTGCGAGTGCGACGGCGAGCTTGTGATTCAGTTTGATCATGTTGGTCTCCCGGATTGAAGGTCTAGATCGAGCAGAGGCGGCGCGCGCCTTCGAGCAGCGTGTCGTCGTCCTTGGCAAAGCTCAGTCGGATCAGGCGGTTGTCGGTGCCGTCGGTGTAGAACGCCGACAGCGGAATCGTCGCGACGCGCGCCTCGCGGATCAGGCGCAGCACGAAGTCGCTGTCGGTCTCGTCCGAAAACGCGCTGAAGCGTGCCAGCATGAAGAAACTGCCCGCGCTGGGCAAGAGTTCAAAACGCGACGCCGCGAGCGCGTTCGCGAGGATGTCGCGCTTGCGCTGATAGAACGCACCGAGGCCGAGGTAGCTCGATTCGTCGGCGAGCGCTTCGGCGAACGCGATCTGCATCGGCGTGTCGGCGGAGAAGGTCATGAACTGGTGGACCTTGCGGATCTCGTCCGTCAGCGCGGCCGGCGCGAGACAGAAGCCGACGCGCCAGCCCGTCACGTGATACGACTTGCCGAACGACGACACGATCACGCTGCGCTCGGCCAGTTCCGGATAGCGGGCCATGCTGTGGTGCAGGGCGCCGTCGAACACGACGTGCTCGTACACCTCGTCGGACAGCACGATGATCTTCGTGTCGCGGGTGAGGGCCGTGAGCCGCTCGATGTCGTGCGACGTGAACGCGCTGCCGCTCGGGTTGTGCGGCGTGTTGATGAGGATCATGCGCGTGCGCGGCGTGATCTTCGCGGCGACCTCGTCCCAGTCGATATGGAACGTTTGCGCCGACAGCTTGATCGCAACCGGCGTCGCGCCCTGCAACTGCACGATCGGCGCATAGCTGTCGAACGAGGGCTCGAAGTAGATCACTTCGTCGCCGGGGTGCACGAGCGCGCTGATCGATGCGTAAAGGCCCTCGCTCGCGCTCGCCACCACCGTGATTTCGGTGCCCGGGTCGTATTGCGCACCGTAGAGCTTTTCGGTCTTGACCGCGAGCGCCTCGCGCAGCGCGACGACGCCCGACATCGGCGAGTACTGGTTATGTCCTGCCCGCATGGCTCGCGCGGCGCTTTCCACGAGCTTCGGATCGCACGCGAAGTTCGGTGCGCCCTGCGACAGGTTCAGCGCGTGATGTTCCTCGGCCAGCTGGCCGATCACGGTGAAAATGGTCGTGCCGACGTTCGGCAATTTCGACTGGGGAATCCAGGCACTTTTCACGACGATGACTCCGGAAAGCAATTTCGATGATTCAACCGCGGCAATAATGCGCGGACAATCGAAAGTTTGTCATACTAGCCATGTTTCCGATTCATGCCTAGAGTGATTCACCCGATGAAACCGCTGCCGTCCCTCGACGTCCTGAAAACCTTCCTGGTCGTCGCGCAGAAGCTGAACTTCACGCGTGCCGCCGACGTCCTGAATCTCACGCAGGGCGCGGTCAGCCGGCAGATTTCGGGGCTGGAGGCGCATCTCGGCTACGCGCTTTTCGTGCGCCAGGCGCGCGGCCTCGCGCTCACGCCGCACGGCGCCATGCTGCTCGCGCCGCTGCAGCAGGCATTCGCGCAGATCAGCGAGGCGCTCGAAAAGAGCGGCGCGCAGTCCGGCACGCTGCGCGTGAAATGCCCGACCTGCGCCATGCGCTGGATCCTGCCGCGCGTGATCCGGCTGCAGAACGAGCGGCCCGATCTGGTGGTGGAGGTGACGGCGGCGGTGTCGCACGGGGTGGAATTCAATGCCGAGCAGTTCGATGCGGCCATCGTATACGGCAAGCCGGCCGTGAAGGGCGTGACGGCGCATCATCTCTTCGACGAAGTGCTGACGCCCGTCTGCGCGCCCGGCCTGTGGAAGGGCAAGCGGGGGCGTGCCGCCACCCCTGACGATCTCGCCGACAAGACCCTCCTGCATCCCACGCGCGACCGCCGCGACTGGCTGCGCTGGCTGGAGGCGTATGGCTGCCGCGGCCTGCCGTCGGCGAAGGCGCAGCATTTCGACACGCTCGACCTCGCCATTTCATCCGCGATGCAGGGGCTCGGCGTGGCGATCGGCGATCTGTCGCTGATCGAGGAGGACCTGCGGGCGAAGCGCATCATCACGCCGTTTTCGCTGTGCGTGCCGAGCGGCGCGGCGTATCACCTGATCTATCCGGAGCGGCCCGCGCCGTCGCCCGCGCTCATGCAGTTCGCGCAGTGGCTGGAGGAGGAGGCGGCCGCGACGCGCGCAAGCCTCGGCGCGTACCTGCAGGCCGCCTGAAGCGCGATGCGGCGCACGGGCCGCATCGCGCGGCTTCACATGCCGTGCTTGGTGACGACCGGCACCCACGCGCCGTTCTTCACCTGATACAGCGTCGACGACGCATTCTTCAGCGCGCCCTTGTCGTCGAAGGCGATCGGGCCGGTGATGCCCTCGAACGACACCTTCTTCAGCGCGGGACGGTAGACGTTCGGGTCGATCGACTGCGCCTGCTGCATCGCGTGGATCGCGGCCCACGCGGCGTCGTAGCCGAACGGCGCATACGAAAGGATCTCGACGCCGAAGCGTTTCTTGAACTTCTCGTCGAACGCCTTGCCGTGCGGCAGCTTGTCGAGCGGGCTGCCGTACTCCCACGCCTGCGCGCCTTCGGCCGGGTCGCCCGCGAGCTTGAGGAAATCCGCGTCCATCACGCCGCCGCCGCCGACGAACTGCGCGTTCATCCCGAGCTGCTTCATCCGCTTGACGACCGCCGCCGCCTGCCGGTCGAGGCCGCCGAAGAAGATCAGGTCGGCATTGACCGCCTTCAGGCGCGTGAGCTGCGCGCTGAAATCGACGGTCTGGTTGTCGCTGAATTCGCGCGCGACGATCGTGCCGCCCTTCGCCTTGACGGCCTTTTCGAACTCGTCGGCTTCGCCCTGGCCGAAGGCCGTGCGGTCGTCGATGATCGCAATGCGCCTCGCCTTCGTGGTCGTCACCGCGTAGACGCCGGCGTTGCCCGCGTTCTGGGCGTCGCTCGAAATCACCGTGAAGACGTTCGCGAAGCCCTGCGTGGTGATGGTCGGATTAGTGGCGGCCGGATCGATCACCGGAATGCCGGCGGTCTCGTACACGCGCGACGCGGGCAGCGTCGTGCCTGAATTGAAGTGGCCGACCACGACCGCGACGTTGTCGTCGACGAGTTTCTGCGCCGCCTGCACGCCGACGCGCGGGTCGGCCTGGTCGTCCTGCGCGGCTATCTCGAAGCGCGCGGTCTTGCCGCCGATCTTGATGTTCTTCGCGTTGGCTTCGTCGAGCGCGAGCTGCACGCCGTTTTGCAGGTCCTTGCCGTAGCCCGCGTTCGCGCCGGTCAGCGGCGCGGCAAAGCCGACCTTCACGGCGAGGTCTGCCGCCGACGCGGCAAGCGGCACCGCCGAGAGCGTTCCGGCGCAGGCCAGCATCCAGACAAGCGGTTTGAGGCTTGTACGCACACCCATGTTTTCCTCTCCTTTTGGTTTGGCATCCGACTGGGCCCTTTCCGGGGCCGCGGGGATAGGCGGGCTTGCCCGTCGTCCGCGCGGCGCGCCGGCTGGCCGGTCGCCGGCCTTTCGTTCCCGTTACCGGGCGACCAGCGGACATGCGCAATTTAGAAAGCCAAATTCGCCGCGTCTTGGCTTTTCGTCGCACGGCGAGTGCGGATTTCGGCACAGGAGAGGGTGGCGCGAGGAGGCGCGCGAGTTTGCTCGGGGCCTGTCGCGCGGCCCGGCGGCACCGGCGCGGGCTGTGTGAGCCCGCGCCGGTGCTTATGCCGCCTTCGGCGCAGCGTGGGCGAAGCGCCGCGCCGAGGCGACGCACGCGACGATCGCGAGCGTGACGGCGATCATCGAGAGCGGCACGGTTTCGTGCAGCAGCCACGCGGCAAGGAGCAGGCCGAAGAACGGCTGCAGGAGCTGAAGCTGGCCGACGGCCGCGATGCCGCCGAGCGCGAGGCCGCGATACCAGAACACGAAGCCGATCAGCATGCTGAAGAGCGACACGTACGCGAGACCCCACAACGCGCCGCTGCCGACGTCGTGAAAGCTGGCCGGCCGCGTGCCGATGGCGAGCGGCAGCATCACGGGCAGCGAAAACACGAGCGCCCACGAAATCACCTGCCAGCCGCCAAGCCGCCGCGAAAGCCGCGCGCCTTCGGCGTAGCCGAGACCGCAGACGACGATCGCCGCGACCATCAGCGCGTCGCCGATGGCCGAGGCATCGATCTGCTGCCGCAGCGCGTAGCCGATCACGATTGCGCTGCCGAGCGTCGAAAAGAGCCAGAACGCCGGCTGCGGGCGCTCGCCGCCGCGCAGTACGCCGAAGATCGCCGTCGATAGCGGCAAAAGACCGATGAAAACGACCGCATGCGCCGACGTGACATGCCGCAGCGCGATCGCGGTCAGCAGCGGAAACCCGACGACGACACCGAGCGCGACCACGGCGAGCGGCACGAGGTCGCCGCGCCCCGGACGCCTTTCGCGAAACATGAGCAAGAGCGCGAGGCCGAGGACGCCCGCGATCGTCGCGCGGGCGAACGTGAGGAAGAGGGGATCGAGTCCCTGCACCGCGAGGCGGGTTGCGGGCAGCGAGCCGCTGAAGATCAGCATGCCCAGAAAGCCGCTCGTCCAGCCGGTGAAGGATTGGTTGCCTGATTGCATCGACATGCTCCGGAGTTTCGAAAAGCATGCACGCGGGCGCGGAATCGGTGAAGATACGCATCAGTACAATTCGAGCAAACTGTACCTGTTCAATTGCCAATACAGTTCGATAAGCAGTTCAATGAGCACCTCGATGAAAAGCGCGAAGGACGACGACGCCTCGCGTGTCAGCACGGTGATGCGCACGATCCGCGAACGCATTGCGGGGCGCTCGCTCGCGCCCGGCGCGCGCCTGCCGTCGATACGGGAGATGGCGGCGCGCGCGGGCGTCTCGAAAACGACGGTCGTCGACGCCTACGACCGCCTCGCCGCCGAAGGGCTGATCGCCTCGCGCCGCGGCTCGGGATTCTTCGTCGCGGGGCACGCGCCGCCGCTCGAACTCGCGCAACTCGGCCCCCAGCTCGACCGCGAAGTCGATCCGCTGTGGATCACGCGGCAGTCGCTCGAAGACGGCCCGCAGCTTCTGAAGCCCGGTTGCGGCTGGATGCCGTCGTCGTGGATGCCCGAGGAGGCGATCCGCCGCGCGCTGCGCGCGATCGCCCGTGATCCCGCGGCGCCGCTGTCCGACTACGGCTCGCCGCTCGGCCTGCCCGCGCTGCGCCGCCAGCTCGGCCTGCGGCTCGCGCAGCACGGCGCCGATGCGTCGCCGCAGCAGATCGTGCTCACCGATTCGGGTAGCCACGCGCTCGACCTGCTGTGCCGCTTCCTGCTCGAAGCGGGGGACACGGTGGTCGTCGACGATCCGTGCTATTTCAACTTCCAGGCGATGCTGCGCGCGCATCGCGTGCGCGTCGTGGGCGTGCCGTTCACGCCATCGGGGCCGGATCTCGCGCACTTCGAGCGCGTGCTCGCCGAGCACCGGCCGCGCCTCTATCTGACCAATGCCGCGATCCACAACCCAACCGGCGCGACGCTTTCCGCGCCCGTCGCGCATCGCGTGCTGAAGCTGGCGGAAGAGCACGACCTGCTGATCATCGAGGACGACATCTTCGCAGACTTCGAGCGCGAGCCCGCGCCGCGCCTCGCCGCATTCGACGGCCTGCGGCGCGTGGCGGTCATCGGCAGCTTTTCGAAGACGCTCTCGGCGGCGGCGCGCTGCGGCTTCATCGCGGTGCGGCCGGACTGGGTGGAGCCGCTCGTCGACCTGAAGCTCGCCACGTCGTTCGGCAACAGTCCGCTCACGTCCGCGCTCGTGTTGCGTCTTCTGCTGGACGGCACGTACCGCCGCCACCTGGAAGCCATGCACGCGCGTCTCGCCGACGCGATGAGCGTCGCGGTGAAGCGCCTCACGGGCCTCGGGCTCGACATCTGGCATTCGCCGCGCGCCGGCATGTTCGTGTGGGCGCGCCTGCCGGGCGGGCTCGACGCCGCCGCTGTCGCCCGCCACGCGCTCGCGGAGGACGTCGTGCTCGCGCCCGGGAACGTGTTCAGCGTGTCGCAGACGGCGGCCGGCTTCCTGCGGTTCAACGTGTCGCAGTGCACTCGTCCGAAGATTTACGAGACGCTCGAACGGTCGATGCAGCGCTGCCGCACTTGACAAAGTGCATATGCACAACTATGCTCAAACCATGACTTCGACCACTTCCTCCTATCTGGACTGCAACTGCTTCGCCATCCGGCAGGCGGCTCGCTATGTGTCGCAACTGTACGAGCGGCACCTGGCGTCGGCGGGTTTGACGGCGGCGCAGTTCACGCTGGTCGCGGCGATCGCACGGCGGCCCGGCATCCAGATGGCCGAGCTTGCGGAAGATATGGTGATGGACCGCACGACGCTCGTGCGCGCCCTGAAGCCGCTGCAGCGCGACGGAATCGTCGAGGCGGCGCAGGAATCGGCCGCCACCCGCGCGATGGCGCTTCGCCTTACCGCCGCGGGCAAGCAAACGCTCGCGCAGGCGAGGGTGCACTGGGAGGCGGCGCAGGCGGAATTCGAGCAGAAGTTCGGGCAGAACCGTGCGCGGGAACTGCGCAGGTCGCTGCTGGAATTGACGTCGTAAGCAATGGCAAGGGCCGCGGCAGCCGCGGTCTTTTTTATCGCCGCAATAGTGTATATGCACTTGAGCAAGCGGCAATTCAGGGATCAACGGAGCAAAGCATGCAGATCAAGGGCAAAGTGGTACTGATCACGGGCGCGAACCGCGGTCTCGGACAGCAATTCGCAAAATCACTGCTGGAAGCGGGCGCGGCGAAGGTCTACGCGGCGGCACGCGATCCGCAGAGCGTCAAGCTGCCGGGCGTCGAGGCGATCCGTCTCGACGTCACCAATCCCGCGGACGTGGCCGCCGCGGCCGAGCGCTATACCGACGTTCAGGTGCTGATCAACAATGCGGGCGCGACCACGCGCGGCAAGCTGATCGACCCGGCGTCGACCGAAGGCGTGCGCAACCTCTTCGAAATCAACGTGATCGGCCCGCTCACGCTCACGCAGGCGTTCGCGCCGGTCCTGAAGCGCAACGGCGGCGGCGCGGTGATCAACATTCTGTCGGTGCTGAGCTGGGCGCAACTGCCGGGCGGGGGCGCGTACAGCGCGTCGAAATCCGCGGCGTGGGCCGTCACCAACGTGCAGCGCCAGGAATTGCGCGAGCAGGGAACGCTCGTGGTGGGCGTGCATCCCGGCTTCATCGATACCGACATGACCGCTGCCATCACCGCCCCGAAAACCACGCCGGAGTACGTCGTGCGCAAGGTGCTGGAAGCCGTCGAGCGCGGCCAGGAGGAAGTGCTCGTCGACGACACGGGCCGCACCATCAAGGCATCGCTGTCGAGCGCAGAGCCCGCGTATCTCAAGAGCGCCGGCGAACCGGCGCACGCCTGAATCCGTCCTGATATCGAGGTAACTGCACATGAATTCGCATGAAATCGTGTTGTGTCATCCGGTGCGCACCGCCATCGGCGCGTTCAACGGCTCGTTCAAGGACGTTCCGGCCACCGATCTCGGCGCGGCCGCCGTGCGCGAAACACTGCGGCGGGCGGGCGGCGGCCTGACGGCGTCGGACATCGATTCCGTCGTGCTCGGCAACGTGATCCAGGCGGGCAACCGCATGAATCCCGCGCGTCAGGCGTCGGTGGCGGGCGGCGTGCCGGTATCCGTGCCGGCGATGACCGTGAACCGCGTGTGCGGTTCGGGCGCGCAGGCGATCGCCACCGTGGCGAGCGAAATCGCGTCGGGCGTCGCGCGACTGGGAATCGCGGGCGGCATGGAGAACATGGACCGCGCGCCGTACCTGCTCGACGGCGGCCGCCACGGCTACCGGATGGGCAACGCGCAGATTCACGACAGCATGCTGCGCGACGGTCTCGTCGATGCGTTCTCCGGCGAGCATTCGGGATGGCACACGGAAGACCTCGTCGCGCAGTTCGACATCACGCGCGAGGCGCAGGACCGCTGGGCGGAGCGCTCGCAGCAGCGCTTCGCGGCGGCGCAGTCGAAGGGGCTATTCGACGCGGAGATCGTCGGCGTCGACGTGAAGGCGGGCAAGCAGATCATCACGTTCGCCCGCGACGAGCAGCCGCGCCCCGACTCGACCCTCGCCATCCTCTCGAAGCTGCGCCCGGCGTTCCGCCCGGACGGCACGATCACCGCGGGCAACGCGCCGGGACTCAACAGCGGTGCGGCGGCGGTGCTGGTCGCGGACCGGCGGGTGGCCGACGAACTCGGCATCGAGCCGATGGTGCGGCTCGCCGCGTTCGGCGTCGGCGCGGTCGAGCCGGGCATGTTCGGCCTCGGCCCCGTGCCCGCCGTGCTGCAGGCGCTCGCGCGCGCGGGCTGGTCGCTCGGCGACCTAGAGCGCGTCGAGATCAACGAGGCGTTCGCGGCCGTTCCGATCGCAGTGGCGAAGAAGCTCGGGCTGGCGGAGGACATCGTCAACGTGGACGGCGGCGCGATCGCGCACGGCCATCCGATCGGCGCGACGGGCGC
>NZ_JFHC01000092.1 GCF_000698595.1 Caballeronia glathei | reverse complement strand
CATATCGCAGGTGATCGTGGCCAACAACCAGGCGATGGATGTCTACGTTCCGGGTCAGCAGCCTCCGAATGGCGCAGCCGCTCTCGTGCGGCCATCGTGGACGGGCAACAGCAAAACGTGGGTCGGCTTCCGCTCGGGTACCGCAACAGGCGGCAACACCAGCGGCGATATCGGCGGCTGCCTCTAGACGGCGCATCAGTCCAGATGACTTCGTTGTTTCGATAGATGTAGCAATCTCCGGTGCGTCAGGCTCAAATCTGCCGCGCTTCAGTCGAGGAGAGTCTCATGAACCGTCGTACCTTCTTTTCGCTGACCGCCATCGCCCTGGCCAGCTCGCTGGCCGCCTGCAACACGGCCAAGACGCCGACGGAAGCGGCCAGCAAACGCCAGGAAATCGATACCAGTGTCGATGCCTCGATCAACAAGCTGTACAGTTCGACGCTAGGCTCGCGGGAACAGGGCAGCAAGGCCAAGGCCATTCTCGTCTTTCCGTCGGTGATCGCCGCGGGCCTGGTGGTCGGCGGGGAATATGGCGAAGGTGCGCTGCGCGAGGGAGGCAAGTCGGTCGGCTATTACAAGACCAGTACTGCGTCGCTTGGCTTGCAAATTGGCGCCCAGTCCAAGGCGGTGATTATGATGTTCATGACCCAGGAGGCGCTCGATAAATTCCGGGCGAGCAAGGGGTGGACCGCCGGCGCGGATGGATCGGTAGCGGTCGCGAAGACCGGCGCCAACGGTGCGCTCGACACCGCAACGACGAATGCACCGATCGTCGGTTTTGTGCTGACGAACTCGGGCCTGATGGCCAATCTCAGTTTCGAAGGCACCAAGGTCAGCAAGCTCGAGATCTAATATTGCCGCCGCAGCGCGCGACTATCGAGGCGTCTTTCCACCACGTGTGCAGGCATCCCGATGGCCTTTCCGAGGAGCTAATATGAAGATAAAGATTTTCCTTGTGGTGGCCGCCGTAGCCATGCTGGCGCGCCCGGCATTAGCCCAGCCCGAAACATCGGTGGAGGTCACGAAAGGTACAGGCACGGCCACCGTGGTCGGAACCGCAACCGTCACAGCCACAGTCGTCGCCATTGATCTAGCTACCCGTACCGTTACGCTTAAGGATAAAAGAGGCCGGGTCGTCGAGGTGGAAGTAGGCGAAGAGGCGCGAAATTTTGACCAGCTCAAGGTCGGCGACGTCGTCACTACAGAGTACCGGGAAGCGATGTCGCTGAGTCTCACGAAAGCGAGCGGCCCGCGATCCAGCTCACAGCGTTTGATAGAACAGCGGTCTGCGCCTGGGGCCAAGCCCGGAGGCACAATCGGTCGAGAAATAACGATAATGGCAGATGTCGTCGCCTTGAATGCAAAGGCGAAAACGGTCACTTTAAAGGGACCGCAAGGCAACATGGTGGATGTGATTGTGGAAGACCCCGAGCAGATGAAGCATATTCGCAAGGGGGAGCAGGTTGAGGTGGTGTACACGGAGGCGGTCGCAATATCCATCACCCCCAGCACGAACAAGTAGCAGGTCGATGAATCGACTTGTTCCGAAGTCGGCGGATGCAGCGGGGGTGGGTCTGTTCCGACTACGATGGCGATGCGTTCGGATGCGGCCATGTTCGGACATCGGTCCGCGCCTTCACGGGGGCCATTCAAAGGTCGACTCGGTGCCGGACAGTGGTCCTTCGTGCGCAGAACATGTCGGTTGCGTTTCCGATCAGCCCCCACCGCACGGCCATTCTCGCCACGCCTAGTCCACTGGCCGAGATGGCAACCATGTAGAAGTGCTTCATGCATTTTCACCGCGCCCGCGCGGCAAGGTGCAATAGTGCAGACGATCACGGTTAAAGATTGCGCGTGCGTTAACGCCTCTCCCACCACGGCGCTGCGGTGGCGATGGCCAACTCGACGGCGATGTTCTGCGCTGCCCCCGCACGGCTTGCGCTTCCACGCAGCCCGCATTATTCGTTCCTTGCAAAAGGTGACGTCGTATCCCAGACTAGACGATGCGAATGGGGCTCGCAACCTGACTCGCCCGCGCAGGTCGTTGTCGTCAATCCGCCGTATTGATGTCGGACCGTAGGGGCCGCGAAACCCGTGCCCCCTTCGTCCCGAATCGGTGTCGCGTCGGTCCCGGCGACCGGCTGCCCGGCTCCCCTGGCGCGGCAGAGGAGGCCTGCTCCCGCAAGCGCACATGGTGATTTCCAGGCCTACGAGAGGCAACCCATGAAACAGATAATGGCGTCCGCGTTAAAGGCCCTGGTCCGGGGTCTGCTCATTATCATTCCCATCTATCTTGCCGTTCTGCTGCTGCTCAAGGGAATGAAATCAGTCGGGACCCTCGTCAGCCCGTTCGCCCGGCTCCTTCCCGAGTGGCTTCCAGCCGAGGGGCTCCTGTCGCTTTTGCTATGTCTCGCGATTTGCATCGCCGTCGGTGCCTCAGTCGGCACCCGCTTGGGGCAGCGAGTCCGGAACAAGCTCGAAGCAACGGTCTTTGAGAGGATCCCCGGCTATGCGCTCATCCGCAGTCTCACACATCAGGTAGCGGGGGAGAGCCGTGAGAGCACTTGGAAGCCGGCGCTGTTCCAGAGTGACGAAGGCCTTATTCCTGCCTTCATCATCGAGGAGCTTGAGGATGGACGCTACACGGTTTTTGTCCCGTCCATCCCAACACCGTTTGCGGGGGCCGTCTTCGTTCTCGACCGTCAGCGCGTACACCCGCTGGACGTGCCATTCACGGACGCCATCAAAGTCGTTTCGCGCTGGGGCTCGGGGGCAAAGGACTTGGTCGCCGCCATGGAAAAGGGCAACTACCCTTCAGGTAAGCCGACGCACTTGGGATGATGACGATTCCCCATTTTCCGTCATCCGCACACTGCGCAACAAACGACCGATGTTTGTCCCGCAATTGCCTCGCCTGCGGCAGGCTGCCCATTCGCGACCACCCGTGGCCGGATCGAATAGCTCGACCGCAGACAACAGGTAGAACGGCTTGCCTCTTGTGGAGGAAATCAAGAGAACCTACAGTATGTAGGTGAGGAATCGGCTTTCGAAATCCAAGCGGAAATCAGGAACAGGCTGAACGGATCCGTCACCGCGCTTCATTCGCTGAAGGCAGTGAATGGGGCTCGTTGATACTCATCGGATGCTCCGCAACAGCAAGCGACTCTACGAGAACTGATCAACGTATTGAAACTTTCTCTTACGATACGGACGCGCGTGACCCGTGCCGATGCAATACGACACCTGAACTTCCGGCCGGTCAATGAGACCTTGGTCCAACAGGTCAGCAATGTCGAAGGCTGATGACGTCCAGACGCGAGCGGGGAAGCCACGCTGATCGCAGTGCCGCGCAAGGCCTCGGTTGCCAGCCGACTCGGATGTGTGGACGGTCGTAAACATCTCAAAGCGGTCGTAGAAGTGAGGCCGGGGTCAAGGTCCGGAGAGGGTCGACTTCTGCCGGATGCGGAACGGATCAATGGCGGTTACTCGCCGGTCCGGCATCGGACCGGGTTCGGCCGATTCTGTTTGCCCTGCGGTAGCGGGTCGTCGTAATGCGCCAGACGATTGCCACAGCATCTCCCGAGTGGCAGGTCAGCGCTTTACAGAACCGTGCCTGGTGAGCAAGGTTCGAGCCTCGATGAAGAAAATGGTTGGATACCGCTCGCACACCGCTTCGATGGCGTTGACGATGGATTTCAGTTCCTCCGTCATGTGCGAGTCTCCGCTCAGCAGAACCAATGCTTCGGCAGCTGCGATAGGCCCGAGGAGCGCCATAGAGTCGAGTAATAGGAGGTATGGTTCATCAAATAGTCTCTCCTCGCATATGCCGATGACCGCATCCAGGACATCTGCAGACGCCGATGAAAGCGGTGGGGAAGCAGTCAATAAGCGCAAGCGCGCGGTGAACGCATCGGGGTGCTCGAATCGCTCGATGTCTATCACGTCACGTTGAAGACGGCGGATCGGTCTATGCGCCGCATAGATATGGAGTTTGACCCGCTCAGCTATCGCTAACATTTTAGAGGGGCGGCGTAAATTCACCGGTCTCAAACAAAACTGGGTGCGGCATGATCGCGGTGACAGGTTGCGGATTTAGCATAGTTTTGAACGGACCAGTACGGTGCACGACAAGGTGCGCTAAATAACAGCGTGATTGACAAACGTGTCAAACCTATTTTTGACCGAAATTCTTTTTGAATCCGACAACACTGAGCCGGAAGCGATGCGTGGAGCATACCAGTTATGAAACGCAAGACTTTTGATATGGACTACGACTGACAATCGATAGACCCTTTGACAGTTGACAGTTGACAGTTGACAGCTGCGCGCAGCCGCCGAGCGCGCCAAGCTATTCATCTATGGCGCCGGGCGTCCGGTCAGCCGTCTCGCACTCGGGGCACCGCCCCTTGTACCGGCGTCCGCAGCAATTCTTGAAGCTGCAGTCCGAGTTTTGGGATGTCGGCTTTTCATACAACCTTACCGGTTGTTACTGGAATCGATGGCGCTGTTGGGTCCCATCACGGCGGCAGAGACGGCACGAGATGGAGCCGCGGGAAGATGGCGTTCAGCGACGCATGGTGAACTTCGGGCGCGGCGCAACTCATGGCGTCTTCGACGAGTACCAGTGAATATCCATGCTCATGCGCAGCGCGGGCCGTCGATTCGACTCCGACGTTCGTCGAAATCCCACCGAGCACAATGGTTTCGATGCCGCGACGCCGCAATTGCAGATCGAGTTCGGTCCCGTAAAAAGCGCTTCATTGACGCTTCGTGACCTTGATGTCGCGCTCCGCCAGTTCGGCGGAGAAGTCCCACCAGTTCGGCAGCGTTGCTATCGAGGCCGCTGCAATCAATGGTCCTTCAATCAACGGCTGAGCCGCTATCTCGTTCGTGACTGGAACCACGCGGACGCGACACTTCAGGAGACTGCGCACCGTTTTCTGCAACTGCAAGGCTTGCCCCCGAGCTACCGGACCAACGTGCATCCTCCATGCTATTTCCTTCGACTTGCCACGCCAATTTTGTGGGTTGGACATCCTAGACCTCCGTCTGCGCCATAGCCACCTGAAAACGCGCTATGGCTCTCTATTCCCTCTCGCAGCGGGCTTGCGGCCGCGCTCATTTCCCCATGAATCTGATGATTTGCTCGGCGACGGCGCGGGGCGCTTCTTCGGGCATATAGTGCCCACAGCCAGCAAACACACCACCCCGCACATCCGCCGCGACTAAGCGCATCGTGTCGAGCAGCAGTGCTCCAACTCCGCTCTCCGCGCCGATAGCGAGTACCGGCATGGCGAGCTTGCGCTCGGCGCGGGCCCGAGTGTGCGCGATTCCTTCGGGCCCGAGATTGTGTCGTTGGTAGGAAAGCGCCGCCCGCGTCGCGCCGGGGGCGGCGTTGACGCGTACATATTCACCGAGATCCGCCGGTGTGATCGTCCAGGGACGAACGGATTTGGCCCTGAACAGCCAGGTCAGGAGCTCCCGTTCGCGCCCCTGCAGCAGGATCTCCGGCAGGTCATCGAGCCGGTTGAAGGCCAGGTGCCAGCTCTTCACATTCGCCTCCGCCGAGGGAATGCCGGCCGGAGGCGGTGGGGTTATACCGGGCAGCGCCGCGTCGAACACGGCGAGCCGCTTCACGTCGCCCGGCCATTCGGCCGCATAGGCATAGACGATCCAGGTGCCGAGATCGTGACCGACGATGTCGACAGGCCCGTTCGCCGTCAGTTTCAGCACCTCGACGAAATCATGAAGCTCGGCGGCCACGGTGCGCATCTCGTAGCCAGAGGCCGGCCGATCGGAGTCGCCCATGCCGCGCGGGTCGAGCGCGATCACGCGCCGGCCGGCCTTGGCGAGCAGCGGCATCACATAGCGCCATGCGAACCAGCTCTGCGGCCAGCCGGGCAGCAGCAGGATCGGCGCGCCGCTGCCGCCTTCGACGAAATGCAGCCGAACGCCCTTGATAACGACGGTATCGTGGTGGAACTGTGTCCAGAACGTCGCAGGGTCGAAGGGCGGCAACGTGTCCGCGGCGGAGGTTTGAACGACGTCACGCGCCACGGTGTACCCCTGGTCGGGTCTGGGTGATCAGCGGTCGCCTCCAATCGCTTGGTGGGACTGGTTTAGCGGGGTGGGTTGGCATCGCTGGTTCCATATAGAAAGAGATTGCTTCCAAATTAGGCAAATACTCAGTCGAGCAGCGTCAACGCGCTATCGACAAGACTCGTCATCTCCTCACGGGAGCGGCCGGTTTTACCCAGGACACGCATTCCCTGCACCACGCAGAGGAGCAGGCGGGCGGTGACGGCAGCATCGACCCGTGAGGATACGGAGCCATCTTCCTGTCCCTCTCGAATGAACTCGACGAGACGCTTTTCTTGGCTCGCGAGCACAGCGGCAACGCGCTTCGCCATTTCGGGATCGGAGCTTGCGAGATCGACAGCGCTGCCCACAACGAAGCAGCCGCGCCGGCCGGTCTTGCCGTGGCTGTATTCGGCATAGACGGCAAGTACGGCCCTGACCTTGTCGCGTCCGGTTCGTGTGTTTGCCAGCTCCTGCGCTAGCCGCTCGCTGCGCAGCATGACGTAGCGCTCGAACGCGGCCAGGAAGACGCCGCGCTTGTCGCGGAAGGCCTTGTAGAGGCTGCCTTCGGCGATCTCCATCGCAGCCGTGAGCTTGCCCAGCGAGGTGGCGTGATAGCCGTACTCACTGAACGTGCCGATTGCCCTGTCCAGCGCGCCATCGAGATCGAACTCCCGTGGGCGTCCGGGACTGCGAGGCCCTGGAGAAGGTGTGACTGATCTGTTCATGGTCGGGATTATAGGAAGAGATCACTTCCTAATCAAGTCTGAAAACGATGATCTTCGATCTGTCTGCGGTTCACTGTTTTGGGCAAGCGTACGCGGAGAGCATGTGGACGGGCATCCCGACTACCGGTTACGTATGCAATGGCCGCTTCGGTTCCGAAGGCGGTCATTACATGAATGACGCGCCCGAAGGGCCGTTCCGGGTCGGCTAGGGAAATTCAAGTCGCCAGAAAAAAGCCCCATACGACTGTGGGCATAGGCATCGCCGATATCGGGCGTCACCACGTACACGGTTTGCACATTTCGGACGTGTGCGACTTGATCAACGACGCTCCGTTCGAAAGCTGACATAACGCTTTCGGCGGACACGGTGCGCAAGGTAATCGCATCCAACAGCAGCGCTTTCGCCCGTCCACACGAAGGTCACGAACACAGCGCCGGATTTTAGCCGGCCGCCGCTCGCTGGAGGGTCCGGTGCCACCGAACGATTCCTCAGCGACGCTTCATGCATGGCAGGCCGACAGGTGCCGATCGGAGCCAAAAAAAATTTGCATCTACGAGCATATGCTTCTATATTACCGAGAACGAGCATATACTCTTAACTGTTCAGAGGATCAAAGCCATGAGCGAATCGACCATTCTTGTAAGCGGCGCAACCGGCCGTACCGGCGGTGCAGCCATCGACGAACTGCTTCAGATGGGCAAGCGCGTACGCGCTTACGTGCGCTCGGACGACGAGCGCGCAGCGGCGCTGCGGGCGCGCGGCGTGGCTACCGCCTTTGGAGATTTCACCGACATCGACGACATCCGTGCAGCCATGGAGGGTGTCAGCTCGGCCTACTTTCTTCACCCGATCGCACCGGGGATTATCGGAGCGGCAGCATATTTTGCGCAGGCCGCGAAGGAAGCAGGCGTGACTGCGCTCGTCAACATGTCGCAGATTTCGGCGCGGCGCGAGTCGACCAGCCATGCGGCGCAGGACCACTGGATTTCCGAGCAGGTCTTCGACTGGTCCGGTATTCCCACCACGCATTTGCGCCCCACATTCTTTGCGGATTGGCTCGTCTACCCGCATTTTGCAAAGGAAATCTGGGCCAGAAAGAAGATCGATTTTCCGTTCGAAAACGGTCGCCACGCTCCGATCAGCACGGACGACCAGGGCAGGGTCATAGCCCACATTCTGGCGAATCCGGCAGGCCATGGAGGCAAGACTTACACTCTCCACGGCCCGGTGGAGATGAACCAGACAGAAATCGCTGCGGCCATGAGCGAGGTGCTCGGCGTGGCGATCGAATACGCACCGACCTCGATCGAAGCCTTCAAGCAACAGATGGAGCAGGTGTACAAGTTCCCTTCGTTCCTTGTGCAGCACCTCGTGGAAGTCGCGCAGCACTATCGAGAAGGGGTATTCCAGGGTACTAACGATGCCGTCGAGAAAATCACCGGGACGCCGGCGCTTTCCGTCCCGGCTTTCATCGAGAAGTATCGGGGCGCTTTTGCCTGACGAACTCGAGGTGCCCGGGCAATTTAACCAAGGTTGAGGGGGACGCGAGATGCTGCCGGAAAACCAACCCATCGGGGTCGATCAATGCAATTGCTTTACGGTGAGGAAGGCCGCCCGTCAGATCTCGCGTCTTTACGACGCATATCTCCAGCCGTCCGGCCTTCGCATTACGCAGTTTCTTATCCTGGCGACCCTGAATGAACAGCAGAGCGCCTCGATTAATGCTCTCGCCGAGCGGCTCGACATCGAACGAACAGCCATGGGAAAGATGGTCGGCTTTCTGGAACGCGATAGTTTCGTGAAGATGCGACCGTCTCCCACGGACGGTCGCATCCGTATCGTCGAACTCACCCCCGAGGGGGCGGACCTTTTTGAGCGGGCGGCGCCGCTCTGGCTCGAAGCGCAGCGTCAGTTCAGCATCATGAACGGCCCAAAAAATGTGGCCGTGCTGCGCCGGAGCCTTTCCAAGATGAAGGTCGACGATGGGGCGACCTCTTCCGCCGAATGATAGCTTGTCTGTCGATCGCCGACATATTCGGCAGTGATCGGCCAGTTGCCGACGTTGGCCCGAGCACTCGCGTGGACATTCGAACGGCGGCTGCGCTCTGAAAGCTGCCACTGTGACGACGCCAAGCACTCAACGGGGGAAGCGTGCACGCCGCTGTGCAATGCTTCCGACGATCACGACGAACGCATCACCTCGGATGCTCGAGCCTTAGGGCAGCGCGCAGCACAAGGTAAGCATCCGACGACAACCTTCACACAACAGATGGCGTTTCAGTTCGTGTCAGCCATCCGTGTCGAAGGTTGCTAGAGGCGTATCCTATGGCTACTGACAGGGGATACGCGTCATGGACGTCCGCCAACTCAAGTATTTTGTGACCATTGTCGACTCGAGCAGCTTATCGAAGGCCGCTGAGCGACTATTTGTGGCTCAGCCATCGTTGAGCCAGCAGATACTGATCAGACGTTCTCTGAGGAGCCAATGTTGGCAAAATAGCGACGGAACTGCGATTTTGATGTCGTCAGCGAGGACGAACCAATGGGCCACGTCTTCTCGGGTCTGCTGTCGCCAAGCAGCAATGTGCGGCGACAAAAACCCATCCGGTGGTAGCTTCATCATCGATCAATCAATGCACTGGGAAAGCGCCAATTTTATAACCTTGGTTGCATTGTAAAAGCACCGTCCGATTGCAGAGACTGGAATCACGTGGACAGCGTGAGTCGTGGCTCACGTTGGCCCAGGAACGAAGCGAGGTGGTCGTTGAAGGCTCCGGGCTGTTCAAGATATGGGAGGTGGCCGGCGTCCTCCAAGTGAACGACCGATGAATATGGGATGAACCTATGCATTTCCTCGACGCAATATTCGGGCACGAAGCCATCATGCATGCCGCGTACCAGCATCGTCGGCGCCATGACCTGCGGCAGCAAGGGGCGTTGGTCGTATTCGATGAGCTCGTTGAAGATCGACTGGATATGTGTTGCATTCAACTGCAACGCGGCACGCCGGAAACCGTTGGCGATGGCTGGGTGATCCTGTACTCCCATCAGCGCGATCAGTTGATTCGCCCACAATTGGGATCCGCCTGGTTGCCCCAGCATCGCATAAAGCCTGGTGCGCTCAAGGCGATCCTGCTGTTCAAGGTGGGCAAAGGCATTGACAACTACCAATCGGCGTACGCGTGTCGGCATCCTCGCGGCGAGATCCAGGCCTACCCGCGCGCCCTTGGAAAGGCCGCACAGATCCGCCGCCTCGATGTCCAAATGATCGAGCAATGCCGCCAAGACGGTCCAGTAAGCCGAGAACTTCACCTCTCGTCCTTCCGACGCTCCATGACCCGGCAATTCGAGGCAAATGACCCGTTGTCGAACGGCGAAGTGTTGCCGCTGATACGTCCAATTCGATGCTCGCCCGCCTAGGCCGTGAAGTAAAACCAAGGGGCTTCCTTGTCCCTCGTCCGTGTAGTGGATTCGGTGGGATTCCCAGGGCATGTACATAGGCTTGTGCGTTTTCAAAATTCGATTTGGTCTGGAAGCGGTGAAATCATGAGGGTTGTATCTCTTCCCCAGGTGGCGTCGGCCGAATGCGATCGTCCGCCCCCGCGCGACGGAACAGTCCTGGTCCAATTCCGTAACGACGCTTGAAGGCCCGGTTGAAGGCGGCTTCCGATTGGTATCCCACGCCCTCGCTGATATCCCCGATGCTGCGGTGCGTCCTGTTCAACCATTGGGCGGCCTGGGTCATGCGGATGGACAGGAGAAGCTCCGCCGGAGTGGTGCCTACTACAACGCGGAAGTTGCGCACAAAGGTGGCACGTGACATGCCACATACATGCGCCAGGTGCTCGAGTGTCCATGCCTTCCCCAGTTCGGCCAGCATGGCATGGAGTGCACGATTCAACTTGGGATCGGCCAATAGAGAGAACAACCCAGGCACAGTATGTGCCTGTTCGAGCCAGGCACGGAGCAAAAGTAATAGAAGCGCCGAGGCGAGATGCGAAACGACCGCGCTGGCACCGGGGCGCGGCTCATTCGTTTCGTCCCTTAGGAGCTTGACCAAGGCCTGCAACCCGACGAACTCGGTTCTGTCGGCAGTGCGTACCAGCACAATATCGGGTAGCGCATCGATGAGCGTGCGCGAGCCCGCGGCGTCGAAGTGGAATTGTCCGCACAAGATGTCAGTCGCTGGACCGGCAGCCTCGTTCGTCAGCCTGATTACCGGCGTCTCGCGGTACATCGTGTACATCGGCGTTCCGTCATCGGAGTCGGGGGTATAGAGCAGATGAGCATGACCACGAGGAAAGACGAGCATGTCGCCGGTCTGCAAGGCGAGGGCGTTGTGGCCATCGATGTCGACCATCGCCGCGCCCTCGACCACCAGGTGATACGGGGCGACATGTGCAGGCGCAACCGGGTGTGCCATCCTCCACGGAGCATGGAAACGACAGCGTGTATCCAACTCCGTACGTACCGGATGCAGCAGGAGAAGCTGGCTGAGAGTATCTTGAGGAAGCAATATGGGTCCACCCAATCGGTTGTCGTCAATCCGTTCATATTGCACTGCCGAGCAGAATCGTGCACGGCAGTGCTGTCGGGGGTTTAGACCTCCTGCTCGGGATTGACGGCCGAATCCACGATCACGTCAGTGTCCCGGCGCGTGATCTCAGAGGTCGCGATGCTGCGGATATGCGGTGTCGGCTTGCTGTGCACGGCGAGGCTGAAGAGATCGGGGCGCGAATAGTGCCCGACGGAATCCCTGATGCGCTTGGAATTGGTGATTTCGGAAAAATCCAGATCGGCGACCAGGATACCTTCGCCGTCAGTCAGCGGCGGAACGATATGCTGGCCGTCGGGACCGATGATTGCGGTCATGCAGCCGCCGGTCAGCACCTGCTGCATCCCAGGATCGTCGACGATCCTGGCGCGCTGTTCGTCAGTCAGCCACGCAGTGGCGTTCACCACGAAGCAGCCGCTCTCCAGCGCGTGGTTCATCAGCTGGGTTTCGGTCTGCTTGCTGAAGACGGGGCCGAAGATCGAGCCGATATAGGTGGAGATGTGGATTTCCTCGTGCTGGGCGATCAGCGAGAAGCGCGCCAGCGGGTTGTAGTGTTCCCAGCATGTCAGCGCACCCAGGCGTCCCACGGTGCTGTCCACCACCTTGATGCTCGTGCCATCGCCTTCGTCCCAGATCAGGCGCTCGTGCGGTGCCGGCGAAATCTTGCGATGTTTCTGGATGAGCGAACCATCTACGTCGAAGATGAGTTGTGTGTTGTAGAGCGACCCATGGTCGCGTTCGGTGACGCCCACAGCCAGCACGACCCGATGGCGACGCGCGGCTTCGCTGAGCGATTCCGTCACCGGGCCCGGGATATGGACCGCGTTCTCATAGAGGCGGTTCTGTTCCGCGCCCATGGCTGCGGCCGGCAGGACGGCGGAGAAGTACGGATAGTAGGGAATGAACGTTTCGGGGAAGACGACGAGCTGGGCGCCCTTGGAGGCGGCTTCAGCGACCGCGCTGAGTACCCGGTGCAGCGTTCCTTCGGTGGATTCCAAATCCGGGGCGTATTGGACTGCCGCAACGCGGACCGTCCTGGATTGCGATTTCTGTTGAACCATAGGGAGTAGGTGCCTAAAAAAGTGATTGGGATCTTCGCTGGATCGTCCATGGCCAGGCCCCATGCGTTGTTGGCAATGGCGAACGGTTCGAAGTTTCGAAATAGCAGGATCGCTACGTCTACCGCCAGTCTAGGCACGTCAACTGATTCCTTCAATGCTCCATATAGTCATTGTATTGCTCAAAAGGCTCAATCTGGAAAATACGGTTTCGCCGGCTTCTGACACCGACAGCCGGTTGGCGAGGTTCTTTTCCACAGCGATGACGCGTAACTTCGCGCGGCGCAGGACGGTGTGGTCGGTCGGCCACCATGTGTGTCGCGCTTAGGGCTGCGTCAGGCACTGCCTGGTGAGCCTGGTATCCGCACGACCGACGCCGGCGTCGACCTGAACCGCAACTTCATCGACCATGACGCCGGTGCGCCCACGAACGAGACCGCGCCAAAGCGGGGGCTCTATGCCGCAATATCGTGAGCGTGCTCGTTGCTCGCGAGCGTCGGATACCATCGCTCGAAGCATGATCGCAACTGCTCATTCAGGACGGCCGTCCTTACCTGGAGAAGGCCTTGCGCATGAGCCGGTCGCCCCGCCATCTGCTGCCGCTTCACAAAACGCTTGCTGACCACCTGGTTGACAGCCGACTCGACGAAGCTCGAGGTGATTGGCTCGCCATGACGGTAGCGGTCTCCGTAGTTCACGATAAAGCGCTGGTTGTTCTCGAGGTAACCGATGAACTCCGCCAGTTTGCCCAGCAGCCTGGTTTCCTCGGGACTGCCATCCGTGGCGCGTTCCCAGCCCAGGCTTTCAAGCCGCTGCAGTGCCGGATAGGGGCAGCCGTGCCGGAGGTGCCGCTTTGCATTGCGCAGCCCATCGATCAGCGGGGTCGACACATGGCCGTTCGTCGCGGTCCGGTAACCCTTTGATCATCTGCTCGAGATTCTGCACCCGCATGGCGACGTGAAACCAGTTGAGTACCCGCTCGCCACGATCGCCAAAGTCGAGTTGGGCACGGCGAACGGTGTCGCCGCCGTCGGACAGGAAAGTTACCGGCTGGTCCGCGCCGACGCCTTCCTGCGCAAGAAACGCCAGCATCGGTACACGGGTCGTTCAGCCGCGAAGCGCCGCTTCCCTTGAATGCCTTCAGATCTGTGCTCTGCCGCCGTCGACGAACATCTCGATGCCCGTGATGTAGCTCGCGTCATCGGAAGCGAGAAACGATACCGCTTTGGCGATCTCATCGGCTTCACCCACGCGGCCGAGCGGCGTCGTTTCGCTCACCTGCTGGCGATACGCGTCGATCTGCTCGTCGGTGAGCTTGAGCTCCGTCTTGTAGGCGGGCGTGACCACCGTGCCGGAGAGACCACATTGACACGGATGTCGCGGCCCTTGAGGTCGGACGCCCACGTCCTCGCGAACGAGCGCAACGCGGCCTTCGTCGCGGCATAGACGCCGAATGCGGGCATGCCCAGGATCGACACCATCGAACCGCGCGCTGCCTTTGATGCCGCCCGGCAGCGCGATCGTGATTACTCCGAGAAGCGCCGTTCGACCGGCGAGACAGCGAACGGCCGATTCGGGTCGACTTCTACCCGGCGCGGACCGATTAATGGCGGAGCAATCCGCAGGTCAACGTCGGACCGGAGTCGGCCCAAGTTCAGTCGTTGGGTCACGCCGCTAAGCAGACATACGGACGTCGGCTCTGCACTTGGTAAGGGACATTGCACGCCAATCTTGCGCTTCAAATCATCGCCCCGAAGGTGCCGTTCATATGAACCCGTATCGCCGCTTCAATGATGTTCGCTGCCGCGTAGCGCCGTCGCCCAGGCATTTTGGCGCAGCGTCAAGACGGGGAACAGGCGGGGCTGCTCGATCTCTGCGACTGGCCACTACTTTCCGAGAACGGCGAGTGCTTCCCGCAGAGGGGTGAGCGAAACTCGCACGACCCCATCAAGCGGCGAGTTCAGTTCGAGGATCAGAAATATCGCCCCGGATGACGACAGGGCACACACGAGCAACACCGCGATAGTCGTGCCGTTGCGAGGGGCGAACAAACCGAACGTCCCGAAAATAGCGACTAGCCATAACACAAGAGCTACGAGGAGCGGCATGGGAAGGGGAACTTTTTCCTTCAGAATCGCCAGCCAGCGCGTAGCGAAGACTTCATCAACAAGCAGGAGTGCACGCGTTTTGAGCTCGCGTTGCATATCGTCCCGTGGCGCAAGCCCCTCTACGAGCCGCTGAAAGTCTTCGACGCGGCCGACAGCTTCTGGGTTATCCGTTCTCGCCAGTCGGGAAGGATCATCGGAAGCTAGTGTCCCGATCGACGCCGCGTAGCTTTGCCTGAGCGCTTCGCGGATTGGTTGCGTTTCCGGTCCGTATTTGGCCAGCGTGCGGTCAAGACGAACGACGTGGGCGGCAGTGTCGAGGAGCACACTGCTGACCGAATCGAACGAGCCCTTCGCTGACGAGATCAGCAGCCCAAGTACCAATGCCGCCATGGTCGCGATCAGGCCGATTGCGAGTCTTACGCTGCCTGCCGATTCTTCACTCACGTGGTGTTCGGGTAGCACGTCGCGCAAATACGAGCCAAGCACCACGCTGCCGGATGCGCACACAAAGACAATGAAGAAAACGAAAAGGTGACGCATGTTGCCTCCGTTCTATCTCGTCGCGTGCCGGTGGCAGCAAGTGGTATCCGGCCGCCCAGAACACGTCAGACAGCCTATAAGCACTCTCAATGATTGAACCAGCGGTATTGCAGTGAAAGAGAGACGGTCTGGAAATTACCCCCGACGCGTGTTATCAGACCACTCGACCATGCCAGCTTCGCAGACC
Source organism: Caballeronia glathei (assembly GCF_000698595.1). Taxonomy (GTDB): domain Bacteria; phylum Pseudomonadota; class Gammaproteobacteria; order Burkholderiales; family Burkholderiaceae; genus Caballeronia; species Caballeronia glathei. The sequence continues at coordinate 9,007 of NZ_JFHC01000092.1, read as the reverse complement.
ATTGCGCAGCGAGCGGAACCGACAACGTGAGGCCGTACCGTAGGCTGCGTTGGAGGTCTTGGTCCTCTACACCGTTGACGCTGGTCCGGCCTCCCGCAAAGTACGTCATGTCCGCCGCGAGCCACAATCCAGGCCGCCACGTATAACCGCCATGCCACTGAAAAACGGGCATTGGCGCCTGGCTGCGCTGATGGCCTCCGAAAAAATCATCGTTGTCGGTGAACAGCCATACGCCGGCCGAGCCTTCCACGAACCAGTCGCCGAATGGGTGAGAGAGGCCCAATTCCGGCTTGAACGACCAACGATTCGATCCCACGTTGATCACGCGGGACGGCACGTACTGGCCTGTCGGTGCGATAACGGTCAGACTGGCGCCCAGCGTAGTGGTGGGGGGACGCCGTGCGAATTCTTCCGGCGTAAGCGCGGGACCGCCCAGCAGGTTCACCACGACCCTGAAGTTTGCGTCGCCCAGCCCCGATCGCCACGCGTTCCCCGGCACACCTTGGACATTGCCAGTGATGTCTGCGTTGCTGTACGGTACTGCCGCGGCGATGCTGGCGACGTGTCCCGCGATTCCGAAGCTGTGGGAGTAGCCGAGCAGAAACGTGTTGATTTTGGCGTTTACATCGGTAATCGGTAGCGTGGGATCGAGCGAGACGCCACCTGTCGATCGAGCGTAGTTTGCCACCACGAAGTTCGTCCCGACAGGCACCGCCGAATAGGCGCGCGGCTCCATCTCCTGCGCCGAGATCAGCACAGACCAGAGCAGGGCAACGCAAGCCGTTGCGTGATGTACCCACCGCGCGATTTGAATCACAGGGTGGAAACGTGGCGCACGTTCGGTTGCGCCCGCGCGATCTGGCCTGGTTGATGCCGTCGACAGCGTCGCGCTTCGCATTTTCCAAAATGGCACGCATTCTCTGCCGAGTTAATCGCTCCCGTCCGCCGCAGAGAGCGTTTCCGCACGCCGGCGAGAGAAGGGATTCACAGGCCACTGCCGATCAATAAGTTCTATGAATCAGTGACGGCGTTGTTCCACACCGGTCGCTTGGCCCGCAAAAGGCAACCGGCGTAAAAGCAAACGTGCGGAGGTTGTGTGTCCGGCACGCTAGCGATCCAGTTGTTCCTGAGGGCAGACGCCCTCATGGCGCCGCTTCGGCTTCAGCTCCTCACGGGGCGGTCGGTTCACGCCACGCCAGTCCGGGAAGCTTTCTGAATCGCTTTCGGCAGCCCTTGCTTTTATAGTGATAGTTGTTCTCACTTCGGTTTAACGTATTGCGACAGTTCGGGAAAAGCAGCGCTTGCGAGCTCGTCTAGTAGTGGTTTCACCGTGTCTAGCGTGACCACCTCTTGCCCGGCAACCTTGGCGAGGCGCTCGCCTGTACCGACCCGCACCCTCTGACCTAGCAACTCACCCGTAACGCTATCCGTTCCCTCCACTTCGATCACGACGAACGCCTGCTGCGGCGTACCGGTCGCGGCCCTTGTGGCCATCGTGGCGACAAAAGCCATCGGCACATACTGGTAAGGTTTGAGGCCCTCTTCTTGCGTGGCGATGCTCGTAAACGCTGCGCGAATGCGCAGCACTCCAGGCCCCGGACGATCGACCACCATAAATCGCTGGCTCAGTGACCGTCTCAGTGCGTCGTTGGCATAGGCCAGAATTTGTTGTAGCGTCGCCGCGCTCACTTGCTCGCTAGGCCGTGGCTCAGGATAGAAAACGAGTGGATCGAGCAGTATCGCGTTGTAGTTGGCTGGCGTAAGCTTGGGGCTCACCCATGTCCGAAGGCTTCGACCGGGTGGCAGATTTGAATAGTCCCGCAGGAAGCCCGAATTCTGCGTCGTATTTGTACCTGTATGTGATGATGACGCACATGCTCCCAACATCGCTGCGATGACAGCGATGCCAACCTTGCCTGCTATCGATTTCTTCACGACTGATCTCCTTCGTTTGCTGTTGGCCGAAGCGGAGTCGAACTGCTGTGCGCTTTATTAAAACGAAGCACGAAGCGTGAAGTAAGACTAGATGGCGGAGTTGATGCTGATGGGGCGCGGGAGTGATGCCAATTCTTACTTTTATAGTCGATCGGAGCCAAGAAAGCCAATCGTGCTAGTCGTTCTGTCTGCGCTGGCGACGGTTGCTCGCGGGTAATGAACAGGGTACGGATCGATAACGATGAGAGACTTCAACGCCCGAAGTTGCCCTTCTCGACTGTACGACGGCGGTAGCCATCGCACCATCCAGAAAGCCACGCCAGCCAGCTGATCAGGCCAAGGCCCAAAAACTCAATCCTTGCTCGTTAATAGCATGGCAAGGGGACGCGTCGACTCGAATGACGAGAAGCCGATCACGAGACTAACCGTAATAGGAACGGCCAAGAACGCACCGGCCACTCCCCAGATCGAGGACCAGATCGCCACGCTCACGAGGATCACAAAGGGACTGAGATTCAACGATTCACCCATAAGATAAGGATCGACCAGATTTCCGACAACGAAGTTGATTACCGAAAGCGAGGCGAACACGAGTAAGACCTCGTTCCATTGTCCGAATTGAAGGGCGGCGATGAGGGTTGGAAAGGCCACTGCAACCACCGACCCGATGTAAGGGACGAAATTGAGAATCGCAATCAGAACGGCCCACAATTCGGCCAGTTCGAGCCCGACGACGCGCATGCAAACCCAGCTGAGGAGACCGACGATTACGCCGAGCAGCGCCTTGAGCGCGAGATACATACCGATCTTGGCGTTTATCTCATTTACGATGGCCACGACGTGCATCGCCGCTGGGTTGTCCGCTATCTGCGCCAGTCTTCTGCGAAATCGCGCATATTCGGCGAGGAGAAATGCGGTGTAGAGCGCCACAACGTAGATCGTCACGATCAAGCCCGATAGGGACGCTAACGCGGCCGTGACGATGCTCTGGAGATTGACTCTGGCGAGCATGTCACGTCGAATGGACTCCCAGGTCGGTTCGGTTTGTGCCTGCAAGACCGCAGCGATTTTACCGACCAACGCAAGCAGAGTTGCCTGATACTTCGGGGCGAGTGCGAGCAGGCGGTCCCTGTCAGATATGAGCAGGCCAATGGACACATAGATCGCAACCACCATGAGAGCGATTGCTATCGAAACGGATGCCTACCGGAAGCTTAGAGCCGATGTATGGAACCCGCTGGAACAGGTTCGCAATGCCGAGGACGACATAGGTGGCTATCACGCCGAACGCTATCGGAACCAGTACGGGCCGACCAATATAGAGAATCCACCCGATAACGGTAGAAACGACGACAGCGCATGTAACCTTCAATAGCCCGCCGTTCAATGTTCCTCCCGCGCTTGAATCAGAGAACGTCGATTGCGCTCGCGATCCGAGACAGGCCCGGCTTCCCCAAGTCGAGTCTGGCGAACGGACGTTTTATGCGACTACGTTATTATGTTTCATAGGTCGAACTCGCACTCGTCGCCTGCGCCAAGATACCCGATAAATGCCAGGCGCCATAGCGTGAGCGATGTTGACGCGATGGAAGGCAGCCCCCGAGCGCGATAGCGCGGTGTTTCAACCCGCTTAAATGTAGCGCAGTGGACTTCATCCTGAAGTCGGCTGAGGAAGTGGTGCCTTCGTCGGAGAACTCGGAGCTTCGCTACGGGAGCGTGGTCCTGCCTTCACTGGAGCCAGGAGTGGTGACCGGCACAACCGCTGCCGACGGGGTCGGCGCTACCGCAGCGTTGACAAGAAATCCAGTCGAAGCGAGGAAAATCACCAATGACAATACAAAGCCCATGGAGTATGCCTCCTCGGTGCCGACTAGCGGGCCAGCATTCGCTTTCTGACTTCTATATCCTAGACTACAACAAGGCATCATTTCAAACCTGCCGCAGCCGGTCCTCGGCAAGTTCACGACAGATCATTGACACGCTCCCTCTGGCAAAACGACGACCGCAGACGGCATTTATGAGCATTAGGCTTGCGCGCGCTGCCTATCTGACTGGTTTGGGCTAAGGCTCATTCTGTCGGCAGCTATAGGGCCAAAAAGCCCACAGCGTCCAACTTTGATTGCCGTAGCAAGCGCCATCTTCGCGACGCTGCCAAACGACGCCAGATATGGAGGAGCGAAGGGAGTGCCGGAACACGGCCGGGAGCGAATCACGTTGCCCGGTGCACTATTACCTACATACCTGAAGGCACAGGCGTCGCCCTAGGTAGCACGGAATGACACTGTCAGAGTCCGACACACCAACCTGGGCCACTGACGTCAGGTCGCTCCTCGGGCGATCCCCATGCCGCAGACTCTTGAGTACGCTGACGCGGACGGCCTATTGGTCTTTGCTACGTTTGAACTGCAAGTGGGTGATGTCAGCCGGAAAAAACATCTCCCACGCCCACTCAACGGAGATGCGCAGTTTTCGCCTCAGCGTGGGCATCTGCGAGAGGTAATAGGCGCGCCACAACAGCCAGGCGGGCAGACCAGAGAGCGGCAGACCTCGCACTTGAGCCACGCCTTTCATGTGGCCTACGGTCGCGATCATGCCACGGGCCCGATAGTTAAAGTCCGCAGTCTTCTTGCCGGCAATATGGCGGCGCAGATTCAGTGCGAGGTGTCGCGCCTGACGCACCGCGAACTGGGCAGTGGGCGGTGAAGGCTTCCCATCAAGCGCATTGGGGACCAACGCGCAGTCTCCCAGCGCCCACATCCCGGGCAAGCTAGGCACCGACATGTCGCCAGCTACGACGATGCGGCCGCGCTCCAGATTTAACTTTAGCCTGGCAGCCAGGTGCTCGGCCAGCGTATTAGGCCGCGTGCCGATGGTGCAAACAACGGTGCGGGCAGCCAGCAGTTCGCCGTCGCCCAGACACACGTCGCCAGCGCGGACTTCGCTGGCGCGTGTTTGCAAACGAACATCGACGCCGCGGCGACGAAGCGAATGCTCTGCCGCGACGCCAAGGGCGGGGAGTAGCTCCGGCAGCAGATGGGCACCGCCGTGCACCACTGTCACGCGTACTTCGTCCTTCTGCACGCGCGGATAATAGCGACGAATGCCCGCGAGGCAGTCGACTAATTCGCCCGCGACCTCCACCCCTGAAAACCCGCCGCCAATGACGACAAAGTGCCCGAGCGCCCGGCGCACAACGATGTCAGTCTCCAGTTCAATCTGCGCCAGCCGACGGAGCACCTGGTTGCGGATTTCCATGGCGTCGCCCACTGTCTTGAGCGGAAACGAGTGCTCTGCCATGCCGGGAATAAAATCATTGTGCGCCCGGTTTCCGAAGGCCAATACCAACTGCTCATATGGCACCAGCATCAGACCCGCCAGTGTGTGGCATAACACGGTGCGGCGCTCAGCGTCGACGTCCCTCACCCTGCCCATGATGAAACGGCTGCACTCGCGCGCGTCCAGCACTTCGCGTATCGGCGCGACTACATGTTCGGGAAATATAGAGGCTCCTACTGCTTCAGACAACAGGGGGTTGAAGGTGGTGTAACTGTTTTCGCTGATTAATACGAGTTGATATCCAGACGGAATTTGGTGATGTAAAGCACGTGCTAGTTCCATGCCACCAAAGCCACCGCCCACGACCACGATATTCGGCATCGCGTCCGTTCCGGGCACCCGTTGAACTGGTTTCATGGGTTTATATACCTGGCTATCGCGGGCACTCGCCGTATCGACACATATATCATTTGATCGAGCGTAACGTTATGGACGGCGATCAGCATGAATGAGAGGCCAGCACTGGCCGAGCGACCAGCCGCGGCTCGATTATTCTCTCTTCCAAAGGATAGGCGTTCGTGTTTGTGGGGCAATTTCACCGTTAACTGCAGGTCGACAACGATATCCGATGCTACGCTATGTCATCCGTCAATGTGGTCTGGAAGACGCTGATCAGTGGGAATTTGTTTAAGTATTCCATTCCCATTCTATCTTCGTTGGCCGGCGCAAACAAAGATCGGTAAGGGTTGTGGCACTGGCGCGACCTTCTCGCCGTGGGCCGAACAATGCGACTCCATCAGGCTGTCCTTCAGCGCTGCGCGGCCGTACGGTTCGCCTGCAGCGCTATCTAGACGTTTCGGCAACAACGCGAGACTTCGCATGCGGCAGTCGTCTAACGGTGCGGAGAAGGTAAGTGATGAGGAAAGCCTGAGGGATTACTCAAATCTCGCGGAGACCAAGGACGCCCGCGGTAATACCATTTGGGCCTGGGTGAGCCCCAAACTCACGCCCGCCAACTACACTGCCATACTGGTCGACCCGCTTGTCTTTTACACGGAGCCTAGGCCGAGCGAGCAAGTGAGCGCCGAGACGCTGAAACAAATTCTCGCCTACTCCAACGACACACTTAAGCGGTCATTCAGCCAGCGATTCAGGGTAGTCGATCGTGCCGGGCCCGGCGTGCTGAGGATTCGTGCCGCGTTCACCAGCGTCGCGGCGCAAGGCCAGGGCCTCAAACCCTACCAGCTCGTACCCATGGCCTTTGTGGCCACCATGGCCTTAGGGACCGCGACTGGTAAGCCGGTGCGGGCGTTCATCGTGGTCGAAGTTGAGGGAACAGACAGTGTCACTGGCGAATTGCTAGGGCAACGGGTGCGAGTGGGGATAGGCGAGCGCCTCGCCAGGGTCGCCAGTCAACAGGTCATCACGCTGGACACGCTGAAGCCGCTACTGGACGAACTGGCCGCCGGTGCATTTCCGGAACTGGAGAACCACGTCAAGCTCAAGTGAGACGGCTCGCGTCCTGCCTTGCTGGAGCGCAGCGAGAGTTCGCGCCTTCGCGATCGTAGCCCAAAGTCCGCAACTGTCGGATCGGTGAGAGGGCGTTGGAAAATGCCACGGACAAATGTGTGCGTCGCACCGGTTTGACGCCCCAGGATGCGCCTTTCATGGGGCTTCAGCAGCGGTAGAAAGGATCACCAAGTGGAACGGACAGTGTCGACTAATCAGCCCTTGAATATACGGGCCGGTCGACCCACCATCGAAAATGGGTATCAACGACGCCGCACGTGCACTAACATCATTCAAGCAGTGACAGCGCCGAAAACAGATAGTCCATGGCCCCGGCTGATCTTCGCGAGGCGTTGCGCACAAGGCCGAAGAGGTTCTGTAATGGACAACGCGATCAGAAAAGCGACCAGCGGTATCTCGGACTTCCTCAAGCTGGAGTCGGCGGGTGGTTTGTTGCTCATGGCCGCAGCAATACTCGCGCTGATCTGCAGCAACGCGCCGCTTCGGTACGCGTACGACGATATGCTGAAAATGCCTGTCGAACTGCGCTTTGGATCGTTCGAGATTGCGAAGCCCCTCCTGTTGTGGATCAACGACGGGTTGATGGCTATCTTCTTCCTCCTGGTCGGTCTGGAGGTCAAGCGCGAGGTAATGGAAGGGGAACTGTCCACTCCCGCGCAAGTGGTACTACCTGTCGCGGCTGGCTTGGGCGGAATGGTGGTCCCCGCACTCATCTATGTTCTTGTTAACCGTGGCAATGGCATGGTGTTGAATGGCTGGGCCATTCCCACAGCCACTGATATTGCATTTGCGCTCGGCATTCTTTCTCTGCTCGGCAAGCGGGTGCCGGTGTCGCTGAAAATATTCCTGACCGCGGTGGCGATTGCCGACGATTTGGGGGCGATCGTCATCATTGCGCTGTTTTATACCGCTGAGCTTTCGCTCCCGATGCTACTCATGGCAGCCATCGCCATCGCGGTGCTGACCGCCTTGAATTGGCGGAAAATCACGCGGATCGCACCTTACATTGTTGTCGGGGTGATCCTCTGGATCTTCGTTCTGAAGTCAGGCGTGCATGCGACCCTCGCAGGCGTAGCGGTCGCTTTCGCAGTACCGTTGAAGACGACGGAGGTCCACGGCCATGCACCCCTGCACCGGCTTGAACACGGTCTCCATCCCTGGGTAGCGTTCGGCGTTTTGCCGATCTTCGCTTTCGCCAACGCCGGGGTGTCGTTCGCTGGCATTACGCCTTCGGCGCTGGCAGAGCCGTTGCCGCTCGGCATCGCTGCGGGTCTTTTCGTTGGAAAACTCATCGGCGTCTGCGGGGCATGCGCCGCGCTCGTTCCGCTCGGTCTGGCGAGACTTCCTGAGGGTGCCAACTGGCGCCAGATGGTTGGCGTCGCGGCGCTGTGCGGAGTCGGCTTCACGATGAGTCTGTTCATCGGCTCCCTCGCCTTCGAAGGCCCCGAGTTTTATACGCCGCTGCGGCTTGGCGTGATCGCAGGGTCAACCATATCGGGCATTACGGGCTATCTGTTTTTCAGGTTCGCTGGGGATCATTCAAGGGCAGCCTCATCGCACGAGACTGAGTAGCCCGATCCTCAAGTAATGAGGTACATCATGAGCCTTGACACGCTCGAGACGCTGATGGCCGCTTCCCTCGTACTTCTGATCTGACGGCAGATCCTTGCCTGAAAACCGAACCTACAGCATTCCCGAACCAGTTGTCGGAGTCCTGCTTGTAGCGCTGCTGGTTTTCGTGCTGTGCGGAGTCTTTCAGATCGATGTACGCTTTCGATACAACAATTCAAGTGCCGCTGATACTTACTTTCTTCGCCACCATCGGGCTTCACGCTGATCTGGCGCGGTTGAAAGCGGGAGGGCTTCCTGCCTTCGCATGTGTATAGTTCGTTGGCAATATCTGCGCAACGGGCTCGCGGTATCAGGTTGGTATCAGGTCTTCGAGCTCGCCGTCTCGGTACTCGGCAATGTCAGCCTCGGACACTTTCTCGCGATCGCGCTGATGAGTCTGCGCCTGGGGCACCTGGCCTCGCTTGCGCTGCCGCTTTCCGCCATCCTGAGCGGGCGATCGCGATAACGTTGTACGCCATGTTTGACACCTTCGGAGTCATCGGGCGCAACTATGACGCGGCGGTGCTGGCCGCTGGGCACTGTGGTTTTGGCCTTGGGGCCACGCCGACTGCGATTGCCAACATGCAAGCTATTACGGAGCGGTTTGGCCGCTCGCGTCTAGCGTTTCTTGAAGTTGACCCAGAAAAACGGACAT
>NZ_JFHC01000091.1 GCF_000698595.1 Caballeronia glathei | reverse complement strand
CGCGCCCAGGGCGCTCGGCAACAGGCGGCATAAGCGACTGGCCGAAGCACCGGGGACCTATGTCCTCGAGGCCTGATCTGAACACATGACCCGGCCTCGCGAAGGGCAATGCTGGCGCGCTCGCGCGGCGAACCGGTGAATTTCATAAGGAAAAGAACGATGGATAGTGTGCGCACCATGGAGATCCAGACCGTCGTTCTGGAAGGTCAATTGCTGCGGGTCGGCATCTGGCGAGGCGGCGATGCTTCGCCGCCGCTCGTCATCTTCAATGGCATCGGCGCCAATCTCGAACTGATCCAGCCGTTCGTCGATGCGCTCGGTGATGTGGAAGTCGTGATGTTCGATATACCGGGCGTGGGCGGATCGCCCGCGCCGCTCGCGCCGTATCGACTCTCCACGCTGTCAGTGCTGACCGACAAGCTGCTCGAGAAGCTCGGCTATGCGGGACCGGTGGACGTGCTTGGTGTGTCGTGGGGTGGAGCGCTTGCGCAGCAGTTCGCGTATCAGTATCCGTCGCGTTGCCGGCGACTGGTGCTTGCTTCCACCTCGCCGGGCGTCATCATGGTGCCCGGCCGGATTTCCGTGCTTTCCAAGCTGATCGGGTTCCGCCGCTATAAGGACCCGGATTTTCTGCATGAGGTCGGCGCGGAGATCTATGGCGGTGCATACCGGCGCGATCCCGAGTTGCTGAAGGAACACGGACGTCACATTCAGGCGCCAGGCGGGCGTGGGTACGTGTACCAGCTGCTGGCCATGTGGGGTTGGAGCAGCTTGCTCTGGCTCGGCTGCCTGCGCCAGCGAACGCTCGTCATGCACGGCGACGACGACCCCATCGTGCCGCTCGTCAACGCGAAGATTCTCGCTTCCCGTATCCGTCAGGCGACGCTTCATGTCGTTGAGGACGGTCACCTCTTTCTCGTCACGCGAACGAGCGAAGTGGCTCCCCTGGTGCGCGACTTCCTGCTGCAGGAGTAGCGCCGAACAGCCAGGCCGGCAATGGCGATGACCTGCCGCATCGAGTGCGGGGATCAACAGGCATCCGACATCGAGTCTCGCCTCGCATGGGGCTTGCTGGCGGGTGCAGGCGAGCAACCGCTGACCAATAGGGACCATCCATGAAGACTGTCAACGCAATCCAGGCGTCCACAGTGCGCTGCTCCGAACGCGCCGCGCCCATTCGCAGATCGACGTATTATTCGATTTCATTTTCCCATGGTGCCTGATTGGCAGTGGCCACCTGAGGGCCGCCCTGGTCCGATTCGCCGAATTGCACGCGGACGAGAACGCCAGTGTGACGTGGCGCTCGCAGCAACTTCTGCCCGATACACCTTCTGTTTTTTTTGAAGGCTGCGCGAGCGGATTACCTCCGCGGTATCAACCGTGTCGTCTTGGAAGCGTCGCCTGTCCGGCAGGCACGTCACCGCCTGCGTCGCCAGGCGTCGTTCCGCGTGAATTGAATGGCCGCTTTCTGGTGGGAACGACGTACGAATGTCCGAGCGACGGCGCGGGCGAATGACGCTTCGTGGCCGAGATACGCCAACCGTTTCCTTGACACGCGAAGTCCGGCCGGCGACGCACGAGCGGCGGACCCGGTCAACGATCAGGTGCGTTTAGCCAGATAGGCATCGACCAACTCGACCAGTCGTTCCCGCCCAAAGCTCTCGTCGTGTCCAGCGTGGACCACGTGGACGGGCAATTCACGCAAGCGCTTCATCGTGCGCACATAAGTCGGAATATCAGCGCCGCCTATTTCATCCAGCAGCGGGCCATCGTAGATCGCGTCGCCGGAGAACAGTGTGCCGGATGCCGCTTCCCATAGGCCGATGCTGCCCGGTGAGTGGCCGGGTAGATGCAGGACTTCAAAATGCCGGTTGCCGAGGTCGACGATGTTCCCCTCCGTGACGATTTCCGTGACCGTTGCAGCACGCACCTGATAGTCGGACATCGAGTAATCAACGCTGGGAAGGGCTGTGATCAGATCGCCGTCGAACGGATAACCTGCTTCGCGATACCGACGAATCGCTTCGTAGCCCAATACCGACGCCAGAAGCGTGCCCGGCTCACGCGGGGAGCGCAGGTTGTCTGCCTCCAACTCGTGAACTAGCGTGTGCTTGAACTCATGATGTCCGCCGATATGATCAGAGTGCGTATGCGTGGCAACGGCGGTGACGTCCTTCTGCAGCAGGTGCCTGGCTGCATCCAGCAGACTGACGATACCCATTCCTGTGTCAATCATCAGGTCCCGGTCGCGGCCGCGCACATGCCAGATATTGCAGCGCATCAGCGGCACGACGTGGGGTTCCCAAAGCAGGGTAATGTCGTCGCTGATGCGTTTGAATTCGAACCATCGGTCGGCAATCGGTAATTTGGTCATGTAGAGGCGATCACGAGTATGAGTTGTTACTTTGACACACTCCGCATCTCACTTCGCGTAGATCAAAATAATGTCGTCACAAATTCCGAAATAAGCCTGTCAACTCGCGCGTGAGTGGCAGCGTTACGGATGAAATCATCACGAATTCATGCACTTAAAGAAAACGAATTTAAAGTTGTCACCGCCACTGCTGCGCGAAGGTGTCAATTTGCACCTGATGCCTGCCGACGCTCGCTTGTTCGCGGCGATCGGTGAGTCGAAACGGGAGACGATCGGGGGCGACGCTGGGTCGCTCACCTTTGACATCGCTTAAAATAGCGACGAGTAAAGGATTTGCGATGCGCCGGTCTCATCGGCTCGGCGTTGGCCGGTGACCACACGTTGGAACCAAGGCGAACCAGACAGTTCGCGCACCGATATTGCGCCTCAAGAAGCTGTACGTTCACACGATATGGCACTTCGCGGCTACAGCGCCGGCAGATCGATCCAGCCCGCAATGATGAGCCGGGCGACGACTCAGATCTTCAGGTTGATGCACAACGCCATCGTAGTCGTTGCCCAGACACCGTCGACCGTACCGGAACACGCCACTAAAGCGGCGACGCCCCGACTGCTTGGGGACTGCCCTACGTAGCGTCTCTCGTGGCAAACCAAATTCATCGCGTAGCCGATGAAGATCAAGCGACCCGCGGTCGGGCACGACGCCCTCGTAGAGATCGATTTCTGGTCCCAGTAGACGTGCTACGACGATACCGATCAACGCATTGGCTCTCTCGAACTTCCACAGGATCGAGATCAGCGTCTCGCAGGGATAAAGCCACTTGTTGTTGAACAGATACCCCAGCGACGGAGTCAGACTGGTTTCGTCGAACGTGAGAATCGGGAAGCTCGGCGCCTGTAACCGCACCTCATCACGCGGCGGCGGCGAGCACGCGTCCCATTGCGTGGCGCGATTGGACATAAGCGCTATGCCGTACAGCGTGATCCCACAAAACGACTTCCGGTGTGTAGCCTCGATCATCCCTCAGTTCGCTGTCCTTGAGCACGATCTCGACGGCACGGGCAAATGGCTCCATCGGGATCTCGAGTTGGTCCGGCAGATTGGCCTTGTGGTGGGCCGTCTCAAACGCACACCATAGTGCGTCTGCGTCTTTGATCAGTCGATAGCCGGCTGGGCGTGGTAACTCGTCATCATGGGGTAGTCGCGCGCAAGCAGAAGACAGGGCCGCTCGGAACATCAATACGCGACAACCGAAAACGTCATCCGCCATTGCTGCTATGCGCCCGTCGAGCGCACCACACTGTTCCGATCCACGTTGTACTCGTAGAGCGGCAAGCCATCGAGCGCATGCCGCGCCGTCCCGCCTGGATCGCTTGCAACGTGGCTCTGCACGTCGATCATCATGGTCGAGCGGCGGGCGGTGTCGTACGGCGCCCAGGCGGGCATCGCGCTGGTGTTGGGGTTTCCGGTGCGGGCAAACGCTGTCCAGGTACCCATCACGTCGCGTGACAAGCCCGCAAGCTCCGCGCCATTGCCGAGCAGGCCGCTCGCCACGTCGACGGTGCCAAAAACGAACGGCACCTCGGCCGTATGCGGCGACTGCAGGTTGCCGCCCATGACCGGCGTCTTCCAGTCGAACACATAGTCGTACACGGGCGCGTGCGCCGACTGCAGCTCCGCGATGCGCGTGGTATTGCGGCGAAACACATAGTCGGTGCTGAGGGCGGCCAGCAATTGGCTCGGTGATGCATTGGGCTGCGCGGCGCGGTAGGCATCGACAATGCGCGCGGCCGACGCCGGGTCCTGCTTGAGCAGCAGGCCCGTGCGTTTCTTGACTTCGTTCACGTCCAGTGAGAAGTTTCGCGGATCCGCCGCCATGTAGAGCGTCATCTCGTTCGCCGCGTTACCGACGAGGAGCGGCATCCCGGAAGATCGCGCTGGCGCGCCCGGATCGAACGGATGTCGCGTGAAGCCCCGGCCGTCGACGACCGGACGAAACGGGTCGCTTATCGTCTTCATCGCGGCGATCATCCGGCCCATGGGCACGGCCTGCAGCTTCCCCGGGTCGAGATCCGGGATGCCCAGCCGCGCGCCTAATAGACGCGCCTGCCCTTCTGCTTCCTCGCGGCTCTCCAGATGAATGCCACCCGAGCAGCTTTCGATCACGGCCTTGTGAAAGAGTCCATGCGCGGGAGCAAAGTCCATCAGCGCAGCGACCTTGGCCGCGCCGCCCGACTGGCCGAAGACCGTGACATTGCCCGGGTCGCCGCCGAAGGCGGCGATGTTGTCGCGGACCCATGCGAGGCTCGCGACCACATCGAAAAGGCCGGCGTTGGCGGAATCGGCGAAGCGCGGGTCCTTGTCGCCGAGATAGAGGTAGCCGAATACATTCAGTCGATGATTCACCGTCACGACGACCACGTCGCCGTCGCGTGCGAGATTCGTGCCGTTGAAACCCGGCGCGGTGCCGGCGCAGTTCGACCAGCTGCCGCCGTGCAGCCAGACCATCACTGGTCGCCTCGCAGACGCGCGCCCGCTGGCCGGCGCGAACAGGTTGAGGAACAGGCAGTCTTCGCATAGTGGCTGCAACTGCGAGTACCAGCTGTTCAGCGCAGTCAGCGAGTCGCTCGTCTGCGGCGCCGACGCGCCGAACGCTGTCGCGTCCTTCACCCCGGCCCAGGGAGGCACGGGCTGCGGCGGCATGAAGCGGTTCGTGGCAGCGGTAGTGTCGGCATAGCGCACGCCCTTGAACACCTCGACACCCGACACGTTCGTCCCCCGCAGCTTCCCCGCTCGTGTCTCCACGACCGGGCTCGTCGCGGACGACGTGAATGCGCAGGAGTTCAGCGCGGGCAGAATCGCACCCGCGGTGGTGGCTGCAAGTCCCTTTAATGCGACACGTCGCTTCGGGTCGCTGAGGCTCGCAACGCCCGCGGATTCGCTCGTTCTCGCTTTCACTGCGCTGTCTCCAGTTCCCTCGTTCTATTCCAGTCTCCTGCCGTCGAGTGGGAACGCTCGCGGCACGGCTCGTCTGCGATGAGGCGCGTGAGTACGCCGGGGCGGCGAACGGGCGCCATCCCGGCGCAACCTGCCGGGATCAGCGCACTGCAATATACATTGTTATCTCGAATCCAAAACGCAAGTCGGTGTAAGCCGGGGTGGTCCAGGTCATGAGAGAAGCTCCTTGAAGTGAGAGAAAAAACGTCCGCTCATTTGTCGCGCGGACACACGACGTTGTTGTCGACATCGCCATCGCCAAAGAACGCGCCATCGGTTCCGATCTGCCCGCCGGTGGGCATGTTCCTCACGCCATCGGGCAGCGGCGGATTGTTCGCGGCCCACGTCAGCGCATAACCATCATCGTAGGTCGCGTGATAAGTCTGCGATCCTCGGGTGAACACCAGCGTCTTCCGGTTCATGTTCACGGCGATCTTGTCCCCGTTAGGACACGTCTGCGTGAAGACATGCGGGTCGGACGCCGCGTGCGCGAGCGTCGAGGCCGAAAGCGCGGCGACGGACCAGCAGCATGCAAGTACAACGATCCCTTTCATCTTCATGGTCGGCTCCTGTTCGTTTCGGCCTGGCGCGTCGCGCATCCGGCCGGAATCCATTCGTCGTCAGTGATTCGCGGGCCCCGGCGAGTTCACTTCAGACTGTGAAAGTAAGCGGCGAGGTTGGCGATCTCCGTATCGTTCAGCGGCTTGGCGATTACCGACATCGTTTCGTTTTGCCGCTCACCCGAACGAAAGGCCTTCAGTTGCTCGGCCAGATAGTCTTCGTCCTGGCCCGCCAGGTTCGGGGTCTGCGGAATGACTGCATGACCGTCCGGTCCGTGGCATGCCGCGCATTGTCCCGCGCGCGATTTGCCGGCGACGATGTCCGCTGCCATGCTGCCCGAGACCATCGATGCCAGCATCACCGACAGAACGAAGCTCCGAAGAATCTTTTGCACACTCGCCCCTTACTTGCCAACATAGGAAATGCGGTACACCGCGCTCGCGAAATCGTCCGAGACGAGCAGCGACCCGTCCCTCATCGGCTCGACATCGACGGGACGTCCCTTGTACTGGCCATCGCTCGTAAGCCAGCCTGCCGCAAATACTTCGGTACCCGCCGCGGTGCCGTCGGGCTTCAGGCGCGTGAACATGATGCGTGCGCCGAGCGGATGCTTCCGAACCCACGAGCCGTGCTCCGCATCGAAGATGCCGCCGACGTACTTCTTCGGAAACGACGAGCCCTCGTAAAAGGACATGCCGAGGTCCGCCGCGTGGGGCGGCAGGTTCACTTGCGGAAAGATCACGCCCTCGGGCGGCGTCTTGTCCTTGTATTCGACCGTGCGATCATGGCCGCCGCCATAGAATGGATAGCCGAAGTCCTCACCTGCCCTGGTGGCGCGATCCAGCTCGCCCGGCGGACGATCGTCGCCGAGCGTGTCGGTCTGGTTGTCCGTGAACCAGAGCGTCTTGTCCTTCGGGTTGAAGTCCATGCCGACCGAATTGCGAATGCCGTGCGCATAGATCTCGCGGCCGCTGCCGTCCTGGTTGTACCGCACGATGGCGCCCATGCCTGCCTTGTAATAGGCCTCGTACTTCTCGGGCGGCAGCACGTTGTAGTGCTGGCCCACGGTCGAATACAGCTTGCCGTCCGGTCCGATGCGGCATACGCGCGCGCCGTGGTTATAGGCTTCGTCGCCGACGGGAATCAGTTGGCCCTGCGGGACGATCACCTTCTCGCCCGGTGTCGCGCTGCCCGGATTCGTGAACGACAGGATGCGGTTGAGTTCGACGACGAACAACGTGCCGTCGGGCGAAAAGCACACGCCGTTGGGGTCCTTGAAGCCGCTCGCCGGAGCAAACTCCGTGACCTGGCTCACCTTGCCATTGCCGTCGTCGTGCAGCACCCACACGGCATTCTTGCGCGTGCCGACATAGGCCGTGCCTGTCGTCGGATCGACGGCGATGGCGCGCGCGCCTGGCACCATCGCGTAGAGCTCGACCTTGAAGCCAGGCGGCAGCTTGACGTTCTTCAAGTTCTGTTTGACCGCCGCCACGGCATCGGGGTCCTGGGGATACGTGCGCGGCGCGTCCTGGGCCCAGACGGTACCCGCTGCCGCCCAGGCCAATACTCCCGCTACAAAGGTGGTTCGCTTGAAGCTTGGGTCCATTGCGTCCTCTGTTCTTCGAAGGTTATGACGCGGGCTCGAGAAACTGCATCGATTCCGCAGGAAGCACACGGCGTCGTCGTGCCTGCCGGGTCGGTCAAGGCGCGTCGACTGCGCCCGACCGTGAACCGGCATTCGTGATTGGAAAACCCGTAGGATCTTTAATGCCAAGTCAGTGAAGTGAAACATTTGCGCAAGTGTCGGGCAGACTGTCTCTTCTCGTTACTTGCTCTAACGTCAGGTCCCCCGCCTGCCACAGCGCCAAATGACCGAGCTTGCTGTTGCCATGACGTCCCTCTACCTCAGCACTTGCGGATTGATGCAGTTGAGCGGCGACTCGCTCTTCAGCACGCGGATCACGTTGTCGGTGACGATCTTGCCCATCGCGAGCCGGGTCTGCGTGGTCGCGGACGCGATGTGCGGAACGATCACAACGTTGTCGAGTCCGGCAAGTCCGGGAGCGAGCGCGGGCTCGTGCTCGAAGACATCGAGCCCCGCCCCCCAGATCACTTTGTCCTTGAGCGCGACAACCAGCGCCTTCTCATCGACGAGCGGACCGCGCGCCGCGTTGATGAGCACGGCCGTCGGCTTCATCGCGGCCAGTTCGGCGGCGCCGATGTAGTGATGCGTTTCGGGCAGGAGCGGCAGATGCAGCGACAGATAATCCGATTCGCGCAGAAGCGTCGCCTTGTCGACGAAACGCGCGTTGTACTGCCGCTCGAATGCCTCGTTCGGCTTCGCGTCGGTATAGATGATGTTCATGTCGAATGCCGCGGCCTTGCGCGCGAACTTCGAGCCGATCCGGCCGAGCCCCGCGATGCCGAGCGTCTTGTTGTCGACGTCCTGACCGATGAACGCCATCGGCGCCCAGCCCTCCCATTTCCCCGCGCGCACATAGCGCTCGGACTCGGACACGCGGCGGGCTGTCGCAAGCAGCAGCGCCCACGCGTGCGTCGCGGTGGCATCGTCGAGCACGCCCGGCGTGTTCGTCATGATTACGCCGCGCGCGCTCGCCGCGTCGAGATCGAAATTGTTGAAGCCCACCGCGTAGTTCGCGACGATCCGGCATTGCGGCCCGGCGGCGTCGAGCACTTCGCCGTCGATCTTGTCCGTCAGCAGGCTGACCACCGCATCGCGTCCGCGCACGGCCTTCAGCAGCTCCTCGCGGGTGTGCGCGCGGTCCTCCGGGTTGACGTTCACATCGAAGTGTTCCCGCAGTGTGTCGATGGTCTGTTCGGGAATCATCCGCGTGACGTAGACGCTTTGCTTTGCCATTGCCTGGTTTCCTGAGTAGTGTGTTAGCCGTGTTCCAGAAGACGCCGAACGACTTCACTGCCGCTATCGGCCAACAACTGGTCCTCGGCGGGTGCGAGTCCGCTGATGCCAACCGCGCCGATCACGCGGCCCGTGCCGTCTTCGAGCAAGGCGCCACCCGGCAGCGCGGTCAGCAGCGGATCGCAGAAATAGCCGATGGCGATATCCTCGCGGCGCAGCCGTTCGAGAAACGCCGCCGTCGTCCCGCCCATGCGCGTGCACGTGTAGGCCTTCTGCTGCGAGAGCGCGATGCTGCGCACGGGGGAGCCGTCGGCGCGTGCTAAGGCGATCAGAAAACCGTGCGCGTCGCAGACGGCTGCACATACAGGTTTGCCGAACCGCTCTTTCGCTTCTGCGACGAGATGCTCGAGAAGGTTTTGCGCGCGTTCGAGATCGAGTTCAGCGAATGCCATCGGCTCCTCACGTCTAGCGGTTTGCGGCGGGCTGCGGATGATCGATTTGCCCCGCCTCGTCGTCGCCGGTCACCGGTGACGCCACCGGCGCGAGCGCCTGCGTCTCGCGTTCCCGGCGCTTGAGCCGTCGGTGAACGAAGGCGGTGAGGATCGGCGTGAGGATGGCGGTGACGATCACCGACGCCGCCACCTGAACCGTCGCGATAGGCGCGATGGCGGCGTAAGTCGGATCGGCAATCGCAACGGCTTGCGGCGTGCCCGCCGCGTTGCCCGCCGTGCTCGACGCGGCCGCCCCGGCAATGCCCGAGCCCCCCAGCAAGCGATCGGCGGCAATGCAGACGATCCCCGTGATGACGAGCACGCCCACGCCGAGCAGGATGCCCGGAATGCCCGCGGTCGTGACCGACTTGAGGTTGATGCCTTCGCCCAGCGTGAACGCCATGAATGGCACGATGATCGGCTCGTGCCTGCCGAAGAACTCGCGCAACTCCTTGTCGAGATTGCCGAGAATCGCGCCCGCGGCGATCGGCGCGATGACCGACACCATCGTCAGCCACGGAATGACCGCGAGGCCCGCACCCACCAGCACGAGCATGGTGACGAACGGTCCCGTCTCGACGCTCTGCACGACGTACGTTCCAGCGTCTTCCTTGGTCCCGAACGTGCTGGTCAGTGCGAGGAACATGCCGCCGTTGGTGTCATTCATCGCTGCGAGCAGCGCAAGCGTCGAGAGGCCAAGAAAGTTGCCATGGAACAGGTGCGCGACGCCCAGCGCCAGGATCACCGCGATGCCCACCTTCGCCACGAGAATGCCGAGGCCGCGCCGGAGCATCTTCGGCGCGGCACGCAACGTCATCTTGGTACCCGCAGTGAAGAGATACATGGCAAGGATGGTGGGATAGCCGGCGTTCGTGAGCGCCTGCGTAAATCCGCCGATCTTCAGCGCGTTAGGCGCGAAAGTGTTGACCAGCATTCCGACGAAGAGCGGCACGACCATCAAACCGCCCGGTACGCGATTTATCGCCTGATAGATCTTCACTGTCGTCTCCTGAACCTGCTTGGCCACCCTTTCGGGCAACGAACGTCTGGCTCGATTTACAGCTTGTAATGATCTGATTCACACCGGCATACCGGTTTGTCATCTTAGCTGCTAACCATGTTATATGATAAGTTTGCGCGGGTTTCCGTGAGGTAAACCCTAAAGCTAGAAAACGAATGCTTTCTGAAGACTTGGGCTTACGCTATGTCGCATCAAGGCTAAGAGAACGAGGACGCATATGACGGCGAAACTCAACTCCCTGACCGCGCAGGTTGCCGATCTGCTTCAGGAGGCCATCTGCTCCGGCGTCTATCCGGTCGGCACCAAGCTGCCATCCGGCAAGGCGTTGGGCCAGATGCATGGCGTCAGTCAGGCGGTGATTCGCGAAGCAACCGAACGGTTGCGCTCCAAAGGCTTGATCGATAGCCGGCAAGGCTCCGGCTGCGTCGTCAAAGCGCGCACCGAAGCCGACGGCTTCAAGGTCTTGAGCGGCATGGACACCGACCGGCTGGAACTGGCGAGCGTGTTCGAGCTGCGACTCGATCTGGAAGGGTCCGCGGCCGGGCTCGCGGCGGTGCGCCGCACGGATGCGGATCTGGAAAAACTGTCCGGTATCCTGACCGTGCTGGGTGAGAATCTGCTCGATCTCGATGCAGGCGTCGAACTGGATCTTGCCTTTCACACGGCGATCGCGGGGGCCACGCACAATCCCTACTATGGCACCTTGCTCAAGTATCTCAACTTGCAGTTGCGTCAGGCCGTGCATGCCGCGCGCTATAACGCGCACGTCAACGAACCGCTGCCACAAACGGTGCAGCGCGAACACCTTGCAGTGTTCGAGGCCATTCGAGCACGCGATGCGAACAGGGCCCGCGCGGCGGTAATGCTCCACCTGCAACGCGCCGCCTGTCATCTGGGTCTCGACATTCCCGGTCGCGATCGGAACTCGGGCATGCTAGAAGCAGTCACGCAGCACCGGCGCCGCGACACCGAGGCGCCGGTGCGTTGACGTCTGGCACGCATGCTTGCGGCACGCATCAAGCCCTGCGTTTGTTTCTGTTTGTGGATCGATCAAACGGGTCCGGCAACTTCACCCTGCGTGTCGCGCCCGGGCATCGAGAGTTCGAGACGTGCCGCTGCCTTCCGAAGATGCGACATGGCCGCTGAGCGAGCGGCGACGGGGTCGCCCGCGCGAATCGCATCGAAGAGAAGCATGTGCTCGCGATGGACTTCGTCGGGCAGATGGGGATACGCAAGCGAATGCGTGCGCCCGGCCCTCACGGACTCGCGAATCTGCAAGTTGAGGTACTGCAGCAGGTCCTTGAAATAGCGATTGTGCGTCGCGTCGCCCATCGCGACATGAAAGGCAATATCCAGATCAACAGCGCGGTCCGACGTGTAGAGATGTTCGGCAAGCGCATTCAGAATCGTTTCGAGTACCTCGATGTCCGCGCTCGTTCGGCGCACCGCCGCGAGCGCCGCCGCGGCGCCCTCCAGATCGAGCCGCAATTCGAACACGTTCGCGAGGTCCGCGCGGTTTGCCTCGCAGCCTTCCGGCACCTGAAAACCCGCGCTCTGCGTGCGCGCCCTCACGGTGCAGCCAGAGCCCTGCCGGCTGTCGATCAAACCTTGCGCGCGCAGGCGCTCAGTGACTTCCCGTATGACCGACTGGCTCACGCCGAAGCGCTGTGCCAGGTCCCTACCCGACGGAAGCCGTGTGCCGACCGGATATACTCCGCTCAGGATATCGCCCGCAATCTGCTGCGCGACTTGCTGAGTCAGCGTCACGGGCTTGGTGATGGGCGTGCCGAACAATCGGGTGGACATGACGTCTGAATGATTTCCCTGGTCGTCGGCTCATAGGTAAGCCGGATGTGCCTGTGCCGAAGCGCCGCAAGGTGCGCGCTTGCGCGCGTTCGACGATGCATCGTATGGACGCGCCGCGCCTTAACGCTCATTACATTTTCCTTTAATTCTGGCAGATCTGCCAGTTGGGCGCCATGTGGGTGGGCAAATTGCGGTGATCGCACCTTCACTGCAGAATCTGGTGGTTTCAACTGAGATCATTAGCGAACTCAATCCCTTGACGACCACTGGTTTTGAGATCTCTGCTCGATGTGAAATGTGGGCTGAGTCACGCCGGGGGGCGCTTGGGCCGTAGATCAAAATAAAGTCGTCACAACTTTCGAAATATAGATGTCAACTCGCGCGCGAGTGGCAGCGTTACCGATGAAATCATCACAAATTCATGCACTTGGCGAAACCGAATTAAAGTTGTCACCGCCACTGCTGCGCTATGCCGTACAGCGTGATCCCACAAAACGACTTCCGGTGTGTAGCCTCCATCCCTCAGTTCGCTGGCCTTGAGCACGATCTCGACGGCACGGGCACATGACTCCATCGCGATCTCGAGTTGGCCCGGCAGATTGGCCTTGTGGTGGGCCGTCCAAACGCACGCCATAGTGCGTCTGCGTCTTTGATCAGTCGATACCCGGCTTCGAAAGTCTGTGGAACGTAGAAGCGGGTGAAGCTCCATTGGCCGCCTTCCGGATAGGCCGTCTGATCGTAGCCGTGCAAGCACGTCGCCGCGTCTTGTGCATTGCGCGTACCATAGAATGCCAACTCGTCGACCATCAGGCGCGCGACGATCCGGTCCGGGCCGGTCCGGCAGGCAGGCAGGCAGGCAGAAGAAAGTGACCACGCCGAGGACGATGCAAGCGGTCACGCGGCGCATTGTGATTCCAACGGGTTTCCACACGACCTGGACCCACTCCGGTCGTACACGGTTGTGCGAGGAGAGGCCGCTTCCCTGCGCGTAGCGGCCGTCCAAGACTTTCGCGTAACCTGCCGACGGACTCAAGACTGAGCGAAGAACGTCAGGGTCGATCCTTCGGATCCGAACATTGCCTGCAGAACTCTCGGCCGACGCCCGAATCAATCGAGCATCGGCGCCGCCTTCTGGCGACCCGCGCCAATCTCGTACGCGTAGGCATATCCGAGCAGCGCCGCCTCGTCCCACTGCCGACCGACGAAGATCAGCCCGAACGGAGACCCCGACTCGTAATAGCCCGCTGGCACCGCAATGCCAGGCAATCCCGCGATATTGATTTCGCCGACCGTCGTCTCCTGAATGATGTCCTTGCCGTGAAGCGGAGGAAGCTCGCATCGCATCTGTGGAAAGACGAGCGCATCGAGTCGGTGCGTGCTCATCACCGTATCGAAGATCCTCAGATAACGCGCCTTCAGATCGACGAACTCCGGCATCTCCGGCGGCAACGAAGGATCGGCCAACGCGGCCCGGAAATCGGCGAGGCTAGGCAAATAGCGCAGTACGCCATCGGGCCCGAACACATTGTCGTCTTTAGTCGCTTCGGCGAATTCCGCGAAGGTTTTGAGCGGCGCATGTTTGCCGAGCCGCTGCAGATATCTCTCGAGATCGTACGGAATGGATTCGAGTCCACGCGCATCGAAGTGTTCCAGCGGCGGCGTCGGCTTTCTTAGATCAGCGAAACCAGAGCCTTCGAACGGATCGTCGACCAGGACCGCGCCCAGACCGGCCAACTCTTGCTTGACGCGCGCATACAGCGCGGCTGCTTCATCGGAGAGCGGCTGCGCGCGCCATCCCGGGCCATATAAACCGATACGCCTGCCGTTCAACGCATCTGGCGACAGCGCCGACGTATAACCGCCTTCCGGCTGCCGGCCGACGCTCGCGAGCGTCTTCGGGTCCTCGCTCGAATAGCCCGCGAGCACGTCGAGGCAGAGCGCCGCATCGCACACGTTGCGGGCAATCGGCCCCACGACATCGCGATTACCCGACAGCGGCACGACGCCCGCATTCGGCACCAGCCCAATGGTCGGCTTGATACCGACGAGGTCCTGAGCAGAGGCGGGGTTCTGAATCGAGCCGCCGGTTTCTTCGGCGAGTCCGAGCACCGCCATGCCCGATGCAACCGCCGACGCCGTTCCCGCGCTGCTGCCGCCCGGCACGCGGTCGGGCATCGGCACGTTGATGGTCGGCCCAGCCCAGCTATCGTTCGCATGCGATCCGGTGTGGCTCAGGATCGGCACGTTGGTCTTGCCGAGCAGGATCGCGCCCGCGCGCCGCATGCGCGCGACGACCGGCGCATCGCGCTCGGGCATCAGGTCGACGCCGCCCTTCTTGCTGTAAAGCTTCGCCCATCCCGCCGTGGTCGGAAAGCCGACCATATCCATCGGATCCTTGATCACCACCGGCACGCCCGCGAGCGGCCCGAGCACTTCACCGGCTGTGCGCCGTTCGTCGATCTTGCGTGCATCGTCGATCGCGTCCAGGTTCAGAAAGATCAGCGCGTTGAATTTCGTGTTGTCGCGCTCGATCCTGTCGAAGCAGGCGCGCGCCAGTTGCTCGGCCGTAAATGTGCCAGCTCGAAAGCCCTCCTGCACGGCCTCGACCGTGAGCGCGTCCAGATCGATGTCCATCGCACTGCCTTGTTCCATTCGATGCTCCTGTTGAGTTATTCGTACCTCAGAGCGCTCAAAGCTGGACGCCGCGCGTGAGCGCGCCATCGACGACGAAGTTCGCCCCACTCACGAAGCTCGCCGCCGGACTCGCGATGAACGCCACTGCGTTGGCGATTCCTTGCGGCCGACCCATGCGTCCCGTCGGGTTCAACGCAAGCGCACGCTCGAACAGCGCCGTGTCGTTATGCTCGATCCAGTACCACACGCCGCCATCGAAATACACGTTGCCTGGCGATACCGTATTCGCGCAGATACCCTTCCATGCGAGCTGATTCGCCAGACTCTGCATGTAGTGAACGAGCGCGGCCTCGAAGATCCCGTACGGCCCGCGGCAAAATCGATCTCGCGTCCCGACACGCTCGATATCGCGATGATCGAAGCGGCCCGGCTCACCTCGAGAAACGGAATGGCGGCATCGACGAGATTGGCCGTGCCGAGCAGATCCGTCTCGAACTCCTTGCGCCACGACTCGATGTCGTTGCCGATCGCGAGCGCGCTCACATTGGCCACGACGATATCGATCCCCCCACTGCGCACCTACGCGCCCGACCCAAGCCTTGGGCGCATCGCCGTCCGACACATCGACGGCCACACCCGACGCGCGGGCGCCGCTCAGTTCGGCCAGCGCGCTCGCGGTCGATTCGACAGAGGCTTCATCGCGCGCGCAGATGGCGACGTCGGCGCCCTCCGCGGCGAATGTCCGCGCAATCGCGAGTCCGATGCCCTTCGTGCCGCCGGTCACGATCGCCTTCAAGCCTTTCAGTTGCAGGTCCATGTTCGTCGCTCCTGTGCGCGTCGATCAGAAAGCGTAACCTGTGCGCTCACTCTTTCTCGCGCCCTTCCCCGGATGTCATACCGCGCCTGATCTGCAACACTTCGCCAGCCTGAATGACGGAATGGCAGATATCGTCGATGGTCACGCGCTTTTCCATCGCCTGAGCGCGCAGCATGTCGTACGCATCGCGCTCACTCACGCGATGCATGATCATCAGAATGTTTTTAGCTTCCTGCAGATGCCGGCTGTCGAGCAGCTTCTGTTCGAGCTTGGCGATACGCTGTGCATGCTGACGCGCACGCTTCGCGTGATACAGCGCCATCACCACGGTCGAAAGCAACCCCGATGCGCGGATCGGCGTCGTGACGATGCCGTCCGCCCCGAGTTTGATGGCCTGATCGATGAACGTCGGATTCTCATAGGCCACCACGCAGATGACGGGCGGCGCATCGGGTCCCGACCACTCGCCGCTCGGCGCACGCTCCTCGGGCAAGAGCGCGCGAAACACCAGATCGACGCGCTCGGGCAAGGTGACCATCGGCGGCCAGCATTGCTCGACATGAAAGCCCATGCGCCGCAGATGGTTGGCGAGCCTTTGCCCGTCGTCGTCGTCCGGATGGAAAACGACCACGCGCGCATTGCGCTCGAGGATCGAACTGGTGAGGCTCCGCTGGCCTCTGTCCGCACGCGCGCTCACGTCAATAGTCTCGCGTGCTCAACTTCGTGACCCAGTCCCCGAGCGTCTGGCGCGTCATGTACGGATCGGGGCCGACAGCGAACTTCGACTCGCGCAGGATGGTGAACTGGCCGTCCGCGTTTGCGCGGCCGATGCGCGGATAAAGCGCCATATGATGATTCACGGGATCGATGCGCACGCGGCCTTGCGGCGCGGAGAATTCCGAACCGAGCAAATGCGGCATGATTGTCGCGAGCTCGTCGGAGCCTGCCCGCGCGAATGCTTCCGCGAACATGTGCATCTGATAATACGCAGCCTCCCAGTTCATGTCGGTCGGCACCTCCGCGTCATAACGCGCCTGATGATGCGCGACCGCGCGATGATTTTCTTCTGTGTCGATGCTTTGGAAATAAGGCGCGGCCGTGATGTGGCCCGCCGCGATGCCGCGCTCCATCGCACGAATCTCCGTCTCGGAGGTATTGAGACTGCCGATGGGCATTCTGGCCGGATCGAAGTCCGCGTGCGCGTAGGCATCGTAGAGATAAGGCACGGTCTCCCCAATCACCGTGCAGAAAATCCAGTCCGGCGACTTGCGCCTGATGTCCGCGATGACCTGCGCGAACTCATCGCGCGGCGCGTCGAGCGGCAGATAGCGCTCGCCGAGAATCGCGCCCTCGGGATGCTGGAGCAGCAGTTCCTGCATCGTACGATTGCACTCGTACGGATAGACGTAGCTCGACCCGACGAAGTAGACCCGCGCGCCGAAGGTCTCCGTCATGAAGTCCGCGAGTTGCACGCCGTTCTGATTGGGCGACGCGCCGCTATAGATGATGTTGTCGGAGTACTCGAAGCCCTCGTACATCTGCGCGTAGATCAGCAGCCGGTTGTGCTTTTCGACGACGGGCAGCATCGCCTTGCGGCTGGTCGACGTATAGCCGCCGAAGATCGTGTTGACGCCGTCCTTCACGATCAACCGCTCGGCCAGCTCGCGAAACGAGGCCGGGTCGGAGCCGGGATCGTAATGCAGGGCCACGAGTTCGCGTCCGCCGATACCGCCGCGCGCATTGATCTCCTCGACGGCGAGGCACGCTCCGCGCCATTGAGACTGCTCGAGCAACGCGGTCGAACCGCTCGTCGAGCACAGCAAGCCCACTCGGATTGGATCGGACAAAGCCATTTCGTGACACGCTCTCTAACGCGCGCGGAGCGGCGCCCCGCGCTTGGGTCTTCAATGCTTCGATTCGTCTGGATGATGTTCTACTTGAGGTAGTGCTTGGCGACCATCGCGCCAACCGTATATTTTGGATCGACAAAATTGCCGAGGCGAACCTTGCCGACCTGGCTCAGCATCATGTACGCGTCCCACTTGTCGAAGCCGTACTCGGCCGCCATCCACAACACGAGTTCGCGATAGGCGATGCGCGTCGCGTCCTCCAGCGGGCGCGCGCTGCCGATGCTCATGAGCGCGTCTTCATTCTCCAGCCGCGGCCAGGCGATCTGCCAGTTCTTGATGAGATCGAGGCGCACGGTCGTCGTGCTCTGATACTCCACGGCCGTGCCGCACACTTCGCCGTCGCCCTGACAGGCATGCGCATCGCCGATAAACAGGCGCCCGCCCGGCGAGCGGACCGGTAAATAGGTTATGCTGCCCGGCCCCATGTCCGGCACATCCATGTTGCCGCCGTGATTGTCGGGCGTGAGGGAATTGATCGAATCGATTTCCGGCGAAAGGCTCAGCGTGCCGATATGCGGCTTGTACGGCAGCGTATTGCGTTTGCTCCAGTACACGTTCTCTTCGTCGATCTTGATCTTGCGCACGATTTCCGGCAACGGCTCGTTGAGCAATGCAGTGTAGTCGGTGCCCGTCAATGCGCCGAAGTTCGGAATCATGCAACAGAAGCCGTGCGGATCGTCGCCGCGCGGCGCCATCTTCTCGATGTACACCGCCACCACGTCGCCCTTTTCCGCACCCTCGATCATGATCGGTCCGTTCTGCGGATTCAGAAACGGCACCTGCAGCACCTGCGACGGCTTGTCGGTTTCCTCCTTGATCTTGCCCTCGAACGCATCGCGTGTTTCCACCACGACGCGATCGCCGGGTTTCACGTGCAGCACCGGCTGCGAATACGGCCCGATGGTGTAGTGATACGTCTGCTGCATCTCCTCGGTGAGATGGTGCTCCACCGGTTCCCGATCCGCGCCGACACCGCGCTTCATCATGATCGATTCTTCAAGCCATTTCATGTTCCGCTCTCCGTCACAGTGCCAGGTACTGGCGAATCAATTGCTCGTCCCCGAGTTGCGCAGGGCTCAACACATCGACGATACGGCCCTTGTCCATCACGCAGCAGCGTGTCGCGATCCGTTCGACCATGCCCATGTCCTGCTCGACGAGCACCACGCCGATGCCTGTCTCGCGCGCGATCTGCTGCAACGTCTCGCCGATCAGATCGACGATCGACGGCTGAATGCCTTCCGACGGTTCATCGAGCAGCAGCACCTTGGGCGCGCTGATGAGCGCGCGCGCAATCGCGAGTTGCTGCTGTTCGCCACCGCTCATGGTTCCCGCTTTCTGCGTGTAGCGCTTCTTCAGGATGGGAAAGTAGCCGACGACTTTCTCTTTCATCTGCGCGGCCTGCGCACGATTCGCCTGTGCGCCGACCTGAAGGTTCTCGGCGACCGTCAGCGCGCCGAAAATCTCGCGGCCCTGCGGCACGTATCCCATGCCCTTCTGCGCACGAACGTACGGTTTTTCGTGGCCGATCGCAGCGCCGTCGAGTCTGATTTCACCAGCATCGAGCCTGACGAGTCCGATGAGCGCGCGCATCAGCGTCGTCTTGCCGACTCCGTTGCGGCCGATCAGCGCCAGCACCTCGCCGCGCTCGATACCGATCGACACCCCGTTGAGCACGCGGCCGCCGCCGTATCCCGCTTCTACGCCTGACACTTCGAGCAACGCGCTCATTTCTTCTTTCCCAAGTAGACCTCGGCGACATCGTCGCGGGCGAGGATTTCGTCGAGCGGGCCGTCCGCGAGAACACTCCCGCCGTGCAGCACCGTCACGCGCGAGGCGATCTGCTTGACGAACGTCATGTCGTGCTCGACGACCATCATCGTGAGACCGGCCGCTGACAGACGCTTGATGAGCTCGCCCGTCGCGTGCGTTTCCTCGACCGACATGCCCGCCACAGGTTCATCGAGAAACAGCAGTTTGGGTCGCAGGGACACGGCCATCGCGATCTCCAGCCACTGCTTCTTGCCGTGCGACAGATTGCGCGCGAGCACGCCCTCCTCGCTCGCCAGCATGAAGCGCTGTAGCAGTTCGTCGAGGCTCTCGGGGCGGTCGTCTTTCGCGCGATGCAGCGATAGTTGCAGATGCTGGCGCACACTCAGGTCCGGAAACACGCCGGGAATCTGGAACTTGATGCTCATGCCCATGCGGATGCGCTCGTGAGGCAGCACATGGCTCATGTCCTGGCCGAGAAACATCACACTGCCTTCCGAGGGGCGATGCTCGCCCGTGATGAGCTTGAAGAACGTGCTCTTGCCAGCGCCGTTCGGCCCGATCACGCAGCGAATCTCACCCGCGTCGATGCTGAAGTCGATACCGTTGATAACGTGGGCGCCGCCGAAATGCTTCGTGAGTCCGCGCGTTTCCAGGAGCGAGGTCATGACTTGCCCTCCTCTCGTTTGAGACATGCACCACCGGGGCGCGCGCCGTCGCCCGTGCGGCTGGAGAGACGTTTCAGCTGCCGCGTGACGAATGGCAGCAAGCCTTCGGGCGCGCCCAGCACGACGATCAGCAGGATCGCACCGAGCAGGATCAACGCGTACTGGCTGCCGTACACCGCGAGATTCTGCGAGAGCCAGACGAGCAGCGCGGTGCCGAGAATGGTTCCGCCGATGCTCTTCCTGCCCGAGGTCGCGACCCAGATGACCGGCATCGCGGCCGCGGTGAGGCCCATCGTCGAGGGCGTGATGTAGGAACCCCAGATCGTGTAAAGCGCCCCCGACAATCCTCCCAGCGTGCAACCCAGCACGAACACGAGTAGCTGATGACGACGGATGTCGACGCCGAGCATCTCGGCGCGTTGCGGGTTCTCGCGGATCGCGATGAGCGTGAGGCCGAAGGTGCCATCGAGCAGCCTGCGCATCACGACATACACCACGATCAGCAGGATCAGCACGAGATAATAGAAGCTCACGTTTTCCAGCGTGAGGGGTCCGTCCCGCCAGGGGATCGTGAGCGGCGCCATGCCGCCCATGCCGTTGTAGCCGTTCAGCCGCGCTTCACCGATCGCCCATTGCGGTCCGGCCGTCTGCGACATGAACGTTTCGAGCACGAGCGTCACCGAGAGCGTGACGATGCCGATGAACACGCCCTTGATGCGGCCGTAGAAAATCATATAGCCGATCAGCGTGGCGACCACGACGCTCACCACCAGGCCCACGCCGAGACCGAGCCAGGACTCGAACCACATGTCGCCGTAATTCAGCGTGAAGATGCCGTAGCTATAGCCCGACAGTCCGAAGAACGCGGTCTGTCCAAACGACAGGATGCCGCCGTAGCCCCACATCGCCGCAAGGCCGACCGCGCTGAATGCCCACAGCAGGCAGTACGCGAGGTTGCCACTGGTGTTCGCATCGACGATGAGCGGCAGGCACAGCGCCGCGAGCCAGGGCACCGCACGCAGCGCGCGTGTCGAGGCGCTGGTGTGAGACATCTTTGAAGGCATTTTCGTTTGCTTCACGTCTGCCTCCTAGCGCAAGCGGGTGAAGAGGTTACCGAGGCCTTGCGGCATCAGCCGGATCACGACGATGACCGTCACGAGCAGCCCGATCTGCCCGAACAACTGGCCGTAAGATGCCGTGAGCGCTGTCTGGATGATGGCGAGCACGCCAGCGGCGGGCGTCGTTCCCGCAATCACGTTCGCACCGCCGACGACCACCGAAACGAACGCCTGCACGATAAAGTTGCTGCCCATCGTCGGCACCGCCGTCATGGTCGGTGCGTAGAGTGCGCCTGTGAGACCTGCCAGCCCCGCGCCGAGCGCGAAGGTCAACGTATAGAGCCGGTCCGTGCGCAGCCCGAGGCATTGCGCGATATTCGGGTTCTGGATCGTCGCGCGCGCACAGACGCCGTAGTTCGTCTTGAAGAACAGCAGGTAGAGGCCGAAAAGGATCGCCAGCGCGATGAGCGGCAGCACGGCGCGATAAGTCGAGAACGAATAGTCGCCGAGCGAGAACGATCCGAACGGCGTGGCGATGCCTTCGATGGACGGACCGGCGACGAGCAGCATCGTCTGCTGCACGATGAGGCTGATCGCCCATGTCGCAACGACGGAATCGAACAGGCGGTCGTATAGATGACGAATCACGAGCCTTTCGACGATCACGCCTGCGAGCGCCGCCGCGATCGCGCCGAGCAGCATCGCGAGCGGTAGCGGCACGCCGCGTTTGGCCGCGATGATGGTGACATACGCCCCGCACATGATGAACTCGCCATGCGCGAGATTGATGACGCCCATCATGCCGAAGATCACCGCGAGACCGAGCGCCGCGAGCACCAGATAGGCGAAGTTGTCGCCGAACTGATAAACGAGCGAATAGAGAACCGACAAGGTGGCCATGCGCGCTCCACGTTCAGGAGGCCGGCGCGCGTGCGTGCTGCGTGTAGTGAACGCGCCGGCTTCGGATCAGGACTTCTTGGGCAGATTCGACGGCGTGTACTGACGATGGTCCGGCTTGTTCGGCAGATCGCAACCGACCTTGCCGAGCCAATACGGCTGCACGTCGTCCCAGACCTTCGGAATCTCGACGGAGTGGTCCTCTTTCACGTGCACGAGATAGATGGTGTGGCTCGCGTGGTGGCTCTTCGGATCGATACAGACCTTGCCTTGCGCACCTGTCGTGCAGATGTCGCCGCTTTCCAGCGCCTTGCGCACCGCATCCTGATTGGTCGACTTGGCCTTTTCCGCGGCGGCCTTGTAGAGATAGATGGCGTCGTAGGCGTTCGCCGCTTCCTGATTGATATACGGCTCGTTCGGGAACTTGGCATGGAAGCGCTTCTTGAAGTCGTTGCTCGCGGGCGAATCGACCTCTTCGACGTAGTTTGCCGTCACGTACATGTCCTTGAGCGCAGGTGGTTTGAAGCGCTTGTGCTCATACGCCTGACCGACGTTGACCGAACTCGCCATCGGCAGGTTCAGATGCGCCGATGCCTGTTGCTCGTAATACGACGCCTGATTCGCGCCGACCAGCAGCGTGACCACGAAGTCAGGCTTCGCCTTCTGGATGTTCTGGATCGTCTGGCCGAACTGCGATACGGACAGCGGAATGAACTCCTCACCCGCCATCGTGCCGCCGTTCTCCTTCACGATGTTGCGCACCCATTCCGCCGAAATCTGCCCGAAGTTATAGTCGGCGGCGATGGTGTACACCTTCTTGCCGTATTTCTGCATCATCCACGGAATCAGCGTCGAGAACTGCTGCTCGGGCACCGCGCCGGTCACGAAGGTGTTCGTATCGCAAACGCCGCCCTCATACTGATTGTCATACCAGTAGAGTTGATGCGCGCGGTCCATGATTGGCCGGATCGCTTCGCGCGAGGCGCTGGAGAACGCGCCGAAAATCACGTCGGGCTTGTCGGTCTGGACGAGATGCCGCGCGAGTTCCTGAAACTTGGTGTTGTCCGACTGCGTGTCGTAGGCGATCAGCGTCACCGGCCGTCCGAGGATGCCGCCCTTCGCGTTGATCTCATCGACCGCGAGCTGGGTGGCGTGGATCTTCGGAATCGTTGCCAGCGCGAAATTTCCCGAAGCGTCTTCCAGCAAGCCGATTTTCACGGGATCGGCGGCGAGCGAGGCGAGCGAGGTCAGTGCAATTCCTGCGGTGAGGGCGAGACGCATCCAGCCCGACGGCTTCAGCAACATGCGGGTTCTCCAGAAGTAGAAGTGAGCGCTAGAACAACAGGGGGAAATTCGGACAAAAAAAAGCCCCCTGGCGAACCATTGGTTCGCCAGGGGGCTTCTGTGCCGGGTCCTCGGGCGGACATCTTTGTCGGGCCTCAAGGTATGGCCCAAGTCTAAGTCGCTGTATTTTTACTTGTCAACAGTGGTCAAAAATCGACGGGAGCATTCGTTGCGGAGTTCGCCTCCTCCGCGCCGCTCGTAAATCCACCCTCGGCGACCATCGTCTCGCGACGAATCAGGAGAGTCCGGCAAATCGCCCGCAGTAATCCGCTGTACGCGAAAGGCTAGCATCCGCAGTTTATTCCTCCGGACCGACTCTACATTGATTGATGGTTTCCGTTCACCTATCTGGCGCACTCAATCCGGCCAGCGTCGATATCGACCGCTATAAACTTAGGTCGTTCGAGCGGGCGCACTTTTGCCGCTGCGTGCGGCGCACCGCCGGCCGGCACGTTGAGTTCGCCTTTCGCGGCCACATCGGGACGCCCAAGTACCGGCGCGGCGACATAGCCGACACTCGCTGCTTCGTGCCGCCTGACAAGTTCGCGTGCGAAAGCTACTGATATCGTCGACGTGACGACATGCACGAGATCCGGGCAGTCGGCGGCGGAAAGGCGGATCCTCAAGGTGTCGCGTGCGGCCGCGCCGAGCCTGGATGCGATGCTTCGTTGAAGGCGTCTGAAGTTGGGATCGCAATATCGCGTGTCGCTCGTAGCATTGGCGCTGAGTGGGTCGATCCGAAATCAGGCGACCATTGCTTGCGGATCAGCTCGACGACGACGAGGATGATATGGAAAAAATTAGTGCAACGAAATCCACCGCCACGGCCCCGAAGAAAACCGCCGCGCCCGTGGGCTAGGAAGGCCAAGGCACGTATCGTGAGGAAGGCTGCCGCGACAAAGACCGTGGCCCCAACCCCCTTGAAACCCATCAAGGACTCGTTCACGAAGGCGTCGCTCACTGTCCACCTGGCCGAGCGCGCTGGTGTGGAAGCGAAGGCCGCGAAGGGGTTGATGGCAGCGCTGGAAGAAACGGTGCTTGCCTCGGTTCACAAGAAAGGCGCCAAGGAGTTCACCCTTTCGGGTCTCCTGTAGGTGGTGGCTCGAAATGTACCGGCCAAGAAAAAGCGCTTCGGCAAGGACCCGTTCACGGGCGAAGACAAGTGGTTCGCGGCCAAACCTGCCACGGTGCGCCTGAAAGTGCGTCCGCTCAAGAAGCTGAAGGACGCCGCGCTTTAAATCGGGCACGGACCGTAAAAACGCCCCTCACTGCAGCAGTGGAGGGGCGTTTTGCTTTCAAATATGATGCGGAGCGTGTCCTGTCATCGCCCCGCTACACCGCTGTCTGAGCGGCGCCATTCTCGGGCTTGGCCATCGTCTCCGGCGCAACAGAGGCAACCGGTGGGGTGAGCGCTTTCTTCGCAGCA
>NZ_JFHC01000090.1 GCF_000698595.1 Caballeronia glathei | reverse complement strand
GCGACAACTACTATGACACCGGGGGGTGGTCGGCCAAGACGTCGAGGCCAAGCCTCCACAGCTTTACACCGGTCGAATCAGTTCGGTGTGGAGCGACGGTACGGCAATCGTGCATTGCGACTACAAGCTCAATGCAGACGCCGAGCGGCATCTGGTCAATAGCGGCCGTGTCACACTGCATCACCTCAGCCGCGCCACGTCGTAGCTCTTCGTGATTGCCGCGTCCAGTGCAATCCGCTGGACGCCGTTCCTGTCTTTCGCTTTTTCCCGACATTCTTGTCCCGATGGGAGCCTCCCATCGCGGGCGGCTCCCTTTCTATCCCGGAGTTGCTCATGTTCCCCATGCTCAAACACGCTTTCAGCAGTCTCGCTTGGTACGCCAAACAGGACGCTGAAGCTTGGAAGCTGCTGTCGTTTCTCGTCTGCGTGCTGTTCGCCGCAGCCGCGATCGCGTCGGTCAGTCACTGAGGCACGCGTAGGTCCACTTTCTCGTTGGTCATTTTCTTTCTTCCCTATGGGGCAAACCAGCCCCTCGGGGATGGATCGCCTCGCATGCACTTATCGAGGTAATCATGTTCAAGCTTCTTTGCTTCGGCGTTCTCCTCTCGGCCCTGACTGGCTGTGCATCGGCTGACTTCGGTTCGCCGAACACGTATCAGCGCTATGACGTTCAGCATATCGGGCAGTTCGAACAGGCAACCATCCTGCGCGTTCGTCCGATCACGATCGAGAGTACATCGGACACGTCGGGTATCTCCTCGCTCGTCAGCGCCGCAGCGGGGGCGTTCCTCGGCTCTCAGGTCATTGGGGATGGGAGCGGCCGCTATGTTGCCGGGGCATTGTCCGGGGCAGCATCAGGCCTGATCGCGCAGCGCGTGAGCGCGGTGATGTCGCGTCATAGCGGCGTCGAAGTCTACCTTCGCCGCGCGAACGGACAGACCGTTGTTGTGACGCAGGTCGACGACCAGCAGTTCGCACCAGGACAACAGGTTTATCTCGTTTCGAATGGATCCGGCTACCGGATTACACACTGATCTCTCACGTCGTTTCGTAGCGACACTTCCTTCAATTCGCGCGGTGCAAACTGCGCAAACCCTTGCGGGGCAGGCTCCCCGCAAGGGACCTGCCTCGTTCTTTCGAGGCCCATCATGAAATTCCCGAGAGTGTTTTATGCGGACCGCAGCAGCGCCAACACGGGTGCGAAGGCGGCCCTGCAACGGCATGCGACCCGCGTGCTGCGTCGTGTTGCTCAAGACTTGCGCCTCGGCGCGCACGCGCACGAAATCATCGCCAATCCGGGCCGCGGCAATTCCACAGTACGCGTTTCGCTACGCACCGAAACGTTGTTTGTCGACGTGCTCGAAAGGCGCTGTGGCTCAGGCGTCGCGTTCAGTTTTCGCACGCGCCGCGGTCGCTCGGACCTCACGGGCGGCGGCGAGAATCACGTTTCGCTGGAGCAGCTCGAATCCAAGGCCGGCTATCAGGCGATGTTGGATGGCCTGCGTCTCGCTGGCGGAATCGATCTGAAGGTTGGAGGTCTGCAATGAAGCTGGCGAAGGTCAAGGTGGAATACACCTGCGGCTTGACGCTGGTTGACAAGGTGACGCTCGATGTGACGACGGGCGCGATCAGCTTGCCGCCACGGCTTAAAGTTTTGATGGCGGAAATGGAAACGTCGGAATGCGCTCCTGCGATTGTCCTTGACTACCGTGGCCGCGCTCTGCCAGTTGACGTTGCACCGGACGGGGCGCTCTCGGTTGTACACGCGGGCGATCCGGACGGAGGCGTGCTGCAGAGCTTGAAACATTCGCTCAGTTTTCCGACCGAAAGCCAACGGCAGCAGAACGCTCGGTATGTTCATACGCTCTCGGCGGCCGCCCTCGGCGGCGCTGTGGCGCTGTGGCATTCAACTATCACATGGGACTCGGCGGCGATCGTGAACTTCGCGTCGCTGATTCTGATCGCGGTGTTATTATGGATTGTCGGATTTCGCGGTATGAACGGAGGCAACTAATGGGAACAGGAATTTTGGTGTTGTGCCTGGGTTTCGCGATCTCGGCGTACTTCCTGTGGAGCAACAATAACGGGCAAAAGCGCGATCGCGAACGCGATTGGGGCAATTGATTCGCGGCTTGGCCTGACGGCTGAGCCTCAGTAGAACCGCACCTTTGAGGGTGCGGTTTTTTTTCGTCTTCACACCAATCTGGCGCGCCTTCGGGCGCGCTTTTTCGTTTCAGGAGCCGCAATGAACCATCCGCTTTCCAACGTGGCGTTCGGCAAGGCCACCCAATCGGCAGCGTCTCAGGCCGTTACCCAACCGCCGCAACGGCTCGATACCGCTGGAAAGACAGTCGAACAGGTCTGGTCGGAACTGTCTTCGATGCTTCGCCGCAGCGAGCTGGAGCCGGAGTGGATTTGTCCTGCAAATCTCAACAACGACCCGGACGAGGCAACCAGCGGGGCACGCTTCGGTAGAAGCTGGCCGGAATCCTATGCAAGGGATCGAATTGCCGTATCCGTCCACATCGGGATGTCCGAAGGTTGGATCGTTCACGTGGACTGGATCTTCCGTCCGGAGTTGGACAACTCGACCAGACGTGCGTACGCGGTGATGCCGCTTTTACGCGCAAAGGTGTTCTCCAGCAACCAGGCGTGGGATCTGGCGCGCTTCATCGCGCATGCGCTCGATGTTGCATAAATCCTAACCTAGGTCTTTCTCTTCGCGCCGCACGGCGCTTTTCGTTTTTACCCTTGGCGGGCACTCGACCCGACAGGGACCGATTACTCGCTTTTTTTTGGAGCAATCGGCATGTTTCACCTTTCCACCCTCAGTTTCTCGGCGTCGTTTCACACGCTCGTCGAAGTCCTCGAACTTTTCCAGAATGACCAGCGCTTCGCCGAATTGGACGCCTCGGAAGTGAGCCTGAGCCACGCCGGACAGCCTGTCTGCGTCATTAAGTACAACGGGCAGCTGACAGTCCGCTGCTCCGGTCACGCACGCCATCTGTTTCTCGCGCTGCTCGACGAGCTCGACGGCACCTATTTCAGACCGGCAGGCCAGCGCCGCGAGGCGTGGCAAATTCGGCGTGCGCACTGGAAGCTCCTCTACTCGTTGTTTGATCTGGCTACTCGCCCGCTCTACCTCTTCTCGTACGATCAGGTGCAGCAGGCCAATGCTGACGCGGGTGGTCGCGGGTTGGATCTCCGTGACCTACTGGAAGCGGAGTGCCAACGGCGGTTCGGGTTCGGCTACGCGGGGCCGGTCTACGAGGCAAGCCAGCGCAACGGCCGCCACGAGGTCCACGTCGGCTACGCCCTGGCTGCCGGCCGCGATGTTCCGGTCGGGGTGCTTGCCGAGTATTACGAGCAACCTTTCGGGTCGGACATGCAGTGGGCACAGACGCTCCTCGACGTGCCGGAACTGCGTGGTGCCATCGCGTTGCCGAAGTTGCGGCCACTCTTGAGCGTGCTCAGGCATACCGGTACGCGGATTAATTCGGACAATGCGGCGGTGCTCGCGATGGTGATGAACCTTGCGCCCAACGAGCCGACTCACGTGGAGGTCGACGATCTCCTGTTTCGGCACGGACTCATCGCGCCACGGACATTGCCGGACGCATATTCCACGCCGGTGGCGCTGGGCAAGCCTGTCTCGAAGTTTGCCGAGGTGTTACGCCGGATCATGGCGGACGAGCGGCGTGAGACGGCGATTGCTCAGGCCGAGCTCGAGCGCGCGAAGGGGAACGTGAGTTCGCGCACGCTTGAGTATCACCGGCAGGTCGCGGCGCTCGACCATGGCCGGCAGACCTACGAGTATCCCAACCGCGTGTCCGCTGCGATTGACAGCGCCGATATGGCGTTCCTGCTGGAATTGCTCGATCGGCCCGACGACTGGAATCGCTGGTCGAAGAAGGCGGTGCGGGAGGTGTTCGGCGGGAACCTGATCGGCGCAAAAGCAGCCGCGCGCCGGCGTGCGATCTTTGCGCTGGCCGGAATGGATGAGCGCCAGCAAGCCGAGTGGGAACGCGACGCAGCGACGGCTCGCGAACGCAGGCGTTCGGATGCAGTCGTCGCTCGGGAGTTTGTCGAGCAATCGGTTGCCGCCGGCTTCACGCGGATCGGCAGCACGTCGCACGGCGAGAGCCGCCGCTCAGGTCTGGGGCGTGGACAATTCTTTGTCACGGGCGTCGAGGCCGGTCGTTGATACCGATTCAATTGCTGAAACGCAGAAGCTCAATTTTCATGTTGTTATTTGCGCTTGTTACGCTCCATACTCTTCTCGAGCGTTTCCGCAAGTCGCGCTCAACTTGACCGCCTATTTTTAGGCGGTTTTTTTTTGATCAATGCTGGTAAGCGTGCTTGAACCGTAAGCCACTACGAAATCGTCACGATTCGGATGCGTCGCGCGCCTACCGCCCCATACACTTCGTTCATCACCCGCGTCACCGACGCATCGACCCGCCGATTCGTCGGCATCCATTCGCCCCACAGGGACCATCGTCCCTTCGGGCGTGGTCTTTCTGGGGCTTTTCTTTTCTAGGAACCCCATCATGAAAGTCACGCCCGCACAACTCACCGAACTGCTCTCGCTGTACGTGCCGAAGCGCCTTCCGGTGCTCATTACCGGCCGACCCGGCATCGGCAAGAGCGACATCGTCGAACAGACCGCGCAAGTGACTGATCACGAACTGCTCATCAGCCATCCGGTGGTCGAGGATCCGACCGACTCGAAAGGGTTGCCGTTTCCGAGCACCGACGGCACCACTGCGAAATTCCTGCCTTTCGGGGATCTGGAACGAGCGATGACTGCCAGACGTCCGCTCATCTGGTTCCTGGATGACCTCGGGCAAGCCTCGCCCGCCGTGCAAGCCGCGAAGATGCAACTGCTTCTCGCGCGCCGTGTCGGCGAGCATGTGTTGCCGCCGCAGGTGACGTTCCTCGCGGCAACGAATCGCCGGACGGACAACGCCGGCGT
Organism: Caballeronia glathei; assembly: GCF_000698595.1. GTDB lineage: Bacteria > Pseudomonadota > Gammaproteobacteria > Burkholderiales > Burkholderiaceae > Caballeronia > Caballeronia glathei. Next base: position 20,008 of record NZ_JFHC01000090.1, on the reverse strand, counting down.
CTCGGGCATCCTCGATCCGGTGATCTCCCGTTTTGCCACGGTGGTCGAACTGGAGCCGACGATCGACGACTGGACGCAGTGGGCCGTGCGCGAAAGCATTCCGCCCGCGCTCATCGCGTTCCTGCGCTTCCGTCCGGACTTGCTGTCCGTGCAGAAGACGTCGCGCGATATCGAGAACGCGCCGAGTCCGCGTAGCTGGGGGTTCGTGGCCAAGACCATGGATGTAGTCCCCAAGCATCTGGAGCACATCTCCTACGCCGGATCGGTGGGCGAGGGCGCGGCGACGGAACTGGTCGCCTTCCTCCAGATTTTCCGCGAGTTACCGCAGCCGGACGCGATTCTCCTTGCGCCCGACACGGCGATGATCCCGGAGACGCCCTCGGCGTTGTATGCGATTGCGGCCGCGCTGGCGGCACGCGCGACCGAAGCGAACTTCGATCGCGTCGCGCGCTACACCGAGCGACTGATCGATGAAGGGCATCGCGAGTTCGCGGCGCTACTGGTGCGCGATGCGGTCCAGCGCACACCGGAGATCCAAAACTCGTACGCGTTCATCGCGGCTCAAGGCGGTCAGATCGGCCAGATCATCCGCGGCGAGTAGTCGCTCCGTTTCTCATTTTTCAGGCTGCACCCCCTTTGGCCCTGCCGTGTCTTCGGACACGCAGGGCCTTTTTCTTGTTTCAACCATTCCCTTTCTATACGGAGTTATCTCATGGACATCACTTCCATCCAATCGAAGGTCATGCTCTGCTCGGTCACGATTTCCATCTGGGTCGCCCGCCGTTTCGACGGCAAGGTCACGGAGGAAGTCGAGACCAAGCACCATGCGAAGGGCATCGGCAGATTCAACAAGCGCCTGCTCCCCGAGCACGCGCCGAGTTTCGCCGAAGTCGTGACGCTCGCCGGACGCATCCGCTCGTACTTCTACGACCACACCCTGAAGTACGACCAGTTGGGCGTGCGACTCTTGCCGACGATGGTCTACATGGAGTTCGCCGAAAAGATGCGTTCGTTGAAAGACGAATTCGACTTGGCGGTTTCCGTGTTCCTCACGGACTACCTGACCCTGAAGGAAGCCGCGCGGGCCGAACTGAACGGGCTGTTCAACGAGGCGGACTATCCGACCCTCGCAGAGCTGTCCACGAAGTTTGGGGTCAAGATGGCCGTGCTGCCTTTTCCCGATGCCAGTCAGTTCGGCGTCGAGTTGCCGGAGAACGTGCTCACCACGCTCAAAAGCGAGCTGGACCAACATGTCCTTGCGTCGATTGCAACCGCGAACGACGACCTGGTCGGCCGGCTCTATGAGGCGGTTTCGCAGATGGCCTCGCGCTTGTACGCGACGGGCAATGTCCGACTGGACGTTGCCAATAACGTACGGGAGCTGTGCGGGCTGTTGCCGAAGCTGAACTTCTCCAACGACCCGAAACTCACCCATATCCTCGAACAGGCCAGGACGCATCTGGCAGTTCATACGGGTGCGGACCTGAAGGAGTCGCGTGTGCTTCGTTCTCAGGTGGCTAGCAAGGCGCAAGAGATTGAAGGACTGATGGCCGCGTTCATGGGCATGCAACCCGAGCCGATGGAAGTCGAGTCGGAGGGCTCGAGCCAACTGCGTCTCGTAGCATAAGGGGGCGTCATGGACCGCAATACGATGGTGCTTGGCAACTGCGCGGTCCATCCGCGCATTGCCCGACAGCGAACCGAGCTTGTCCTGTCGCAACCTTTCTTCGGGGCGCTCGCGCTTCGATTGAGAGTCGTCGAGGACCGCACCGCCAAGACGTTCTGGGTGGACGGGGAAACGCTGGGCTATAACCCGCAGTACCTCGACACCTTGAGTGATCTCGAGTTGCGCGGCGTGATCGCGCACGAGGTGCTGCATGTGGCTAATGGTCACTGCTGGCGCCAAGGCCCGCGCGATCCCGATCGATGGAACGATGGCTGCGACTATGCGATCAATCCGATCGTGCTGTCATCGGGCATGATCCTGCCGAAAGGAACATTGGTCGACGCCCGCTACACCGGCAAATCGGCGGAAGAGATTTACGGTTTGCTGACGCAGGAGGCGAAGAAGAAACAGCCTGCCGCCCAGCAACCGCAGCCTCAATCGCAGCCGCGGCCGCAACCCGGGCAGCCCGGGCAGCAATCCGGCTCGCAAGGGCAGCCGCAGTCGAGTTCGAGCGGCCAGCGGGGGCAGTCTCCAGGGCAGCAGCCTGGCGATCAGCCTGCGCCCAAGAGCGGTTCGTTTGGCGAAGTCCGCCCCTACAAGGGGCCGGACCAGCCAGTGAAGGAAGCCGAGTGGAAGGTCGCGGTGACTCAAGCTGCGAAGGCGGCGGCGATGCGCGGAAAGCTGCCCGGCGATTTGCAGGCGATGGCCGGCGAGGCTGTGCGGCCGGTTGTCGACTGGCGCGCAGTGCTGTATCGCTTTGCGCAGCAGTCGTCGCCGTCGGACTACAGCTTCGCGGCGCCGAACCGCCGGTATCTGCACCTCGGGTTCTACTTGCCCTCGCTCCACACGCCCGCGATTGGTGACGCGGTGTTCGTCCGTGACTCCAGCGGCTCGGTGTTGGATGAGACCCAGGCGCAGTTCGATGCGGAGATCCTGTCGGTGTTTCACTCGTTGAAACCCGCGCGGTTGATCGTAATGGACTGCGACACGCGCGTCACGCAGGTGCAGATTTTCGAGCGAGGCGACTCGCCGGAGATCCAACCGGTACGCGGTGGAGGCGGAACGGCGTTCGTCGATCCGTTCAATCGCGTCGTCGCGGACGGACTGAATCCCGCCTTTCTGGTCTACCTGACCGACATGGACGGGCGCTTTCCGTCTGTGGCGCCGAGCTTTCCGGTGCTGTGGGCGTCGACCACGCCGCTCACGCGCGCGCGGAAGGCTCCGTTCGGAGAGACGGTAGAGGTCATTTGTTAGCGCCGGGCTTGCCGGACAAGTGTTGGAAGACGAAGCCCCGCATCTGCGGGGCTTTTGTCGTTTACGGGGGCCGCTTCTGCAACGTCTGATACGGTTCGCGCGTCTTCTACAAAAACCCTATCGCCATTCCCGCGCCGTGTGGGACCGAAACCTATACGATTTTCGGGGTCTTTCCTCAAAAGTGGATGTAACACGTTACATCCACTCTGCCTCGCGGAGATGCGGCGCCGGGTCCCTCACCATAGAGAGGATAAAAGCCGTCCGCTCCGGTGAATCCGGTTCACGTCCGCGAAAGCCGCTTGATTTCGCATCGCTTTTGCGACCTACCACGGCGAGGCTGCCACAACAATAGTCGCATGTTAGATCGCCCGCAAAGCATCGCATGTCCGACACCGCCGACAACCACCTCCTGAAACTGCGCCCGCTCGAAGCGGAAGCGGTGCGCATGTTCTTCGAAGCGCTTTCGCCTCTGCGCGAGCTGCTTGATGCGCCTGAGCTCGCGGAAATCATGATCAACGATTACCGCAACGTCTGGGTTGAGCATCGCGGCGTGATGTCTCAGGTGAACGTCGACCTGCGACCAGAGCATCTAGAGGGTGCGATCCACTCACTGGCGTCGTCAGTCGAGAAGTCAGCTCGCGCGGGCAGCGACAAGGGCATCATCAACGCGGGCCACAAGAATCTCCGTATCGCGGCGGTGATGAACCCGACGTCGATCGACGGCCATGCGCTAAGCATCCGAAAGCACCGCGAGTCGAAGCTGACGCTGTCCGACTACGTCGACATGGGCGCATTCGCCGCGGCGAATGCCCGTCCGGAAGTCGCGGAAGCCATCCATTTTGAAGCAGGTATCGAGAACGGGGCGCTGATGCGTGCATTCGTCGCACTCGTGCAGTCCCGTAAGAACGTGCTCGTAGCGGGCGGGACCTCGGCTGGCAAAACCATGTTCCTCAACGCCCTGATCGAGAAAATCCCGCCTGATCAACGGGTGATCTCCATCGAGGACACGATGGAGCTGAAGCTGCACGTTCCAAACCGCGTACGGCTGCTCTCGAACACGGACACCAACGTCACGACCCAGCTGCTCGTCGCGCTCTGCCTGCGCTTTCGCCCCGACCGCATCATCGTTGGCGAAGTGCGCGGCGGGGAAGCGTATGACTTGCTGCAGGCGCTCAACACCGGCCACGACGGTGGCCTCGCCTCGATCCACGCCAATAACGCCCGCACGGCGCTCAGCCGCCTCGAATCTCTCGCCATGCTCGGCATCCCGACCGGTTCCCGGTGGGAACTGGAAGACATGCGCAAGAACATCGCCGATTGCTTCAACTACGTGGTGCATTTCAAACGCACCGGCGAAATGCGCCACGTGTCTGAAATCCTCGAAATTCGGGGCTTTCGCAACAACGACTACGACCTACAACGCGTTTTTTAACGGGAGCAACAATGAAGCAAGGGAAGTTTCTGAGAAAGGCTGCTGCCGCGGCGAGCAAGCTGCGGCCGGGCAAGCCCATGCTGGTCGGCGCACTGCTGAGCGTCGTTTCCGCGGCGGCGATGGCAGCGGGTGACTATTCGTCGCTCACAGGGCTGACGGACATCATCTGCACGATCAGTAACCTCATCAGCGGACCGTACCTCTACGGCATCGGCATCGTGCTGATCACCCTGGGTGGCGTGGCGGTAGCGAACTCGGAAAGCAACATCGCCAAGACGTTCTCCGTGGTGCTGATCGGACTCGGTATCGCGTCGGTGGCCGTGCCGATCATGCGCGATCACTTCCACATGTCCGTTGCCTGCTGATATGCGCCAGCACAAGGTCAGTCGGGGTCTCTCGCTTCCGCGTCAGATGGGCGGGGCGGATCGCGGTCTCGCCATCTTCAACGGAACGATGACGGCGCTACTCTGCTACACGAGTTGGAGCCCGACGTTTCTCGGTGTAGGCGTGGTCGTGCACTTCTTTCTGCGCTGGAAGAGCTCGACCGACCCCTGGTGGCGCATCGTGATGCTCGTCTACAACCGCTACCCCGACGTATACGAGCCGGGGCCAAGCACCAAGTTCGGCGCGCGGTTCAAGCGCCCCTACGGCTTTGACCAGGATCTGCCATGCTGAAGATGCTGTTCACCAAGCGCGCGGTGCAGGAGATCGCACCGTGGATGACGATGGTCACGCCCGAACTCGTGCTCAACAAGGATGGGTCACTGCTCACTGTGTTCGAGTTCGACGGGATCGACGCCGACAGCCCGAACCCCGGCGATATCACCGCGGCGCGCGACAACCTCGATCACGCGTGTCGGAACTTCGACCACCGCGTGACCGCCTGGTGGAGGATGTCGCATCGCCGGGTGAAGGGCGGGATCGACGGCGAGTTCAACTCATCTGCCGACGCGCGCATTGATGCGATCAATCAAGCGAGTATCGGCAGCGGCAAGTACTTTCGCAATTCCCATTCGCTGTCACTGGCGTTCACGCCCGAGACCGGCATCTCGCGGATCTTCGACAAGATTGCGTATCACATGACGGTGGGCGGCAAGAACCTCGTCGTCGCAATGTTCGAAGCGGCCAAGGACCTTGTTCTCGCACGCAGCGCGTTCGTCTTCGATCTCTCGAAGCTCCAGAATGAGATCAAGCGGTTTGAATCTGTCATTGACGGCTTCACAGGCGGCGTCACACGCCTGAAGATGAAGCGTCTGCAATTGCAGAACGCGTTGTCGTTTCTCCATCAGCGGGCGAACCCGAGCACGCCGAAGCGCCGCGTGCGCTATCCCGTCACGATGCTCGACACGCACCTGACCGAGACTGAGGTCACGATCGGTGCGACCGAGTTGATGTTCGAGTCGGCGCACGGGAAGGTGTACGCGCGCATCATCGGCGTGAAAGAGTGGATGGGCTTTCAGGAGGCGGCGCTCGATGTGCTCGCTCAGGTCGACGCGGAACTCGATGTATGCGTGATGTTCCGCTTTCTCGATACCTCGCGGGCCGGTGCATACATCAAGAAGATCCGCGGGTTCTACAAGGTCGCCGCGTTCAATCCGGTTGCCGTCCTCAAGCAGTGGGCAACGAAAGAAGAGCAGAAGAACGACGAGGGCCGTGAGCTGCTCGCGAAGGAAGCGGGCGACGCCTTGGCCAAGTTGGATGCAGAAGGCCAGCAGTATGGTTTCGCCAACATCTCGGTGGTGGTGTATGGGAGCACACCCGAAGAGTGCGAGGACGCCACACGTCAGGTCGTGGGTGTGATCGGCAATGCGGGATTCGGCGTGATTCAGGAAAAGACCAACCTGTTCGCCGCGTGGAGTGCGACGCTGCCGGGTCGCTGGGACCAGCAAAAGCGTTTGCAGTTCGTCGAGACGCCAGCGGTGTCGGACATTGCCCCGCTGTGCAGCGTGGGAGAGGGTTCGACCGCCAATGAGTGGCTGACGCAACAATCTGGCGTTAAGACTGGCCCGCTGACATGCCTGCCGACGCGTCACCGCACGTTGCAGCATGTCGATTTGCATCATTCGGGCGGGAAGGCTCACTTGCTCGTGGTCGGCCCGATCGGCGGCGGCAAGTCCGTGTTGCTCAACTACCTCATGTCACAGACCGGCCGCCACGGCGCGCGGCGAATCCGCTTCGACAAGGACCGGTCCACACGTATTCCGACGCTGCTCGCGGGCGGACGCTTTATCGACGCGACTGGCCGTTTCGAGGCCGCGACCTCGGTCAATCCGCTCTCGCTGATCGGCGAGGAGAAGCATTGGCCCTATGTGGCCGAGTGGGTGAAGCTCGCTATCGAAGGCGAGGACGACTTTACCTGCTCACCGCAACAAGAGACCGACATCTTCGATCGGATCAAGACGCTCGCGCGCGCGTACCCGCCGGAAAAGTGGTGCTTGTCCGGCCTCATCACCCTCCTGCCGGCCGAGTTGCGTGAACGATTGTTTGTCTGGACCGCGGGCCAGAAGAACGGCAGGTTCTTCGATCACATCGAGGATGGCTTCTCGCTCTCGGACGACCTGTCGATCGAGATGGGCGACTTGTTCCAGAACTATCCGGTGGCGGCGGCCCTGTTCATGGATTACGCCTTCTACCGGATCGCGCAGATCCTGGACGGCAAGCGTTACACCGTGATCGAGATCGAAGAGGCGGGCTTCTTCTTCACCTACCCCAAGTTCTACGCCCGTCTAGAGATTTGGGCGGTCACGATTCGAAAGCTCAACGCAGCGCTGCTGATGGCGACGCAGTCGCTCGGGCAGCTCGCGCGCGTGCCGAACTTCGAGATTCTCAAAGAGAACATCCCGAATTTGATCTACCTGCCGAACAGCGATGCGATCAACAATCAGGCGCTTTATCGCGACATCTTCGGCCTCACGCCGCATCAGATCAAGATGATCGCGAATGCCGTGCCGAACCGCGACTACCTTTGGGTCACGGCTACTCAGACGCGCATGCTGCAGGTGGCCTTTCCGAAGGAGGCGCTCGCGTACCTCCGATCCGACGGCCGTGCGCAAGCACTGCTGGACAAGCATGTGACATCCGGTGCCCCGAACTGGGAAGACGCCTATATCCGCGACGTCCTTGCCAACGCATGACTGAATCTACTAGAGGTCCGAAAATGAAAAAACTCTTCTGCCGAATGGCTTCGATTGGTGTGCTCACACTGGGCTTCGTGCAGTCGGCCCATGCGCAATGGGCAGTCTTCGATGCAGCCAATTTCGTCAAAAACACCATGACGGCTATGTCGGCTGTAAAAGGCGAGGTCTATCAGGACACCAATATCGCCTACCAGTACCAGATGATGTTGAATCAGATCAAGCAGGCGACCAACCTCGACCCTGCCGCGATGCTTAAGCAAATCACGACGATCACCGACGATCTGGGAAGCCTGAGCACCTACACCGACGCGCTCAATGCGCTCTACGGCGGGCTGCAAACCAACGCGCAGTATGCGGACAAAGTTCAGGCGCTGATCACGCAGTCAGGGAAGACGTCCACTCAGTGGTTCGTGGATCAGAATACGCTCATCGAGAACAACGACAAGACGGCCAAGCAGTTGTTCCAGCAAGGCAACGACGTCATCTCGCATGTGGGTGTGCTTGCCAAGCGCCGCCAGGAGATTCAGGACCAGCTGAACATGTCTCCGACGATGGAGGCGACCGCGCAACTGACCACCCACATGCTCGATATCGTGGCGAGCCAGAACGGTGATCTGCTGCAAATGATGGCCGCGAAGCAACAGAGCGACGCTGTCGAACAGTCCGCGAAGGCGGCCGACGACAAGGCGAATACCACCGCGCGCGCCGCGCTCAAAGCGCAACTCGATAGCGACCGCGAGGCCTACAAAGCCAAGATCAGTTCGTCAACCGTGTTGGGGCAATAAGTGTTGAATCTCTGCTTCGCACGCGTCGTGCGCGTGTTCCTCATAGTCGCTTGTGTGCTCGTTGGCGGGACATTCGGCTCTGCGTCCGCCCTGGCACAGACGGATGTCGCCGGCACCCCAGGGTCTACGCCCTCGTCGACGTCGGCGGCGTCACAGAACCCCAACAAGCCCGGTGACTTCACGGTTGGATCGAGTCGATCGTTGGCTCAGATCGTCGGACTGGTCGGAAACCTGATCACGAAGGCCGTCACTGCGAGTGAGAGCGTCAGGAAGGAAGCCGACAAATTTGCCTGGGGACTGGGCGTGATTAGCTTGGTGCTCGTAGGGATAAGGTTTTCCGGGACACATCACCCTATCGCCGCATGGGTGAATCTGTTTGAGGAGGTCGCGATTCTTGGCGTGTTCGTGGCGCTCTATCTAGGCTATACGACATCCGCGCCTGGTTTCTATTCCTGGTTCAACGATCTTGCGGCCCAAATTGGTGACGCAACAAGCAACTCGATCGGGACACAGATGGCCACGCTAGGCGGGACGATCCTCGATGCGTTACGAAAGCAGGTAGGACTTTTCCGAGCCGCCACCGATATGGACGGGATGATTACGGACGTCGTCATGTTGAGCCTGGCTTTTGTTGCGATGTGCATCGCAGCAGTCGTTTTCACGTACTTCACGGCGATCGGCCAAATTCAGGCCGCCTTCGGTATCGTCCTCGGCCCGATTGCCATTGCGTTGGGGTTCTCCACCTATACGCGCCATTATTTCATGAAGTGGCTCGAGTGGATGATCAGCGCCGGAATGTACGTTGTCTCCGTTGCAATTTTGATGAGGCTTATGGGTCAGGCAATAAAGGATTCTGTTGCCGACTCAGCGTCACACGCAGGAACTACGATCAATTCGGGCTTCGTATTCAACCTGGCCGTGTTCGTTCTGCTGCTGTCGTTCGAAATTCCGAAACTGGCAAGCATCTTCGGTGGTGGGGCCAATGCGACGGGAACGGGTGCGCTGAAGCTGGCGCGGAGCTTCGCCTGATGTCAGTCGCCCATCATCCGATCGCATCCGATGCGTTGCTCGCGACACAACAAAAGCGCATCGAACTCGTGCGCCAATGCGCCAACGAGAGCACACAGGCGGAGTTCGAGCGCAAATGGCTGTCGGTGCTTAGGCGCTGCGCGGTGTGGTTTTCGTCTATGCCGTTGACGCCCGAGCTCCACGCCGAACCGGGCGGCGCTTTCCGCGCCACGGTCGAATCGACGTTCTACGCCATGCGGCTCGCTGGTGGCCAGAAGTTTGCTGCCGACCTGACCTCCGACAAGCGTCGTCGACTGGAGCCCCAGTACAACTACGCGGTGTTTCTGGCGGCGGCTTGCTCCTCGCTCGACGAGCCGTGCCGTCACTTCGACTTCGTCCGGGTGTCGGACCACGCGACGTGGAACCCGGCGGCGCACGGTGCGTTCGGCACCTGGATTGGCGACGGCGACTATCTCGTTCAGCGCCGCCCTACGGTACTCAAGGGCGAGCGGATGCGCACTGCGATGTTTGCCCAGACCGTCATCTCAGCGGAATTGCTTTCCGGGCTCGATACGGTGGTGCTCGCCGATCTGTTCGGAGCGATCAATCCGGAAAGAAGTCCGTTGGGGTTCGAGGCGCTGGTGCACAAGGTCGTGCGCCAAGCGATGGATGTCGCGGGCAACTTCGAGCGGAAAGCTCAACGCGGCGTTTTCGCTCCGGTCAAGTTCGACGTGCCGTCCGCCGACCACGTTGCGCATGAGCTTCAGTCGCAACCCGTCGCGGCGACCGTGCCTGTTGGATCGGCTGCGGCCGCTGCACCCGGGCGCCCCGCGGCGGGAGCAGCATCGACAGCGGCTCCGGCGCGCTCCGAAACAGCAACTGCTCAGCACGCGTCGGCGAGGCCCGGCCAGGCACCGGCGCAAACGTCGGCGCCAGGCGGTCCACAGCTATCACAGTCGTTGCTGGATGCGTTGGAGCGCAGCGAAGCACAGACCGCCAACGCGGCCGCGACTGACCCATATGGTCAAGTTGCACCGCCCGCGCCGGCGGTTGATCCGGCGAAGGTCGGCGTAGCGTCGAGTGAAGCCAAGGCCTCGCGCTCCGGCCCGACCGATGAGGAGTTGAATCAGGTTCTCGGACCGGGCGCAGCCATGATGCGGGAGTTCTTCCGCGCGCTGGCGGACGACGTGGCCGCGGGCAAGGCCAAGGTGACGTGGGAAGAGAAGGGGCTGACCATTCAGAAGCGCCTGATCGGCGCGTACGGGATGACGAGCGACACGCTTGTCGAGCAACTCAGAAAGCGAAGCCTCCTCATGCGCGCGGCTGGAAACGACATCTGCATCGTCGAGCACGCAGGGCGGCTGATCATGGAGCGGCCTGCGACATGAACTACATCAATCATTTTCGTCCAATCTACGAATTCCGGCCGCTGCTTGTCTGGCCGGTCGCCATCGTGGGAATTCTCGCTTCCGGCATGCCATACGGCTGGGTGTTTGCGCTGGTGTGCCTTGCGCTGCTAGTCGTGCGGGGATTTCAGGTTTGGCGCGCGCTGAGCTTTCGCATGGCCATTTCGACGAAGTGGCTGAGCAAGATCCATATCGGCAAACTGCTGGCCACACAAAAGGCGATGCGCGAGCGCGAGGACTCGATGTACCTTGGCACCGGCTTCGAGTGGACTCAGAAACACACTCAGATCGCGCACGACATCCTGCGCATGCCGGTAACCGATATCCCTTCGTTGCCGCGGTGGCTATCCAAAACCGAGGTCGGTCGGGCCATCGAGACGCGCATCGAGCTGCTGTTTGCGCCCAACGACAGCGTGCGGGACCGTATGCCGCAAGGCTCGTCGTGGATTCACGGCATGGAGCCGAAAAAGGTGCGCGTGCCGTTCCACTACAAGGCGATGGGCGGTCACACACTCGTCGGGGGTACGACCGGCTCTGGTAAGACTCGCACCTACGAGGTCATCTCCACGCAGGTCATCTACAACCCCAAGGACGTGCTGATCATCGTCGATCCGAAGAACGACGACGATTGGAAGAAGCGCGTGGAGAAGGAATGTGCGCGAGCCGGCCGGAAATTTCTGTACTTCAATCAGGCCAAGCCGAATGAGTCGATCCGACTCAACCCGCTTGAGAACTGGTCCCAGCCCTCCGAAATTCCTTCTCGCATCGCGCAATTGATGGAGGAGGGGCCGTTCCGTGACTTCGCCTTTCTGTTCATCGACCGTGCGGTAAAGGGCGAGCTGTACGTGGGCGACAAGCCGAACCTGCGTTCGATACTCAAGTATGCCCAGTCGGGCATCGGGACGCTGCTGGACCGGTGCCTGCGTCGTTTCTTCGTCGAAAACGACCTGACGAACTGGGAAGAGCTGGTCGTGACCGCAACAGTCAAGGACGCGCGCGGGCGTAACGACGTCTCGCTCGTCGACGGCATGGCCAAGCTCTACATCGACCGGTTCGCGGCCGACGATCGCGGGCACGAAACCATCGATGGCCTGATTGCCACTCATACGCATGACCGCGAGCATTACATGCGGATCATCGCCTCCGCCTTGCCGCTGCTTCAGATGCTTGCCACCGGCGAAACTGGCCTGATGCTCGCGCCGAAGTCCGACGACTTCGAGGACGAGCGGGAGATCTGGGACATCGACAAGATCATCAAGCAGAAGGCGGTCCTGTACATGGGCCTCGACTCTCTGTCGAACAACATCGTCCAGAAAGCGATTGCCTCGATGGCGCTGTCGGACGTGGCGGCGGTGTGTGGCTCCATCTACAACTTCTACGCGGAGAAGCCCGACGTCGTTTTGATCATCGACGAGATTGCCGAAGCGATCAACGAACAGGTGATTCAGATCCTGAACAAGGGGCGCGGCGCGGGCTTTAAAGCATTCGTGGCCTTCCAGGCGCGCGCCGACCTGGAGGCGAAACTCGGAAACGCAGCGAAAATGCTGCAGGTTTTGGGGAATTTGAACAACCAGATAATCCTACGATTGGAAGATAGCGACACCGCCAAATGGTTCTCGGACAAGGTAGGGGAGACGGCAATTCGAGTGGTCAACATTTCGAATAGCACGAACACCACGACCGAATCCCATGCGATGGAGTTCAGCGGATCTCAGTCACGCACCTTGCAGTTGGAAAAGGTGCCGCTGATTCCGATGCGCCTGATCCATAGTTTGCCGAATTTGCAGTACTTCATGCGTATCTCAGGCGGTGCCGTTTATCAGGGTCGCATTCCCATCATCGAAGGCTAAAAACTAAACTATGTCTGCCGTTTTCAAAAACATCATTCGCGATCACAAGCTGTCTCACAAGCTGATCCCCGTGTTCAACGTCGCGCCCGAACTGGAGCTCGCGTGCTCGCGCGTGGCTGAATTCGTGGGCGAGCGGTTTCGTGGGGACAAAGGACCGCTTGCCGCCGAGATGATCGAGTCGGCGCTCAGCGGTTTCAAACGCGCGAAGCGCACGGGCGACCAGCATGTTGCCTTCATGCAAGGGCTGTTCGAGCCGTCCAAATCGCTGTACGCGCGCCGATACCTCGCGCGTCGAGGCGAGAAACTCGCCGTGTGGTCGCCGATGCTGGAGTCGATCCCGGCGTTTGAGGAGCGCCATGCGAACTGCGAGTTCGAGACGATCGATGAACGTTGCCCCGAAGAGATCACCGAGCGCACCGCCGCTTTTCAATTGGCCTCTCGCGTGCTTCAAGGCGAAGCATTCCGTCGCTACTTCGAGGAATACGATGTCGCTCACCGTTACGATCATAGCGAAGTTGTCGGGGGTTGATTCCGACACGGCCCGCCGGGCACTGCACACGGCGGGTGCCTTCGACAACTCGAGCGCTATGCCGCCCGAGGAATTCACGGTTGGGGCGGGCGCTCGGTGCTACGCCTTGGCGACGATCGCCGCCTACCGTCCGCTCTTGTTCTGGGGTGGATTCGCCGCAATTATCGCGGTCCCCATGCTATTCGCCGTGAGGCTTCTACATCATGGCTAGCCGGTTCGGATCACATCTGAAGCTCTGGTTCGTCCTGGTCCCGGTTCTCGCGATCGCCGTGATGCCGGCCATCCCGGAGCGCTCGCTTTTTGAGGTGCCGGACGCAGAGACGGCCTCGCTGGTTGCCTCTATCGGGCAGGAGCGGGCCGACTTGGCGGTGCGCTCGGCCAACGAAGTCTTTCGTCGCGCGTTCGTCGACAACGGCCTGCTGCAGCGGACGCTGTCGGCTTCGGGCACCGTCGGGGGAATGAACGACGGCGGATTCTCAACCTTCGCCCACACGTGGACCGAGAACTTCTGGTTGCTCGTCTACCGGATGCTATTTCGCACGATGGTCATGAAGCTCTGGATCTTCGGGACGCTGATGTTCGCGCTCGGCATGTTCGTCGACGGCACTGCGCGGCGAAAGATTAAGGCCTCCGCGGCGGGCTTTGTCAGTCCGCTGTCGTTCCATCTGGCCGGTCACGGCCTGTTGCTTGTGATCGGAACGCTGTTCGGCGTTCTGGTCGTGCCGGTTCCAGTGCTTGCCGGGTACTGGGTGGCGGTCGCCGCGCTCCTCGGCGCGCTGCTCTGGAAGGCCGCGGAATCATTCCAATCGGCGCGGTAGCAGAGTGGTGGGAGGTAGGGCGTTTGTAATGTCATCCCGGAAAGCTGCGGTAAAAGCCGGGGCTTTGTCCAAAAGTAGATGTAACGCGTTACATCTACTCGCGCCTTTTCGTCAGGCTTCGCTTTCTGCCTGCGCGCATGAAGTCGTAGTCGCGTTGAAGCAAAATCTGTCAAAGACGATCTTGACTGGGTATCCAAGCCGTATTAGATTTGGCGCGTCAGGCCCATGAGGGACTGATGTGGTGCCAGCGCGATTGAGTCGGCTGGTTCCCGTGCAGGTCTCTTTAGGGGCGAGCGGGTTTCGAACTTTCCGAAACAAGGAGCCGCTCATGACCTCGCCAATTGCGCGATACCGCGCCCGCGCTTTCAATCGTCAATCCGGTCTTTGCTTTTATTGTGGTTGCCCAATGTGGGACGGCCGCGCCGATGCGTTCATTGCCCGGTACAAACTCTCCAGCCGTCAAGCGCTGCAGCTGCAATGCACAGCCGAGCATCTACATGCTCGCGCTGACGGAGGCAAGGATTGCCAGCGGAACATCGTCGCAGCCTGCCGATTTTGCAATGCACGGCGACACCATAGGCAGGCCGCACGAGATCCGGCTGCGCACAGGATGCATGTTCAGCGTTGCATGGATCGAGGTAAGTGGCATGCCAAATGGGCCTTCGACACAATGGCCTCTGTGGCGCCCCTCGCGTAGCGCGTCTCCCGCGTTCTCCCTTTATCCGGGCGCTACCTGTTAGGCCCGAAACCAAAAGCACCCTTCTTGGTACATACGGCTACATGCGACATGCCCTCTTGGCCGGTACTCGCGTCGGCGACGGCTGCCACCTTCGTTCCGGTCTAAAGCCATTCGAAATCGCGTGTGTTTCGGGCGTCAGGACCGGTTTCCCACGGCAACAATGGCATTCATAGGCCGCGTGCGCGCGCCTGAATTCCCAACGACGAAACCGGACACAAGTCCGACCTGGAGAGGCACATGAGCACTGTGGCAGATACCGAACTCGAAAAGACCGCGTCCGCCTACGCGTTGGACGCCGCATCCGACACCCGCGCAGCGCAAGCAGGGCCAGCGGGAAGCGACGGCGCTGACGACGGCGAACTCGAGCGCGAATTGACCCAGATGGAAGCGGACGCCGACCGTCTGCAGAAGGAAGGCGTGATCTCCACCGACGACGCGAACATGAAGCGCGCGGAGGTGGCCAAGACCCGCAAGCTCTTTCGTGACCTGCCGGGCGACGAGCGGATCGCCATCATCAAGCGTCGTCGTGAAATCGGCCGCCAGTTGATGGAGCGCCAGCTCTCGGGCGCCGCGGTCGTGACGGCCCGCGTGCGCCTGAACCATACGCGCCTGAAGCCGCTATTCGAACAATGGTGGCCGTACCTGAACCGCATGAGCATCAACATGCAGCGGTTTGGCCAATCGACGTTCGGCGCGGACGACAAGGAAGTGGTCAACTCCTTCTTTGAAAAGCAACTCGCGTCGATCGAAGCGTATGCCGACGAGCAGTTGCGGGTCGCCGAAGGCTACCGCCAACAAAAGGAAGCCGAGCTGCGCGCGAATAACGATTTCGTGTTCGAACCGACCATTCCGATGCCGGCCCTCGATATCGAGGTCGAGGCGTACTCGCGATTCTCGATGCGCGTGCTCACCGCGATCATGAAGTTCGACCGCACGATGGATCACTTCGATTTCATGGTCTGGAACGGCATTCGGGATCAGTCGGACGTGGACGACGAAACGGTGCGCTTCCTGAAGAAGGTGAACCCGCTGGGCGTTCGTGGCTACATGACGCACCTGAAGCTGATGACGACGGTTCGCGGCCTGTAAAGGAGGGCGACATGCTGGACGAGTTGAATCCCCAGCAACGCGAGGTCGCCGAGCTGCGCCAGAACTGCGTTGCGATCGCCTGTCCTGGCGCGGGCAAGACGAAGACGATCGCGACAAAAGCTGCGCTCCTGCTACAAGAGGATGCCGCAGTAGTCGGGGCGGTGACGTTTTCAAAGGACGCCGCCATCGAACTGCGGGATCGGATTCTCGCGGTTGCGGGCAAGGCCGTGAAGAAGCGGTTGATCGCGGGTACGTTCCACTCTCTGGCATTCAAGCAGCTTCAGCGGCCCGGCGCCCGGGCGCTCGACATTGCCTCGGACGGTGACCGTCTGGGCTTGCTGATTCGCGTCATGCAAGACCTGGGACTCGACGGCAAGGCCGAGGATGTGATCCCGACGATCGAGAAGATCAAAACGAATTTCGGCCGGTGCGACGCCGAAAGCGATGACGGAAAGCTGTATCACGCCTATCAGGACGCGCTCGCGCGGAACGGGAAGATCGATTTTCAGGACATGCTTCGCCTTGCGGTCGAGGGCATGCAGAACGGCTCGATCCTGCCGTACCCGTTCAAGTACTTGCTCGTTGACGAGTTCCAAGACACCGACCCGCTGCAGTACCGCTGGATCGAGCTGCACGCGAAAGCCGGCTCGATCGTGACCGTAGTGGGCGACGACGATCAGAGCATCTACGCCTTCCGCGAAGCGCTTGGCTATCGCGGCATGGAGTCGTTCATCAAAGAGTTCGACGCGAAACCCGTCGTGCTGGGGAGCAATTATCGGTGCCGCTCTGAGATCCTGTTGGCCGCCGACCGGGTGATCCGCAACAACGTCGACCGCATAGCCAAGGTTTTGCGGGCCGAGAAGGGGGCTGGCGGCCGCGTGCTGGCGTCGCGACATGCTGACGAATACATCGAGGCGGTCGCGGCAGTCGGAAGCCTCGCGCCGTTGCTCGAAAAGGGCAAGTCGTGCGCCATTCTCGCGCGCACGAATCGTATCCTTGATCCCTTGGAGGCTGTTTGTCGCTCTTCAGGGGTGAAGTACTACCGGGCGTCGGGCGCGTCGGTTCTGAGTCGTCCGGAGGGCGCGCTGATGTGCAATCTGCTCGAAATCGTTGAGCGGGTGAAGGAAACCGGGCTCGACGCCGTTCTTGCGCATATGGGGCTGCGCGCAGAGCAACTTCGCGCGTTGCACGCCAGCATGGGTGCCGAACTGGTACAGAAGCCACGCGCCGAGCTGGTCGAGCTGGGCCTGCCGGAAGAGGTGGCGACAAACTATCGTGAATTCATCAAGCGGCTCGCCGAGTGGCGCAGCCTTTGTGATCGCAAGTTTTATTCGTTGACGCTCTCGGGCGTGAGCGAGTGGACGCTGAAATACGCAAAGAAGGACCATGCGATCCGGGCGATACAGGCGACGTACGACGTGCTATCCCGGCTCTCTGGCACATTCGCGGATCGCCTGCAATTCATGAAGCGTGACAACAACGAGCCGACGCCGGGCGCACTGATCCTCACGACAATGCACAGCTCGAAAGGGCTCGAGTGGGACCACGTCTGGATAGCGCGCAGTGAAGAGACGATCGTTCCGGACGCGAAGTCAACCGAACCGGAAGAGAGGCGGCTGTTCTATGTTGCGATGACGCGCGCCCGCGAGTCGCTCATGATCTCGGGCACGGCGAAGAACTTCGCGTCACGCTTTGTGACCGAGGCGCGGATCGACGCGGCCGGTGAGGCCGCGTAGCGCCAGGCGGATGTGAGATAGGCGCTTGGTTTGGCGCTCTCGATGTCGCTGATCGACCCGGAGCCATCATTCGCACTTATCCAAAGCAGACGTCGGAGTGATCCTACCTAACGCGTCGCCGACAAATCCTGACCGAACATCATTCGATGTCCATCAGGCGTTGCTACGACGAACTCTCGCATGCCATGTGGTCTGTCGACAGGAGGCTGCAAAATGATGGCGCCCCTGCTGACAAATTCGTTGTGAAGCGCATCGGCGTTCTCGACATTGAGATAGCCAAAATAGCTGTGGTCGCCCATTGCCGAAGGCGCCATTGCATCTGGGCAATGCCCCATCATGACGCGCACACCACCTCTCGAAACGAGTTGCCAGCCGGAGCCTTCTGGCCATTCAAGGCGAAAGCCGAGCGCGTCACGAAAGTATGATGCACTTCGCTCAAGGTCGGGTACCGCAAGCACAAAGGAAAACGAACGCAGATCGGCGGCGGATTCGGACATGTTGAAAACTCAATACAATGGGTAATGCCATTTTATCTTGGGCGTCTCCGAGCGCTTCGGGCACGATTGCCAACGATGCGACGTACGATGCTGAGTGTCCCTTGCGGATAGCATTACGGGATAGCACAAGACGCGGCATACTTAGGCTCGAAACTGTGATGATGTGCGAAGCGGCCGACGGACACCGGAATTAATGACTTTCGACCGCGAAGAAGCTCGGAAAACCCTTGTCCTTAGACGTCGAACGTGGAACTGCTGACATGCCTGCCGACAAACTTGGAAAGTACATGCAAAGCCCGGAATTTCTGCGCCGTGCGAACACGGCTGTGGCGAAGGTAGTCGCGAATCTCGAAGCGAAGGGCATTAAACCCGCCTATATCGCTCGGAAATCGGCCAAACGCAAGTCTGACAAGCCAGCCTAGGCCTTCCGGGCTGCAGTTACAGGAGTACGAGGTCACCCGCGTCGGGCAGAAGTCGACCCTGAACGGGCAATGAAACATCCCAGAAGCCGCCATTCAGCGCTGCGTTAAGCCGCTCAGCAGATACTCACTAGGCGGACGGCTGCATTCCAAGCCGGCGCGGCCACTGTAACGCGTGGGCTGTCCCATTCGACAATTCGGGGAGCGACTGCGCGCCGTACCGCGCCTGAGCAGCCGTGCCGAAGCACGACGGCTTATGCCCTCCGAGGCCATACATCATGAACCGACAAACACCGCGCTCATGTTCCGACTGGGTTAGACGCGCCGAGCCGATAGAAGGCGTCGAGCGTATCGAAGCGTGGTTTCACGGCAAGGCGTATGCCATGCACCGCCACGACACCTATGCGATTGGCCGCACGCTCGCCGGTGTCCAGAGTTTCAGCTATCGGCACAGCCAGCGACACAGTCTACCCGGCAACACGATCGTGCTGCATCCCGATGAGGCTCACGACGGCCAGGCAGGTACCGATGAAGGGTTCAAGTACCGGATGATCTACGTTGAACCTGCGCTCTTTCAGGACGTACTTGGCGGACGTGCGCTGCCGTTTCTCGAAGGAGGCGTGACAACCGATCCGCGCCTTGCTGCGGCAACTACGACGTTGCTGCAGCACGTCGGTTATACGCTCGATTCGCTCGAGCAAAGCGATGCGCTCATCGAACTGGCGCACGCGCTTGCCGCTGTTGCCGGCACGCCCGCACGACGCTCGAAAGGTAATTTCTTCGCGGCGCGGCGCGCACGGGACTATTTGCACGCAAACTTCGCGCGCATTGTCACGCTTGACGAACTCGAAGCGGCCACGGGCCGCGATCGCTGGAGCCTGTCGCACGACTTCCGCACGTTCTACGGCACCAGCCCATACCGTTATCTGACGATGAGGCGTCTCGATGCCGTTCGCCGCATGCTGCTTGGGGACGCCTCGCTCGCGCACGTCGCTGCGACCGCAGGTTTCGCTGATCAGAGCCACATGACGCGGCACTTTTTGAAAACATTCGGACTGACGCCGGGACGCTGGCTCCAGGTCACGGGTGGCGTCCAGCGCGGCTAAAACACCCACAATCGTTCAATACTGCCACCAGGAGCATACGTATCCTCGACGCATTGCCCCTTGAACGGAGAGAACGATGTCGCAATCCTCGAAAAGTACCACTGCGCCGTCCGAGCGCGGCCAATGCCAGGCTATCGACCTCATCGGCAAGATCGCGCAGATTCACGGCCACTGGCAACCGCACGTCGTCGCTGAAATGAACGAGTATCAGTTCAAGGTCGTGAAAGTCGAAGGAGAGTTTCAGTGGCACCGGCATGCGGATACCGACGAAACGTTCATCGTCCTTGAAGGAGAGTTGCGAATCGATTTTCGCGCGGGTCCTTCGGGCGACGGTTCGATCATGCTGCGTGCCGGTCAGATGGCGGTGATGCCGAAGGGCGTCGAGCACAAGCCTTGTGCGCTAAAACAAGTGAAGCTGCTGCTGATCGAGCCGCGAGCTGTGGTGAACACGGGTGACGGCGCGACGAGCGAGCGGACTGTAGAGAACGACCAGTGGATTTAAGGTGGTCCCGGAAGTTTTCAAGGTAGTTGTCGCCT
>NZ_JFHC01000089.1 GCF_000698595.1 Caballeronia glathei | reverse complement strand
CTCATGGGTACTGTCTCCTGACTGGCTAAAGAGGGGGGTTGAAACACCGGGCAGCGCGCCGGCGACCGGCGCGTTTTCCCGTTACTCGTGCATCGTCTGTGCGCTCGCGTGAGGGGCGTGCGCGGCCGGATCGACCTGGATGTTCACTACGGCGCTCCTGAGCGTCGTGCGCACCGACTCGCGCGCGCGTCGAAGGGCGCCCGCGATCTTCGCCGGGTCGCACACTTCCTCGCCGTAGCCGCCGAGCATCTCGGCGAACTTGCCGTACGGGACATCGCGCGAGGCGGCGCCCGGGGCGGACTGGCCGTAACGCGGCCGGCCGGCCGCCGTGTGGCTGGCGACCACCGCGATATACGGAACGCCGAAGCGGTTTGCCGTTTCTATGTCGAACGAGGTCATGCTGAAGGCGGCGTCGCAGTAGTAGCAGAGCACTTCCTTGCCCGGATTCGCGAGGCCCGCCGCGATTGCGAAGCCGGTGCCGACCCCGAGCGCGCCGAGCGCGCCCGGGCTCATCCACTGGCCGGGGCGGCGCGGACGCACGGCCTGCGCCGCCATTGCCACCACGTCGCCGCCGTCGCCGATGTAGATCGTGTCGTCGGAGAGGAACTCGTTGATTTCGTGCGCGACGCGGTACGGATGGATCGGGCTGCTGTCCGACCGGAAAAGCGGCATCAGCCCGGCGGTCGCGGCGTCTTCGGCTGCGGCGAGTTCGCGCATCCACGCCTGGCGCGCCTGGCGCTTCTCGCCGTTGATGTGGCCGCTCGCCGCCTGCAGCACGGCGCCGAGAATCGCGCCGGGATCGCCGACCAGCCCGAGGTCGATATCGCGGTTTCGGGCGATGGCGCGGTAGTCCATGTCGATCTGCGCAAGCTTGAGTTCGCGCCGGCTGCGCCTCGCGCGCGTCGTGCGGAAGTCGAACGGCGCGCCCACGATCACGATCAGATCCGCGTTCGCAAAAGCGCGTGCGCGCGAGCGGTCGAAGTGGTGCGGATCGCCCGGCGGCAGCAGGCCGCGGCTCGCGCCGTCGAAGTAGCCGGGGAGGTCGAGCCCGCGCAGGAGCGCGATCGCCGCTTCGTGGCCGCGCGCGGTCCAGACCTGCTGGCCGTACAGAATCGCCGGGCGCTCGGCATTCGCGAGCAGGTCGGCGAGCGCTTCGATGTCGTGCGGATCGCCCGCCGGATCGGCCGGTGCGTGATGGCGGCCGGGCTGCGTCGTCACGGCCTGGGCTGCGTCGATCTCGCGATCGAGCACGTCGCGCGCAATCTCGAGGTACGCGGGACCGGGCGCGCCGTTGAACGCCTCGCGGGCCGCGATCGAGATCATGTCGGCGACGCGCTCCGTGCTCGGAATCGTCGCGGCGAACTTCGTGATGGGCGCCATCATGTCGACGTGCGGCAGGTCGCGCAGCGAACTCGTCCCGTGCTGCGCGAGCGTGCCCTCGCCGCCGATATGGATCAGCGGGCTCTCGGAGCGGTACGCGGTGGCGACGCCCGTGACGGCGTTGGTGCAACCCGGGCCGGCGGGCGTGACGACGCAGCCGAGCCTGCCGGTCTGGCGCGCGTAGCCGTCGGCGGCGTGGGCGGCGACCTGTTCGTGGCGGACATCGACGATGCGGATGCCTTCATCGGCGCAGCGGTCGTAGAAACCGGCGATGTGCCCGCCGCCGCAGGTGAAGATCGTATCGACACCTTCGTTCCTGAGCGCCCGGGCGGCCAGATGGGCACCCGACATCAACGTGGTGCTGCGTGTCTGCTCTGCGGTGTCGTCTGCGATCGTGCTCGCCTGTGCTGCGGCGCGGCTGCTGACTGCTTCGGACATGGGCGTCACCTGTCTCAAGAAATCGTTGTTATGGTGATATACAATATTCCATACACGATATTTGTCAACACCGAACTTGCTTGTCGTGCCCCAAACCTTTGTATGAGGGCGTGGTGGTCGGGAATACGCGGAGATTCCGGATGGGTTGCACTCGGGTCAGACAGGCGGATGCTTTCGCGCGAATAGCGGGGCGAAAGAAATCCCGCGCGAGGCGTCGGGCGGGCCGGGCGGACAAAGGAATGAAGCGCGCTGAGAGCGATCGGCGCAACGAGGCGGGAAGCGAGTTGCTCGAATTCACGAAGATCAAGAACGCGAACGTCGCGCTCGGGGCGTAGCACGGGTCGGGTGCATGCGTTGGCCGCATGCGTCGGCGCGCATGCGCTGGCCGGCGCGCTGCCCGAGCCGCCTACAGGCGCGCCGCCGCGGGCAGCTCCGCGTGCACGAACGCGCGCACGTGATCGACGAACTTCCTTACGAGCAGCGAGGGCGGCCGCTGCGCCGGAAGCAGCACCGAGAAGTCGGTGCCGAGCACCGGTTCGAAGCGCCTGAACACCACGTCCGTGCCGCGATACTCCAAGGCGGCGATCGGGTCGATGATCGCGACGCCCATCCCCGCCGCGACGAACGAACAGATCGCCGCCGACGTCTGCGTCTCCACCATCAGCTTGCGTTCGACCCCGTGCGACGCGAACAGCGCATCGATCTCGTAACGCGACTGCAGCCCGCGCCAGTGCGAGACGAACGGCTCGTTGCGCAGATCCGCGGGCACGATCGTCTTCTTCTTCGCGAGCCGGTGCCTCGCCGGCATTGCGCACACCATGCGCGTCGACACGAGCAGTTCGCCATGCGCCGCCGGCGTGCTGAGGCCAAGGATCACGAAGCCCACGTCGCACCGATGCGCGACCACCATGTCGAGCACCGTGCGCGACGCATGCGAGCCGAGTGATATCTCCACCCCCGAGTGAAGCTCGCTGAACGCGGCGATCGCGCGCGGCAGGAACGACAGCGCGAGCGCGGGCGCGCTCGCGATCTGCAGCATGCCGCGCTGCGACGCGCGTATCTCGGACGCCGCGCGCTCGATGCGCTCCACGCCGACCAGCGAGCGCTGCACTTCCTCGTGCAGCGCGAATGCCTCGGGGGTCGGCTGCAGGCGGCCATGCGCGCGGTCGAAGAGCGCGAAGCCCGCGCTTTCCTCCAGGTCGCCGATGAGCCGCGTGACCGCGGGCTGCGAGACATGCAGCATTTCTGCCGCGCGCGTGACCGTGCGGCACACCATCACCGCATTGAATGCTTCGAGCTGTCGGATCTTCATGTGATCGGGGCGGAGGAATCGGTATACGTAAATGTTATACGAGATCGAAAAAATTCGATTTCACGCGCCTTTTATTTCTCAATAAAGTGGCTTTACCGCTGATGCGACAGGTGTGGGCGGCGACGCGGGCCCGATAACCGGGATATATCGAAAACTTGACGACGCGCTTTGTGGGGAGATTCGGACATGGCTGGACGTTTTGGGTGGTGGCGGGGTGCGATGGGGGTGGTCGCCGCGGGCTGTGCGCTGCCCGCGCTGGCGGCGCCGACGCTGTATCTCGGCTCGTACGGCGGCTCGACGCAGGAGCTGTTCCAGAAGAAGATCATTCCCGCCTTCGAGGCGACGCATGACGTGAAGATCGTCTACGTGCCGGGCAACTCGACCGATACGCTCGCGAAGCTGCAGGCGCAGAAGTCAAAGCAGGAACTCGATGTCGTGCTCCTCGACGACGGCCCGATGTATCAGGCGACGCAATTCGGCTTCTGCGACAAGCTGCAGGATGCCCCGGTCTACAAGGACCTCTACGACATCGGCAGGATGAACGCGAACGCGACCTCGGTGGGCGTCGTCGCGACGGGCCTCGTCTACAACACCGATGCGTTCAAAAAGGCCGGCCTGCCGAAGCCCGATTCGTGGGAAGCGCTCACCGACAAGCGCCTGCGCCAGAAGATCGCGATTCCGCCGATCAACAACACCTACGGCCTGCAGACGCTCCTCACTTACGCGCGCCTGCGCCACGGCAGCGACCACGACATCGATCCCGGCATGCAGGCGCTCGCGAAGGAGGTCGGTCCGAACGTGGTCGCGTGGGAACCGTCGCCGGGCAAGATGACCGAGATGTTCCAGAACGGCGACGTGACGCTCGCCGTGTGGGGCAGCGGACGCGTCGCGGCGCTGAAGGCGACGGGCTTCCCGGTCGAGTTCGTCTATCCGAAGGAAGGGGCCCCGGCGATGTTCACCGCCGCCTGCCCGGTCGTGCAAAGCGACGTCGCGGCGCAGTCGCAGCAGTTCATCCAGTTCCTGCTCTCGCCGCAGGTGCAGGCGTGGCTCGCGGAAGGGCAGGGCTGGGGGCCGGTGAACAAGAACACCAGGCTGACCCCGCAGGTGGCCGCCACCGTGCCCTACACGCCGGATCAGATCAACCGCCTCGTGAAGACCGACTGGACCTTCGTCAACGAAAAGCGCTCGGACTGGACCAACCGCTGGAACCGGACCGTCGAGCGCTGATGCGCACGGCGCGCGCGGCAACGACCCGTTGCCCGCGCACCGCCGCCGAGCCGTCCACCACGCGTCTTCCCCCATGTCTACCGTGCATCCGCGCAGGGCAATCAACATGAGCTTTCTCACACTCGACGGACTGGGCAAGTCCTTCGGCACGTTCAGCGCCGTCGAAAGCATCAGCCTTTCGATCGGGCGCGGCGAATTCGTCTCGCTGCTCGGCCCGTCCGGCTGCGGCAAGACCACGACGCTGCAGATGGTCGCGGGCTTCGTCGAGCCGACGCGCGGCCGCATTCTGCTCGACGGCGCCGACATCACCCGCGAGCGCCCCGAAAAGCGCGGCATGGGCATCGTGTTCCAGAGCTATGCGCTCTTCGCGCACATGACGGTTGGCGACAACGTCGGCTTCGGCCTCGACATGCGCAACGTCACGCGCGGCGAGCGCGCGGCGCGCATCGCCGAGGTGCTCGACATGGTGCGCCTGACCGGGCTCGACAAGCGCTATCCGCGCGAGCTGTCGGGCGGGCAGCGGCAGCGCGTCGCGATCGCCCGGGCGCTTGCGATCCGCCCGCGCGTGCTGCTGCTCGACGAGCCGATGTCCAACCTCGACGCGAAGCTGCGCGAGGACATGCATGTCGAGCTGCGCGCGATCCAGAAGCAGCTCGGCATCACGACCATTCTCGTCACGCACGACCAGGTCGAGGCGATGACGATGAGCGACCGCATCGCCGTGATGCACGGCGGCCATATCGTGCAGATCGGTTCGCCATTCGACGCGTACGAGCATCCGGAGTCGGTGTTCGCGTCGGGCTTTCTCGGCAAGACCAACGTGCTGCGCGGCACGGTCGAGCAGCTGAACGATCGATGCGCGGTGGTGCGCGTCGGCGCGAGCGTGATGAAGGTGCCGCACGGCGGGCGCCGCTTCGAAGGCGACGTGCAGCTCTACGTGCGCCCTGAGCGCGTCGCGCTGACGGCGGCCCCGGACGCCACGCTGCACGGGCGCGTCACGACCTGCCTTTTTCTCGGCAACCACTGGATGCTCCAGATCGACACGCCGCTTGGCGTCGTGCGCGCGAGCCTGCCGAACGCGGGCAGCCCGCCGCCGCGCGAAGGCGAGACAGTCGGCGTGCGCTGGTCCGACGACGCGGTACGCATGCTGGCGGAGAACCTCACCCATGGCTGATTCCTCCAACTCGCTGGCCACCGCGAGCGTGCAGACCGCGCGCGACTCGGGCGCGCCCCGCGCGGGCGCCGCGCCGTGGCTGCTCGCCGCGCCCGCGCTGCTGCTCTTTTGCGGGCTGCTGCTCGTGCCGCTTCTGCTGACGGCGGTCCTCTCGTTTCATGCCTTCGACGGCTCGCAGGGCGTGCTCGCCACCTACACGCTCGCGAACTACGCCGAAGTGCTCGGCGACAGCTACTACCACGAGATCTTCCTGCGCACGGCCGGCATGGCGCTCGCGGTGACGGTGCTGTGCGTCGTGCTGGGCGTGCCCGAGACGATCATCCTCTCGCGCATGAAAAGCCCGTGGCGCTCGCTTTTCCTGATCGTGATTCTCGGGCCGCTCCTGATCTCGGTCGTCGTGCGCACGCTCGGCTGGGCGATCCTGCTCGGCAACAACGGCCTCTTGAACAACGCGCTGCAGGCGCTCGGCATCGTGAGCGAGCCGGTCAAGCTCGTCTTCACGATGACGGGTGTCATCATCGGCCTCACGCACGTGCTCGTGCCGTTCATGGTGATCTCCGTGTGGGCCACGCTGCAAAAGCTCGACCCGCAGATCGAGCACGCCGCGCGCTCGCTCGGCGCGCCGCCGTTCGCGGTGTTTCGCCGCGTCGTGCTCCCGCAGTTGCTGCCGGGTGTGCTGTCGGGTTCGATCATCGTGTTCGCGCTTGCCGCGTCCGCGTTCGCCACGCCCGCACTGCTCGGCGGCCGGCGCCTGAAGGTGGCCGCCACCGCGGCCTACGACGAGTTCCTGAACACGCTGAACTGGCCGCTCGGCGCGACCGTCGCGGTGCTGCTGCTGATTGCGAACATCGCGATCATCGTCGGCTGCAACCGCTGGATCGAGCGCCGCTTCCGTTCGGTTTTCGAGGCCTGAGACCATGCGCAAGAACAACTTCCTCGCGCTCTGCTACCACACGCTGTTCGTGCTGTTCATCGTGGCGCCGCTCGTCGTGGTGATCGCCGTGTCGTTCACCGGCAAGGGCTACATCTCGATGCCCACCGACGGCCTCTCGCTGCGCTGGTTCCGGGCGATCGCCGACGCGCCCGCGATCGTCGACTCCTTCTGGCTCTCGCTGCGGCTCGGCGCCGCTTCGGCGACCATCGCCGTGCTGCTCGCGGTGCCCGGCGCGCTCGCGCTCACCCGCTATCGCTTCCCGGGGCGCGGCGCGCTCTCGGCGTTCTTCCTGTCGCCGCTGATGATCCCGAACGTCGTGCTGGGCGTCGCGTTCCTGCGCTTCTTCACGACGGCGGGCATGTCCGGCTCGTTCTTCTGGCTGACGCTCACGCACGTCACGGTGATCTTTCCGTATGCGCTGCGCCTCACGCTCGCCGCCGCGACGGGCCTCGACCGCGATGCCGAGCGCGCCGCGCTCTCGCTCGGCGCGAACCGCTTCATCGCGTTTCGCCGCGTGATCCTGCCGATGATCCTGCCGGGCGTGACGGCGGGGTGGCTGCTCGCGTTCATCCAGAGCTTCGACGAATTGACGATGACCGTTTTCGTCGCGACGCCCGGCACGACCACGCTGCCTGTCGCGATGTACAACCAGATCGCGCAGACCATCGACCCGCTGGTCGCATCGGTCTCGACCGTGCTGATCGCGGGCACCGCGATCGCGATGGTGGTGATGGACCGCGTGATCGGACTCGATCGCGTGCTGATCGGCAAAAACTGACGACCGATGACGAATTCTTCCGATGTACTCGTGATAGGCGGCGGCCTGGTCGGCGCGGCCGTCGCGTATGGACTCGCGCGCGAGGGCCTGGGCGTTCGCGTGCTCGACGAAGGCGACGACGCGTTTCGCGCGTCGCGCGGCAACTTCGGCCTCGTGTGGGTGCAGGGCAAGGGCTGCGGCATGTCGCCGTATGCGACCTGGACGCGCGGCTCGGCATCGCGCTGGCCTTCACTGCGTGACCAGTTGCTGTCCGATACGGACATCGACGTCCAGTTGCAGCAGCCCGGCGGCTTTCACTTCTGCTTCAGCGAGGCGGAGTGGCGCGAGCGCGGCGCACGGCTCGCCGCGATCCGCGCGGACCTGAACGGCGACTATCCGTTCGAGATGCTCGATCACGCCGAGGTGAAGCGCCGTGTGCCCGGCATCGGGCCGCAGGTGTTCGGCGCGAGCTACTCGCCGATGGACGGCCACGCGAATCCGCTCAAGCTGCTGCGCGCGCTGCATGCGGCGTGCCGCCGCCGCGGCGTGCACATGACCGGGGGCGTGCGCGCGCAGCGCATCGAGCGAAGCGGCAGCGGCTTTGCGGTCGACGCGACCGGCCAGCGCTTTCACGCGGCGCGTGTCGTGCTGGCGGCCGGGCTCGGCAACCGCGCGCTCGCGCAGCAGGTCGGCATTCATGCGCCGGTCGCGCCGAATCGCGGACAGGTGCTGATCGCCGAGCGCGTCGCGCATTTCCTCGACTACCCCACCACCTACGTGCGCCAGACCGGCGAAGGCACCGTGCAGCTCGGCGACTCGATGGAGGACGTCGGCTTCGACGACGGCGTGACCGCCGACGTCGTGAGCCATATCGCGTGGCGCGGCGTGCGCAGTTTTCCGGCGCTCGCCGAGGTCAAGCTCGTGCGCGCATGGGGCGCGCTGCGTGTCCTGAGCCCCGACGGCTTTCCGATCTATCAGGAGTCGGCGAGCTGCCCGGGCGCGTATGTCGTCACGTGCCATAGCGGCGTGACGCTCGCGGCGGCGCACGTGCTGCGCATCGCTCCCTGGATCGGCGGGGCCGCCGCGCCAGCGGGTCTCGAACATTTCAGCGGCGAGCGCTTCTTGCAGACCGACAAGGTATTCACCCATGGTCACTGACAGTCTATTTCAGGTATTGCCGGCCGCCGCCGAGTCGGGCAGCGTCGCCATCACGTTCGACGGGCGCCCGCTGCGCGTGCCCGCCGGGGCGAGTGTCGCCGCGGCCTTGCTGGCGGCGGGTGTCGCGCGGTTTCGCACGACGCCCGTGAGTGGCGCGGCGCGCGCGCCGTACTGCATGATGGGCGTGTGCTTCGAGTGCCTCGTCGAGATCGACGGCGCGCAGAACCGGCAGAGCTGCCTCGTGACGGTCGAGCACGGCATGGTGATCCGCTCGCAGCACGGCATGCGCGCGCTCGCGGAGAACGACGCAATGACAGAAGGAGCACGCGATGCAGGCTGACAAGGTCGATGTCGTCATCGTGGGCGCGGGCCCGGCGGGCATGGCGGCGGCATGTGTCGCGGCAGAGCGCGGCCTGACGGTCACCGTGCTCGACGAACAGGACGCGCCGGGCGGGCAGATCTATCGCGCGTTGACGAAGGCCAACGCCCGGCGTCTCTCCGTGCTCGGCCCGGACTATGCCGCGGGCGGCGAGCTGGCGCGCGCCTTCGCCGCCTGCGGGGCGAAGCATGAGCGCGGCGCGGCGGTGTGGCAGGTGAGCGCCGCACGCGTGGTGGATTACGTGCAGGGCGGCGTCGTGAAATCGGTGCAGGCGGGCTCGGTGATCCTGTGCAGCGGTGCGATGGAGCGGCCGTTCCCGGTGCCGGGCTGGACGCTGCCCGGCGTGCTCACCGCGGGCGCCGCGCAGATCCTGCTCAAGACCGCCGAGGTGGTGCCCGGCGAGCCGGTCGTGCTGGCGGGCTGCGGGCCGCTGCTCTATCTGCTCGCCTGGCAATACCTGCGCGCGGGCGTGCCGATCCGCGCGATCGTCGATACGACGGAAGGCGCCGACTATCGCCGGGCGATGGCGCATCTGCCGGGTGCGGTGAAGGGCTGGCGGCAACTCGCCAAGGGGCTGAAGCTGATGAGCGCGATCCGGCGCGCGGGCGTGCCGCTGCATCAGGGCGCGTCGGATCTCGCGCTCGAAGGCGGCGAAGCCGTCGAGGCGATCCGCTTCACGGCGCGCGGGCGCGCGTCGCGCATACCCGCGCGTGTCGTCCTGCTGCACCAGGGCGTGGTGCCGAACACGCAGATCAGCTGGTCGCTGCGCGCGCAGCATCGCTGGGACGACGCGCAATTGTGCTGGGTGCCCGTCACCGACGAATGGGGCGAACTCGACGTCGCCGGCATCTACGTGGCGGGCGACGGCCGCGGCATCGGCGGGGCGCAGGCGGCGGAGCAGCAAGGCCGGCTCGCCGCGCTGGAAGTTGCACATCGCGCAGGCAGGATCGACCGGGCCGCGCGCGATTCGCTCGCCGCGCCCGTGCAGCGCGCGTTGCGCGAGACGCTGCATATCCGGCCGTTTCTCGACGCGCTGTATCGCCCGAAGGACGCGAACCGCATCCCGGCCGACGACGTCACCGTGTGCCGGTGCGAAGAAGTCACCGCGGGCGAGCTGCGCGGTTTCGTGCGGCTCGGCTGTCTCGGCCCGAACCAGGCGAAGTCGTTCGGGCGCTGCGGCATGGGGCCGTGCCAGGGGCGACTGTGCGGACTGACGGTCACGGAAGTGATCGCGAGCGAGCGCGGCGTGTCGCCCGCCGAGGTCGGCTATTACCGCGTGCGCCCGCCGATCAAGCCCGTCACGCTCGCGGAACTCGCGGCCGCCCACGAAGCGCGGACAGCGCGCGCAGAGGCGCAAACCGTCGAAGCCGCCGACCCCGCCGAACGATGAACGCAACCGGCGAAGGCGCGGACGTCATCGTGATCGGCGGCGGGCTGCATGGGCTGTCGAGCGCGCTCCATCTCGCGCGTCGCGGTGCACGCGTGGCCGTGCTCGAGAGCGACGTGTGCGGACGGCATGCGTCGGGCGTGAACGCGGGCGGCGTGCGCACGCTCGGCCGTCACGACGCCGAGATCGCACTTTCGCTCGCATCACGCGACGTGTGGTTTGACCTGCCCGCACTCGTCGGCGACGACGCCGGCTTCGTTCCCTCCGGCCAGTTGAAGATCGCCGAGAACGAAACCGAACTCGACGACTGCCGCGCGCGCGTCGCGCGTCTGAACGCGCTCGGCTTCACGCACGAAGTCCTCGTCGACGCGAGCGCCGTGCGCGAGCGCGTGCCGAGCCTGTCGCGGCACGTGGCGGGCGGCATCTGGGTCGAGCACGACGGCTACGCGCTGCCGTTTCGCGCCGTGACCGCGTTCAGGCGCGCGGCCGAGCGTCTGGGTGTCGTGATTCGCGAGCAGTGCGCCGCGCGCACGCTGCGCCGCCAGCACGGCCTGTGGGAAATCGAAGCTGGAAATCATGTCTGGCGCGCGCCGCGCGTCGTCAACGCGGCGGGTGCGTGGGCCGGCGAATTTGCGCGGCAGGCCGGGGAGCCGGTGCCAGTCGAGCCGCGCGGGCTCATGCTGATGGTCACGCAGGCGGTGCCCGCGTTCATCGAGCCGGTGCTCGGCGCGACCGGGCGGCCGCTTTCCTTCAAGCAGTTTCGCAACGGGACGGTCGTGATCGGCGGCGCGCTGGAGTGCGCGGCGAACATGCGCGAGCGCCGGTGCGATATCGATTTCGCGCAACTCGGCAAGAGCGCGCGCACCGTGACCGATCTGTTTCCGCACCTGCGGCAGATCGCCGTTAATCGTGCGTGGGCCGGCATCGAAGCGTTCATGCCCGACGGCATCCCGGTGATTTCATGCAGCGGCACGCAAGCGGGTCTCGTGCACGCGTTCGGGTTTTCAGCGCATGGCTTCGAACTTGCGCCGGTGGTCGGCAGCGTGGTCGCGCAACTCGTGTGCGACGGCCGCAGCCCGCTGGCGGTCGATGCCTTTCGCATCGGGCGCTTCGCGGCCGCGCAGGCGTGAGCAATGTTCCCTTCCTGTCAGCTTCAAGTCTTTATCAACCCTGTCAAATTAAATCGATGACCGACATTCAACGCTTCGAAACCAATCCGCGCCTTTCGCGCATCGTCATTCACAACGGCACCGTGTACGTCGCGGGGCTGACCGCCACGTCTCGCGAAGGCGACGCCAGAGCCCAGACCGAGGACATCCTGAGCAAGCTCGACGGACATCTGAAGACGGCCGGCACGGACAAGACGCGGCTCCTGTCCGTGCAGATCTGGGTCGCGGACATGGAGCGCGATTTCGCCCCGATGAACGCCGCCTGGGAAGCCTGGGTGCCGCGCGACGCGACGCCCGCGCGCGCGACGTGCCAGGCCGCGCTGGCGGCGCCCGACATTCGCGTCGAGATCATCGTGACAGCGGCGCTGTAAGCGCGTTATCGCGGGGACGGGCCGCCATCGCGCGGCTCGTCCCCTGGGCCCTGCAAGCGGCGGGAGGCTAGCGCAGGGCCGCGTCGATCGCCGCTTGCGTGTCGCCCCACAGCAGCGCGCGCACGCCGTCCGGCCACGCGCGCACGTCCAGCCCGTGATGGCGGAAGAGGGCGAGCGTGGTGCGCTCCATGCCGAAGGCGACGCACGCCGAATGCGCGACGTCGCCGTTCGCACAGTCGATCTTCCACAGCGTGCCGAAGTGGTCCATGTGGTAGTTGAACGACAGGCACGCCGTCGGCCGGCCGGGCGTCGCCACCGGAATCACGAGTTCGAACTTCAGTTGCTGCTCTCTCTGGCTGTTCGCGACGATCTTGCCGCCGCGCCCGAAGAACGGATCGTTCGCGAGATCGATGTCGAACGGCAGGCCGAGCATCTTCACGAACGCCGAGCCGCGCTCGATCCATTTCTCGCGGAACGTCATCACATCGCCGGGGCTGCCGAGGCGCACGAACTCGCGCATGCGGAACATCTGCATGCGCGACGGATCGACGGACGGCTCATGGCGAAAGCAATACGAGAACACGTCGAACGTGGCGCCGCCTTCGGGCAGCGCGCCGCGCCGCGCGATCACCGGATAGATCGGATAGCAGGCGGCCGGCGTGAACACGAGACGCGTGGGCTTTTGCTGGTCCATCCATTCGTCGCTGCGTTCGCCGTCGCCGGCTGCGATGGTCGCGTCCAGCGCGGCCAGCAGGCGCCTGTGGTCCGCGTCGTTGCCCTGGAACGCGTGGATCGTGCCCGCGAGATCGGGAAAGCTCTTCAGATACTCGCTGTCCTCGAAGTCGCGGCGGCGCAGCGCGGGCGGAAAGCGCAGCACTTCCGCGTTCTGGTCGGCGCCGAGCAAGGTCACCGCGACGCTCAGGCGTTCGAGGACGTCCTCGAACGCCGCGCTGCGGCCGTAGATGCCATCTTCGCCAGTCTCGACAAGAATGCCTGCCTCGATCATGCGGGCGAGCAGGGTGGGATCGGACGCGTCGTGAGACGGCGGCGCCGCTTCGGCGGCCTCGAGGGCCGCGGGGTCGATTCTCGTATTCATGTTCAGATGCCTTCCGGTAGGGGTGAGCGCTGCGCAAGGAGCAGATTCGCCGTGTTCAGCGCGATGCGGTCGTTGCTGATCATGAGCGGCGCCGAGAACAGGTCGCGCAGATGGCGGCCCACGCTGAACGGCGTGCCGTTCTTGTATCCGGCCATGCCGCAGATCATCAGCGCGTCCTGCACGACCGAAAGCGCGGTCGTCGAGATGCCGAGCTTGAGCGCGTTGATGTCGGACGCGAACGCATGCACGGCGCTGAGCGGCGCGTCGAGTTCGCACGACTGCGCCGCTGCGCGCGCCGCGCTCGCGGCGGCCGCCGTCTGAAGCGCGACGTTCAGGCGCGCCTGCATCATGTGCAGCATGCCGGTCGCTTCGGCGAGCCGCGTGGCGGACGGCGGAAGCGGTCCCGGCTTGCCGCGCACGGACTTGCGGAAGAACGCGTGCGCGCGATTCATCGCGTCGCGCGCAATGCCGATCCATACCGCGGCCCATAGCGTGTGGGACACGGGCAGCATCGTCTGGTCGGAGATCTGCGCGAACGGCACGGGAAGGATCTGGTCGGCATGACCCTTCGCGACGAGACGAAAGCCTTCGCTGCACGTGCCGCGCATGCCGAGCGAGTCCCACGTGCCGCGCCTTTCCAGTTCCATCTGGTCGCGGCACGCCACGATCAGCACCTGGTCGGAAGGAGGCGAGTCCGCCGTGCGGCGCGACGTGATCAGGATGCAGTCGGCATGTGCCCCATAGGAGATCGTCGGCGCGAGCTTTTCGATCGAGAATGCGCCGTCGATCAGTTCGACGGCGCAGGCGCTCGTGCGCAGGCTGCCGCCGATGTTCTGCTCCGAGGTGGCCGATGCGAGCAGCCACTGCTCCTTCACGATGCGCGCAAGCGCTTCGCGCTGCCACGCGAGGCCGGTGCCGTGATCGACGATGCACGCGACCTGTATCTGATGCATCGCATAGATCATCGCGCTCGACGAACAGCCCTCTGCGAGCGTTTCGCAGATGCGCGCGACGTCGGGAAGCGCAAGCCCGCCGCCGCCGTATCCGGCGGGAATCATCGCCGACATGAGGCCTTCGCGACGCAGTTCGGCGAACGCTTCTTCGGGAAAGCGCGCGTCGCGGTCGACGGCATCGGCGTGCGCCGCCGCGACCTTCGCCGCGCGTTGCGCGGCGGCCAGCCAGTCGCCGGCCGCGGTGTTGGCGATTGTGTCGATGGCGCTGATCGCGCGGTCGCCCGCTTCAGTCGTCGCGGCGACTGCCTGGTCCACGGCTGGCGCGTTCATGCCGCTTGCGCCTGCTGGAGCTCGGCGACGGCGGCAGCGAGCGAGTTGATCGACGAGAAGAGGCGGCGCGTGAGCATCCGGTCGGGTATCTCGATGCCGAATTCGTCCTCGATGGCGAGCATCACATGAACGGTGGCAAGCGACGAAAGGCCGGCCGCGTACAGGTCGGCGTCGTCGGTGAGCGTGTTGGCTTGCGGGTCGATCTGGGCAAGCCCGAATACGATGCGGCGCAGTTCCGATTTCATGGTCGAAGGTCCCCGTTTGAACTGGTTGGTGCAATTGGCCTGGATAGGACTGTCGGGAGCGGGCCGCTCCCGTGACGCTTCATCAACTTCTCTCGCCCTGCAAGGCGGTGTCGAGTCTCGATGTGCCTGCTTCGAAGCTTCCGTGCGAAGGCGAGCGATGAGCGACGCCCTTCGCGGGTGTTGCTCTCACGTTCAGCTCCCTGATGAACGCCTCGCCCAGCGCGACGACTTTCGCGGACGCATTCGCGTCGAAGAGCGCGTGATCGATGTCGGGACACACGGCCGCCTTCACACACGAGCGATGCGAAAGTTCCTTGCCGTGTTTGCCGAAATACGCGTTGAGCGGATCGAGCCCTTCGTCCTGCACGCCGTAGATCAGGAGCGTGCGCACGCCTTTGCGTTCGAGCGCCCTGACGACGCTGCGCGGGTTCGTCAGCGCTTCCTTGCCGTCGGGGGCGGTGTGCCGCTCGCTCATGCCGGGTATGCATGCAGCCACGCGCGCGCCCGCATACGAGGCAATGGCCTTCGCGACCGGCCGGATGCTGCGCTTGCCGCTCAGGATGAGCCACCACTTCGCGGGTTTGAGCAGCGCGGGCGCAACGCGCGCAATCGAATTGCGCTGCTGCGCTTCCAGCTCGGCAGCGCTGATGGCTTCAGGAATGTAGAAGCCCGGCGGGTTGACCGCGATCACCGCGCAGAGCGCGGGCTCGACGAGCGACGCACGCAATGCGCTGTAGCCGCCTGAGCAGACGCCGAAGCCGACCACGCTCTCGTAGCCTTGCGCCTTGAGCCATGCGGCGGCGGTTGCGACGTCCTCGGATATCGTGGCGGCGAGAATGGAGGTGCACGCCTCGGGCGGGCCTTCGGCGTTGCGCGGCGGACTGTCGCCGATGCCGCGCGCATCGATGCGCAGTGACGGGATGCCGCGCCTCGCCATCTCCCGCGCGACGCGCACCGACAGCCGGCTGTCGCCGTGATGCACGCTGCCCGCAGTATTGGTGATCAGCATGACCGGGCCGCCCGCGAACCTTCCACGCGGCTCGCACAGAATGCCGAAGAGGCCCGTGGTGCCGAACACGGCGGGGCGCTCGATGGCTCCCGGTGTTGCGATCATCGGCTCGTCGCGGCGGGGGATGACGGGCGACGCCTGCGTGCTCGCGCGCCGCTTCACGCGCGGGGCCGGGTCGAGTGCCAGCACCCACTGCGCGGCCCGTTCGATCGCGCGCACCGGCAGCACCGAGAGCTTCGACTCCTGCATGTACTCGACATAGCCTTCGAGCGCGCACGCTTGCACGTCGGCGCCGCGTTCACGCAGCGTCGCGCATAGCGCATCGCTCGCGCCCAGCCGCGCGTCGAGCAGAAGTGCGCGCGAGGGCAGCGAAGGAAGCGCGCTCATCTCGCGGGCGAGATCGAACGCATCGAGGCGTTCGCAGAACGCGTCGCCGTAGATCTGCCCGAGCACGTTGAGCGGCGTGTCGGTCTGCGCGTCGCGTACCGTCGGTGCGAGGTTCTCGAGCCAGGTCATGCGCAGTGCGCCCAGTTCGCGCCGATAGATGCGCCCGCGCGTGACGGGCGCAAGCAGCACGAGCGAGTCGGCACCAGAGCGCGACGAAGCGAGCGCCGCGAAAGTCGCGCCGAGACGCAGGCCGCAGAGCGTCACATGCGTGACGCCGGTCTCGCTTCTCAGGCGCGCGACGGCTGCGCAGATGTCATCGGGGAAGGTGTCGAACGGATTGCCTTCGCCGTCGATGCCGGCGGAGTCGCCCGTGCTCAGATAGTCGAAGCGCAAAGTGGGCAGGCCGTATGCGGAAAGTTCTTCGGCCAGGCTGCGCATGCCTTTATGGAGCCATGAGCTCTCGTGACCGAACGGACTGCAAAGCACGACGCCCCGCGTGCCCTGTCCCGCATGAAGCCATCCGAAGCGCCCGTCGAATACGAGCGGCTTCATTGATTGCCCCGAAATGCAGAATCGTTCAAGGCCGCCATTGAGGCGCTGATCAATTGCATTGTCGCAATCGGCATTCCGTCCGGGTTGCCAGTGGTTCTTAGCGTCATGTAGCGCATCTCCCTTGGGTCTTTTGTAATGGACGGCTCGTTGCAGTGAATTAAACCTGCCTTGAAAGCGAGACTCGGTGCGGTCAGTAACATTGATCTGATCGTCGAACGATTTCGATTGACGCACATGGCGTGATCGTTTCGATTTCTTAGTGAACCTACGTTTGAAGCCGATCAAGGCGCGCGCAATACGCGATTAAAGGATTCTGTAAGAATCGGGTCTTCAAGGGGGCGAACGATATTGCTTATCGCGAATGATTGTCGAACCGCCCGACGGATTGCTTGGCTCGTCCGTTCAGGCTCGCATATCGATGAAAGGGAAATGGAACATGCCGTAAGGCATTGCATGCCGGCGAGGCGACGGTACGCGGCGGCCGCGTGATTTCAGATCAGCGCGCCATGAGCGGCGCGATCCAATGCCGACGGCGATGCTCGATGCGCTCATTGCGAGCGCGTGATGAGTGAACTCGGGCATCGATGCGGATCGCGCGGGCCGCACGCTGTTGCCGCATCCCGCATCGACGGGCCTGCGGCAACGGATGCGATCGGCGTACTAACTCGACCGGTGCGCGAGCAGGATCGCGGCCGCAGCCTCGGCGGCGACGCGGCAGCCGAGGACGATGTGCTCTTCGGCCGTATCCTCGATGAAGTCGTGGCTCACGCCGCCGATGCTCGGTACGAACACCATGCAGGCGGGCATGCTGCGCGCGATGATCTGCGCATCGTGCGACGCTCCGCTCGGCATGCGCATCCACTGTCCGGGCGCCACGGTCTCGGCGGCCCTCGCGAGGTGCGCCTGCAGCGCTTCGTCCATTGCGACCGGCTCCTCGGCCGCGTCGGCGGCGGTCAGCGCGACGCTCACGCCGCCCTGTGCGTTGAAATCAGCGACGAGCTCCGCGAGTTTCGCCTCCATCGCCCACAGACGCTGCGCGTTCGCGTCGCGGAACTGCAGGTACAGGTCGGCCTGTCCCGGCACGACGCTGAGCGACCCGGGGTCGAGTTCGATGCGCCCGACCGTCCACACGGTATCGGCATCGGCGAGCTGCCGGAACGCTTCGTCCATCCGGCCGATGAAGGCGACGAGCGCCGCGCCCGCGTCGCGCCGGATCGACATGGGTGTCGTGCCCGCATGATTGCGCTGGCCGGTGAAGCGCAGCCGCAGCTCGCGTATGCCGACGATCGACGTCACCACGCCGATCGACTTCCCGGCCGCCTCCAGCCGTCCGCCCTGCTCGATGTGGGGCTCCAGGTATGCGATGTGGCGTGATGCATCGAAGCGCACGCGCGGCCGCCCGCTCAGCCCGGCCGATGCCAGCGCGTCGGCTAGCCGCTGTCCGTCCCGGCTGGTCGCGCTGCTGATCGTCTCCTCGACGGGATCGCCCACGAAGCTGCGGCTGCCGAGAAAACCGGCAAAAGTGCCTTCCTCGTCGATCCACGACGCGACATCGACGGCGACATCGCGCGTCTCGTCGTTTTCGGCGAGCGCGCGGGCGACCTCGAGCCCGACCATCACGCCGAGCGCGCCGTCGAGCCAGCCGCCCGTCGGCTGCGTATCGGTATGGGAGCCGATCAGGAGCGCGGGGCCCGGCTTGCGCGAGCGGCCGAATACGGTGCCGACACCATCGATGACGGGATCGAGCCCCGCATCGGCCATGCGCGCGGCGAGCCACTGGCGCGCCTCGATATCGACGGGGGAGAGCGCGAGGCGCACGACGCCGGGCCCCGTGGCGCCGAAGCTGCGCAACTGTCTGAGATCGCCGAGCAGCCGTTCCGGATTGATTTTCAAGCGTGTTTTCCTGTCATTGCGCCGCCGTGCGTCCCCGAAGCGGTGCGCCCGTGCCGCGCGGGAGCGAAAAAACGGCGGCCACGGCAATTGCATCGTCATCGCGTTCGCGGGCCGCCCCCGATTTTTGTTTCGCAATGTATCTGCGCGTTGCCTTGATACACCACCGCGCATTTTCCGGGTTTTCTCGACACAAGCCAGATACGCCCTGGCGTTCAAATGCATCAACGCCGGATTCAGCGTAAAGCGCGCGACGCGAAAGCAGGCATTCCGCCCCGCGAGCCGTTCTACAGCAGGCGTCCAGCCGATCCATACAGTTCCAGGAGAACGCCATGAAAGCCTTGTTGATTGCCGTGTCCCTCGCCGTTTCCGCCACCGCTGGTGTTGCCGGCGCAGCCGAGGCCGCGCAGGCGACCGCCCCGCAGGTCATGAAAAGCAATACGACGCAGGTCACCCGCGCGCAGGTGCGCGCAGAACTCGTGCAGGCAGAGAAGAGCGGCCAGCTCGCGTACCTCGAAAGCACGCTGTACAAGGGCGGCAGCTAAGCAGCGGTCGATTCCGTAGCCGTTCACCCAGTCGCCCGGGCCGTGCGCCACGCCGGTCCCCGAAAGAAACAATCCGGAGGTTTCATCATGAACAAGCATCTCATCGCCGCGCTCCTTGCAGCCAGCGCCGCCATCGCCGCGCCCGCCTTTGCGAGCGGCTACGGACCCGCGCCCCACTATGAGCCGGCGGCCGGCGCGCCCGCTTCGCAACGGGGCCAGAGCAACCAGACCATCGGCGCCGACACTGCCGCCGGGCACGCCGATGCCGGCGCAGCGTCGTTCGGCGGCATGCCGGATACGGCATCGCAAGGGGGCGGCCGCTTCAAGGCCGTCAATACGAAGTCACTCTACGCGCATCACTGAACCGGGGCCGAGGACAACATCATGAGCACGAACGCCAAAGTACTGTACACGGGCAAGACCCGCACTTCGTCCGGCGGACGCGACGGCACGTCCCGAAGCTCCGACGGCCGCTTGGACATCGCGCTGTCGTCGCCCGGCACCGCGGGCAGGGGCA
This sequence comes from Caballeronia glathei, assembly GCF_000698595.1. GTDB lineage: Bacteria > Pseudomonadota > Gammaproteobacteria > Burkholderiales > Burkholderiaceae > Caballeronia > Caballeronia glathei. The sequence continues at coordinate 6,658 of NZ_JFHC01000089.1, read as the reverse complement.
CGAATCCGGAGCAGCTGTTCGCGGCCGGCTGGTCGGCCTGTTTCATCGGCGCGATGGGTTTCGCGGCCAGGTCGATGAACGTCGCGCTGCCGCCCGACCTCGCGATCGACGCCGAAGTGGACCTGTGCAACGCGGATGGCGCCTACCTGCTTCAGGCGCGCCTGAACGTGAGCGTGCCGGGCATCGGGCGCGAGGTCGCGCAGGCGCTTGTCGACGCCGCGCACAAGACGTGCCCGTATTCGAAAGCGATACGCGGCAACGTGGATGTCGTGATCAATCTGGTCTGAAAGGCGGCGGGCGCCCCGGCATGGCCCGGCGCGCCCGCCGTTGCGTCAGCCGCGCTCGCCGCGACCGGTGTCGGAAGATGCCGCCAGCCAGGCGGGCGGTCGCTTGTCGAAGAACGCGGCAAAGCCTTCCTTCGCCTCGCTCGTCGCGCGCACGCGGGCGATGGTGCGCGCGGCGAGATCGTGGTGCGCGGGTGTCATGCGGTAGTCGCCGATCTCGTCGAAGAACGCCTTGATCTCGCGCAGCGCCTGCGGGCCGTTCGTGCGCAATTCCGCGACGGTCCGCTCGACCGCCTGATCGAGCCGCTCCGGGGGCACCGCCTGATGAATCAGCCCGATCTCCACCGCCTCGCGCGCGGAAAGCCGCGTGCCGGTGAGCGCGAGGCGGCGTGCCTGCCGCTGGCCGACCGCCTCGACGAGATAGGGCCCGATGACCGCGGGCAGAATGCCGAAGCGCGCTTCGCTGACGGAAAAGCACGCGTCGTCGCTAGCGATCACGATGTCGCTTGCCGCGCACAGGCCTGCGCCGCCACCGAACGCGTGACCCTGCACGCGTGCGAGCGTCGGCTTCTTGCACAGGCGTATCGCCTGCATCATCGCGGCGAAGCGCTTCGCGTCTTCGAGGTTCTCGCCGGGACCGTTGCGGCTCGCGCGCTGCATCCATTGCAGGTCGGCACCGGCGCAGAACGCGCGGCCGTTCGAGCGCAGCAGCACCACGCGCACGTGCGGCGCCTCGGAAAGCTGCGTGTAGGCCTGCGTGAGTTCGGCGATCATGGTTTCGTCGAAGGCGTTCATGACCGCCTCGCGCGCGAGCGTGACGCTTGCCACGCCCGCCGGGTCGATGCTGACATCGATCGTGCTGAAATGCTGGTTCATCGTGATTCCGTGGCTCCTGGTTCTGTTCAGTTCATCGCGCGCAGATCCACCACGCGTTTGGCCTTGCCGGTCGCGGTGGTCATGATGGCGCCCGCGTTCACCACGTTGACCGCCGTCGTCACGCCGACGATCGTCTTCACCCGGTGCTGAAGCTCGCGCGCGAGCTGCTGGCGATCGCTGTCGGTCAGACTCGCGCAGATTTCCGAGCGCGCCTCGACGGACACCGAAAGCGAATCCATGTGACCCTCGCGCGACACCGTGAGCTGATACTGCCCGCTCAGGCGCGGGATCGCGAGAATCAGCTCCTCGACCTGGCTCGGAAACACGTTCACGCCACGGATGATCAGCATGTCGTCGGAGCGGCCCGTGATCTTCGCGAGCCGGCGCATCGAGCGGGCGCCCGGCGGCAGGAGGCTCGTCAAATCGCGCGTGCGGTAGCGGATCATCGGCATCGCTTCCTTGCTGAGCGACGTGAAGACGAGTTCGCCCTCGCTGCCGTCGGGGAGCACTTCGCCCGTGACGGGGTCGATGATCTCCGGGTAGAAGTGGTCTTCCCAGATCGTCGGGCCGTCGCGGCTTTCGATGCACTCGCACGCGACCCCCGGTCCCATCATCTCCGAGAGGCCGTAGATGTCGACGGCCTCGATGCCCGCGCGCCGCTCGATCTCCGCGCGCATGCCCTGCGACCACGGCTCGGCGCCGAAGATGCCGACCTTCAGCGACGACTGCGCCGGGTCCATGCCCTGGCGCGCCATCTCGTCGATCAGGTTGAGCATGTACGACGGCGTGACCATGATGATGGACGGCTCGAAATCGCGGATCAGCTGGACCTGCTTCTCGGTCTGGCCGCCCGACATCGGCACGACCATGCAGCCGAGGCGCTCGGCGCCGTAGTGGATGCCGAGACCGCCGGTGAAGAGGCCGTAGCCGAACGCGTTGTGCAGCGTGTCGCCGGGGCGTCCGCCCGCCGCGCGAATCGAGCGGGCCGTGACGTGGGCCCACGTGTCGATGTCGCCGGCGGTGTAGCCGACGACCGTCGGCTTGCCGGTCGTGCCGCTCGACGCATGCACGCGCACCACCTTGTCCTTCGGCACGGCGAAGAGGCCGAACGGATAGTTGTCGCGCAGGTCCGTTTTCGACGTGGTCGGAAAGCGGGCGAGGTCGGACAGCTGTTTGAGGTCTTCGGGATGCACGCCGGCGGCGTCGAACGCGCGGCGGTAGTGCGGCACGTTCTCGTACGCGTGCCGCAGCGACCACTTGAGGCGCTTCAGTTGCAGCGCGGCGAGTTCGTCGCGGCTCGCGCGTTCGATCGGTTCGAGTTCTTCAGGCTTCGGAATGGGCTGGACCACGGTTGTCTCCAATCATGAAATGCGGGTTCGTTCAGGCGGCAGCGTGCGTTGCGCCGCCGTGTATCGGCATGCCGCTCCATCGATGCGCCGACAGCAGCGGCGAGATGCGATAGCGGTCTTCTCCATAGTGTCCGGCGAGGTGCGTGAGCACCCTGTGAATCAGCGCGACGCCCGCTTCGTCCGCCCACTTGAGCGGGCCGATCGGGTAGTTCACGCCTTTTTCCATCGCGAGATCCAGATCATCGGGCGAGCACACGCCCTGGTCTACGGCGTCGGCGGCTTCGTTCACGAGCATCGCGACGGTTCGCATGACCGCGAGCCCCGCGACGTCCTTCATCGCGACGACTTCGCAGTGGCAGCGCTGAAGCGCACCGAGCACCGCACGGTACGCGGCGTCGCCGCACTGCATGGCGCGCGAGACGCCGATGGCTTTCGCCGAGAAATAATCGCGTGCGAAATCGACGAGCACGATGTCATTACGGCCGAGGTCGGCGGCGCGCTTCGTCGCGGTGCGGCCATCGGTCTGCATGAGCCACGCGCCGTCGATTTCCGCGATCACGCCGGGCTCGTCGATCCGCTCGTGGGCGATCGGCAATCCCGCTTCCATCAGCCGCGCCTGCAGGCGCGCGCCGGGAGCAGAGGGCGGCCCGAGGCGCACGCTTGCGGGCGCGCTCACGGGCGCTTCGAATATCGGCTCGGGCTTCGGCGCTTCGGGTGCATAGTCGAAGAAGCCGCGTCCGGACTTGCGGCCGAGAAAACCGCCGTCGACCAGTTCGCGCTGAACCAGCGAAGGCGTGAACCGGCGGTCGCCGAACATCGCGCGAAACACGGATTCCGTGACCGCGAAGTTCACGTCGTGGCCGATCAGGTCCATCAGCTCGAACGGTCCCATGCGGAACTGTCCTGCCTCGCGCATCACGGCGTCGATGGAGGCGGCGTCGGCGGCCTGCTCGATCAGCACGCGCAGGCCTTCCGCGTAGAACGGCCGCGCGACCCGGTTGACGATGAAGCCCGGCGTGCTTTTCGCATGCACGGGCACCTTGCCCCAGTTCGCGGCGGTCGCATGCACGAGGTCGGCCACGCGCTTCGACGTGGCAAGGCCGCTCACCACTTCGACGAGCGCCATCAACGGCGCCGGGTTGAAGAAGTGCATGCCGACGAGCCGCTCGGGCCGCGCGAGCGATGCGCCGATCGCCGTGACCGAGATCGACGACGTGTTGGTCGCGAGAACGCACTCGTCGCCAACGATCGCTTCGAGGTCGGCGAAGAGGCGCTGCTTGATTTCGAGCTTCTCGGCAACCGCTTCGACGACGAGCCCTGCGTCCTTCAGGTCCTCCAGACCGCGCGCGGCCGTGAGGCGCCCGGTCGCGTACTCGGCTTGGGTGCGCTGCAGGCGGCCTTTCGCGACGAGCTTGTCGAGGGCGGCCGCGATCGATGCGAGCGCCTGATCGACGGCGCGCGCGCTGAGGTCGTACAGCACGACCCGGTGGCCCGCCAGGACGGCGACCTGCGCGATGCCCGCGCCCATCGCGCCCGCGCCGACGATGCCGACATGCTGTGATTCGTGCAAACCTGCTGACATGTGCGGTGCTCCCTCAAACGCGCTCGATGGCGATGGCGATGCCCTGGCCCACGCCGATGCACATCGTGCACAGCGCGAGGCGCCCGTTGGTGCGTTCGAGCTGGTGGAGCGCGGTCGTGACGAGCCGCGCGCCCGACGCGCCGAGCGGATGGCCGAGCGCGATCGCGCCGCCGTTCGGGTTGACGCGCGGATCGTCCTCGGCCAGTCCGAGCTGCCGCAGGACGGCGATGCCCTGCGAGGCGAACGCCTCGTTCAGCTCGATCACGTCGATCTGGTCGAGCGTGAGGCCGAGACGCGCGAGCAGCCTTTGAGTGGCCGGCGCCGGCCCGATGCCCATGATGCGCGGCTCGACGCCCGCGCTCGCCATGCCGAGCACGCGGGCGCGCGGGCGCAGCCCGTGGCGGCGCGCGGCGGCTTCGCTCGCGAGGATCAGCGCGCACGCGCCGTCGTTGACACCCGACGCGTTGCCGGCCGTCACGCTGCCGTCGGGCCGCACCACGCCCTTCAGTTTCGCGAGCGCTTCCATCGACGTCTCGCGCGGATGCTCGTCCTTCGCGACGACGATCGCGTCGCCCTTTCGCTGCGGCACGTGCACGGGCACGATTTCCTGCGCGAGCGTGCCGTCCGCCTGCGCGCGCGCGGCGCGCTGCTGGCTGCGCACCGCGAACGCGTCCTGTGCCTCGCGGCTCACGCCGAAATCGACGGCGACGTTTTCGGCCGTCTCGGGCATCGAATCGACGCCGTATTGCGCCTTCATCAGCTTGTTGACGAAGCGCCAGCCGATGGTGGTGTCGAAGATTTCCGCCGAGCGCGAATACGCGCTCGTGGCCTTGCCCATCACGAACGGCGCGCGCGTCATGCTCTCCACGCCGCCGGCCAGATAGAGCTCGCCGTCGCCCGCACGGATCGCCCGCGCCGCGCTGCCGACCGCGTCCATGCCCGAGCCGCACAGGCGGTTGATCGTCGAGCCGGGCACGCCCTTGGGCAGGCCCGCGAGCAGCGCGGACATGCGCGCGACATTGCGGTTGTCCTCGCCGGCCTGGTTCGCACAGCCGTACAGCACGTCGGCCACTTCTTCCCAGTCCACCGACGTGTTGCGCGCGATGAGCGCGCGCAACGGCACGGCGCCCAGATCGTCGGCGCGAACGTCCTTCAGCGCGCCGCCGTAGCGGCCGAACGGCGTGCGGACCGCATCGCAGATGAATGCTTCTTTCATGGTGTTTCCTGAGTAAAGGATCGGGGCAATGCGTTTCGGTTCAAAGCTCGTCGTAGCTCACGACCACGCGCTCGCTCAACGGATGGCACTGGCACGTGAGCACGAAGCCGTCGTCGATCTCGTGCTGCTCGAGCGTGTAGTTCCTGTCCATCTTCACTTCGCCTTCGAGCACCTTCGCGCGGCACGTGCAGCACACGCCGCCCTTGCACGCGTATGGCAGCGCGAGGCCCGCCTTCAGCCCGACATCGAGCAGGCTCACGCCCTCGTAGGGCAGCCGCATCTTGCGCCGCTTGCCGTCGATGACGATTTCGAGGTTCGCCGCGGGCGTCTCGTCGGTGATCTCGATGGCGGGGACGCCTGCCTGCGGCAGCGGCGCGCCGAAGCGCTCCACGTGAATGCTCGCGGCCGCAACGCCAGCGGACTTGAGCGCGCCCTCGGCCGCGTCCATCATCGGAGCGGGGCCGCAGATGAACGCTTCGTCGATCTCGGCGGACGGCGTCACCGTGCGCAGAAAGTCCGCGCATTTCTGCTGATCGAGCACGCCGTTGAAGAGCTCGACGTCCTGCAGATCGTCCGACAGCACGTGGTACAGCGAGAAGCGGCTCATGAAGCGGTTCTTCAGGTCCTCGAGTTCCTCGGAGAACATGATCGTGTCGACGCTGCGGTTGCCGTACACCAGCGTGAAGCGGCTGCGCGGTTCCGTATCGAGCGTGGACTTGATGATGGCGAGCACCGGCGTGATGCCCGAGCCGCCAGAGAACGCGACGTAGCTCTTCGAGTGGTCGGCGTTCAGGTGCGTGAAGAAGCGGCCGTCGGGCGTCATGACGTCGATGGCGTGGCCGGGTTGCAGCGTGTCGAAGGCGAAGTTCGAGAACCGGCCGCCGCGCACGCGCTTGATGCCGATGCGCAGTTCGCCGTCGCGGTCGTAGTCCGTCACGCCGACGCAGATCGAATAGGAACGGCGCGTTTCCTCGCCGTCGATATGCGTCTTGAGCGTCACGAACTGGCCCTGCGTGAAGCGGAACGCGTCGCGCAATTCGGGCGGAACGTCGAATGAAACGGAAACCGCGTCCGCCGTCTCCGGGCGGACTTCCCGAATGCGCAGGGAATGGAATTGCGGGGTTGCCATGGCTGTCGATACCTTTTTGAATTGAACTGGACGGGCGTTGACGCTTCGGACGGCAACAGCAGGCCTCGCGGGGCGGTCGAGCCGCCCGCGTATGCCGTCGACATCGGGTTTGAGCGCCAGGGAATGCGAAGGCGCCCGGAAGTGCTCTATCTGAACGATGCGATCGTTGCGCCGCCGGTTTTACGGGTGCGGCGCGTTACCAGGTCGCGCCAGGATGCTGGC
>NZ_JFHC01000088.1 GCF_000698595.1 Caballeronia glathei | reverse complement strand
GTGGACGACCCGCCTGCCGCTACCGTTTTTTACTTCCTGCCTGGCTCGATGCCAAGGCGTGCCGAGCGCTTGCAGGGCGTCCCGGCCGGCTCCCGAAACAGATCGTCACGGTTGAACATTAGAGCCCGTGCTCCTAAACAATGGGCGGGCGTTCGCCGATAACACGGCAATGAAATACGACAACGAACATCCGCTCAGCCCGGAAGACCCGCTCTACCACGAGGCAACCGCGCTGGGCATGAGCCTCGTCGCCATCCGCAAGGCGTGCGACAAGCCGAACCCGAGCTTCTACGCGATCGGCTCGCCGGAGTGGCTCGCCGCGACAGATGATTTCGCCCGCGACATCCTTCGCGTGCTGGGCGTCGATATCGGTCCTTCGGAAGCGTTCGAGGACGCCTGAAGTGAAGAGGTCCTCTGGCAGCGCCGGTTGCCCTAGCGCGCCGCCAGCATGCCGACGATGATCCCGGTAAGCGCTGCAAACGCGACTGCCTTCCAGGGATTCTCGTGGACGAAATCGTCGGTGGTGTCGGAGGCGATGCGGTATTGCTGGCGCAACGCTTCCTGCGCGTCCGATAGCTTTCCCTTTACGACGGTCAGCCGGTAAGGCTTGCCTCCGTGCGACGCTTGTGCGTCCTCTGCATCCCCTGCCGACGTGTTCGGGTCCGCGGTGTCGGAACCTGTCCCGCCTGCCGGTACGCCGGTCGCGGATATGCGCGGCTTCGGGCGCTGGGCTCCGCCGGCGTTCGCGGCATTCGTGGCGTTCGTAGCGTTCGGGCCTTCGCCTTTGCCGCCGGATGCGGCGGGGCTTTCGGAAGTGGAGTCGTCCACCATTTTTCGACCTCTAGGTTTGGAAGCGGCGCAAAACCGCAGCGCCGGGGACTCAGGCGGCGGCCCTGGCCTCGTCGACGTCCACGGCGCCCAGCCGCGACAACACCTCGCAGATCATCGCGAGCTCGGCCTCGTCCTTCGCGCAGACGGTGACCGCGAGCAGGGAGTCGGAATCGACCGCGTCGGGGTCTTGCGCGAACGGAACGGGGCGCGCCAGATCCGCAGCCTCGAACAGGTGATCGTGGAAATCGACGACGCCCAGATGCTCGCCGTGTCCGGCATATTCGGCGCTGCGCCAGTCGGACCAGGCACCTGGCTCGTCGGCGGCATCGTGGAGAAATTCGCCTGTCCGGCTGGCGACGGTGGAAAGATGAACCCGATCCCGTGACACACCCTCGGCATAGAGTTCTTCGAGAGCTTCATCGAGTTTGGCGGAACTGTGAAACGAACCTATTACCTTGCGCATCCTTCCTCTCCACGGCACAACCGACATTCCATTCACGCGACATCGCGGTGGTCCATCCTACCGCTGAAAGGACCGCCAATCGCATTCCTAAGGGTAATTTCGGAGGCCCGCTGCGCGGGCCCATCCGGGCGTGCGAGGGAGCGCCGCTGGCGCGGTGCATTTGCCTGCCGACCGCTTGCTGACCGCTTGCCGCCCGGTTGTCGATCGCCTGCCTTTCGCATGGGCGCGCGCGAGCCGCGGCCACGGACGGCCCGGCCCGCTTTTTCGGCGCTTACGCATGATTGCTGGAAACGCGGGGATGCGGCGCGACGGCCGACGAATAGACGATGCTCGGACCGACGCCCCATGGCGGGTAGATCCGCCAGTCGCCGGCGCCGTGATGAAAGAAATACAGCGAGTAGAACCCGGACAGCAACGGCGCGCGCACGCACACATAGCGGCTGCCGCCCGGATAGATGCGGCCAAAGCGCGAGACGCGCGCCTTGCCGCCCGCGCAGAACCACCTTTCGACCTCGCAGCGCAAGGGAGAATCAAGGCGTTTCGTCATCAGCGCACCTCGTACCGCGACTCGCACGCCGGCTCGACGGGCGCTGCGACATATCTATAATTCACTTTAAGATTACCCCTCAACTCGCAGATTCGCAACGATTTTCAGGGGTCATATTGTCTGAACGTTGAGGCGGTCAGAGATGCCAGGCGGTACGCACGCGAGCGCGGATATCCGCCAGCCGCGACACCGGTTCGTTGGCGAACACGAAGCGCAGGTAGCGCGCGGCGTCCGGCCCCCAGCCGGTCATCGGCGTCGCCGCCACTTCGCCCTTCGCGAGCAGCATGCGCGATGCTTCCGGCGCCGGGATGCCGAGCTGCTCGGTGTCGATCAGCATCGACCATCCGCCGTCGGGACGGATCGCCGGGAGATCGTCGAGCGCGCGCAGGAGGAAATCGCGGCGCGCCTGCCATTGACCGACCGCCGCCGCGACGCCGTCGTCCGCGCAGGTGAGAGCCGCCGTCGCGCCCGGCATGCCGATGCCGACCTGGCACACCACGTTGGACAGGCTCGTCAGCCGGACGTCGGCCATGATGGGCGCCGGGCCGACGATCCAGCCCACGCGCCATCCGATCATCCTGAATTCCTTGGAGACGGAGCCGACGGTGATCGTGCGCTCCCGCATGCCCGCGAGCGACGCCGGATGGATGACCCGGCGGCCGTCGAACAGGATGCGCTCCATGGCGGCGTCATAGACGAGCCATGCGTCCGGGCGCACGTAATGCGCCGCGATGGCCGCCCATTCCGCTTCGGTCGCAACGAACCCGCTCGGCATCGACGGCGACATGACGAGCAGCGCGCGCGTGCGCGGCCCGATGGCGCGCGCGAGGCTCTCGAGGTCGAGCCGCCAGCCGTCGGCGCCCGGGATCAGCCGCGCGAACACCGGCACGCCGCCCGCGAGTCTCACGCGGTTGATGAGCCCGGCGTAGGTGGGATCGGTCAGCACGACCTCGTCGCCGGGCTCGAGTATCGACAGCAGCACGTTGAGAATGCCCGCCAGGCCGCCCGCCGATACGATGCATTCGCTCTCGGGATCGTACTCGGTGCCCGCCGACTGCTTCATCCGCGCGACCACCGCCCGGCGCAGCGCGGCCTGTCCGGTGAACGGGAGATAGCTGTTCGCGGTGTCGTCGTCGACGGCCTCGTGGGTGCGGCGGATGGCTTCGGGCGGGGGCCGCAGGTCGGTGTCGAGATTCTCGAGGCGAAGGATGTTCGGATTCTTCGACGCGTCCGCCGCATCGCCCATCCTGTCGACACCGATGCCGGGAATGTTTCGCAAACGGGAGACTGTCATCGCGCGCTCCTCGATCTGGTCAACGCAGGCGAGGTCGCGGAGCTGCGCAGCCTTTCAGGCCGCCCCGCGCGGGAACGAACGTTGCGCCCTATGCGCCTGCCCCATCGACCTTTCTCAGGAGACAAAGCATGAGCATCTTCACGAACATTCTCAACAAGATCTTCCCGCCCGATCATCCCGCCAATGCCGGCTCCGGCGCGACGGCGGGTGCGGCGACGCCGCAGCAGCCGAGCCCGGCGACAGCCAAGGCCGCGCCCGGCGGCGCGTCGACGGCCGCGTCTGCGGGCGCCGTCCAGCCGCCCGTCACGCCGATGCCGGTGGTGGACGTCGAAGCGGTGCTCGCCGGCATGCAGTCGAAGCACACGGAGCCGCTGAACTGGCGCACGTCCATCGTCGATCTGCTCAAGCTGCTCGGGCTCGACAGCAGTCTCTCCGCGCGCAAGGAACTCGCGGCGGAGCTGCACTACGGCGGAAATCCCGACGATTCCGCTGCGATGAACGTCTGGCTGCACAAGCAGGTCATGCAGAAGCTCGCGCAAAACGGCGGCAAGGTGCCCGACGACCTGAAGGATTGACCCGGCGCGCGGCGGCGCACGATGTCACGCCGCTGCCGTCTCCGGCGGAAGGCCACGCCGCCCGCCGGGCAGTGACCTACTTGACGATATCGCCATCGGCCGATTGCGACGCGTCCGGCTGCGGTCCGGACGTGAGCAGCGTTGCCGGAAGCTGCCGCATCTCCTCTTTCGAGACGGCGCCGACGAACTTCCAGCCCGAGGGCATCTTGACATAGGTGAAGCCGGTCGGCGGATCGACGAAGACGGAAAAGGTCTTCGCCGCCGGCGTGGCGACGGTGCTGATCGTCTGCGCGGACGAAAGGACGGGAGCGGCGAGCAGCAGCGCTGCGGCAAGTGCGGATATCGATGATTTCATGTTGCGTTTCCTTGAATTGCGATTGGCGGGGCCGAGCGGGTTGCGCCTTTGCACGCATCCAGAGCGCCGGACCATTTATGTAACGACTGGCACACATATTAGGACATATGGCTGGCTCATGTCCAGTATTTTTGTTATGATCGATACAGAAATATGGATGAGGCCCGCGGGGCAAGGAGGAAGGCATGTCGTCAGTCGATCACGAAGCCGTGCGCAGGCCGCGCGGAAGGCCGCGGTCGTTCGACCGCGAGGCGGCGTTGAGACGCGCGATGGAAGTGTTCTGGGACAAGGGTTTCGACAACTGTTCGATGAGCGACCTCGTCGCGGCGATGGGGATCAATTCGCCGAGCCTGTACGCGGCGTTCGGCAGCAAGGAAGACCTGTTTCGCGAGGCAATGGACCTGTATATCGGCGCGGAAGGCGGGGCTCCGCTTCGTGCGCTCGCCGCGCACCGCTCGTGCCGCGACGCGCTGCAGGCGATGCTCGGAAGCACGGTCGAACTGTTCACGCAGCCCGACGTGTCGAGGGGCTGCATGCTGTTCCTCGGCGCGATGAACATCGGCGCGCAGCATCACGAACTGGGTGTGCATCTGCACGAGCGCCGCCGCAAGGTCGCCGACATGATCGCGGAGAAACTGTCGGAAGGCGTGAGGGACGGTGAACTCGCGCCCGACACCGACGTCGGGAAACTGGCCGAACTGTGCGTGACCGTGTTCGCGGGGCTCTCGATTCAGGCGCAGGACGGCGTCTCGCGCGCGACGCTCTCCGGCGTGATCGACCAGTTCGTTTCGACGCTCCCTTTCCGCGCCGTGCACGCGGAAAACCTGGCGCGGTAAATCTGACGCGGTAACTGACAAGGGCCCGCGCCGCGGCCTGACCGCATCCCGCCTGCACGTCCCCGGTCGAAGGCCGCCGCACCCGCCGCCGCGTTCGATTCGCGCGATCTGTTCCTCAATCCGCCGCGTTATCGCGCGAACGCCATCGGATGTCCGCCCGAAGCGCGCGCGAAGCGGGACGTTCACTTTTGGCGAACGGAACCTTCCAAAAAAGCAAATTCCCCGTTGGGCGAGCCAAGTGCACTCTTGCACGACGGGCACACTGCCCGGCTTCGCGCGCTTCGGCGGCAGGCGCACAGCAAGAAGGCGCAGCCGGGCGGATCTGGATACGCACAAACATTGGAGACAGGATTGGCTATCGTCAATTCAGGCGCCCGGCTCGACCGGCTCCCCATCACCTCGTTCCACTGGAAGATTCTCGGCCTCATCGGCGCCGGCGCCTTCCTCGACGCCTTCGACATCTACCTCGCGAACGGCGCGCTCGCCGCGATGGTCAAGAGCGGCTTCACCGACCTGCGGATCGGCTCGTTCTTCATCTCGGCCACCTTTCTCGGCATGATGATCGGCGCCGGGCTGTCGGGCTACCTGGGCGACCGCTTCGGCCGGCGTTATTCCTACCAGGCGAATCTGGCGATCTTCGGCCTGGCGTCGATCGCCGCCTGCTTCGCGCCCAACATCTACTGGCTGATCGTGCTGCGCTTCGTGATGGGCGTCGGGCTCGGGGCGGAACTCGTCGTCGCGGCCGGCACGCTGAGCGAGTTCGTGCCGCCCGCGACGCGCGGCCGCTGGATCTCGCTGCTCGCACTCATCATCAACTCCGGGCTCCTCGGCGCGACGGCGATCGGCTACTGGGTCATTCCGCATCTCGGCTGGCGCTACATGTTCGCGATCGCGGGCGTCGGCGCGATCATCGTGTGGGTGCTTCGCCATCGCATGCCCGAGTCGCCGCGCTGGCTCGAAACAGTCGGCCGGCTGGAGGAAGCCGAGGCGACGGTGTCGGCGATCGAGCGCGAGGTCGAAGCGCGCGCCGGCAAGCTGCCGCCCGTGGCGCACGTCTTCAATCACGAGGCGCCGCACACGCCGATCTCCGCGCTCTTCGAGCGGGGGATGATCGGCCGCACGCTGGTCGCCGCGCTCACGTGCATGGCGATCAACATGTCGCTGTACGGATTCGTCGCGTGGCTGCCGACGTTCTTCGTGAAGGAAGGGCTGACGATCGTCCAGTCGCTCGGCTTCGTGCTGCTGATGTCGTTCGGCGCGCCTGCGGGGGCGATCGTCGGATACTTCATCGCGGACCGCATGGGGCGGCGCAACGGGCTCGTCGCGTTCTCCGTCCTGACGGTCGCGCTCGGCTACCTCTACGTTCACATGCGCGATCCCGCGGCGATCTCGGTGGTCGGCTTCGCGCTCGTCACCGCGATCTACACGGTCTGCACGCTGGGCCTCTTCGGCTACATTCCCGAGCTTTTCCCGACGACGCACCGGCTGCGCGGCACCGGCATCGCGGGCACGTGCGGACGGGCGGCGTCGATGTCGACGCCTTACGTGGCGATCGTCCTCTACACGCATTTCGGCGTGACCGGCGTGGTGTCGATGGTAAGCGCGGTGCTCCTTCTGATGAGCGTCGCGATCCTCGCGCTCAGGATCGAAACGAGCCAGCAGACGCTCGAGGCCATTTCGCCCGATATCGGCGCGAACGGCGAGAGCGGTGCAGCCAGGGACCGTGCGCTGGGCGCGCTGCCGCACCGGTCGTCCTGAGGCGGCCTGCAACCGCTGTGAGGCGGGCATCTTCCGGTCGGACCGGAGATGCCCGCCGCGATGTTCGCCTATGTCCGCCGATACCTACTGAACCTTCCAGAGAATCGCGGCGATCGTCCCCTCATCCTGGAAGACGGCGAGCACGTCGTTGATCGAGGAGATCGGCACGTTGTTCACCGCGAGCATGAAGACGAGCTGGCGGCCGCTGCGCGCGTTCATGTAGCCGGCAAGCGCCTGGCCCTTCAGCGTGAGCGGCGGCCCCGACACGTAGGTGCCGGTCTTCGCGTGCACCTGTCCCTTCGCGCCGGCGAGCGTCGGATCGGCCTCGAAGTCGGTCACGAACGAGAGCGAGCCGTCGACGCCGAGAATCGGCAGCGCGTCGAAGTACGCCGTGTAGGCGGTTCTTCGGGTCATGCCCGCGAGCAGCGTGGTGATCGACCGGCCGGTGGCGGTGGTTTCGCCTCCGCCGCTGCCGTCGATGAAATGCAGGTCGGACGGGGCGATCTTGAACTGCGTGGAAAGCACGTTCTGCTCCGCGGCGAGCGCGCCGGCAACCGTCGTCGAGCCGTTCGCCGCGAGCCCGAACAGCATCAGGCTCGTGTCCGCCCCGATGTTGTAACTCACCTTCTGGATCAGCTTCGCGTAATCGCCGTACGGTTGCGACGTCAGCTGCGCGAGGCGCGCGGACGCCGCATAGGAGCCCTGCGCCGGCAGCGCCTGCACAGGGTTCGGCTTCACGGGGGCGGCCGCCACTTCGACGCCCGCGCGCCCGAGCGCCTCGATGAACACGGTACGCGCATAGTTCGAAGGCTCGGAGATCCTGAACGTGCGGATCAGCGGATACTGGTTCGTCAGCGGCGGAACGAACCCGGCCGGCAGGTTGCCCGAGACGCTGCCCGTGCAGCCCGGCGCGCCGATGCAGGCGGGCGGCTCGGGCGTCAGGTCGATGTCGAGCTCGGAGCCCTGGGCGCCGGTCAAAAGCGTGGACTGCACGGTGAAAGCCGCTGATTTCGGCCGCCAGTCGACCGATGCGGCGCCGCCCGAGCTGCCCGGATTGATGACGACATCGACGGTGTCGTCGTTCACGAAGATCGGGCGCACGTCGAACTCGCCGCGAAAATTGAACGGCTGGAACAGGCGATCGTCGATCACCACGTCGCCCGTGACCTTCTTCACGCCCGCTGCGGCGACCTGCGCGGCGAGCGCGTCGTAGCCCGCGAGCGGGTCCGGCGCGGAGAGGAGGGCGTTGCCGAGCGCGTTCGCCTCGTTGTGGTCGAAGTTGGTGATGGCAAGCGACCCGTCAGGTTTGGTGCGCCCGCCCATCGTGAGGTCGCCGCTCGCGACGAGAATCAGGTCGCCCTGGAGCGTGCCGGCCGCGTCCACCGCGCCCTGCCTGTAGACCGGCGTGACGAAGCGGTGCTGCGGGCCCAGCTGGTCGAGCGCCATGCCGACCGAAAAGAGCTTGCGCACGGATGCGATCAGCGTCGGCCGCGTCGAGTTCATGTCGTAGATGGTGCGGCCGCTTCCGAGGTCGACGACATGCAGCGACCAGACGGCATCCTTATAGACAGACTTTTGCATCACACGCGATATCTCGGCCGGCACCGGTTCCGTGGCCGCGTCGGAATCGGAGTCGCCGCATGCCGCGAGCGGAACCAGGGCCAACGCGAGGCACAGCTGTCTGAACCGATTCGTCGGATGCAAGGCCATGGCGTCACTCCATCTTTGTGCGGGTTGCGGCGGGCAGGGCAGGGCGAGACGATGCGATCTTGCGGGACCGGATGCAACGAGGCTGGATGGATGCGGTCGCCGGGATCGCCTGGGCATCGCGCGGATGCGTCAGCGATTGAATTAAATGGCATAAAGCGCCGTTTGTCAGCATCGAATGTGACATCGCCCGGCAAAACGAGTCACACACGCATCCCGGATGCGTCGCGCGCGCCACGGAACGGGCATCGGCATGCAAACCCTTTTTGACGGCGCGGAACATATGGTACCGTCGCAGCGTCTACTTCGAGCCGGGCTGCGAGGCGTACAGGTGTAGAGGCGTGCCGCGCCGCAAGCCGTATCCGTCTGCGGACAGCCGATGACCCCGCACACCCCTGACCGATGGAGGGCATATGAATCTGGTCGACATCATCGGGACGATTGTCGTCGTCGCGGTGGTCGCGCTCTCGCTGCTGGCGGTAATGGACGTGCTCTTCGCCACGCCCCATAAGAAGAAGGCAGGAGAGAAGGACGCCGAAGCCGGGCAGCCGGGCGCGCGTCATATCTGGTCGCGCAAGTGAACTGAGTCTCAACGCACGAGCCTGTACGGCGCCGTGCGATCCCGCCGCGCGGCTTCCCGCGCGCCGCCGCTTCGCCCCGTCTGCGTGACGGCGGTTTTCGCATTGTGCAATCGCGTCTTCAATCGGGCTGTCGTCCGGCAGCACTTTCCGCAAAGCCTTATCATTCCGCGGCGCGCCATGCGTGCGACCGCTCCGGTCCGACGCGCGCGCAAAACTCACTGCACCGCCAGAACAACATGAACAGCAGCCCCACCCCGGACAACCCGACGACGTCGCGCGCACCCGTCATAGCGGCCGTGATGGCCTCGATGGCGATGGTCGCCATCGAGGCCACCATCGTCTCCACGGCGATGCCGCAGATCGTGGCGCAGATCGGCGACATTCACCTCTACAGCTGGGTCTTTTCCTCGTTCCTGCTCGGCCAGACCGCGATGACGGTCATCTTCGGCAAGCTCGCGGACCTGTACGGGCGCAAGCCGATCGTGCTGTGCGGCATCGCCATATTTCTCGTCGGGTCGGTGCTGGCGGGCTTCGCCTGGACGATGCCCGCGATGATCGTCTTCCGGCTGGTGCAGGGCATCGGCGCGGGGGCGATCCAGCCGGTGACGCTCACGATCGTCGCGGACCTGTACCCTGCGCGCGAACGCGGCAAGGTGCAGGGCTATCTCGCGAGCGTATGGGCGATTTCCGCCGTGCTCGGCCCGATGGCCGGGGGACTCATCATCCGCGAGCTGTCGTGGGCCTGGATCTTCTGGCTGAACGTGCCGATCGGACTCGCGTCGGCGGCGGGCTTCATCGTCTATCTGCGCGAATCGCCGCGCAACGCCCGGCCTTCCATCGACGTCGCGGGCGCGCTCCTGTTCGCGGCGGCGATCGCGTCGCTGATGATGGCGCTCACCTACGCGGGCACGTCGGAGCACGACAAGGCGATGGCCTCGGTCGCCGCGTTCGGCGTGTTCACGGTGCTCTTCGTGATGCAGGAACGGCGAGCCGCCGAGCCGATGATCTCGTTCGCGCTCTGGGCGAGACGGCCGATCGCGGCATCGAACGCGGCCACCCTGCTGTCCGGCATGATCCTGATGGGCGCGACCACCTTCCTGCCGATGTACGTGCAGGGCGTGCTTGCGCGTTCCCCTGTGGTCGCGGGCCTCGCCCTGACGATGATCATGCTCGGATGGCCGACGGGCGCCACGCTCGCGGCGCGCAATTTCCACCGTGTGGGGCTGCGGCCCATTTTCATCGCGGGCAGCATGTTCGTGCCGCTCGGCGTGCTCTTCTTCGTGCTGCTCACGCCCCACGGTTCGCCCGTCACCGCCGCCGTCGGCTCGCTGGTGACGGGCTTCGGCATGGGGCTCGCAAGCGTGAGTTCGCTCGTGCTGATCCAGGAAATCGTCGATGTCGATCAGCGGGGCAGCGCGACGGCGTCGAATCTCTTCTCGCGAAACCTCGGCAGCACGCTCGGGGCGACGATGTTCGGCGCGGCGCTCAACTATGGCCTGAGCCATTCCTCGCTCGGCGCGGCCATCACCTCGGAGCAGCTTCGGCAGCTTCTCGACGCCCGGCATATCGAGGCGCTGAGCGAGCCCGTCGTGCGGCTGGTGCTTCACGCGTCACTGCATCTCACGTTCTGCGCGATGCTCGTGATCGCGGGCTGCATCGTCGTGTTCGCGCTGCTCGTGCCGCCGGTCACGCTCGGGCGGGGCCGCGAAATCGCGGTCAAGGACCTTTCGCCGATGCAGGAATGACATTCGACGAGACACGGACATATTAGCCGGTTACGATCTCGGGACCGGCGGGCGTTGCGACGACCGTCCGGCATGAGTGTTGCTCAACGTCGTATCCCACGCGAACGAACCAGGAGACAGTCATGGCTGAACAAACCAATCCCTTCGCCGATCTGACGAAAATGCTCGAACAATTCAAGGTGCCGGGCGTCGACATGTCCTCCATCGTCGAGTCGCGCAGGAAGGACATCGAGGCGATCGTCGAGGCGAACAAGACCGCCTACGAATCCATGCAGGCGCTCGCGCGCAAGCAGACCGAGATGTTCACCCAGGCGATGCAGGATATTCAGGAAGCGGCGAAGTCGGGCATCGCCGATCCGGGCAAGCAGGCCGACGTGGCGCGCAGCGCATGCGTGAAGGCGCTCGAAGACATGAAGGATCTGGCGGAAATCGCACGCAAGTCGCAGGCGGACGCGATGGCCAGCATCACGCAGCGCGCGAACGAACACGTCGACGAGATCAAGAAGATGCTGCAGCGCAAATAGCAGCGCGGCGAGCAGCGTTTCTTCGATCAGATTCCGGGAGGCAGCATGACCGCGCCGTTCAACATGCCGGACGAGTTCGTCCGGGGATTCTTCAAGTCGGGACAGACACTGCTGCAGGCCTATACGGGCGCAGCGGACACCGCGCCCGAGGATGCCGCGAAACCGCTGCCCGGGCTCGCGCTCGCGCAGGCGCAGGCCCACTACTGGCAGCAGCAGATGGCGCTTTACATGGGCATGATGGCGAGCGCCACGGCCGGCAAGGCCGCGGCGACCGTCGAGCCCGAGCGCGGCGATCGACGGTTCAACGCCCAGATCTGGAACGAGAACCCGTGGTTCAGCCTGCTGAAGCAGACGTATCTGCTCAATTCGCGTCTGCTGCACGACATGGTCGAGGCGGCCGCGGTCGGAGCCAAGGAAAAGCACAAGCTGCGTTTTTTCGCGCGACAGTTCATCGATTCGATGAGTCCGGCCAACTTCGCCGCCACCAACCCCGAGGCGATGACGGCCGCGATCGAAACGCAGGGTGAAAGCATGCGCACGGGTTTTGCGAACCTGCTGGAAGACCTGAAGCGCGGGCGCATTTCCATCACCGACGAAAGCGCCTTCGAAGTGGGCCGCAACGTGGCCGTGTCGAAGGGCACGGTGGTCTTCGAGAACGAACTGTTCCAGCTGATCCAGTACGCGCCGCTCACGGCTCAGGTTGCAGAGCGGCCGCTCGTGATCGTGCCGCCGTGCATCAACAAGTTCTACATCCTCGATCTGCAGCCGGAAAACTCGTTCGTGCGCTTCGCATGCGAACAGGGGCAGACGGTGTTCCTCGTCTCGTGGCGCAACCCGGACGCGGATCTCGGCCACATCACGTGGGACGAATACATCGAAAGCGGCGCGATCAAGGCGCTCGAAGTCGGCCGCGCGATCAGCGGCGCCGACAAGGTCAACGCGGTCGGATGGTGCGTGGGCGGCACGATTTTGTCGTCGGCGATCGCGGTGCTGCGTGCGCGCGGCGAAGAATCGGTCGCGAGCCTGACGCTGCTTACCACCATGCTCGACTTCAGCGACCCGGGCGATCTCGGCGTGTTCATCGACGAGCAGGGCGTGTCACAGCGCGAGCAGACCATCGGGCGCGGCGGCATCTATTCGGGCGGCGAACTGGGCTTCGTCTTTCAGACGCTGCGCGCCAACGACCTCATCTGGCCGTATGTAGTGAACAATTACCTCAAGGGTGGCTCGCCGCAGGCGTTCGACCTGCTCTACTGGAATGCGGACGGCACCAATCTGCCCGGGCCGATGTACGCCTGGTACCTGCGCAACATGTATCTCGAGAACAACCTGTGCAAGCCGGGGCGGCTCTCGATGTGCGGCACGCCGGTGGACATCGGGCGCATCGACATGCCGAGCTACATATTCGGCACGCAGGAGGACCACATCGTGCCGTGGAAGGGCGCGTATCGCTCGACGCGGCTGGTCGGCGGCGAAACGCAGTTCGTGCTCGGCGCGAGCGGGCATATCGCCGGCGTGATCAATCCGGCGTCGAAGAACAAGCGCAGCTACTGGGCCGATGGCGAACCGGGCGACGATCCGGAAGGCTGGCTCGCGACAGCGAAGTCCCACTCCGGCAGCTGGTGGACGCACTGGATCGAGTGGCTTCGGCCTCACGCGGGCAAGGAGGTCGCTGCCCCCAAGCGCGCGGGCAATGCGAAGTTCAAGCCGATCGAGCCCGCGCCCGGGCGCTATGTGGCAAAGCACCCGCCCGAGGTCATGAGCGCCTGACGATCACCGCGTTGGCCATCGCTCATTGCTGAAGGCCTCAATCAATGACAGACCCAGTGATGCACCTCTACGACGAAGACAAGATCGACTGCCACAACCATATCTTCGACCCCGCTCGCTTCCCTTATCGCGAGGACACGGTGTATCGCCCCTCGGCGCAGGAAATCGGCACCGCGAGCCAGTTCGCACGCGTCATGGACGCCTGCGGGGTGCGTCACGCGCTGCTGGTCGGGCCCACCAGCGGCTATCGGACCGACAATCGCTGCATGCTCGACGCCATCGAACACGGCGCGGGGCGTTTCAAGGGCATCGCCGTCGTGGACAACGACGTGAGCCGTGCGGAACTGATGCGTCTGAAGGGCGCCGGCGTCGTGGGCGTGGCGTTCAATCCGGCGATGGAAGGTGTCGCGGCCATGGCCGATGCCGATGCCCTCTTCGACATGCTCGCCGACCTCGACCTGTTCGCGCAGATTCAGGTCACGGGCAACCAGCTGCCCGAACTGATGCCGCTCCTCGCGCGAACGCGCACGCGTCTTCTGATCGATCATTGCGGGCGGCCGGACGTCGCGGCCGGGCTGAATCAGCCCGGCTTTCAGGCGCTGCTGCGCCTCGCCGACGGCGGACGCACCGTCGTCAAATTGTCGGGGATGCAGAAGTTTTCACAACAGGAGCATCCGTACGAGGACGCGCAGGTCTACGTGCTGGAACTCGTGCGCACGTTCGGGCCGCACGCGTGCGTGTGGGGTTCGGACTGGCCGTTTCTGCGCTCTCCGGTGCGGCTCGACTACGCACCGTTGATGACGTTGTTCGCCGACATGGTTCCGGACGCCGCGGCGCGCCGGCGCATTCTCTGGGATACGCCGCGCCGCCTGTTCGGCTTCGGCGCCTGAGTCCCGCACGCGCGGCGCGGGTCGGCTCATCTCAATGCGAAGCCCATCGCGCAGGCGATCGCGACAGCGCCATAGACCGCATACACCGGCAGCTTGAGCCTCGCGAGGCACATGCAGCCGAAGGCGGCTGTCAGCAGGTACATCGGCTCGAACGGAATGCGCAGCACGATGCGCAGCACGGCGATCGCGAGAAACGCGGTCGTGGCCGCGCGCAGCAGCCGCATGCCGTGCTCGAAACGCGGATACGCCCTGAGCGCGGCGAGATGCCGTTGCGCGAAGATGACGAAGCATCCCGACGGCACGAAGAGCGCCGCCGTTGCGATCAATGCGCCGGCCCATCCGTCGATCAGATAGCCGAGGAAGGGAATGACGTTGAGCAGCGGGCCCGGCGAGATCGGCGACAGTGCGAAGGCGAGCGTGAAGTCGCTGTCGGTGAGGCCCGTGGCCGGACTCACGAACAGTGTCTTCAGGACCGGCAGCGCCGAAAAGCCGCCCCCGAACAGCGTGAGGCCCGCGCCCGCGAGGCGCGGCCACAGCAGCGTGAGTTCCCATTGTTGCGGCATCGGCAGCGCGAAGATGAGCAGCAGGACTGCCAGTCCGACGGGCAGCCGCCAGTCGCCGCGATGCATCGAAATCCTGACCTCCGGTTCCTGCTGCGGGCTCGACAGCCAGCCGACGGCAAACGTGCCGCCGAGCACGAGCACGTACGCCGCGGGACTGTGCGCGAATGCGAGCGCCACGCATGCGAACGCGGCGGCGGCCCACTCCAGCTTGCCGCGCAGGATCGCACGCGTCTGCTTGTACCACGTGATGCCGATCAGCACCGCGAGCACGACGCTGAAGTGATTGATCAGCGTCTGCGACGTGACCGCATGCACGAGCGGCGTGCGGTAGAAGATCGCGAAACCCGTCATCAGCAGGAAAAACGGCAGCACGCTTGCCACGCCCGCGATCCACGCGCCGGCGCGCCCCCGCAGCGCATGTCCGAGCTGCACGGCGACGTTGCAGCCCACCGGCCCGGGCACCATCCACGCAAGCGCCATCAGGTCCGCGAAGGCGATCGGCGAAAGGCGCTGCTCGCGCTCCACGTAGTGCCGCTCCAGTTGAGCCATCAGCGCGAGTCCGCCCCAGGACAGCGATGACAACCCGAACACGACCCAGAACAGCAAGTGCAAGGACTCCCGTTGGCTACAACGCGTGACATCGATACTCGTCATGGTTCTTTTGTCGTATGTGCGAATCGCAGGCCTGGCCTGAAGGCATGACGCGCGGTACGCACTGTCTTCGTTCACCGGAGAAGGCGCGTGGCGCGGCTGCCTCGTTGCTATCAGCGGACTTCGGGGCAGTATGTTTTAAGGACGCGTTACAGGAGGTTCGATAATCTTCCTGATCGCCGCGGCTTACAAGTCAGACAAACGATAACCGTTCCCCGCATTGATGAGCGCATGCAATTTCATTGGGAATTAACGAATGTTCGTACTTAACCGTCGTATCCAGCCGACAGGCAATTCCTGCGCGAAATCGATACCGTGTTTCATATCCTGTCGAGGGATATATCCTAACCCGCTGATTTCAATCGCATAGCAAAACATCAGAACTAAGCGGCCAGGCGCGTCATATTGGATACAACCCTCATTCATCATTCTTTTTTCATGGCGCTGCAACACGTTGTTAAATAAAATCCGCCTGACTACGCCTGGAAAAATGCATAACGATGAGATTGAACGAGTGGTTTATTCGACAGGGCGCGAGATTCAGAAGCGGTGAAACTGCTTCGCTGCATGGCATCGTGTATGGCGGCGCCCTGATAGCGTTCGTCATGGTCGGACTCTGCGCGATCGTGCTCTATCAGAGCCGCACGGACGCGCTCGAACGCACGCGCGAAACGTCGCGCAATGTCGCGCTCGTCGCGGAACGGGATATCGTTCGCAATTTCGAACTTTATGATCTCTCGCTGCAGGCAGTCGTCGAAGGGCTCAGGCAGCAGGAGGTCATGAATCTCCCCGGGCACTTGAGGCGCGATGTTCTTTTCGATCGCGCGGCGACCGCGAAATATCTGGAATCGCTTCTCGTGCTCGATGCGGCGGGTAATATCGTCATTGATTCAAATAGCGAAACGCCGCGAAAGGCCAATTTCTCCGCTCACCGGTTTTTCACCATCCAGCGTGAAGATGCGAATGCAGGTCTTTACATCAGCGATCCGTTCCGCTTTCCGTTGGGCAAGGGCGTCACGAGCATTGCATTGAGCCGGCGCATTTCGAATCCCGACGGCTCGTTTGCGGGCATCGCGGTGATTGCGGTGAATCTGCATTATTTCCGCGATCTGCTTGCCGGCCTCTCGCTGGGTGCCCACGGTTCGGCATCCGTGATCAGCCGTGACGGCATCATGATCATGCGGCAGCCGTACGACGTGCGCATCATCGGGCGCGACATCAAGAAGGCGAGCACGTACCGGCGCTTCATCACGGAAACGGAGGGCAGCTTCGCGGACACGGCGTCCATCGACAACGTGCGCCGCCTCTACACCTTCAAGAACCTGCCGCACCTGCCGATGATCATGATGGTCGCGGTCGCCGAGCAGGACATCTACGCGGCATGGCGGCAGCGCGCGCTCACCATCGGTTCGCTCATGGTCGTATTGGCGCTGGGCTTCGTCGCGCTCTCCGCGGTGCTCAGCAACCAGTTGCGCCGCCGCATGCGCGCGGAATCGGAACTGCAACTGCTTGCGAGAACCGACGGTTTGACCGGCCTGAACAACCGCCGCACGTTCGGCGAGATTCTCGAACTCGAGTGGCGGCGGGCGAGGCGCGCGCGCAATGTGTTCTCGCTGCTCTTCGTGGATATCGACCGCTTCAAGGCCTACAACGACACGTATGGCCATCAGGCGGGCGACGAGGCGCTCGCCGCCGTGGCGAGATGCATCGGCGAGAGCATCCGGCGCCCCGGCGACACCGCGGCGCGCTATGGCGGCGAGGAGTTCGTCGTGCTGTTGCCGAACACGCCCTCGTCCGGTGCGTCGTTCATTGCCGAGAAGATCCGGTCCGCGATCTGCAATCTCTCCATCCAGCACGCGGGCAGCGAGTATGGTCTCGTGACGGCGAGCATCGGCACGGCGAGCTGGGACCCCGCGTCCGGCAACGATGTGACGGACCTGATGAAGGCCGCCGACGAAGCGCTGTATCACGCGAAGGCGATGGGCCGCAACATCGTGTCGCCGGCCGGCTGTCCCGCCGCCGCGGCCCGTCCTTACGCGCGGCGGCATGCGGCCGGCGCCGCGCATTGATACGCCTGCACCGCAGCCCGATCGGGCTGGCGTCACACGACGGTCCCCGCGGAATCAGCCGAGCAGAGGACTTCGCACGCGCGAATAGCCGCTGGCCTGGTCGTAGGCGAAACCGATCTGCAGCACGTCCAGATCTGCCTGCACCGGACCGAGGATCTGGATGCCTGCGGGCAGACCCTCCGGACCGAATCCCGCGGGCGCGCAGAGCGCGGGCAGACCGGCCATCGTGGCGGGCACCACGGCCTGCATCCACCGGTGGTAGGTGTCCATCGCGCGCTCGCCAATCGTGTGCGGCCAGTCGATGTCCGCGTCGAACGGGAACACCTGCGCGGCCGGCATGACCAGGAAGTCGAAGCGCTCAAAGAGGCCGCGGATCGACTGATACCACGCCGAGCGCTCCTGCGCCGCGCGATAGACGTCCTGCCCGGAGAGCCGCAAGCCGCGCTCGATTTCCCACACCGCCTCAGGCTTGAGCAGCGCGCGCGTCGTCTCGTCGCGGTAAAGGGCCGCGTTGCCGCCCGCGAACGTGAAGCTGCGCAGGTCCAGCCACGCGTTCCACAGCCGCTCCGCATCGAAGTCGATGCGTGCCGCTTCGACCTTGCAGCCCACGGCCTCGAAGTGCTTCAGCGTCGACGCGCAGGTGTCGAGAACGCCGCGCTGCATCGGCAGGTGGCCATCCAGGTCGCCGAGCCAGCCGATGCGAGCGCCGCGAAAATCACGCGCGAGCGGCGCGGCGAAATCGGCCGGCCGATCGCCGCGTCGGGACAGAGGCAGTCGCGCATCGAAGCCCGCCTGCACGGACAGCAGCAGCGCGAGATCCGCGACGTTGCGCGCCATCGGGCCCGCGACGCTGAACTGCTGGAAAAACACTTCCTCGCCCGGGCCGTGCGGCACGCAGCCGGGAGAGGTGCGCAGGCCGAAGACGTTGTTGAACGCAGCGGGCGTGCGCAGCGAACCCATCATGTCCGACCCGTCGGCAACCGGCAGCATGCCGAGCGCCACCGCGACAGCTGCGCCGCCGCTGCTGCCCCCGGCCGAGCGCGACGGATCGAATGCGTTGCGTGTCGTGCCGTAGACCGGGTTGTACGTGTGACCGCCGAGCCCGAACTCGGGCGAGTTCGTGCGACCGAGGAAGATCGCGCCGCCCCGGCGCATGCGTTCGTAGACGACCGCGTCGGCGGTTGTAATCTGGTTTGCGAAGATGGGCGAACCCTTGGTCGTCACCATGCCCGCGACGGGCAGGATGTCCTTCGGCGCCTGAGGAAAGCCATGAAGCGGCCCGAGACTCTCGCCGCGCGCCATCTGCGCATCCCGCTCGGCGGCGAGCCGCTCGAGCGCGTCGCGTTCCTGGAGCGCCACGATCGCATTGACGAGAGGATTCATGCGCTCGATCTGCGCGAGATACGCTTGCATGACTTCGACGCAGGAGACTTGCCGCGAATGGATGGCTGCGGAGAGGGCGAGTGCGTCGAGTTCAACAATGGCGGACTGCGGAGAGGGTGACGTCATCGGTTCCGGGGGCGCACGCGCGCGGTTCGACTGAAAGGCAAAAGAGTACACGCCGCGCGATGATCGCGCACGCGGCGCGCTCATCGCGATTGAACCGCAAGAATCGGAGTGCCGGAACCGATGCGGTTCCGTAGCTTGCACAATCGAAGGTATGTGTGTTGATGAAGCGCGTCGAAACAGTACGAGGGGCCAACAACGTGAGAAGCGCGGCGATGATTCTTTTCCGTGGCATGGCGGCCTGCGTCCTCTTCATTGCCGCCCGTGCACCATGCGTGTCTGCGGCGCAGACGAATCCGGCTGCGGCCCAGGAAAGCCATGTCTCCGATGCCGCTGCTCAGGCGCCCAAGACACTGAAGGAGCGTCTGGGCGACAAGGCGAGCGACGATCAGCGCGTGAACAACTGCAAGGTGCCGTCGGGGCAGCGCGGCTCCAGGGTGCGTCCAGAGGGATGCCCGCTCCAGCCTTAGCGCAGCGATCCTCGACGACGATTCACATGCTCAGAGCCCGACGAGTACCGGGTTCAATTCGATGTAGAGCATCACGAGCCACTTCTTCGGGCAGTCGCTGCGGATGCGCGGCATGGGATGAGATGCATCCGTCCCCATGACGAGCTTCTTCTCGTTCGCGTAGCGATATGCGCGGCGCGCGTCCGCCTCCAGCCAGAAGCCGATCATCAGCGACGAGGCGATCCCGAATACCGACACGACGCGCGGCGCGACATTCGGATCGATCGCATGACAGGCGTACGAAAAGATCGCGGTAAGAATCTGGTTGCACAGTATGACCAAGGCGACGAGCTTGACCATCCCTCTGATGCGCATCGTAGTTCTGAGTACCATCTTGCTGGACGTGCCGGGTTGAATTGTCCGCCCGGGCGCTCTGTCTTGCCTTGCTGGCGCGACCAAGCGTCAGACGCTCGCGCCAGTTTGATCGTTGCCGCGCAAAAATGGTGTATAAACTGCGCGCCGTCTTGAGTGCGGATTCCGTCTCGCGTCAGTGGAACGAGTGCCTTGCATCCTTGGGCGCCAGCGCTGGAATCGGCGTCTGGCCAGGAGGCTTGCGACTGGCTTCGGTGCACCAACAGCGAGCCGTTGCGCGGGAGTTCATTCGTCACCGTGAATGGAACCGCGGCAGGACTTCCGCCGCGACTTCCTGGATGACTTCCCGCACGGGACGTACCGACGTCAGATTCAGGCTCACGTGGTGCGTGCCGCGTTCGCGCATCGCCTGCAGCAATTCCGCAAACGCATGCCGGCCGCTCCGGTAGCCGAGCGGAATCTCCTTCGCCGGCTCATGCGGATCATCGCTGAGGTCCACGCGCATCGCGATGCCGAACGCGCGGAACTCGCGTGAAGGCAGGCGCTCCACCGCCGCGCGCCAGAGACCGTGCCTGGCTCGCTGAGCCTCCGGTTCCCGATGGTAGGTCATCCATCCGATCGCGTTCCTCGCGATCCAGTCGACGCTCTGGCCTCCCGAACCGACCGCGAGCAACGGAATCGGTGCCGGCTCGCGAGGCAGGAGGAAGAAGTCGGGTGCATCGGGTGGAGCATGGTCTGGAATGATGCGCGGCGCCGGCCCCAGTGCCGCGGCGACCGTCTCCCAGTGGCGACGGTACAGGTCGCGGCGCTCAGCGGCATCCTTGCCGAATGCGGCGTATTCGGCGGGGCGGTCGCCGGAGCCGAGACCGAGGATGAAGCGCGCGCCACTGAGCGTACTCACCGACACGGCGCCCTTCGCGATATGCAGCGGATGACGCAACGTGAGAACGATTGCACCGCTCACGAGCGCGATCTGTTTCGTGCTGGCCGCGAGCGCGCCGAGAAAGACCCACGGATCGAGATGCCCGACCGGGTCCGGATAGTCGGCATTGTTCAAAGGCACGTCGCGTATCCAGAGCGCACGATATCCGAGCGCGTCCGCGAGCTTCGCGACGCTCAGTTGCTCATCGGAATTCGCAATGGCATTGCCCGCCTCGAGCAACGGAAGCGTCAGGCCGACGGAGAGCTCGCCTTCGCGGAAAACGCTGTGTTCGATTCGCATGCTATCGACGCGATAGTCCTTTGCGGTGCGCATGGTTTTCCTCATCGTATGAGGTCGATGCTATCACCGGCTTTCGATTCGTTCATTGGTGCCGGAACCGAACGAAAGCACTTCGCATTGCTTCTGGAATTGTTCGTCAATCGGCAACTGTGATTTCGGCCTGCGAGCATAGAAATTCGGCGCACGCGTCATACACTACATTTCAATCAACACCGCGAAGCATCGATCAGGTTCATTGCGACGCGGATCGAAATCGAATCGGGTCGGAGCGTCATCATGAAAAGCAAACTTCTTGCGGCGTTGCTCGTCGCAGTCTCGGCAGCCGTTGCAGCACCGGCATTCGCGAGCGGCTACGGCCCCGCGCCTTTCTATCGTCCGGGTGACGGCGCGCCTGCGTCGCAGCGCGGCCAGAGCGCGCAGACGCTCGCGGTCGAGCGCAATCAGTCCGCCGGCGAAACGCAGAGCGCCTATGGCGGCGTAAGCGATCAGTCGACCCAGAGCGGCAGCCGTCAAGTGGCCTCGTCATCGGGCAGCATCTACGCGCATCACTAATCATTTCAGGAAAGGGGCGGGCGCATCGCATGTATGACGAAACGCCTGCCCTGTGGTGTCGACGAGAGGTCGGCAAGGGGCATTGCAATGCTGAAAGTTCTGGAAGCAGTAGCTTATCTGGGTGCGTTCATTCTCTACCTGACGCCGGCGATCATCGCGGACATGCGGGCGCGTGAAGACGCATTCGCGCTTACGATCGTGAATGTGCTGCTGGGGTGGACCATCGTCGGCTGGTTCGCTGCGCTCGTATGGGCCCGTCACCCTGTCAGCGAAAAGCGCTTGTCGAATGTTGCGAGGAGAACGAGGCGCGCCATCGCGCGGGTGACCATCGACGCGATCGTGGCCCGCGCCGGACACCGGGGATTGCGTTCGCGCCGAGGGGTCAGGAAGCAGGCGGGTTGACGCGCGAAGCGTCAAACCTGCACGCGTAAAGCGAAGGCAAATGAGGAACGACGCGTGAATGCTCCAGCAGCATTCACGCGTTTTCGCATGTGGTCAGGCAAGAAGCGGAATCGTGTCCGACGGCACGTCCCGCGACGGGGATAGGGTGTTCTTCGTCGATCACGACGGGAGCGGTTCCGACGGGTGAGCCGGACCATGCATCGACGCGTGCTTCGCGGCGGAAAAACTCCACGCAGAAGTCGACGAAAATGCGGCTGCGCGCCGCGAGATGGCTCCGGTGCAGATAGAACAGCGCAAGATCGACACTCGCTTCCTCGAGCGGATACTGGTCCAGTACGCGAATCAGGCTGCCGTCGGCAAGCTCTGCCGCGACAGCGCTTTCAGGCAGCAATGCAATGCCGAGCCCCGAAAGCGCCGATGCGCGGATCACAAGACCGTTTCCCGTAATCGAAGGATCGAATGGCACCTCGATCGTGTTCGTGCCTTCGCGCATATGCAGTTTCGCGGGCCCGCGCGTTTCGGATTCGATCGCCTTGAGCAGCGTGTGGGACGCGAGGTCGCGGGGACTGTGCGGCACGCCGCGCCGTCGCAAATAAGCAGGCGTCGCAACGAGCGCGAGCCCGGCGCTCGCGAGCGGACGGCTGATCGCCGACACGTCGCCGACGAGTTCAGGCTGAAGGATGCCGATGTCGTAGCGGCCGTCGAGGAAGTTCGTCGAGCGGTCGCTGACTGTGAAGTCCACGCGAACATGCGGCGCGCGTTCGTGATAGCCGGCGATCAGCCGCGGAAGCGTGGAAGAGACGACCACCGGGTCCACCACGAGCCGCAGCGTGCCTGTCGCCACGAGCGAATCCTGCATGATGTCGCGATGCGCCACCTCGATCTGCTCGAGGATGCGTGAACACGCCGAGAAGTATTCGCGCGCAGCATCGGTGAGTTCGACGCGACGCGTCGTACGATGCAGAAGGCGCACCCTCAGGCGTTCCTCCAGTTCGACGATTGCGCGCGAGAGGGCCGAGCGCGGCATGCCGAGCACATCGGCAGCGCGCGTGAAGCTCTGCAATTTGCCCACCGTGACGAAGACGCGCAACGTTGTGAGCTGGTCCATGTTTTCGTTTCCGTTCAATAAACCGGATCGCGTGCCAGCTCATTGAAGCATGCATGCCATCCGTGCCGAGAATCGAAATGCCGCGAGATATCGGCGAAAGCCTTCGACGGGATATCTTTACGGCGTCCACGGAGAGAGACTAGCCTCGCATGTCTGCGCGCGCCATTATGCGAAAGGATGGGTACAGCATCCTTTCAGTGGCCTATTGCGGTGCTGCAACGGACATTCGTTGCGATGATCCCCGCTTGCGTCGCGTATGCGCTGAACTTCGATCTGCCGGTACCGTAAAAAAGGCTCGACGCGCTAACGTCGAGCCTTTCGTTTTCACCATCTTGCGAGCGGACCATTACGGGCGGTTGTAATCGACCGGATTCACATTCGAGACCGGGCGAACAAAGTGGCTGCCCGATGCGGAACGACTGTCCGTCGATGCACCGTAGCCCGATGCCGCGGCCGCATTTTGCGCGTTCACGCGCCGTTGCGCAGCCTGAAGGTTTTCCGGGTAGTCCACCTGATCGCTTGCCGGATCGTAGCCTGCCTTCTCGAGCTGAATCAGTTCAGCCTTCACTTGAGCACGCGTGACCGGACCATTGTTCTGTGCATTGGCAAGGGCCGGAAAAGCCAAAGCAGACGCGAGAACCACTGCGGGGATGATTGCCTTGAACATGATGAACCTCCATATCTTGATTTGAGAGGACGTCGCTGGCGGGTTTGCTTCCGTTCCGTTTGCTTCGTCGTTGGAAAGAAGTCTAGGCGCATGTGTTATAGGTAGAAACCCTCATCCGAAGAAATGATAATTGTCGGCGCGGCAATAGTGGGGACGATAGGCGAGGCCGATCGCGGCGATAGAGGCGGGCACCGCGCGATGTGCCGAAGCCGCAGCGCGCGCCGTTTCCGCAATCGACGCCCATAACGGAACGCACCGGGGGCGGCCGAACCGATGCAACGGACGCCGACTCATCCGTCGTTCAACACGCTCGTCAAAGAAGGAAATGCCGATGCGTTCATCGCCCGGATCGAGGAATGGAGGCCTGAGGTCATCTATTCCACCGAACAAGGCAGAAAAGCGTGACGCGGTGCTCGTCGTCGATATCGCTCAGCCGGCAGACCTGCCGTCGATTGCGGGACCGTGGTCGCTGATGTCCAACGCGGAATGCGAGTTCCGGCTTGCGATGAGGCCCGAACACCTGCAGCAAGCCGGGCTCGACGCGCTTGGCGCGAAGTGGACGCAGCGCCGGGCGCGATGAAAGAGCGGCGCGCGGAGCCTCGCCGCCAACATCGGTTCAGTTCAATCCGGCCCCTGCCTGGACCGCTGCTGGCCGATGATGCCTGTTGTGGTAAGCGATCGCGCTGACGAGCAGGACCGACATCAGGCAGAACTCCGCCGCCAGTCCGGCGAGGGCTGCATCGAGATACTGCCCGTAGTGGCGCAGCGTCTGCGCGAACACGACGCCGAGCAGCGCCGAGCCGAGCCCGAAGGACGCCTGCTGCACGGTGCTCAGCATGGCACTGCCGGCGCCCGCCTGATCCGCGGGCACGTCGCTCAGGCCGATGCGGAAGAATGAGCCGACGATGAAGGCCTGACCGAAGCCGATGATGACCGTGGCGGGCACGAGGTTCAGGATGCCGGGATGCGGCCACACTCTGTCGAGTGTCACGACGAGGGCCAGCAGCCCGCTCATCTGGATGGCGCAGCCGAGGATCAGGACCTGGCTGCGCCCGAAACGCAGGACGCTTCGCGCACTCAGGAGCGAGCCGGCGAAATACGCGACGCCCATCGCGACAAACGCGTTGCCCGAATTGAGCGGCGACAGGCCTGCGCCGGCCTGAAGCGTCAGCGCAACCACGAACATGAAGCCGCTCCACGACGAGAAGAACAGGAACGCGATCAGAAGACCGAAGCGCACGCTCGGCAGGCGCATGAGCGTTGGCGGCAGGAGCGGGAACGCGCCCCGCAGTTCCTGGCGCAGCTCGGTCTTCCACAGCAGCACGACCATCGGAATCGCGACGAAGAGGGGCACGACGGTGGGCCACGACCAGTGCAGCGAAGGGCCCATCGACAGCGGCAGCAGAACGCAGGCAATGATGATCGTGAGCAGCAGCGTGCCTGGCCGGTCGATGCTGACCGCGCGTTCGCGGCGTGTTTCGGGTATCCAGCGGCCCGCGCATGCGAGGATCGCGGCGCACACCGGCAGGTTCACGAGGAACACGCTGCGCCACCCCATGCCGGCGATGTCCGCCGAAACGAGAAACCCGCCCAGCACCTGTCCGATGATGAACGCGAGCCCGCCGATAGCCCCGTAAAAGCCGATGGCGCGTGAGTGTTCATGTCCCGTCAGGCTGACGTGGATGGTGGCGAGAATCTGCGGAACCAGCAGCGCGGCGGCGGCGCCTTGCAGCCCCCGGGCGACGAGCAGGAACCACATCGAGCTGGCGATGCCGCACAGGAGCGACGCGACGCCGAACAGCAGCACGCCGATCTTGAAGACGCGCAGGCGGCCATAGTTGTCGCCGAGCCGCCCGCCCATCGCGAGGCATACCGCGAAGGCCACGCCGTAGACGGCGACCATCAGTTCGAGTTCGGTCGCGCTGGCGTGCAGCGAGTGGGCGATGGCGTCGAGCGCGACGTTGACGATGGAGAAATCGATTTGCGGGAGCAACTGTCCTGCGAGCAGGACGCCGAGGCCGACGTGGCTGAGTGTGGGACGGGAGTTCGATGTAGTCACGAGAAACCTTTGCGCGGAATAAGGCTCGCCTGTGCGGCGCCGTGACATGATGATTGATTTAAGTATTTCCTGCACAATCGACCGGCCGGTCGCGGTCGTAAGCATCGTGAAAGCGGTGTGCGCGACTCCGCAAAGGCTTTATGCGTTTCCGTACGATATGGCCGTTGAAAGCCCTCTGAAGGCTATGGCCTCATGCCCGCAAGACGACGGACGCGCGCGAAGGTTCGACGCCGCGCGTCACGCCATCGGGCATGACGTTTCGTGATGCTAGTCGTCGAGCACGTCGCAATGCGCTTCGACGAACGCGGCGAGATCGAGGGAATGGCGGCGGACGATTCTCTCCGCCAGATCGGCGTCGCGGCGCTCGAGCGCGTCGATGATGTTCTCGTGATCGGCGATCGAACGCGACGCGCGGTCGCTTTGCGAAATCGTGAACCTGCGGATCGCGCGCACGTGAGGGAAGACGTTGGAGAGCGTCTGCGAAATCATCGCCGACTTCGACAGCTGCACGACAGCCTGGTGAAAGGCGATGTTCGCATCGGAATAGTCGTCGATGTCTTCGGCGGGCGGGCGGCCGTGGAAGCCTTCGAACATCGTGCGCAGCGATGCGATCTCCTCGTCGGTCGCGCGCTCGGCCGCGAGACGCGCCGCCATGCTTTCGAGCGCAGCCCACAGGTTGATCATCTCGACGATCTCGCCGCGCGTCTTGCGCACGATGTAGACGCCGCGCCGCGGCACCGTGCGCAAAAACCCCTCCTGTTCCAGCAGGGTGATCGCCTCGCGTACAGGCGTGCGGCTCACGCCGAGCGCCATCGTCAGCTTCTTTTCGTCGAGACGGATTTCGTGCGACGTGCCATAGATGTCCGCATCGGCGATAGCCTGGCGCAGCCGCAGATAGGCCTGCTTTCGCAGCGGCGAACTCGGGTCGATCGGCTCGAGCTTGCTGGCGATGTCGAGGCCGGCAACTTCCGCGCGTTCATCGTAAATCTCTGCCATGTTGTGTACCTGTCGGGAGATCGGTTGACCCATTCGCACCGCATCTGCCCGCGGGCCGCGCGGGCGCGACGTCATGCCTCGCGCCCGCTGCGGCCTTTAGCGGCCGGATGACGATGCCGGGCTGGCTGCGGGCAGTGCATCGAAGCGTGAGTTTTCATACGCGACGGCGGCGTTGCTGATCCAGCGCTTGCGCATTGGTGCGAGCACGAACTTGGCGGAGAGC
>NZ_JFHC01000087.1 GCF_000698595.1 Caballeronia glathei | reverse complement strand
CTTCGCCATGCCGCACAGGAGCGGCCACACGATGGCCGCGTGATCGCCCGCCGCGACGCCCAGGCGCGTGTGCCCGTCGACGAGCCGCGCCGTGCGCGCCGCCACCGACACGTCGGCAAGCAGGGCGGCCACCAGCCCCGCGCCCACCGCCGAGCCGTGAATGGCCGAGACGATCGGCTTCGAGCAGTTGACGATGTTGTAGACGAGGTCCTTGGCCTCGCGCCACACGCGGCTGCGTGCATCGAACGATTCGATCATCTCCTCGACCATCCCGAAGTCGCCGCCCGCCGAGAACGCGCGGCCCGCGCCGCGCAGCAGCACCGCGCTCACGGACGCGTCCGCGTCGACGTCGCGCCAGACCCGTGCAATCTCGTCGTGGCCGCGCGCATCGAGCGAGTTGAGCTTGTCGGGCCGGTTCAGCGTGATGCGCAGCACGCGAGGCGCGGGCCGGTCGAACGCGAGGCTCGTGTAGTTCGCGTACACCGCGGGATCGGGTGCGTTCCTTTGCTCTGACATGTGCTCTCCTGATGGGAATCAGCTGACCGAGCGACGCGACGTGATGCCGCCGTCCACGGTGAAAATCGTGCCGGACGTATACGCCGAGCGCTCCGACGCGAGATAGACGAACAGTCCCGCGATCTCGTCCACCGTGGCCGCGCGGCCGAGCGGGTAGCGCGCGAGCAGTTCGGTGTAGCGCGACGCGTCGCCGAGCAGTCCCGCCGCATGGCTTTTCAGCACCTTGCCGATGCGCTCGGTGTCCACCGGCCCGGGATTCACGCCGGCGACCCGCACGCCGTCGTCCGCGAGGCTGCGGCCGCCGAGCGCGCGCGTGAACGCCATCAGCGCCGCGTTGCCCGTCGTGCCCGCGATATAGTTGAAGTCGAAGTTCTCGCCGCCGTTGCCGATGTTGTTCAAAATCACGCCGCCGCCGCGCGCGGCCATCACCGGATAGATCGCGCGCGTGAGATTGATGTAGCCGAACACCTTCAGTTCCCAGCCCGCGCGCCACTGCGCTTCGTCCACGTCCCACAGGTCGCCGCCGGGGATATTGCCCGCGTTGTTCACGAGCACGTCGATGTCCGAGCCGAACTCCGCGACGCGCGCGACGGCGCCGGGCGCGGTCATGTCGATGGCGAGCAGCTTCGCCTCCACGCCCGATTCGCCGGCCGCGCGCCGCGCGATCGCGGCAAGCCTCTCCTCCGAGCGCGCGACGAGCCTCAGGTTGCAGCCCTCTTGCGCGAACGCCATCGCGAGCCCTTCGCCGATGCCCTGCGACGCCCCCGTGATCAGCACGGTCGTGCCCTTCAGATTCAGTTCCATGTCCGGCTCCTCAAGCCTGTGCGTGACCGTATGCGTGTGCGGCACTCACCGCGCCGCGGCAAGGCGGATCTCGTCGAGCGCGGCCGGGTTGTCGAGCGCCGACAGGTCGCCCGCGGGCAGGCCGCTGTAGACGCTGCGAATCACGCGCCGCATGATTTTCGAGCTGCGCGTTTTCGGCAGTTGCGTGACGGCGTGGACGACGCCCGGCCTGAACGGCCGGCCGAGCCGCACGTCGA
The DNA here is from genome assembly GCF_000698595.1 of Caballeronia glathei. Classification (GTDB taxonomy): domain Bacteria; phylum Pseudomonadota; class Gammaproteobacteria; order Burkholderiales; family Burkholderiaceae; genus Caballeronia; species Caballeronia glathei. The sequence goes on along the minus strand of NZ_JFHC01000087.1, from coordinate 25,474 downwards.
TGTGAGCGCACACCGCGCGCTGTAGCTCGTCCGCCTCGCCGCGCCACCCGGGCGCGGGAACCAGAAACACCACGAGCTTTTGCCCCTTCACCGGATCGTCCACGCCGATCGCGGCAGCTTCCGCTATCGCGGGCAGTTCGAGCAGCACTTCTTCGATCTCCGCCGGCCCCACGCGCTTGCCGGCGAGCTTGATCGTGTCGTCGGAGCGCCCGAGCAGGAAATACGTGCCGTCCTCGCGGCGCAGCGCCAGGTCGCCGTGCACCCACATGCCGGGAATCGTGCGCCAGTACGAATCGAGGTATCGCTCGTCGTCCTGCCAGAACGAATGCGTCATGCCGACGAATGGCCTGCGAATGGCCAGTTCGCCGACGCTGCCGAGCACCGTCTCGCCATGCACGTCGACGACATCCACGGCCACCGACGGCGACGCCGTGTTGAAGCCGCCCGGGCTGATCGGCCTGACGACCACGCTCGACAGCAGCGCGCCCGAGACTTCGGTGCCGCCGGTGTAGTTGATCACCGGGCGGCGGCCGCCGCCGAACGCCTTCTGAAACCAGCTGAAATGCTCGGGGTCGATGCCCTCGCCCGCCGTGATCAGCAGGCGCACGCTCGACACGTCGCCCTGCGCCGCGAGCGCGGCGTTCGCCGCGAGGCCGCGGATCAGCGTCGGCGCCGAGCCGAAATGCGTGATGCGATGCCGCTCGATCAGGCGCGACATGCGCGACCAGTCCGGAAAATCCGGCGCGCCGTCGTAGCACACCAGCGTCGCGCCGCGCATGAGCGCGCTCGACATGACAAGCGAGCCCGCGATCCAGCCCATGTCGGCGGGCCAGCAGAACACGTCGCCGCGGCGCACGTCGAAATGCACGGCCGCGTCGTGCGCGATCTTGAGCGGAAAGCCGCCGTGCGTGTGGACCGCGCCCTTCGGCTTGCCCGTGGTGCCCGACGTGTAGATCACCATGAACGGATCGTCCGGCGACATCGATTCGGGCTCGCCCTCGGGCCGCGTGCGGGCGAGCGTCTGCCAGTCGAGCACGCGTGCGTGGAAATCGATCGGCTCGTTCGCGTGCTTCCAGATGACGGTTTCGACGGCTGGCACGCGGGTGAGCGCTTCGTCGACGAGCTTGCGCGTGTCGACCCGTTTGCCGCGGCGATGGAACCCCGTGGTCGCGACGAGCGCGCGCGCCGAGCACGACGAGAGCCGCGAGACGATCGCATCGACGCCGAAGCCGCTGAAAAGCGGCACTACGATTGCGCCGCTCCACGCGATGGCGAGCAGCGTGACCGTTGCCTCGATGCCGTTTTCCATCAGGAGGCCCACCCGGTCGCCGCGCTGGATGCCCTGCGCCTTCAGGCCCGTCGCGAATGCGGCCACGCGCGTCGCGAGGTCCGCGAAGGTGACGCGCACGATCGTGCCGTCCTCGCGTTCGGCCACGACCGCGTCATGCTGCGCGAGTTCGGGATCGCCCGCCCACTGGAGCACCGACTTCACCCAGTTGAGCCGTCCGCCCACGAACCACTTCGGAAACTCGGACCCCGCCTGCGTATCCAGATAGGTGCGATAGCCGGTGTCCCAGACCACGCCGCAGAAATCGAGCACGGCTTGCCAGTACACCTCCGGCTGCGCGTTCGACACGGCCAGCAGCGCATCGTAGCTCCCGACGCCCAGCCGCTCCATCAACGCGTTCACGTTCGACGAGGCGATATCGTCGGGCGTCGGTTGCCATGCATTGCTCAGGTAGTCACTCATCGACATTCCACGTGAAGAGAAATTCTTTCGATCGATCAGACGAGACGCCGCGATAGCGGCGCTTCCCTGCCTTCGCGATCCTCGCCAGGCGATCCACACGATACGGCTGCCTGCTGTTTTTCATCGTGAGTGGTACGCATGGTCAAGTCAATGCGCCATCCGTGCGCGTTCCGTACTTCGGAAGCTGTCATATGCGCTTCATGCAGCGCTACGTCGGCGGTATCACGCATACGCCGCATGGCGCCCGGACGCGCCCGTTTTCGATGTACGGAATGTTTCGGATGCCTGCGTTGACGCGAGAGACGCATCGACATCATTGTGAATGGGCCGGCGAAAGGAGAAGCCCACGCCGTGCATCACAGGAGACCTTGCATGAGCGCAGACACGACGACCCGGCCGGGCGCGACACGAGGCGGCGCATCATGACGCGCCGCGTGCACGCCGACGCGTTCGACGCGGCGCAGTGGGTCCGCCCGGGCGACACGGTCGCATGGGGCCAGTGCGCCGCCGAACCGGTGACGCTCACGCGCGCACTGATGGCGCAGCGCCATGCAATCGGCCAACGCTTCGCGGTGTTCGCCGGCGCGACCTGGACCGACACGTTGCAGCCTGCGTTCGCGGACGCCGTCGATTTCCGCTCCTACTGCGGCACGGCGAACAACCGTCATCTGTCGGAGGCGGGTGTGCTCGACATCCTGCCGCTGCACTACTCGGCGCTCGAACACGCGCTCGCAGACGGACCGGCGCGTGTCGATGTCCTCTTCCTTCAAGTCGCCCCGCCCGACGAACACGGGCGCTACAGCCTCTCGGTCAGTCACGAATACCTCGTGCCGCTCGTCGATACGGCGCGCGTGGTGATCGCGGAAGTCAACGATCAGGCTCCCTGGACATACGGTGCGCGTCCGCTCGATGCAGACGATTTCGACGTGATCGTCGAGACGTCGCGGCCATTGCCCGATGCGCCGCGCACGAAAGCGGGACCGGTCGAGCGTGCGATCGCGGGCCACGTCGCGGCACTGCTCGACGATGGCGCGACGATCCAGTGCGGCATCGGCGCGCTGCCCGAGACCGTGCTCGCGGGCCTCGCCGTGCATCGCGATCTCGGCATCCATAGCGGCGCGATCGGCGACACGGTCGCGGACCTGATGCAGCGCGGCGTGGTCACCAACGCGCGCAAGACGATCGATCGTGGCGTGACGATCGCCGGAACGATGATGGGGTCCTCCGTCATTCATCGCTTCGCGCATCGCAATGCCTCGATCGCGTTTCGCGCGACCGGCTACACGCACGACCCGGCCGTGCTCGCGCAGATCGACCAGTTCGTCGCGATCAATGCAGCGATCGAAGTCGATCTGACGGGCCAGATCAATGCCGAAAGCGCGGGCGGCCGCTATCTGGGCGCGGTCGGCGGCGCGCTCGATTTCATGCGCGGCGCGCGGCGCTCGCGCGGCGGGTTGCCGATCGTGGTGCTGCCCTCGCGCGCGGGCACGAAGAGCCGCATCGTCGCGCGCATCGACGGCCCGGTCAGCACGCCGCGCAGCGACACCGCGATCGTCGTGACCGAATACGGCGCGGCCGATCTGCGCGGCCTCACCGTATCGAAACGCATCGAAGCCCTGCTTGCGATCGCCCATCCGGACGACCGCGACGACCTCGCACGTGCGGCCGAAGGCGCCGCACTCCGACAGACCCACAAGGAGATTTCATGAGACGAGCCGCCATCGTGGCGCCCGTGCGCACCGCCGTCGGCACCTTCGGGGGCAGCCTGCGCGATGTTCCTGTCGAGACGCTGACGACTGCCGTCATCGAAGCCGTGCTCGCGCGCACGCGCATCGACCCGGGCCGCATCGACGACGTCGTGTTCGCGCAATCCTATGCCAATAGCGAGACGCCGTGCATCGGACGCTGGGCAGCGCTCCACGCGGGGCTGCCGGTCAGCGTGCCGGGCCTGCAGATCGACCGCCGCTGCGGAAGCGGGCTGCAATCGGTCGTGACGGCCGCGATGATGGTCCAGAGCGGCGCCGCCGACGTCGTGCTGGCGGGCGGCGTAGAGAGCATGAGCAACATCGAGTACTACTCGACCGACATGCGCTGGGGCAAGCGATCGGGCTCGGTGCGCTTTCACGACCGGCTGGAGCGCGGGCGCGAACGATCGCAGCCCGAGGCGCGCTTCGGCTACATCTCGGGCATGGTGGAGACGGCCGAGCATCTCGCGCGCGACTACGGCATCACGCGCGCCGAGGCCGACGCCTACGCCGCGCGCAGCCACCAGCGCGCGGCCGCCGCGTGGGAAGGCGGCAGGTTCGACGACGAAGTGGTGCCGCTTGCCGTGCCGCAGAAAAAGGGCGAGCCGCTCGTGTTCACACGCGACGAAGGCATTCGCGCCGGCACGACCGTCGATACGCTCGCGAAGCTCAAGCCGCTCATGAACGACGGCACCGTCACGGCGGGCAACGCGAGCCAGCAGAACGACGCGGCGGCGGCCTGCCTGATCGTCGCGGAAGACAAGCTCGATGAACTCGAGCTCGCCCCGCTCGGCTATCTGGCCGGCTGGGCGGCGGCGGGGTGCGAGCCGTCGCGCATGGGCATCGGTCCCGTGCCGGCCGTCGAGCGCCTCTTCGCGCGCACCGGCTTCACGTTCGATCGCATCGATCTCGTCGAACTCAACGAAGCATTCGCCGCGCAGGTGCTCGCCGTACTGAAGGGCTGGCAATGGAACGATCCCGAACGGCTCAACGTGAACGGCTCGGGCATCTCGCTCGGACACCCGATCGGCGCGACCGGCGTGCGCATGCTCGCCACGCTGCTGCACGAACTGCGCCGCCGCGGTGCGCGCTACGGGCTGGAAGCGATGTGCATCGGCGGCGGCCAGGGCATGGCCGCGATCTTCGAAAGCGCGTGACATCGCACGCATTCGGCAACAGCAAAGGAGATGAAGCAATGAAGATTCTCGTCCCGGCCGAACGGGTGACCGGCTTCAGCGTGACGGCAAGCATGAAGCCGGACGGCAGCCGCGCGCACCTGTTCGATGCGGTTCCCGCACTCGTCAGCGAGTTGTGACATGCGAACGGAGCCCGTGCCCCGCCGCAACGATGCATCGAAGTGCACGCGTGCCGCCAATGGCACGCATACCCGACCTATCACGGCGCCGCAGAAGCGCCCGTCATGAATCCGGAGACAACCATGAGCAATCCCGCAGGCCTCGAAACCACGATGGATGCCGCTGAGGAAGTAGCCGCGCCGATGTCGCGCGCGATCTGGGCGGCGTCGATCGGCACCGCCTTCGAGTGGTATGAATTCGCGCTGTACGGGTCGCTCGCGACCGTGCTCGCCGCGAAGTTCTTTTCGGGCGTCGATCCCGCGACGGCCTTCATCTTTGCGCTGCTCACGTTCGCCGTGGGCTTCATGATGCGCCCGCTCGGCGCGCTGATCTTCGGGCGCATCGGCGACATGATCGGCCGCAAGCGCACATTCGTCGTGACGATCTGCATGATGGGCGTGGCAACCGTCGGCGTCGGCTGCCTGCCGACGTATGCGAGCATCGGCATCGCCGCGCCGATCGTGCTCATCATGCTGCGCATCCTGCAAGGCCTCGCGGCAGGCGGCGAATACACCGGGGCGCTGACCTACGTCGCCGAATATTCGCCGGGACGCCGGCGCGGGCTGAACATGTCGTGGACCACCGCCGCGACGACCGCGGGCCTGCTGCTCTCGTTCCTCGTGATCCTCGCGGCACGCCAGGTATCCGGCGACGCGTTCGACGCCTGGGGCTGGCGGCTGCCCTTCATCGCCTCGCTGGTGATGCTCGCGATTTCCCTCGCGATGCGCCTGCGCATGGAGGAATCGCCCGCGTTCCGCAAACTGCGGCGCGACAAGCGGCTCTCGAAGTCGCCGATCCGGGAGACGTTTCTCGACGCGGCGAACTTTCGCCGGCTCGCCGTCGCGTTCGCGCTGTGCGCGGGCATGACGTCGATGTACTACATGGCCGCGCTCTACCCGACGTTCTTCCTCACGCAGACGCTCAAGGTCGACCCGAAGACGGTCAACACCGTCGTGCTCTTCGCGACCGCCGTCTGCCTGCCGGTGTTTCCGCTGTCGGGCTGGCTGTGCGACCGCATCGGGCGCAAGCCGGCGCTCTTGATCGGCTTCGTGCTGACGGCCGTGCTGGTGTTCCCCGTGTTTCGCGGCTTCGCGCATTTCGCCAATCCGGCGCTGTCGGTGGCGCAGGCGAACGCGCCGGTCACGGTCGAGACGGACCTCTCCGGCTGCTCGCTGATGTTCAATCCGCTCGGCACGCGGCGCTTCACGTCGCCGTGCGACACGGCCAAGCAGGCGCTGGCATCGGCGGGCGTGAGCTACAGCCTCGTCGCATCGCGCGAGACGAACGCGGGACCGGCGCCCGGCGCCACGATCCGCGTGGGCGAGAGCAAGCTTGCCGCATTCGATGCGGGCACGCTGTCGGACGCGGACGCAAAGGCGCGCGCCACGCTCTTCGCCAAAGAGCTGCGCGAAGTGCTGGGCGCGAACGGCTATCCCGCACGAAGCGATCCGGAGACGTTCAACACGCCGATGGTCTTTCTGCTGATGGTGGTCTTCTTCGCGTCCTCGATACTCACCGTGATGACGATCGGCCCGGCGCTCGTCGAAATGTTCCCGACGCGTATCCGCTATACGTCGATGTCCGTGCCGTACAACCTCGCGACCGGCTGGGTCGGCGGGCTGCTGCCGACCTTCGTGTTCGCGATCTCGGCGCAGACCGGAAATATCTATTCGGGCCTCTGGTATCCGCTCGCATGGACTGTCGTTTCGCTGATCGTGCTCGTGCTCTTCTTCCGCGAAACACGTGACGTCGACATCATGGCCGACTGTTGATCGCCGCGCGCCCCGCAACCCGGGCTGCGCAAGGAAAACGGCCGGGCGGCGTCATGCCGCTCCGGCCGTTCTGGTTTCTCCGCTCGCATGCGGCCCGCCGATTGCGCGTCAGGGCTCGCCCTCGATATCGGCCAGCAACGCCGTAAGCTGCACCGCCGCAGCCTTCAGTTCCGGCACGACGCGCTTGCGGATCGCGGCGCTATCCAGTTCCAGCTCGACCGCGCCGCAACTGAGCGTCATCAGCGTGCGCGAGCGCCCCACTTCGATCGGCAGCGCGATGCCGTAGGCGTTGCGCTGGTATTCGCCAACGGACATGCACACGCCGGTTTCCCTCAGGTCGTCGAAGGCGGCGTCGATGCCCTTCTGGACCGCCCTCGCATTCGGTCCCGCAGCTTCCTTGATCGCGGTGATGAAGGTGCGCCGGGCCACCGGGGCGAGCCCATACAGATACGCGCGGCCGACCGACGTCGTGCCCATCGGCAGCAGCGAGCCGATGCCGAGACGCAGCGTGGCGATCTTCGCGCTCGTCCGGTAGCCGATGTAGAGCATGTCGAGATGATCCGCGACCGCGAGCGCAACGGAAAGGTCGAGCTTGTCCGCGACCTTCTGCATGAACGGATGCGCCGTGCGCATGACCGGGCTGGCTTCGAGGAACGCATGGCCGATGCTCAGTGCGCCGGTCGCGAGTTCGAACTGCCGTCCGCCCGCGACGCGCCGCAGAAAGCCGATGCGGATCAGCGTGCTCGTCAGGCGCGAAACCGTCGCCTTCGAGAGACCTGTCCTCCGAACGAGTTCCGCGTTCGAGAGCGGCGCACGCTCGGCGCGAAACGCGCGCAGCACGTCGAGGCCGCGCTCGACGGTCATCGTCACGCTGACGGCGTCGTTCATGTCGGGGGTTGCCATGTTCGTCATTCGTCGAAGAGAGCCTGCTCCTGAAGCGCGAGCGCGGCGGCCACGAGCCGTGGCCCCAGCTCGCGCTGCACGCGCGCGCGCCCCATGCGGGCGCTCCTGCCAATGCAGGCGAGAACGAACGGCGTGTGATCCGGAATCGTCAGCGGCGCGGCGACGATCGCGAGTTCAGGCTCCCATTCGCCGAGGGACATGCAAAAGCCTGTTTCGTGCACCTGCGAAATGCCTTCGCTCATACGCCGGCGCAGATGCGGCCAGTCGCGCCCCGCCTTTCGCTCCACGTTGCCGAGCAGGTAGAACCGCTCCAGTTCCGGCAGGGCGGCGAGCAGGGCCCAGCCCATCGGAGACGAAGCGATCCCGAGCCGCGTGCCGACGGCAAGCTTGAGATCGATCGACGCCTCGCGGCTCGCGCACGTCTCGAGAACGATCAGGTCCAACCGGTCCCTCGACGCGAGGACCACATAGGTTTCGTTTTTGTCGGCGAACGCCTGCATCTCCAGCCGCGCGAGACGCTGAACGCTGGAATGCGCGATTGCCGCGTATCCCAGTGACAGGACCGTGGCGGCGAGCCGGTACTTGCGGCGCTCGGGCGCATGGCGCAGATAGCCGAGCGCGACGAGCGAGCGCAGCATGCGGGACACCGTCGGCGCGGGAATGCCGGTCTCGAGCGCGATCTCCTGATTGCCGAGCCAGGGCTCCTGCGGAGTGAACGCGGACAGGATCGAAAGCGCGCGGGCGAGCGGCATGACCGTCGGCCCCGCGCTCGCGCCGGTGCGCTTGCGCGGCGTCGCGCTCTCCGTGTGTACGGCAGGCGGTGAAGCCTCCGCCGCCCGGGTCGTGGCGGACGCCAAGGCGGGCGGCGGCAACCGAGTCATGAGACGCTCCGGATAGGCGGCGCTCCGTACCCCAGCGCCTCGCCGGATTAGACGGCATGCACAGGCGTGGCGTCAACCCGCGTCATCCGGTTGTTCCGTACTCTGGAATATGCGTTTCGCGCGCGGCGACGGCTGTTTCGACCGTCGCCTGAAGAAGATGCCGGGGTATGTCCCGCCTATTTTCCTGCATAGGGCGCGGCGATGTCCGCCGCGCCTTGTGATGGGCTCGCGTGCAAAGTACGGAACGCCATCGTGTGCGCGCATCCGGCAAGGCATGCGCGCGTGGAGCGCTTACTCCGTTTCGCAGTTCGGGCTCGGCACCGGACGGCCGTCCACCGAGGCCTTGCCGAACTCGATCGCGAACGAAGCCGCCGCATCCGGCGACTGGAACCGGCCGAGCGGTCCGATTGCCCGGCGCACGCCGTTGGGCTTTTCGACCAGCAAGGTCGCTGAGAAAAAATCCGTTGCGCGTGTGACGATCGGCGTCAGTCCCCACCCCCGGTACTCAATCGGCATAGCATCCATTATGTGTTCTCCCTTCCGGTGCGCCAGGAAATCAATGTAGAGGAAAGACCTGCGCGGCGTAACCCCACTTTTGTACGCCGGACAACGGATTGGAGAAGGAAAGCGCGAGCGCTGCGACGCCGTGCGCGCATTGAAGCCATTCTGCGAGGCACTCACGCGCTGTGCGGCGTTCCCCCCCGAACGGCAACGCTCGTGATGAGGGTTGTCCGCGCAATCACAACGGCTATAACTTAAGGATCGGGCCTGCGCTCCCGTGCGCAACAATGTACGAGACGCCGCCACCGCGGCGGGAAGCCGGAGACGCACGTTCCCGCCTGCCTACCATGTACACGCTGAAGGAGTTGAGCATGAAAGCGAGACACATCGCGACGGCCATTGCCGCCGGACTATTCACGATCGCGGGCGCGGCGCAGGCACAGATGCCCGCCGAAGCGCAGCAACTCGTGCAGACCATGCGGCCGATACAGAGCATTCATCCGGCCTCCGCGCAGACGGTCGATACCGCGCGGGCCGCATCGGTGGACGATTCCTCCTACGGCGGCATGCCTGCCACTCGAAGCGATGCCGCACAGGGTCCCCGGCAGTCGACCTGCACGGCGCCCCAGTGCGGGATCTTCTTCGGGCAGTAACCGTCGCGTTCGCTCGCGCACGCACGCGACGTGATCACTCGCATGCCTGCGCGAGCTTTTCCCGCAACGGTTCGAGAATGGATAGCATGACCTTCGGACTCGTTTGAACGATGCGCAGGCGCCCATCGAAGCTCGCCGCGCCGAAGACGCGCTCATGTACGAATCGTCCCTGTACGGCCGTGCCCCAGACCGCCTTCAGGCGAAGCGCTCCGACTTGTGCCGGTATCGGAAGCGCGCCGAGATTGGACAGCACCGCGTCGTACTGGAACGCGCCGAAATAGCCGCACGCAAGCTGGCTGTCGCCTCGCTTCGGCACGCACGCCTCCATTGCGGCAAAGCTCCGGATCACGCCTTCGCTCGAACGGGCCGCCACAACGGCTGCATTCGTTCGGCGCGCGAGTGCCCAGAAGTCGCCGGCTTCGTGGAGTGCATACGTGGTCGCGGCCGCGCGCACCAGCAATCCTCAATCGCGATCCGCTGTCCTGACGAGCGGCCTGCAATTGATTGCGCTCAGAATCGCGCACGTCTCGCGGCCCCGGTCCGCCTCCGCGACGCACTGAACGAGCGCCGCGCACAGCGCGCCATTCAACGTCGTCGCGTTCTCGCGGCTGCGGCGCCGAAGACGCGCGCTGAACGGCGCGTCGAATTCGATCGTGTGCACGAGCGGCGTGTCGCCCTCGAAGGGGCGCCAGAGCGGCGCATCGGCGATGGTCCGCAATCTGCGCTCGTCGAGGCCATCGGGCATTTCCGGATCGATCGTTCGTCCTCCGGGCAGCAGAACGTCCGCGACGAGTCGCTCCTGTGACGGCAGCTCGGGCAGCCGCACGAGCGGCCGCCCGTCGAGCGCCTCCATCAGATCCTGGACGATGAATACCGCCGACATGCCATCGGAAAGGACATGATGCGACGTGAGCACGATCGAGGCGCCATGCGCTCCGTACATGACCATGGCGCGCATGAGCGGCCCTTCGCTGTCCGCAAAGGGCGTGGCCAGTTCGCGTTCCACCACGCGCCGCCAGTCCGGCTCCTCATCGACCGATGAGAACCCGACCTTCAACGGCCGATCGCACCGGTAGATGCCGGGGCCGCGCTGCGGGTCGTCCCGCACGCATACCGACAGCATCGGATGCCCTGCCTGAACCGCATCGAATGCGGCCCGGCACTTCGCCGGATCGATCGTGCCCTCGATCTCCGCGACGACGCAGAAATGCCGCGGGTGCTCGCTTGCATAGAAATGCAAAATCCTTTCCATCGCGCCGAGGTCGCGGACAAAACCGGGTTCTTCGCGCACACCGGGTCCCGGGGGTGTCGGCATGATCCCTCCTCATCGAATGAACGTCGACAGTGAGCGGCACGGCAGCGATGCTTGCGCCGGATCAACCGGCGTCACGTCGTGCCATTCATGAAAACAACCGGGACTGGCGTCTATTCCCTCGGGACGGTTCATGCAAATCGCGGGACACATCAGGGCACAGGCGACATCGACAATGCCGCCGCACTCGCCCGGCTCAGTCCCAGACCGGCGCGAGGCCTTGCGGGCTCGTGAGGCGCTCGCCGCGATCCAGCGCGGCGATGCGCGCGAGTTCATCGGCGGAAAGACGCAGCGTGCGCGCGGCAAGATTGCTTTCGAGGTTCGCGCGCTTCGTCGACGATGGAATCACCGCGTAGCCGAGCTGCATCGCCCAGGCGAGCGCAACCTGCGCGGGCGTGGCGCCGCGCTCGCTCGCGATCGCCTGGATCACCGGGTCCTTGAGCGCGTTGCCGTAGGCAAGCGTCATGTAAGACGTGATGTGGATCCCATGGCTCGCCGCGAACGCCGCCACCTTTCGGTTCTGCAGGAACGGGCTCAACTCGATCTGGTTGGTCGCGATCTCCTTCGCTCCGACCGCGTCGATCGCGCGCTGCATCAGGCCGATCGTGAAGTTCGACACGCCGATCTGCTTCGTGAGGCCTTGCGCCTTCGCCTCGGCGAGCGCAGTCATGAATTCGGCGACCGGCACGGCGTCGCCCGGCGACGGCCAGTGGATCAGCGTCAGGTCGACGCTCTCGGTGCGCAGCTTCGCGAGGCTTTCTTTCAGGCTCGGAATCAGGCGCGCGCGCGACAGGTTCTCTGTCCAGATCTTCGTCGTGACGAAGATCGCTTCGCGCGGGATGCCGCTTGCCTCGATCGCCTGCCCGACCTCCGCTTCGTTGCCGTAGATCTGCGCGGTATCGATCGCGCGATAGCCCGCTTCGAGGCCGTTGCGCACGGAATCGATGACGGTTTGCCCGGTCAGCCGGAAGGTGCCGAGACCCAGTGCGGGAATGCTCATGGTGATGCTCCTTGTTGAAATCGAAAGATCAAAAATCAGCGGCCGCCAGCTGCGGCGACGCCCTGATCGAGCGCAGGCGCGCGCATGTCGCGACGGTCGAGCCAGCCGCTCAGCACCGTGAGCGCAAATGCGACCGCCACGATCGCCGCGCCGATCCACGGCGCGTGAACGAGCCCGAGATGCTCGACGACCTGCCCGCCCGCCGCCGACCCGCCCGCCACGCCCAGATTGAAGGCGGCGATGTTGAGCCCGGACGCGACGTTCGCCGACCCCGGCGCGAAGCGCTCCGCCTGCCTGACGACGTAGACCTGCAACGCCGGCACGTTGCCGAACGCGACCGCGCCCCATGCCAGCACCGTCAGCAGCACGAGCGGTCTGGACGGCGCGGTGAACGTGAGCGCGAGCAGCACGAGCGCGAGCAGGCCGAAGATCAGCTTGAGCGCGGCGACGGGCCCGCGCGTGTCAGCGAGCCTGCCGCCCCAGACATTGCCGAACGCGACCGAGATGCCGTAGAGCAGCAGCACGACGCCGACAAACGACGCGCTGAAACCCGACACCTGCTCGAGGATCGGCGCGAGATAGGTGAACGCGACGAGCGAGCCGCCGTAGCCCACGGCGGTCATCGCGTAGACGAGCAGCAGGCGCGGCTCGACGAGCACCCGCAGTTGCCTCGCGAGCGGCGCGGGCGGTGCATGCTCGATGTGGCGCGGCACGAACAGCAGCGCGCCGGCGAGCGCCACGACGCCGAAGCCCGCGACGATCAGGAACGTCGCGCGCCAGCCGAAATGCTGGCCGACGAACGTCCCGAGCGGAATGCCGGTGACGAACGCGACCGTCATGCCGCTGAACATCGTCGCGATCGCGCGGGCGGCCTTTTCCCTGGGCACGAGACTCGTCGCGATGATCGAGCCGACCGAGAAGAACACGCCGTGCGCGAGGCCGGTCAGCACGCGCGCGGCAATCAGCGTACCGTAGCCCGGCGCCCACCACGCGATCAGGTTGCCGAGCGTGAAAAGCGCCATCAGCGCGACGAGCAGTGGCTTGCGCGGCACCTTGCCGGTGAGCGCGGTCAGCACCGGCGCGCCGACCGCGACGGCAAGCGCGTACAGGCTTACCAGCAGGCCGGCCGAGGGCAGTCCGACATGCAGGTTGTCCGCGATGGTCGGGATGAGCCCGACGATCACGAACTCCGTGGTTCCGATGGCGAATGCGCTGATCGTCAGCGCGAGAAGGGCAAGAGGCATGGGTGCGGCTCCGACACGTATTTGCGATGCATGCAAGTGTCGGCGCTGCGGACTTTCTCAAAAACCCCGCGCAAAGCAGAAGACTCTTGACTCTCAGTCAAGAGTCGCCGCGCAGCGCCTATGCGGCCTGCGTGTCCTCCGCCTTCAGCCGGTTGACGAGCGCGACATAGTCGCGCATCGCCTGCTCGCGCGGTACGCCGCGTCGTGCCGCCCACGCGTCGTACTTCGAGCGGCCCACCATGTCCATCATGCCGGGCCGCTCGCCCGCGACATCGCCGCTGCTCGCCTGCTTGAAGAGCGCATAGAGCGTGAGCAGCGTGTCGTTGTCCGGCGCCTTGCGCAAGGTCTTCGACAGGGCTACGGCGGCGTCGAATGCACGCTCGGCCTGGCTCGGGCCGTCCGCCGCCGGCGCGCCGCCGAAGTGCGCATCCTCGAGGCTCACGTCGTCCGGGAACCAGCGCGCTTCGAGCAGGCGCCCCTGCCGCAGCGCGAACGCGAGCACGCCCTGCGACGCGAGCGCGCCCGCGCGCAGCGTCGCGGGCACCACCGCCATGCCCGCATTCAGCACCGGCGCGCCGAAGGCCGTGAACGCCACGCCCTCGCTCGCCCACGTGGCGAGCCGCGAGCGCCCCTTCACGCCGCGAAAGACACCGCTCGCGCGGTTCGATCCCGGCTGGAACCACGCGAAATCGGATATGCCGCGCGCAAAGAGCGCCGGGAACGTGCCGTGCTCGAGATCGGCCAGAGCGAGCGCCAGCAGGTCGCGCATCTGCTGCGGGGTCATGCGGGCGTCGTCGCCTGCCATGCCGAGCGACACACCCACGCTCGCCTCGAAGAATTCCAGCACGTTCTTCGCGACGATCTCGCGGTCGTTGTCCACGCACACCATGTGATAGCTGTCCTCCAGCACGATCATGCGGGCCTGCCCGGCGCGCTTGCCGCTGCCGATATGCTCGACCAGAAAATTCGCCGAACGCAGGCTGGTGAGCTCGTCCTGCCGCGCGTGGATGACGAGCGTCGGACACGCGATGCGCTCCAGCCCGGCCATCACGAAGCCGCGCAGGCGATCCACTTCGCGGATGCAGGCGAGCGGCACCCACCGGTAGTGAAAGTTCTCGCCGCGCGCGAACTTCGCCTTGACGATCTCGCGCAGCTGCTCGTTCTTGATCCCATAGGGGTCTTCCTCCTCGACCCTCATGCGCTCGGGAACGCCCGGCACGCGATACAGGAGCGGGCGCAGGGCGCGATACCACGGCGTCGCCCAGCCGTCGATATACACGGGCGGTGCGAGCGCGACGAGCCGGCCCTTCACATGCGCCTCGCGCTTGACGGTCTCGACCGCGAGAAGCGCGCCCATGCACATGCCCATCACGTGAAGGACCTCGTGCTGCCCGACAATCTCGTGATACTTCACGCGCACCGCTTCGAGCCAGTCCTCGGCGCGCACCCCGGCGAGGTCCTCGGGATGGGTGCCGTGGCCGGGCAGCGTCAGCGAATGCGTGACGAAGCCCGCATTCTTCAGGCGCTTGTGCATCGAGCCCAGGTCGTATTGCGTGCCGCCCAGGCCGTGGATCAGGAACACCGCGGGCTCATCCATGGACGGACTCCTGCACGGCCATGCGCAGGAGCGCGGCCACCTGCTCGACCGTGCCGTCGGCGCCCCGGATGCCGGCGAGGCGCTCGTGCACGCGCACCGCGCCGCCGTCGGGCAGATGCACCCCATATTCCTGTTCGCTCGTCGGCACGTCGCCGCGCGCAACCGCGCTCCATGTCGCCTGCACGTTGCCGCGCTCGGCCACGTCGATGCGATCGAGCCACTCGTCGAGGCTGTTCACGTCCTTCACCGCGGCGCCGAGCACCCACGCGGCGTCTTCGCCCCAGGTCGCGCGGCCGGTGACCGCGTCGTACTCGACGCTCGCCACGCCCACCGCCTGCAGCGTGCGCGCATAGCGCAGACGCCACGCGCGCGCGTCTTCGAGCGCCTGGCGGCGGCCCTCCGAGAGCGCGCGCCCCATCAGCATGACGACCGCCCACACGACCACGAAGCCCTGCACTTCCACGACCGCCTGCCCCGGGAAATCCTCGATGACGTTGAACGGACCGCCGCCGTCCGCGCTGCGGTAAATGATCAGCACAAATCCGACGAGCGCCGCGAGCGCGCCGCCGCGCGGACCCCAGAGCAGCGCGGTGGTGAGAAGGAACGGCATCGGCACATAGGCGAGCGTCGGCGCGAGGCCGGCGAAGCGCTCCACGCTGTGATTGGAGAACACGACAAGCACGGAGATGATGAAGGCGAAAAAAGCAAGCGTGCCGCCCAGGAACTGCGGCATCGGCATGCCGCCCGAGCGCTTGATGCGAAAGCCGCGAAAGGCCACGGCGAGCGGCGCCACGAGGAGCAGGCCCACGGCGGTGGAGAAGGTCCAGACGCGCCACTCGAGCGCGAGATTGATGCCGGGCCGGAACCAGCGCCACATCTCGACGGCCAGAAGGCCGCCCAGCACCGACGCGACGAAGGTGCCCGCAATCAGGAGCGCGGCGCCAGCCGGGCTCTGCGGGTCATGGCGCCCGAGCGTGGCGATCCACGCGCCGGCGGCCATGCTGACCATTTCGATCACGCCGAACGCGATCGCCGCGTGCAGCGCGAGCCCGTGCGACGCCATTGCCCAGATCACCGACCCGATGCCCGCCCCCACGAGGACCGCCGGCCACGACCAGCGCGCGCAGACGAGCAGCGCGGCGAAGGTGACGCCGCTCGCGAGCCAGACCGGTGTGGTCTGGGTCGCCGCCTCGGCCAGCGATCGGGACACGAACGCCGCCACTAACAACAGCACGCCTACCAGTACGGCAAGACGAAGTTGTTGCATGGGTCCCCCTTTCTGGGTGTCTCGCGCAGCATAGCCTGCGGGCAAGGCGCCAAGCAATACGCGGCCGTACGAATGAGCATGCGCGGCGGGCATGTGGCCGGCGCGTCGATTAGTCTCGTTTTTCGAACTGTCTTTCCGGGTTTTGAGGGTTTTTACTTAGACGCCATACGCCTAGACTTGCTTTCAACGACGAGGCAGCAGAAAGAAGTTTCAGGACCTGCCGCTTCGTTTCCTAAATCAAGAATCGGAGGTTCATCATGTTTAAGGCACTCATTCCCGCAGTCGTCATCGCTACCGCTCTTGCCGCACCGACGTTCGCCAATGCTCAGGACAATGCGCCCATCACCCGTGCGCAAGTGAGGGCCGAACTGGTCCAGCTGGAACGCGCAGGCTACAGCCCGTCGGCCGACCACGCCACGTATCCCGCCAACCTGCAGGCAGCCCAGCGGCGCGTGGATGCGCAAAATGGCGCGGCGGCGGCATACGGCGCCTCGACGGACGGCAGCTCGGCATCGGGCAAGCCGTTTGCCCGTGCAGCCGGCGCGGTGAATCCGGTGGACTACAGCCGGTCGTAATCGACCGCGCCGGTCGCGCGGCTCGGCCGCTCCAAGAAGAAGCCCGGCTCAATGCCGGGCTTTTTTTGCGCGCTTCGTACGTTGTACTTCCCCGCTTTCATCGCGGCAGTGTTGGTATTCCCGCGTTCCTCAGACCATCCGCTGTCCCGCGTCGCAGTCGCGCAACCGCGCGTTCTTGCTCCCCACGGCATCCGTGCCATGTATATTTAGGTAGCCGCCGCCGAGCACAAGGACGGCACGCTTTCGGACGCTTCTTCACGTGCGCGTTGGCCACGGATCGAACGGAGGGTAGCGATGGTTCGCCTGGTGATGATTCTCCTCGGCGTGGATTATCTGCGGACGCGCTGGCGCGGGCTCATGGCGTTGGGGCTTCTCAGCATCGCGCTTGGCGTGGTCATCTTCGCCGACGCGCTCGACGGCGCCCTTTATTTCCCGATCACACCGTTCGCCTGCCTGCTTCTGCTCGAAGGGCTGTCGACGCTCGCCGTCGCGTGGACCGGCATGGGCGGCCAGCGCACGCTGCGCTACGTGAAAGGGCTGACGTTCTGCGTGTCAGCGGGGCTCGTGCTGATCGGCGGCGAGCACGGCAACTTCATTCTTTCGATGATTTTCGGCACGCTCTTTCTCGTGGACGGCGCGCTCCAGATCATCTCGGCGAAAGTCGTCCGCTACCGGACATGGCGCCTCGCGATGGCGGGCGGCATGCTCGAACTCGCGATCGCGATCTTCTTCTACCAGCCCTATCCGGACCACTACGCCGGCACCGTCGCGTACTGCGTGGCCTTCGGCCTCTTCTTCGGCGGCTGGAACATGATCCTGCTCGCGCAGCGCGTGCGGCGCATGGCGGCCAACCCGGCCATCGCCAGCGACGACGCACCGCCCCAGCCCGGCAGCGATGGTGCCACGCCGCGCGCCGCGCGCGCGATGCCTTCCGTGACCCAGTGGGACGGTCCGCCCGAGGCGCACGAGCCCGCGCTCACCGTGCATGTCTGGACGCCCGTCGGCACGTCGAAGGTGCAGCCGCGGCGCCAGCTGATCGTCGACCGCTACATCGCCGCCGTCGACAAGAACGGCGCGATCTCGACCGGCCACGCCGCGCTGGAATCTGCCGAGGGCGTCTATATCAGCCTGTATCCGGCGGTCGAGATCGAACGCTCGCCCGAGGAGTTCTCGCGCATTCTGCGCGCGACCCGCGACAACGACGTGCCCGGCCTCTTCCAGCCCGACTACGCGACGGAATCGAAGGCGTGGTGCCCGTCGACGCGGCAGGTGCGCATCCGCAACTACGACCCGCGCCGGCTCGAGCGCTTCTGGCAGGAGTATCGCCGCGACACGACCTACAATCTCACGCACCGCAACTGTTCGAGCACGGTGGCGAAGGCGCTGGAGGCGGCGATCGAGGGCGCGTCCGCCCGCGTGTGGGGCAGCGGCGGCGGCTGGAAGCCGTTCGTGCGCATCCTCACGACGCCCGAGCTGTGGGTCGCCGCACAGGTGAGAAAGCGCGCCGCGACGATGGCGTGGACACCCGGGCTCACGCTCGATTACGCGCGGGCGCTCAGCATGCTCGCGGACCCGCGCCCTTCCGGCTGGGTGAAGATGGCGCGCCTCGCGCTGCGCACGATGTACCGGTCGAGACAGCGCTGGCGCGAGGAGGAAGAGACGGCGCCCCACGTGCAGGACCCGGCGCCTGCGGGGGTGGAGCAAAGTCGCGGGTGAGACGCTCCCCGCACTATCGCGAGGCGCGGGAAGGCGCCGGGGCGGCTTTAGACGCGGTTTCAAGCGCGGCTTCATGCGCGGCTGCGTCCAGCACGCGCACGCCCGGGAAGCGGGCGAGTTGCGGCACCGTCGCGCGGATGTGCTGCAGGAGGGTCGCCGCCGCCGGCGAGAGCGACTTCCCCTGCCGCCGCACGATGCCAACCGTGCGCGTGAGCACCGGCTTCGACAGGAGCCGCATGCTCAGGCGGTCGAGCGGCGCGCGCTGGGCCGCGAGCGCCGACATGATCGACACGCCGACGCCGCGTGCGAGCAGCGTCTCGATCGTCGACGTATTCGACACCCGGTAGCGCGGCTCGCGCACTTCCTGGCTGAGCCCCGGCGTATGGCTCAGCTGGTGCTGCATGCCAAGGTCGGAGCTGAAGCCGACGATGCGGTATCCGGACACTTCTTCCCACGACAGTTCGCCGTCGCCGGCGGCAAGCGGGTGATGCGGCGCGAACACCACGCCGAAGCAGTCTTCGAAAAGCGGCTCGAACACGAGTTCCGCGTCGGGCTCCCACGGGCTGCAGATGCCGAAGTCCACGTCGCCGTCGACGATGCGCTGCTGCACCGCCTCCGAGTTGTCTTCACGCAGGTAGATGTCGATGTTGGGAAACGCATCGATGTACGCGGCGACCGCTTCGGGCAGAAGCAGCGCCATCACCGACGGCACCGCCGCCACTCCCACCTTGCCGCGCTCGCGCTTGCCGAGCGCGCGCATCTCGCGGATCGACGAATCGAAGTCCTGCAGGAGCCGCTCGGCCGACGGCAGAAACTCCTCGCCCGCCTGCGTGAGATCGAGCCTGCGCGTCGAGCGGTCGAAAAGCGACACGCCGAGGTCGTCTTCGAGATGCTGGATCGTCAGGCTGAGCGCCGATTGCGTCACGAACAGAGATTCCGCCGCGCGCGTCAGGCTGCGATGTTTGGCAACAGCGACAAACGCGCGGATGTGCCGGATCGACAGCCGCTTCGAGGTACGCTCTTCATTCATTGATTTTTCTCGTGAATCAAGCGAATTTAATCGATTGTATTACGGTATTCGCCGCCCCTAGACTGATCGCTCGCAACGGACTCAGGGGATTATGGATGTTGGTCGATCTACGCCGGTACACGATCGTGCCCGGCCAGTTGAAAGCCTATCTGCAGGTTTACGAGACTTACGGCCTGCCGATACAGCGGCGGCATGTCGGAGACCCGCTTGGCTACTTCATCTCCGAAGTGGGCACGCTCAATCAAGTGGTGCATCTGTGGGGCTACCGCGACTTCGAAGACCGGCAGACGCGCCGCGCCGCGATGGAAGCGGACCCTGACTGGACCGCTTACAAGAAGATGACGGCGGAGGGCCGCTACATTCAGCAGCAGGAAAACCAGCTGGTGATGTCGGCGCCGTGGTCGAAAATCTGAGGCTCACGGGGAAACACATGAAAGTAGTCATTTCCGACGATTACCAGAACTGCATCCGCACGCTGGACTGCTATCCGGCGCTGGCCGCACACTTCGATGTCGAGATCCACAACGACACCGTCACCACGCTCGACGCGATCGCCGAGCGTTTCGCCGATGCCGACGCGATGCTGCTCGTGCGCGAGCGCACGCCGGTCAGCGCCGCGCTGCTCGCGCGCCTGCCGAGGCTCAAGTTCATCAGCCAGACCGGACGTGCCGCCAACCACGTCGATCTCGCGGCCTGCACGGCGCGCGGCATTCCGGTGTCGGCGGAAGGCTCGGCCACGACGGCGGCCGCCGAGCTGACCTGGGCGCTCGTCATGGCTTCGATGCGCAAGGTGCATCTCGAAGCGGCGCGCCTCGCGGCGGGGCTCTGGCAGGGCCACCTCGGCGTGGGACTGAAGGGCCGCACGCTCGGCATCGCG
Organism: Caballeronia glathei; assembly: GCF_000698595.1. Lineage (GTDB taxonomy): Bacteria > Pseudomonadota > Gammaproteobacteria > Burkholderiales > Burkholderiaceae > Caballeronia > Caballeronia glathei. Next base: position 5,296 of record NZ_JFHC01000087.1, on the reverse strand, counting down.
GGATACGGCAAGATCGGCAGCGTGGTCGCGGGCTACGGGCGCGCGTTCGGCATGCGCGTCGTCGCACTGGGCGACCACGAGACGTCCCTCGCGGCCGCAGCGGCCGACGGCATCGAAACGCAGACGGACCGCCGGGCGTTCTTCAGCGAAGCCGATGTGGTGTGCTGCCACTTGCGTCTTTTGCCGGCGACGCGGGGATCGATCACCATCGACGACCTGAGCGCGATGAAGCCCACCGCGCTCTTCGTGAACACGAGCCGCAGCGAGGTGATCGAGCCCGGCGCGCTCGAAAGCGCGCTGAAAGCGGGCCGTCCCGGCTTCGCCGCCGTCGACGTGTACGAGCGCGAGCCGATCTATGGCGCCGACCATCCGCTGCTCGGCCTCGATAACGTGCTCGCCACGCCGCATATCGGCTATGTCGAGAAGGATACCTACGAGCACTACTTCGGCATTGCAATCGAGCAACTGCTGGCGTGGCGCGCGGGATCTCCGGTCAACGTGCTCAATCCGCAGGCCCTCGTCACGCCCGGTGCAGCAGGCTGAAGCGGCCATCGAAGACGCCGCGCACGAGCGGCAGCGACAATCCAGAACCAGAATCTGAAACTTCGCGGACCCACGAAACGGTCCGCGGCTTCCACATGGAGACAAACGTGGAGAACACCCTCGAAGCATCCACCATCAGCCGGATCTACCGGCGGCTGGTGCCGCTGCTTTTTGTGCTGCTCATCATCAATTACCTGGACCGCGTGAACATCGGCTTCGCCGCGCTGCGCATGAACCAGGATCTCGGCTTCAGCGCCACCGTGTTCGGTCTCGGCGCGGGGATCTTCTTCGTCGGCTACGCGGTATTCGAAGTGCCGAGCAACATCATGCTTCACCGCTTCGGCGCGCGCATCTGGATCGCGCGAATCATGGTGACATGGGGACTCGTGTCGGCGGGACTCGCCTTCGTCCACTCGACGACGTCGTTCTACGTCCTGCGCTTTCTGCTCGGCGTGGCCGAGGCGGGCTTCATTCCCGGCGTGGTCGCCTATCTCGCCTACTGGTTCCCCGTGCGCTATCGCTCGCGGGCAAACGCGGGCGTCATCATGGCGACGGCGATCGCATCGGCGATCGGCTCGCCCGTGTCGGGCATCCTGATGCACGTGCTGGAAGGCAGCCACGGCTTTTCCGGCTGGCGCTGGATGCTGCTGCTGGAAGCGGTGCCGGCTGTCGTGCTCGGCCTTTTCGTGCTCGTCTGGCTCACCGACAGGCCGGAGCGCGCCACATGGCTGCGCGCGGATCAGCGCAACTGGCTCGTCGCCGAGCTTGCCAGCGAGGCGTCGAAACTCACGAAGACCGCGAGCCTGCCGTTCATCAAGATCGCGATGATGGGCCGCGTGTGGAGCCTGTCGGCCCTGTTCGTCTGCTTTCTCACCGCGTTCTACGGCGTGCTGCTGTGGCTGCCGCAGATCATCAAGCACATGGGCACGATGTCGGACCTGCAGGTGGGGTTCGTCACCGCGCTGCCGTTCTGCTGCGCGGCCGTTTCGATGTACCTCGTGGCGCGCCACTCCGACAAGGTGTCCGAGCGCAGGCTGCATATCGCGGTGTGCATGAGCGTCGGCGGACTGGCGCTGCTCGCGTGCGCGTTCGTCGTGCAGCCGGTGCTCGGCCTCGCGCTGCTTTGCGTCGCCGCGGGCGGCATCTGGGGATGTCTCGCCGTGTTCTGGACGCTCACCGGCGAGTTCCTGACGGGTGCGGCCGCTGCGATCGGCATCGCGCTCATCAACACGATCGGCCAGTGCGGCGGGCTGCTCGGCCCGTGGCTCGTGGGCGTCATCAAGGACCTGACCGGCAACTTCTCGGTGGCGCTGATCGTGCTGGCCGTCGCCGCGTTCCTTGCCGCGCTGATCGCATTCCTGCTGCCGGACCGCGCGGCCCCTTCCCCTGCCAAAACCGCGCTGCGCGCCGACCCGGCTCAATGATCCGGTGACGTGGGCGCCTGTGCTTTCGGCAGGTGCCCGCGTTCCGCGGCAGCGTGCGTTACTGGATGCAGATGCACGCGAAGTCCACCGTGCGCCGGTAGATGTTCTTGTTCAGCCACGGCACGAACGTGTACTCGTCGTATGCGTTCGTTCCAATGATGATCCAGTGACGCAAAACATTTGGCATGAGCCTCTCCCAGAATCAGTTCGTCGTTGCGTGATCGAACACGCGCATGATTGCCCGATCGCCGCGCCGCGACGGGACGCTTGCGGACAGTTCTTCGATCAGAAGCCGTCCGGATGTCTTCCTGCAAAGCGATGCGGCGCAGACGAAGAGCACGAACACTGCCTTGATCGCGCATTCGATCGAGAGGATCAGCGAACACGTGGGCGAATCGTCGAATTGGAGGGGCAGCGTGGGCGCAACGGCAAGCACGCTGATACCGCAGAGGAACGTGAAGATCGCGCGTGAGAAGCGGACATCGACGATCGCCGCGAGCCCCACTACGACCACGATCAATCTCGCCAGGAAGAGGGCCGGCAGCGACCTGTCGCCTGCGCTCATGCCGAGCTCGACAGGCATCTCGATCAAGGTCCACCAGCAGACAGCGAGGATGAGGATCGTCAACGCACGTTCGTATGACGGCGATGCGTCGCGCGCGGCGGGCAGACCCGGGTGCGCCTGTGCAAAGACACCTCCGTGCTCGTCATGCGCGGTCACGCGGCTTGCGGTTTCCGTGTTCATGCGTCGCCTCCTCCTGTCCTGTCGCATTGCGGCACCCTGCACTCGCGCGGGACGCCTGCCTGTGACGAATCGATTGATCACCTGCGCCGGATCACGCTGGAAAGCTCGTTTGAACCGAAGCGGGCATGACATCAAGGTATGCGTACAAAAGCAACGAAACCATTCTACGAACGGGTTACATCGCCCTCCATTCGAATGGCGCACTCATACTTGCGTATAGCCCGTTCGAATCCGGCGGTCCCGGCATGGCGCGTTCGCATGGTGTTCATGCGCTCGCGAACGCGCGCACCGACCCGCTGACCCGCGCACGCGAGGCCACGATCTTTGTGTTTTCCGATTGAATTGTTTCGACGCACACGCTGACGCAACCCGGCGCAGCGAGTCATCGGGCGTTGCGGGGGGACATCGCAAGAACGGCGGCCTCGAAGGCCGCCGTTCTCGTCAATGCGAAGACACGCAGACAGCGCATGCGGGCCGATGCGGGCCGCATGCGCACGAGTCGTGAAGGTCAGGCCCCTGCGGGCGCCTTTCCTTCAGGGCTTTCCCGTCACTTCTTCGTCGCGCCGCTTTGCGGGTTGAGGTTCGTCAGGCGGCCGCTTTCCGTGCCGGCGGCTTCATCGATCACCGCGTTGATGAGCGACGGCTTGCCGGACTTGATGGACTCGACGAGCGCTTGCGTCAGCTCTTCCGGCGTCGTCACGTTGTAGCCGATGCCGCCGAACGCCTCGATCATCTTGTCGTAACGCGCGCCCTTGACGAACACGGTCGGCGCAACGTCCTTGCCGCCCGTCGGGTTCACGTCGGTGCCACGATAGACGCCGTTGTTGTTGAAGATGATCGTGCACACCGGCAGGTCGTAGCGGCAGATGGTTTCCAGTTCCATGCCGCTGAAGCCGAACGCGCTGTCGCCCTCGATCGCGACGACCTGCGTGCCGCTCGTCACCGCGGCGCCGATCGCGAAGCCCATGCCGATGCCCATGATGCCCCACGTGCCCGAGTCGAAGCGCTTGCGCGGCTCGTACATGTCAATGATGCTGCGCGCATAGTCGAGCGTGTTGGCGCCTTCGTTGACGACGTTGATGTCCGGACGCGTCTTCAGGACGTCGCGAATCGCGCGCAGGGCGCTGTGGAAGTTCATCGGCGACGGATTCTTTTCGAGCGTCGCAGCCATCTTCGCGAGGTTCTTGTTCTTGCGTTCCGCGATGGCGTTGATCCATTCGGCGGACGGCTTCGGGAAGCTCGCGTCGATGCCGCCGAGCAGCGCCGACACGCACGAACCGATATCGCCGATCACCGGCGCGGCGATCGCGACGTTGCTGTCGATTTCAGTCGGCGAGATGTCGATCTGCACGAACTGCTTCGGTCCGCCCCACGTCTTGCCCTTGCCATGCGAGAGCAGCCAGTTCAGGCGCGCGCCGATCAGGACCACGACGTCCGCTTCGGCGAGCACGAACGAGCGCGCGGCCGATGCCGATTGCACATGCGTGTCGGGCAGGAGGCCCTTCGCCATCGACATCGGCAGATAGGGGATGCCGCTCTTCTCGACCAGCGCGCGGATGTCCGCGTCGGCTTGCGCGTAGGCTGCGCCCTTGCCGAGCAGGATCAGCGGGCGCTTCGCGCCCTTGATGACGTCGAGCGCGCGCTTGACGGAATCGGGCGCCGGGATCTGCGCAGGTGCCGCGTCGATCACGCGAACCAGCGATTGCTGCGCCTTCAGTGCGTCCATCGTCTGCGAAAGCAGCTTCGCCGGCAGGTCGAGGTACACGCCGCCCGGGCGGCCCGAGACGGCCGCGCGAATCGCACGTGCAACGCCGATGCCGATGTCCTCGGCGTGCAGGATGCGGTACGCGGCCTTCGCGTACGGCTTCGCTGCGTTCAGCTGGTCCATTTCTTCGTAGTCGCCCTGCTGCAGGTCGACGATCTCGCGCTCGCTCGACCCGCTGATCAGGATCATCGGGAAGCAGTTGGTGGTCGCGTTCGCCAGCGCCGTCAGGCCGTTCAGGAAGCCGGGTGCCGACACCGTCAGGCAGATGCCCGGCTTTTTCGTCATGTAGCCCGCGATGGCGGCTGCGTTGCCCGCGTGCTGCTCATGCCTGAAGCCGATGAAGCGCATGCCTTCCGCTTGCGCGAGGCGGGCCAGGTCGGTGATCGGAATGCCGACCAGGCCGAAGATGGTGTCGATGTCGTTAATTTTCAGCGCATCGATGACGAGATGAAACCCGTCCGTAAGCTGTTGCGGCTCTTCCGCCTGCGAATCCTGCGGTCTGATTTCAAGCACATCTGCCATGACGTCTCCTTGTCGGCCGGTTTTGTGGTTGCGTGGTGATATACAGTATTCCAAACACCATATTTGTCAAGCGAGTTGGTGCAACTTCGGCAACAACTCCGGGTAAACGTCGATTATTTGGATATTGCGTATGGAATATTGTATATCACAAGGAAGAGCGCGATACGCAAATCCGTGCGACGCCCGCGCCCTAGCCGCGACGGTCCGGAACGAGCAGGCAGCCGAGTCTGCGCCGGTAAGTCGATACTTCACGAAGTCCCACTAACCCGAAGCCAGTCAGGAGACAGTACCCATGAG